>JBBQCM010000060.1:0-39814 GCA_038318725.1 Chthoniobacterales bacterium
AAGAGGAGCGGTCCAAACGCGGAAAAGAAGGGTGTTTTCATCGCCATGCCGTTCTCCGATCCTGACCGGAAACATCCCTTGGACTCTTTCGATCAATACCCGAAAACCCCATCCCATTTCGGTCTTATTTAAGTGCCATTCGGGTCAGTCTTAGAATCTCGCTGTCGCCTTGCTCCTCAAGCGTAAGCGAGCTTGCCGCGTGGCTCCGGGATGGGGCGGCCGAGTTCGCGGGCGGTTTCCAGCCATTGCTCGATGACGAGTTGCGCGTGGGTGACGGCTTCCTGATAGGTCGTGCCGTCGGCCATGCAGCCGGCCAGTTCGGGGACTTCGACGACGAAACACTCGTCGGCTCGGCTCCAGTAGATGATGAGTTCGTAGCGCATATCAGTCGATCTCCAGTTGGTAGTTGAGGATGAGTTCCCGGACTTGCTTCGCTTGGTAGGGTTTGGCCTGGCTGCCCTTGGGTTGCAGGTTGAGGATTTCTTCGATGCCGACTTTGAAGAAAAGGGTATGGCTGCCTTTGCCAGTGCGGCGGGTGAACCCGGCGCGTTCCAGGACGAAACACAGATCGTCGAAGGCTAGGTTCGCATCGGAACTGCCTGCGAGAATCCGGGCGACGACTTTTTTTGCGCGGCTCATTGGTGCGGAAGGTAACGGCTGGCCGCGTTCGCGTAAATGCCGGAGTCCTTCCGCGCCTTGCGGACGGAACCTCGTTGCGTCGAGAGCGCTGGTGGACGCGGCGCCGGCGCGTTTGGCCGAACTGGAAGCGGCCTACACCATCGACAAGACCAGGGTGGACAGTTTGCAGGCGGGCCTTTTTCAACGCCTGCGGACCTGGTGTCAGGAGCGCGACCGGCTGCGGCTCGTGGTGAATTATCGCCAACAGTTTTTGGAAATCCTGCTGCGGCAGGGCGAGGAGGAAGCGGAGCAGGTGGAGAGGCAATACCGGCAGGCGAAAACGCGCAGCGAGCAGGAGGATTCGGAGACGGCCCAAACGCTGGCCGCGCGTCGCGAGCTGACCGCCGACGAGCAAGGCAAGCTGTGGAAGAAACTCGTGAGTCTCTACCACCCAGACCGCTTCGCCCACGAGCCGGACAAGCTGGCGACCTGCGAGAAGCTGACCGCCGCGATCAACGGTGCGAAAGACCGCGGCGACATCGGGACGCTGCGGCAGATCGCGGGTGATCCGCACGGCTTCATTGTTCTGTCATCCTGAGCGAAGCGGAGGCTTTGCGCAGCGTAGTCGAAGGATCTCTTACTATTTTCGGAAATGATCAGAGATCCTTCGACTGCGCAGACTTCGCTCAGGACGGGCGAGCCGGCTCGTGTTCCCGTTGCGGCGCATCCTCTTTCATCAAGGTCAAATAGGGCGCGCAAAACGCCCACTCCTCGTCGGTGACATCGCTCGCATAGCTGGTTTTTCCACTGCCGGTTTTGAATGCTTTTTCCGCCATCCCAAGCGTGATGCAGGATGGAAATTATAAAGTACAGATCCATTTACAAACAAAGGTCAGAACACGCTCTAGGCGCGGGCCGCTTCTTTGGCCCAGGTGTCTTTGAGGGTGATGGTGCGGTTGAAGACGGGGGTGCCGGGGCGCGCATCGACTGAGTCGAGGCAGATGTAGGCGAGGCGTTCGAGCTGGAAGCGGTCGGCGACGGTGGCGGCGGCGAGGGAGGGCTCGAGGCAGGCATCGACGGTTTCGAGGGAGTGCGGATTGAGGCAGGTGCGGAAGTCGCGGCCGTCGGCCTCGGGCTCGGCTTCGGTGAAGAGGCGGTCGTAGAGCCGCACGGGGGCGCGCAGGGCGTGCGGGGCGCTGACCCAGTGGATGGTGCCCTTAATTTTGCGCCCGCTGTTCGGGCCGCCGGCGCGGCTGTCGAGGTCGGCGGTGCAGCGCAGCTCGGCGATGCTGCCGTCAGCGTTTTTGATGACCTCGTCGCACTTGATGATGCAGGCGTATTTCAGCCGCACCTCGCCGCCGGGGCGGAGGCGGAAGAACTTCGGCGGGGGCACTTCCGCAAAGTCGTCCTGCTCGATGTAGATCTCGCGGGAGAAGGGGACCGGGCGGGTGCCGCTGGCGGGGTCGGTCGGGTTGTTCGTCGCCTGCACGTCTTCGGTGTGGCCTTCGGGCAAGTTGGTGATGATGACTTTCAACGGCCGCAGCACGCCGAGTCGCCGCTGCGCGCGGGTGTTCAGATCCTCGCGCACGGCGTGCTCGAAGACGGCGATGTCGGTGACGCTTTTGTATTTCGTCACGCCCACGCCGATGGCGAAGGCGCGCAGCGCGCTCGCGGGCACGCCGCGCCGGCGAATGCCGCTGAGGGTGGGCAGCCGCGGATCGTCCCAGCCGCTGACGAGGCCCTCGGTGACGAAGGCGAGGAGCTTGCGCTTCGAGATGACGATGTGGCTGGGGATGAGCTTGGCGAACTCGTACTGGTGCGGGCGCGGCTGCGGCACGGGCAGATGATCGAGGATCCAGTCGTAGAGCGGGCGGTGGACCTCGAACTCGAGCGTGCAGACGGAGTGGGTCACGCCTTCGATCGAGTCCGAGAGGCAGTGAGCGAAATCGTAGAGCGGGTACAGGCACCAGGCGTCGCCGGTGTGGTGGTGGGCGGTGTGGCGGATGCGGTAAAGCACCGGATCGCGCAGCCAGACATTCGGGTGGTTGTAGTCGATCTTCGCCCGCAGCGTGCGCGCGCCGTCGGGGAAAGCGCCGGCTTTCATCTCGCGGAAAAGCGCGAGGCTCTCCGCGGGCGGACGGTCGCGGTACGGGCTCGGCTTGCCGGGCCGGTCGGGTGCGCCGCGATATTCGTCGGTTTGCTCGGCAGTCAGGTCGCAGACGAAGGCGTGCCCGGCAGTGATGAGGTGCTCGGCGTAGGCGTAGAGCTGGGGAAAATAATCGGACGCGTAAAATGGCCCGGCGTCGCTTTTGCAGCGCAAGACGTGCTCGCCCCAGCCGGCGGTCAGCCAGCGCACGTCAGCGATGATCGAATCGACATACTCCACGTCCTCCTTCGCGGGATTGGTGTCGTCCATCCGCAGGTTGCAGACGCCGCCGAAATCGAGCGCGATGCCCACATTCAGGCAGATGCTTTTCGCGTGGCCGAGGTGCAGGTAGCCGTTCGGCTCCGGCGGAAAGCGCGTGACGATCTGCTGGTGCGTACCGGCGGCGAGGTCGGCGGCGACGTGGTCGCGGATGAAGTCGGAAGCAGGCGGCGTGGTGAGGTCGGTGGACATGGCGTGGGGCGGGATGGATAGGGCGGCGCATGGGGAAAGTCGAGGGCCGGTGCGCGGTGAAAAAACACCGAGGGTCAGCGTCAGGCGATGCCCAGCGGACTGGGCTTTCCCGGTCAGAATGGGTCCACCACCAGCGCCACCGAGAAGAAACCCTGCGGCAGTGCCGCTTCCACATAAACCGTCTGTGTTTGGCCGTCGCCCAGGATCTGGCTCAAGGCCGGCACGCCAGCCGGCAGAATGGCGAAAAGTATGTCGTTTGGCTCATCCGTCAGTTTCTGCCGAAAGTGAATGCGGTAGCGGCCATACGCGATCGTGGGAAACTGCAAGCGCAGGCGGATGCTGTCAGCCGTCTTCGCCTGCACCACCACATCGCTAATCGTCATGTCGATCCCCGGCACCAGAACCGTGACGGTATCGATCCCGTCGAACTCCGTCGCATATTGAAACAGATCGTTCGTGGCCGGACCCTGCTTCACCTGACCCCGGAAGTCATACTCGGACCCGTGGCAGCCGCAGACCATCGCCGAAGGGCCGTCGTCGTAGGCCTCCACAATGCAACCAGCGTGAGTGCATTGAGTGTCCACCGCATAAAAAGTGGTTTCGTCAGCGCGGGTGAGCACGAAGGGATAAGTATCGCCAGCGGGATCGGTAAAGGCGAAGCGGACCGAGGCATACGGGTGCAGGAGGAGATCCTGAAATACCGGGTAATCGCTGAGCCTGATCGGGATGCGGCCGACAGCAAAGAGATTGGGCGTGACGTTGGCGAGGAGGCGGGCCGTCCATAACTTGCCGCCAAGGAACGAGACCGCCGTGCTCAAGGCGAAATGCTTGATAAACTGGCGCCGGCCGGAGTGGGAAAGCGGGGCATGCTCTTTCATTCGGGGGAAACGCAAAGGATTGCGGAGGTTCGAGACTATTCCGGGCAGTGTCAAACTGGGCAACCGATCTCGTCAGCGACCGCGCCGCGCGACATGCGCTCCATCTTCACGGTTTAGTCATCTTCACCCGGTACCACCGCTTCGGCAGCCCGCTTATCGGCACGCTGTCGCGGACGACCAGCAGGCTGACGGTATTCTGCTCGGTGATGAGCCCGGCCGCGGACCAGCTCAGCGGCGTGAGATCGTCGCTCCATTCCACGGTGTACTGCAGGTCGGTGGCCGCAGGATTTTTCGGCACAATGACGCGGAAATAATCGCTGCCGCTGATCGCCTCGAGGTCGTGCACCACGGTCGAAAGGTTCGGCGCGTTCGGGTTGGTGGCGAGGCCGTATTCGGAGAGGTTGTCGAGCGCGTCGCCATCGGGGTTGGCGTTGGCGGCGGCGTTCGGATTCGTCGCACCTCCGGCGAAATGCGCGGTCTGCCACGTCGCAAATGGCGAGCCGGTGAAGCTGAGGTCGGCGAAGGAGCGCGCGTTGCCGTCATCCGCCCACAGCCGCAGCGTATAAGTGCCGCCCGTGGCAAATGTGGCCGTCGTTGCAAGCGCGGCGGGATTGCCGAAAGTCACGGTGCCTGGCGCGCTCGCCACAGTCCACTCCGTGGTGAAAGCCACGGGCAGGCCGTCGTCGATGACGCTCCCGGCGAGCGTGAGCGGCGAGGCTGCGCTGGCTGGTGCGCTGCCCGCATTGACGACCGGCGCTTTGTGCAGCGGCACGACGCTGAACTTGGTGAACGTCGCCGTGTTCAGGCCGACGCCGCCCGCGTTGTCACAGTAGAGCCCGACCTGCACGGTGGGCTGCACGAAGACGTTTTGCGGCTGGCCGAGCTGCACCCAGGCGCCGGGCACGCCGGCGCTGTCCGGCGCATGCAGCGCGGTAATCTGGTTGCCGCTGCGGATGAGTCGCAGCCAGCGCTTCTTTTGCGTGATCCCATTCAGCCCGCCGGTGCCGCCGTTCGGATTCGTGCGCCACACGAAGGACGAATAGGCACCTTGCGGATTGCGGCCCACCCACGCCATCGCGCCGCTGTCCATGCAGTCGCGCAGCATGATGCCAGAGCGCGAGTCGTTGCCGTTGGAGGTGGCGTCGAGTTGGAGGGCTGTGAGGATGAAATCGCCCGTGAACTGTTCGCCCCAAAACATTCCCGAGCCGTCGAGCGAGCCATCGCCCATCAAGGTATGCGTGTCGGTGCCGGAGTTGTAGGCGTAGCTGCCGATTTGCGTGCCGGCACCAAAATCCTCGGCGAGCGTGGCCGGTCCGCTCGGGGTAGGCGTGAGCGTGAGGTGGTCGAAAGTGGCGGTCGCGGCCGTGGTATCGCTGCCGCTCGCGGCGGTGAGGCTGTAATCGGCGGAGGCGTCCATCGCGATGACCGCCGGCGCGCCGATCGCGACCCAGGCGCCGGGCGCGCCGCCGCTGTCTGGCGCGTAGAAAGCGGCGATGGTGTCCGTCGCTTCGACGCGCTCCAGTTTCACCCAAAGCGGCAGCGGGAGACCGGCGACGCTGGTCGCGGTATCGGTGGTGTTGCTCGTCACGCGCGGGCGAAAGCGCAGCGTCTGCCCGGATGTCTGCCAGACCAGCGCGGCGCGGCGCGCGTAGCGGTGCATCGAGTCGCGGATGCTCACGCCGGCCTCCGCCGTCGTCGTGCCGCTGACTGCGGCGATCCGCGCGATGATCGTTCCGTCGCCGACGACCTGCCGCGTGACCGCGTGGGCGCGATCCGAACCGGTGGTGAAGCCGGTCCCTGCGGCGGATAGCACCCAACTGGCGCCCGACAGGCCGGCATAGCCACGTCGCGTCGTCGGGCCGATATCCGCGGTGATCCAGTCCGCGGGCACGAGGTTCGCGGTGCCGCCGATATTGACCGCGAGCTGGTCGCTCGCGGTGAACTGCCCGTCGCTCACCGTCACGCGCACGAGATAGGTGCCCGGCGCGGAAAAAATGGCCGGCGTGGTCACCGCGGTCGGCGTGCCAAACGTGACCGTCCCCGGCCCGGCGACCTGGGTCCATTGGTAGCTCAGCGCCGATGGGAGCCCATCGTCCGCGGCGGTGGCCGCAAACTCGACGCCATTGCCCGGTGCGACGACCACACCCTGCGCACCCGGCGAGCTGATGAAGACGGTCGGCGGCAGGTCGTTGTCCTGCACATTCACGCTCGCGTAGCCGAGCCCGCCGATGTCGTAAGAACCTGCGGCGATTTGCACGAGCACGGCCTCGTCGCCTTCGGTCGCCGTGTCGTTAATGGGAATGATCGTGATCGTCCGCGAAGTTTGTCCGGCGCTGAAAAGGAGCGTCGTGATCGGCGTCGGCGAAGTCGTGTAATCGCTCCCGAGCGTCGCGGTGCCGGTCGTCGTGAGATTCACCGTGAGGCTGCCGCTCGTGTTGCCCGTGCGCGTGATCGTGAAGACGCCACTCGCGCCGCCTTCGACCGCATTCGGCGTGGTCGCGACGATGTTGACGGTGTTGCGATCGTCGTCCGCGATGGTGAGCGTCACGCTCGAGGGCGTGCCGACCACATAGCCCGTGCCGCTCGCGACGGCGATGATCGCCGTCTCCGCACCTTCCGCCGTCGTGTCCTGGACCGGCGTGAGCGTGAGCGTCACGCTCGCTGCGCCGATGGGAATGAGCGCGGTCGTATTGATGCCCGTGTAGTCCGTGCCCGCTGTCGCGGTGCCGGTGCGCGTGAGATTGACGGTGAGCGCGGCCGTCGTCGCGCCAGTACGCGTGAGCGTGACGCTGGCGGTGTCGCCGGTCTCCGCCGCGTCCGTGTCGGCAGACGAAATGGTGACGATCGGACTGCTGCTGTCGAGGATCGTGAAGGTGTGCGTCGCGTTCGTCCCGGCGAGCGCGCCGACAGGGTTCGAGAGCGTGAGCACGACGGTCTCGGATGGCTCGATGGCCGGTTCGTCGAGCAGCGTGAGCGGCACGTTTTGCACGGTGTCGCCGGGGTTGAACGTGAGCGTCCCTGTCGCGGTGATGAAGTCCGCGCCAGCCGTCGCGGTGCCCGCCGTGATCGCGTAGTCCACCGTGATCGTCGTGGTCGCGGGGACGCTGAGTGCGACCGGAATCTGCACGGTCGTGTTTGCCTCGGGTGCGCTGCTGCTCGCGGCGGCGAAGGCGACAAACGGCAGTGCGGGCGGTGCGTCGTCATCGACGATGACATAGGTGAATTGCGAGATCGTCCCGAGCCGCGCGCCGTTCGCGTTGCGCAGCACGATTATCACCGGCTCGTCCGGCTCCGGTGTGGTGTCGTTGATGATCGTGAGCGGGATGTTTTGCGTCGTGACGCCGATGGGGAAAGTGAGCACGCCTGGAGTCAGCGTGAAATCGATGCCCGCGGCGTTGGCGCTGTTCGTCGTGGTGTTGCGCCACGTCAGGGTCGGCGCGGCGCCGGGCACGCCGCCGAGAAAAACGGAGCGCGCGCGGCGGGCGGTGTTTTCGCGCACGAGCACGCCGGCCTGCGGGGAATTCGCCGTGCTTTGCAGCGAGGTGATGCGCGCCGTGAGCGTGAAATCGCCCGTCACCGGCGCGGACAAAAAATAGGTGTCATCGCTCGTCCCGTTCACGCCATCGGCGGACGCCGTGATCGAATAGACGCCGCCCGCGAGACTGTCCGTGCCTTGCAGCGCGGTGAATCCGACGGTGCGCCCGAGCAGCGGCGGCAGCGGACCGGGCGTGAGCGTCACGTTGTCGATTTGCGCGGTCGCGAGCATGCCTTCGACTTGCGAGGAAACGGCGATGCCCGCGAGCACTTCGGGGCCGAACACGACGTCCAGATTCGTGCCGACCTGCGTCCACGAAACTCCATCAACCGACTGGAAAGTGCTCAGCACGCCGCCCGTCCGTTGGATGCGCGTCCAGAGAGGTTTCGCGGACACGAGCGTCACCTTCGCCTCGGTCGCCGCCGTGGCCGTGCGGTAATGAAATTCAAAACCGCTCGTCGGCGTCGCCGCCATGAAGCCGCGGCGCACATTGTTCGCCATGCCTTCGCGGATCATCACGCCCGCCGTGGCCAGCGTGTTCGTATTCGTCTGCGAAACGACGCGCGCGGTGATCGTGCAGTTCGCCGCGTTGCTGATCGGGAAGTAGGCGAAGAAACCCTGATCCGTGGTGCCCTCGACGTTGTCGCCCGCGCCAGCGACGGTATAAGTGCCAGCCGCTGAGTTGACGCTACCCGCCAGCGCAGTGGTGCCGATGTTCGTGCTCGCCAGCGCGCCCTGCGTTCCGCCTGCGGAGAGATTCGTCACCGTCACGTTGTCGAAGACCGCCGTGGAGAGCGCGCCAGTGTTTTGCGAGCACACGTACAGCCCGGCCTGATAGCTCGTGCCCGACATCGCGATCGTCTGTGTGCTCACTAGCGTCCACGTCACGTTGTCCGGGGAAATGTAGCCATTCACCACGCTGCCGATGCGCTCCGTGCGCACCCAGTAAGGCAGCGGCGACGGCGCCGTGCCGGCCACCGTGCTCGACGCGCGCGAGCCGGAATCGACGAGATACTCGACCGTAACCGGCGAGCCGGAACTCGCGCTGAGCGTCACCGGAATGTTCACCGTTCCCGCGCTTTCCAAGCCCGTCGCGCTCGTGCCGGGAAAACCGACGCTGATCGCCGGGCTCTCGTCGTCCGTGAGGTAATACGTCGCGGGCGCGCCGCGTCCATACGCACCGGGCGCGAGCGTGAGCACGATCGTTTCGGTGCCCTCGGCGAGCGCGTCGTTGAGGGGAGTGATCGGAACGTCCACGCCGAGCGCGCCCGCGGCGATGGTCGCGACGCCGGAGACGGCAGCGTAGTCCGTGCCGTTCGTCGCGGTGCCGCTCATCGTGTAATTCACGGTCAGCGCCGCCGCGGTGCTGCCGGTGCGGGAAAGATAGAAGCTGCTCGCGGAGCCGTTCTCCGACAGGCTTGGCGGGTAGTTGCCGGAATACGCATCGACGAAAACGGTCGGCTGCTCATCGTCGTACAGCCAGATCGTCGCGGCTCCGCTCGGGGCGAAAACCTGATACGCGGCGTTCGGCGTGATCGTGAGCGTGATCGTTTCCAAATCCTCCGCGAGCGCGTCGTTGATCGCCGTGACGGTGATTTCGACGACGTTCACGCCATTGCCGGGAATCGTGACCGTGCCAGGCAGCGCGGTGAAATCCACGCCGCTCGTGGCGGTGCCGCTGATCGTGTAATTCACGACGACATTTCCGGCGGCGGAACCTTTCAGCGAAAAGCGGAAACGGCCGACCGTGCCGCCCTCGACGGCGTTGTCCACGTTGAGCACTTCCACATACGGCGGATCGCCGCCGTCGTTGATCGTGATGCTCGCGGTGTTCTGCGCGCCGAGGCGGTATTCGGTCGGGCCCGCGCCGAGTTGCAGCGTCACGCTTTCCGGCCCTTCGCCGATGCCGTCCCAGCGGGGGATGATGGTGATCGCGCCGCTCGTCTGGCCCGCGGGAATCGTCAGCACGCCGGGCAGCGCTTCGTAATCCACGCCATGCAGCGCCGTGGCCGTGGTGCCGCCGGAAACGCCGGCGACCGCGTAATAGACGGTCAGCGGCTGCGCGGTGTCGCCGCTCCGCGTGACGAGGAAAGTCGCGGTGTCCGCCGCGGTCCCGGGCACGCTCAGGTTGCGCTCGGTGGCGATGGCGTCGGTGGCGGTCAGGGTCACGATTTGCGCGTCGTCGTCCACGATGGAAACGGTGGCGCTGTTCGCCACGGGATCGGCGAGCAAGGAAACGCTGCTGGCGATTTTGATGATGACGGTTTCGAGCGGCTCGGAGGTCGCGTCGTTCACGCTCGTGATCGGCAGCGTCGCGCTCGCGGCGCCACTCGGGATGTTGAGCGTGCCGCTCAATGGCGTGAAGTCGGTGCCGCTTTGCGCGGTGCCGGAGACGACGTATGGGACGGATAGGACCGATGCGACGGAGCCAGTGCGCGTGAAGACGATGGAGGCGGGCGTAGCCGAGCCTTCGATGGTCTTCGCCTCGGCCACGGTGAGGCTCACCTTCGGCAGCGCGGTGTCGTCGTCGTTGATGACCACGGTCGCCTGCGCGAGGCCGTCGAGGAGGTAGCCGTTGCCGGGGCCGAGCTCGAGGATGACCGTCTCTGGCCCTTCCGCGGCGGCGTCGTTGATCGGCGTGATGTTCACCAGGAACGCATCCTGACCCGCCGCAAAAGTCAGCGTGCTAAAGCCCTGCGAGCCGCTGCCCGGCGTGGGCGTGAGCGTGTAGTCGGTGCCGCTCACCGCTGTGCCTTTGGCGCTGTTGATGTTCACGCTCAGCGCCTGCGAGGCGTCGCCGCTGCGCGTGAGCGTGAACTGCGCGGGAGTGCCGGCGACGTTTTCCACCGCGACCGGGACGCTCGCCGCGATGCTCACGCGCGGCGTCGCCGCTGCCTCGAAGTTTGCGCCAGTAAAGCTCGGGCCGACGGTGATGCTGTTGTTGAACAGCTCGCCAAACGTATTCCCGACGAGCAGCGCGGAGAGCGTGTAGGTCGCCGCGGCGAGATTCGGAATTGTGTAGTAGCCCGCGCTGTCGGTGATCACCGCGTTGGCGTTGTTCGCATTCACGAGCACGCCTTCCACGCCGGTGCCGCCGAGTGTCACGCGCCCGCTGATCGTGAATTTCCCGCCGCCATTTCCCACCGTCACGAGCTGGCTGCGCGTGACCGTGCCGCCTTTCATATCCGAGACCGTGCAGCTCACCACGTAGGTGCCCGCCGCGGTGAAAGTGCGTGCGATGACCGCCGCGTTCGGCGAGATCGTGCGGTAGTTCGAGTCGCCGAAATGCTGCCAGGAATAGGCGAGCGCATCGCCGTCGGGATCGCTGGCCGTAGCGGTGAAAGTGACCGGGACATTCAGCGGCACGACAGCTGCCGAAGCCGCGAGCGAGAGCACAGGCGCTTGATTCGCGGGGAACGCGCCGAAATTTACCACCACGTCCACGCTCTTCGGCTCGCCGGCCGTTTCGGCGTTCACGGCAATGGTCGTGAGATGGATGCCCGCCTCCGTGTCCGAGAAAGTGCGTCCGAGGCTGATCGGGGAATCGTCTTTGCCAAAGGCGGTGCCGGGCGTGGTGTCGATGAGCTGCCAGTTGCTCCCGCCGCCGCCGGGAAACCTCCAGCCGAGGATGAGCCCGAAGTCCGCCCACGTCCGCGTGGCGTGGCCGGTGTAAAGCCCGCGCAGCTCGCCCCAATAGGTGCGCGAACTGTCCTTGCGGATCTTCAGTGCGAAGCGTTTCGACGGGTCGAGAATCGGCTGATCCTGCGCGAAAATGCGATACGTCCCGCTCGTCGTGACTTCGCTGACAAAGGCATCCGGCAGCCACTTGATCTGGTTTTTCCCCTGCACGTTGTAATGCCCGTACGGCAGGCCGATGCCGCCCATCACATCCCAGTGCCCGCCGTATTCGCCGTTCGCGCCCGCGCCGATCGCGCTGGTCCCGGCGGTGTCCCAGAAGTTTGCGTGCGCCAGTCCGAACGAATGCCCGATTTCGTGCGCCGTCACGTCCACGCTGTCGCCGTAAATCCACACGCTGGCGCCGCCGCCGTAGCCGCCAGCCGGGCGCGGCCCGCCCTTCAGCCGCACCACCACGCAGTCATATTCGCCATCGTCAAAGCCGAGCTTCCGGGCTTCGGCACGCGCGTGGGAATGTTCGAGCCCGAGGCCGTCGATAGTCCCGCCGTTCGACGTGTCCTTTTGGATGTACCACGCCTCATTGTGCGGCAGCCGGATCGGAGGCGTGACGGTGCTGAGCAGCGAGAGCTTGCCGTAGGAAGCCTTCGCGTAGTGCTCGCCCACATCGCGCATGACTTCGTAGAGCTTCGACTCGGAAGATTGCGTGTCGTTCTGGTCGGCAAAGGTCATCGGGATGACGAGCACGCGCACATTGCCGATCGAGGGCGTGGGCGCAGCGGGCAGGATGCCCGTGAAGGCCTGCGGCCCGCCGGTGCCGCCTTCCGCGTAGATGAGCTGCTCGCGATAGACGACCACATGCGAGCCGTCGCAGAGGTAAATGATCTCGCCGAAAGCCTCGAGCGCGGGCGTGGCCTCGGTGATCGCCTGGCCCCGGTCGGCATCGGCCAGCGAGGACTCTCCGGAGACGGGGCAGACGGCGATGGCCGGCTTCGTCGGGTCGGGGCGCTCGCCGATTTCCAGCGAGCGGAAGGGATCTTCATGCACCGCAAGTTGTCCATCCAGCGCCACGCCGTGCAGCGAGGTATTTCCGCGGGAACGGACGTCTTCCGCACGACGGCCATAGACCCACGCTTCGTAGGTCCGGCCCGTCGCCAACTCCGCCACCCGCACCGTCGGGACTGGTCCGGCATTGTCCAAACCGACGCCTTGATAAACCCGCAATGCGCCGCGCGCATTCACCCGCTCCTCGAGTTGCGCCACCACCGCCGCCGGCAGCGCCTGGCGCACGACCATCGGCACAGCCTGCTGCAAAGCCACGCGCGGATCGGTGACGATGAGTTCCTTAAACTCCGCGCGCCGCGCCACCGCCAGTCGCGCACCTTCCGCCTCCATTGCAGGGCGGTCGGCCATGGGCGCGGCAAGGTAGCGCTGGGTCCAGCCGGCAAACCGGCCCACCGTCGTCGCGGCATCCGTGGCATCCGCAAAAACCGCCGACGCAACCGGCGGTGCGGAAAACGCCGGAGAGGCCGCGGAAGGCGAGGGAACCAGAGCCTTCGTCGAAGGAGCGGGGACGACTGGCGGCACCGCGCGCGGACGCCAGACGAGCACGACCAGGACGAGAACCAGAGCCGCCAGCACGACGACGGGGAGGGGACGTTTCATGGGAGGAGCGAGCGCCGACCTTCGCCAAGTATTCCCGCCTTGTCCACCCCAGCAGGTGACGTTTCCGCCTTTCTCCTCAGCGGATCGCCCCGGTCTCAGAAAACCTCACCGAAGGACCGCCGAAATCCAGCGCTCGGGGTGGGAGGATCGGCATTTCAACTGCCGCTGACCATGCGCTGCACGGTCTGCTGACGCACGATTGCCTGGTTCGGCAGGGGCGAAGTAGGTTTCCCTCCATGCACCCAGCCCTCTGGATCAAATATCTCTTCGGCCACGCGGAGGCGATTCGTCGGGTGGCGGGCAGTCGGGCGGCGTTGTGGACGGGGATGGTGCTGGTGCTGCTGACCAGCATCCCGCGCAACTACGATCAGACGCTGCTTTCCGAGAAACCCTTTCTTTGGATCTTCGGCCCGCTGTTGTTCTCGCTGGTTTCCGGGACATGGCTCTACCTCGCGGCGTATGAATGGTGCGCGCGGCGGCGCATGGCCGCGCCCGGCGATCCAAAACCCAAGGAAGACGGCGGCTGGCTTTCCTTCATGGGCCTGTTCTGGATGACCGCGCCGGTCGCGTGGCTGTACGCGATTCCCGTCGAGCGGTTTCTGGATTCCATCACGGCGACACACGCGAACGTCGCACTGCTCGCGCTGGTATCGTTGTGGCGCGTGCTGCTCATGGCGCGCGTGTTGCAAGTGACGACCAAGGCTCCCTTCGTCATGGCGTTGTGCTGGGTGCTGTTTGCCGCCTCGGTGGAAGTGCTGGTGGTGAGCTTTTTTGGCGGCGGCTTTGTGAAAGCCATCATGGCTTCGATGGCGGGCATGAGGAATTCGCCAGAGGAGGAAATCATGAGGCACGCGACGGACAATGCTTTCGGCGCGGCGTTCTGCATCGCCCCCGTGGCTCTGATGATGTCGATAGCGTGGCGACCTGATGAATTACTCCAACCACTACCGCGTCCGGTGACGGATCGGATGTGCTGGGGCGGTCTTGCGGTTGCCGCCGCGGTGTGGGTGGCGCTCGCCGTGCTACCGCAGCGCGAACTGGCCAAGACGGTGGCGGTGGAACGGTTGATGGCGGCGGGACGCACGCGCGAAGCGCTCGATTTTCTGGCTGCGCGCCAACCCGGCGATTTTGCCCCGGCCCGTCCGCTGCCGCCGAAGCCGTTTGAGCGCACCGTGTTCACGGAACTGCCCGCGTGTTTCGGTGCGATGCAAACGTCCGATCCGGCCTGGGTCCGCGCGTTGCTGCTGTCGAAACTCGACGTGATGATGACGCACACGGAGCCGCGTGGGAGCCGAAGCGCCACGAACGCCGCCTTGCCTCGAAGCGAGCGCGTGGATGCAATCGTGTCCGCCCTCCGCTGGCACGGACCGGACGCTGCGAATCTGATCCAACTTCTGGATGGCCTGCTCCGCTTTCCCGAAGGCCACGCCTGGCTGGCGGCGAACTCGGTTTTTGTGGAGGCAATTTGGCAGGCATCGGCGAATCCCGAATCGCTGGCGCGCCACAACTCCGCACCCGAAACCGAACAGCAGGCGGATGGCATCGCTCTCACCAAATTTCTCAAGCGTCACTTCCACTCCGACGGGACGACGATTTCTACGAACCCGTCCCTTCCGCAGGCTGCACCGCTGCCGCCATGAAGATCGGACTCATCGCCATGAGCGGCGTGCGCGTGCGCACGGCGGAACTCGCGGCGCTCGGTGTGACCTTGCCAGGATTTATCCGGCGCGGAAAAACCATCGCCTCGCTGCCCAGTCTCGGCTTGCTCACCGTCGCCGGACTCACCCCGCCGGAGCACGAGGTGGATTACGTCGAACTCGATGGCCTCGCAAAATTGTCCACGCTCGCGGACTACGATCTCGTCGCCATCTCCTCGCTCACGGCGTCCATCGACGAAGCGTATGAGGTGGCGGATAACTATCGCCGCCGTGGTGCCAGGGTGGTCATGGGCGGACTGCATGTGTCCTGCCTGCCCGATGAAGCCTTGAAGCATTGCGACGCCGTGGTCATCGGCGGGGCGGAGGGCGCGTGGCCCCGGCTGTTAGAGGATGCGGCGCGTGGTGAATTGTCGCCGCGCTACGAGGGCGCACGCGATGGTGTTTTCACGGCTCCTCTCTACGCCCGCCCGCGTTTCGATCTGTTGCGACAGCGCGGCTACAACCGCCTGACGGTGCAGACGAGCCGTGGCTGCCCCCGACACTGCGAATTCTGCGCGGCAAGTTTGCTCATCACGCGGCGCTTCAATCAGAAACCCGTAGCGTTGGTCATGGAGGAAATCCGCGCGGCGCGCCAGGCCGACGCGCAGCCCTTCTTCGAGTTCGCCGACGACAACACTTTCCTCAATCACTCATGGGGCCGCGATTTTCTCCGCGCACTGATTCCCGAAGAATTGCGCTGGTTCACCGAGACGGATGCCTCCGTGGCGGATGACCTGGAACTTTGCGACCTGCTCGCCGAGGCCGGTTGCCGCCAGCTTCTGATCGGATTTGAAAGCCCGCGCGCCAGCGATCTCGGCGGAATCGATCCCATCGGATGGAAGCGGGGCATCGCCGCGCATGCGACGCGCGTAGTGGACGTGCTGCAATCCCGCGGCGTGAGCGTGAACGGCTGTTTTATTCTCGGCCTCGACACGCACGCGCCGGAAATTTTCCCGGCGATTCGCGACTTCGTCCGGTCGTCGGGACTGGCCGAGGTGCAAGTCACCGTGCTGACGCCGTTCCCCGGCACGCCGCTGTACGCGCGTCTGCGGCACGAGGGTCGCCTGCTGTCCGAGCGGTTCTGGGATCGTTGCACGCTCTTCGATGTGAACTTTCGTCCCGCGCGCATGACGGTGGAGGAGCTGGAAAGCGGACTGCGCTGGCTGTTCACGGAACTTTATTCCAAGGAGGAATCGGCGAACCGGATTCGCGCCTTTGTCCAGCACTCGCGCCAGTGACGACGCTGAGTAACTGTGAAATAAGCCTAAAAGCGGCGATGGGAAAAAACGCAGTGACGCAGAGGCGCAGAGGGGCAAGGCTTTATACCAAACACAGTTGAAAACCGACACCTTCCAAAGTCCGAGAACCGAAGGAAATCGCGCAACGCACCGATTCGTATCGTCCAGTCTTCAACTGAGTTTGGTATTACGTCATCGCAGCAACGAGAAAACCGCTCACCCGGTGGGTGCGTGATTTTATAGCCCGGGCGTCGTTCTCTCTCTTTTCCCCTGCGCCTTTGCGTTTCAATTCCAATTCCCGGCAGTGAACCGCGCGGTGGTCTGGATTTACTCGCGAGGGCTTTCGGCGGTGAGGGCGGTGGCGAGGGCGCGGTAGTCGTCGAGGTGGTTGTAGGCTTGGGCGCTGAGGCGGAGGTGGCGGCGGGGCGGCGTGCCCCAGCGCATGATCGGGACTTCGATGTGATGCTGCTCAAGGAGGCGATCTTGCAGGGGATCGAGGCGTTCGCCATTGAAAGCGGGGCGCTGGAAGGCGGCGGGGAGAGGCAGGGTGGCCATGCTGGCAAGGAGGGAATTGGGCGCGGGGAGGGGAACGCCGAGGAGACCGGCGAGCTGGGCGCGCGCCACGATGGCGAGGTCGCGGTTGCGATCGTAAAGCTCGCCCCAGCCTCCGGGGAGCAGTCCGCCCATGAAGCGGAGGGCGACGGGGACGGCGAGCCAGGCGGTGGGGTCGAGGGTGCCGGGCCAGTCAAAACGGTCGTGAAAGTGGGAGCGTCCGGGGCGGCGGGTGTTTTCGCCGTGGCTGACGATGGCGGGGCGAAGGACGGCCTGCCGGTCGGGGCGGACGTAGAGAAAGGCGGCGCCTTTGGGGGCGCAGACCCATTTGTGGAGGTTGCCGGTGTAGTAGTCGGGCGCGAGGTCATCGAGATCGAGCGGCACAGCGCCGGGCGCGTGGGCTCCGTCGATGAGCGCGGGGATGCCGCGCTCATGGAGCAAGCGGACAAGCGTTTTGACGGGAAAAACGAGCGCGGTGGGGCTGGTGATGTGGTCGAGAAAGACGAGGCGAGTGCGCGCGGTGGTGGCGGCGAGGATGGGCTCGATGATCTCCTGCTCATCGGTGAGAGGGAAGGGGACTCGCGCGACGATAAGGCGGGCACCGGCGCGGTCGGCGGTGTCCTGGAGAACGCAGCGGCAGGCGTTGTAGTCGTGGTCGGTGGTGACGATCTCGTCACCGGACTGGAAGGGGAGGGAGCGGAGAACGGCGTTGACGGCGGAGGTGGCATTGGCCACGAAGACGAGATGGGCGGGATCGGCTTTGAGAAAGGCCGCGAGCGCCTCGCGGGCGGTATCGAGCAGCGTGGGAAAGTCGCGCTGGAGAAAGCGGACGGGTTGGTGTTCGAGCCGCGCGCGGAGATCAGTCTGGGCCTCCAGAACGGGCCGGGGGCACGCGCCGAAAGAACCGTGATTGAGGAAGCGGACGGCGGGATCAAGCGTCCAGTGGCGGGCGTGCGGGCTGGGCATGCGGCGCGGGGAGTGGGGTTCTGAATCTTCCGCTTCCGCTGAACTTCCCGCAGGCCGGTGACTCCAGGCTCTTTACTCCAGCCGCTTGAGCGCGGGCAGGCGGTACTTTTGCATGAACGCGGCTTCGCTGGCGGCGACTTGGGCGGCGTCGAGGTAGATGACCGTTGGCTCGCCGTCGAACTCGATCTTGTGCAGGCCGTCGATCGCCTTGAGCAGCGCGCCGGGGACGTCGGCGAGACTTTGCAGTTCCACGCCGTTGATCTTCTTGACGATGAGCTGCGACAGCTCCTCGTAGCCGACTGTGAGGTCGGACGGCAGGACGCGATTGAGAAAAACGATTTTCTTGGGGCCGTCCTTGAAGAGTTCCTGTTGCTGCCGGTCGATATAGACGAATTGCTCGGGCGCTTTTTTCATCCAGTCATTGCCAAACTCGCGCAAGTACTGTCGCGACAGTTCGCCAAGAATGAGCCCGCCAAGGACGTAGAACTTCGGGGCGCGGTCGATCACGTAAGGCTCGATGACGTAGCTCTCCACCGGGCGGTGCGCGAGTTTCAGTTCGAGTTCTTTGGTTTCGCCCTTGCGAAAGATGGTGACCTTCACGGTTTCGCCGTCGAAGTGTTTCGTCGAGAAGAGATGAGAGATGCTGATTTTGCCGTAGTCGGCGTCCTTGTAGTTGCCATCCTGATCCACAGCCTGGCCGTCGATCTTCAAGATCACGTCGCCTTTTTCGACCCCCGCGGCCGCGGCCGCCCCGCTGGGCAGCACGTCGGTCGCGTAGATGCCGCCGCTGGTTGCGCCGTTCAGCCCGATGTAGCGGCGAAACTGCGGGTCGCGGGTTTGGGCGGAGGTGATGCCGGAGCGCGGAAAGCCTTTGTAGGGCGGCTTCGCGGCATCGGTGAGGAAGTGCTGGATGACCGGTCCGGGAATGAGATCGGCGTTGTTAGTATTGGTGTCGTAGCGCATGACGAGGCCGACGAGCTTCTCGTCCTTCACCACCGGCAGGGTGAAACTCGAATCGCGAAACTGAAGCGGAGTGGTGAGTCGGTAAATGAGCAGCGGCATGTCGTCGATCGGGTAGCGGCTGACCTCGGCGGTGGTCATGGTGGCTCTCGTCACGAGCAGATTGCCGGTCGCTTCGAGTTGCCAGACGGAGAGAGTGTCACCGACGGCGGCGGCGGCGACTTCGAGAGGCTTGAAGGGCTTGAGAAACTCGGTGTCGTCGGTTTTCAGCAGCGCGAGATTGGCCTCGTAATCGACGACATCAACGCTCGCGGGAACCTTCTGCCCGCCTTCCGGTGTTTCGAATTCCACGTAATTCGCATTGGCCACGAGTTCCGCGGTGACGAGGACGCGGCCGCCAGCGAGGACGGTCCCAATAGCGCGGCGGGAAAAAGGCGGTCGCTTGCCCCACGGCCGGGTGAAATCCCACGGCTGGTTGGTGACGTTGACGCGGATGACGGAGAGAACTTTCTCGGGTATGACTTCCACCGCGCGAGCCACGAAAGATGCGGTGCAGCAGGCGAGGAGAAGGAGGCGGCGCATGTGAAAGAAATTGGAAAAGGTCAAGGAAGAGAGAGGGTTTCGGGCGTGGCAAGGTTTTGCTCGGTGAGGACATTATAGCGTTTGTTGATGCGCTCGCGGGCGGCGTCCACGGCCTTGCGCTCCAGAACGAGCGGGCGGCCATAGCCAACGAACTTGATGACATAAAAATCCGGCTGTTTGGCGAAGGCCTCGGCCACGTCCTTCAGCGAGCGGATTTTTTGGTCGTTGATTTCGTCCACGATGCCCTGCTGAAACTCGCCGAGATAGGTATTCAACGGATCGGGCAGGATCGCGCTTAGCACCACGATTTCGGGGCGGTCCTTGTAGAGCTCTTTCGCGACGAAGAAGTCATAATGGTAATTGATGCGGTCGCTCGTGAACTGGTAGGTGGCGAGCAGATTGCGCGAGAGCGGCTGGAAAAGCAGGCCCCCGAAGAGCACGAACGCCGGTTGCCGGTCATAGGCGTTGGCGAGCATGGTGAAGGGCCACGCCCGGTCAAATTTCACGGTCACCTCGAGCGGCTTCTTGTCGCGCAGGAGGGAGAATTTCACCGAGTCGCCGAGAAATTTCCGCTCGGCCACTTCGCTCATCAGCACGCGCTCGCCTTCCAAATCGACCATGCCGTCACTGGCGATGTCGAGTCCGTCGATGCGCAGCAGCACGTCGCCGACGAAAATCTGGCCGGCAGAGACGCCTGCCGATTGCACGCTGCTGGCCATGACGCCGCGGTCGTCATCCGGCAGCCCCAGCGCCTTGCGCATCGCGGGGTTGAGCGTGTTGGAGATGCCGATCGAGAGATCCATGTAACGGTCGTAGTGCCCGTCTTTCACGTCCTCGAGAAAGTGCCGGATGACCGGCGTCGGGATCATGTAGCCGACATTCTGCGCGACATCGCCGGAGAAGCCCTGGAAGGCCACACCAACGACCTTGCCATCCTGCATCACCGGTCCACCGCTATTCCCCGGATTGATCGCCGCGTCGATCTGAATGGAGAGATGGGAGTCCACGACCGAGTGCGTGTAGGTGCGGAAATCCACGCGCGAGACAATGCCTTGCGTCACGCTCATGCGGTCGCCGCCGATGGGATAGCCAAAGACCGTCACCTTCGATTCCAGTTCCGGGATGCCGCCGAGCGGCAGCGGCTTGGTACCTTTGAAAAAAGATGGATCCTGCACTTTCAAAATTGCCAGATCGCAGTCGTGGGCGATGTGCTCGACGGTGGCGATATACTTCTTCGGGTCGTTCTCCTTTTCGACTGTGAGAAAGCGCGCATTGCTGACCACATGGGCATTGGTCAGCAACCGGTCAGACGCGACGACCCAGCCCGTCCCGCCCCCGCCGCTCATGCCGCCGGGCAGCCAGGGAGTGCGATAGTTGGCTTCCTGGGCGGTGTTGTTGATCCGCGCGATGCTCTTGCGGATGTCGTTGGGCTGGGCGAGCGCCGCAGTTGTGAAAAGGATGAGGGCGAGCGCGAGGTGCGGGAGGCGGGAGATCATGCGGGCGGGAAGATGAACACGCCCCCGCGGAGAGGCAACAGGATTGTCCGGCCCTTTGCGCCGGGGGAATTTGGGTGGAAGCGCCTGCCGCGATTTTTAGTTTCGCCGCGCCGGAAAGCATCCGTTGCGCTCGCGGAATCGATACTTTAGTTTCCCCGGCTTTTTCCAGCAGTCCCGACAACCTATGGCCCAGCCCGATCCTCGTTCACCCAAGAGCAACCGCCCGCCCAATGGCAACGGCGGAGGCGATCCGAATTTCAACTGGCGCGGCCTGGTGCTCTTCGCCATCGCCATCGCCATGCTCGGCGGGGCTTATGTTTTCAACAAGGGCGGCGGCCAGATGATGGGGACGACGACTGACCTGACGTACCCAAAATTCATCCAGGCGCTGGATGCGGATCGCATCGACAAAGCCAAAGGCATCGACCTGATCTCCGAACCGGGCAGCGCCACCGATTTTCTGACCGGCTACCTCCTTCCGACCGAGGGAACAAAGCAGGTGCCCGAAAAATTCAAAACGCAGATCAATCTGCAGTTCGATCCGTATCTTAAATGGAAGATCGAAGCGAAGGGCATCGACGTCACGCCGAAGTCGGACAATTCACTCTTCGCCTCCGCGATGCTGAATATCTTCATGCCGCTGCTGCTCTTCGTGGTGATTCTTTATTTCTTCTTCCGACAGCAGATTCGCATGGCCGGCAAAGGCGCGATGAGCTTCGGCAAATCGAAGGCGCGCATGCTTTCGCGGGACAAAAACAAGATCACTTTCAAGGACGTGGCCGGGGTCGAGGAGGCGAAGGAGGAGGTGCAGGAGATCGTCGAGTTCCTGAGCGATCCGAAAAAATTCCAAAAGCTCGGCGGGCGCATTCCAAAGGGCGTGCTCATGGTCGGTTCGCCAGGCACGGGCAAGACGCTGCTCGCGCGCGCCATCGCCGGAGAAGCCGACGTGCCCTTCTTTTCTATCAGCGGTTCGGATTTCGTCGAGATGTTCGTCGGCGTCGGCGCGAGCCGGGTGCGCGATATGTTCGAGCAGGGGAAAAAGTCCGCGCCCTGCCTGATCTTCATCGACGAAATCGACGCCGTGGGTCGCCATCGGGGACACGGCATGGGCGGCGGGCACGACGAGCGTGAGCAGACCCTGAATGCGCTCCTCGTGGAAATGGACGGCTTCGACACCCAGGAAGGTGTGATCATCATCGCTGCGACGAACCGCCCCGATGTGCTCGACCCCGCGCTCCTGCGGCCGGGCCGCTTTGACCGCCAAGTCACGGTCTCGCTGCCCGACGTGAAGGGCCGCGAGGAGATTCTCCGAGTGCATGCGAAGAAGGTGAAGCTCGCCGAAAACGTGGACCTTTCCATCGTCGCCCGCGGCACGCCCGGCTTCTCCGGCGCGGAACTGGCGAATGTGATCAACGAAGCCGCCCTCATCGCCGCCCGGCGCGACCTGAAGGCGATCACCAACGCCGAGTTTGAAGAGGCGCGCGATAAAGTCCGCTGGGGCCGCGAGCGCCGGAGCATGGCGATGAGCGACAAGGAAAAGGAAAACACCGCCTACCACGAAGCCGGTCACGCGCTGCTTTGCGAACTGGTGAAGAACATGGACCCGCTGCACAAGGTCACGATCATTCCGCGCGGGCCGGCCCTCGGCTCCACCATGTATCTGCCGACGGAGGACAAATACACGCACCGCCGACTCGAACTGGTGGACCGGCTCGTGGTCATCATGGGCGGACGCGTGGCGGAGGAGTTGCAGTTTGGCGACGTGACGAACGGGGCGCGCGGCGACATCGGCCAGGCTACTTCCATCGCCCGGAAAATGGTCTGCGAATGGGGCATGAGCGAGAAGATGGGCATGGTCGAGTACGGCAAAAACGAAGACTACGTCTTCCTCGGCAGCAACCTCGGTCAGGGCCGCGAATACAGTGAGGCGACGGCGCAGGAGATCGACGCCGAAGTCCGCAAGCTCTGCGACGACGCCTACCGCCGCGCCGTGCTCCTCCTGCGCGACAACCGCTCGAAGCTCGAGTCCATCGCCAAAGCGCTGCTCGAATACGAGACGCTGGATCGCAAACAGATCCTCGAAATCATGGAGCACGGCCGCATGCTCACGCCACCCGTGCCGCCGACCAAACCGCCGCGCCCCTCCGAGCCGCCGCCGCTCAAGCGCGAGGAAGGCACGACCATCGCGCCCGAATTCCCGCCCGGCCTGTCCGGAGCCCCGGCGTAGGCGCATTCCTGCAAACCGCCGCCGTTGTTGACGGCCCAGCGATGCCCGGCCCGCTTCCCACGCCATTCACTCCCGAAGAACTGCCCGCGCTGGCGCGGGCGGTGATCGCGCGGGCGAAGTTTCCGCAGCTCGCGACGCTGGATGGCGACCAGCCCCGCGTGCGTCCGGTGTCGCCGGTGCGCGTCGAGGGCTTCACGATCTACGTCGCCAACTTGCGCAGTTACGGCAAGACCCGCGAAATCGCCGCGAATCCGAAAGTCGAGCTTTGCTACCTCGACGAGCACCACGATCAGGTCCGCATCACCGGCCTTGCGGAAGTGCTGTCGGACGAAGTGCTGCTCCGGGAAATTTGGGACAGCAATCCGCTGCTCCGGCGCTATCTCGGATCGCCGAAAAATCCCGCGCTGATCATCTACCGCATCCGCCCCGAGCGGGTGCGCTTGATGCGCGAGTGGGCGCTGGAGTACCACGAAGTGCCGCTCACGTAGCCGCGCCGTCGAGGGAAAGCTGAATGCTCCGAGAGTTTGGCGAAGCCTACCCGCCGAAAACCTTCGTCGATTTGGAACGCTACCAAGTCCTCGTCAAAGTGATGGAGAACGGCGGGAATCACGGGCCGTTCCAAGCAAGCGGCACGACTTTCCTCCGCCGCCATCGGTTTCACTGCGCAGGCGTAGCTTGACCATTCGCACGGACGGCTCCCTTGCCCCGGAGCGAGCGCGCTAGAAAACGGCAAAGCGGTCGGCGGCGCAGGGCGCTCCGCCGCATTCGCACAACTGCGGGACGCCGCATGAAGTTTTGGAGCGGGTGGGAGTTGGTGGGGAGCCGCGGGAGTGGGTTGCAGGATGGTTTGCGGGCGGCGGGCGCGGGGGCTGCCGAGCGAGCACGGGCCTGCTCCGGCGGAATGATGGGCGGAGCAGGCCCGCGCGCAGCGGTTCGCCAAGCAGCCCCCGTGACCGCCGGCGGCTGGCGGAGCGGGCGGACGGTCCGCTCGGGCGCGGCTCATCGCAGGAGATGTGACGGCGCAGGGCTTGGCGGGATTGCGGGCGAGCGCTGCGACGGCGCAGCTCCTGCCGCGGCGGGCGGTTGGCTCCGCGTGCGGCATCTATGGAGCCAATGGAAGCGAGCCCCTCGCCTCAATCTCCTTTACTACTTCGATTCTAAAATCGGCCACCATTCTCTTCACGTCGGCAATTTCAGCAACGGACGGGGTTGTTCCCGCCTCTTGGTGAGCCACACCAATTATTTCAAGCGCGTCCCAAAGGGTGAAGTATTTGGAGTCGAACGCTTCAGAACGGCTCCCAATCGAGGAGCACACAGATTCAATATCGTTCGCAAGTTTTCCAAGCCTTTCGCCGACTGTCGGCGTAAACGTATCGAGCACCGTTAACAACAGACGGAGTCGCTCCAGATCGTTCATTTATCTCCCTCTTACCGTGATGACGTTGCCGGTTGTGTCGTTAATAACAATAATGACGTTGTTGCTCGGACTATAATAAGTGGAGGCTCCTCCGTAGCTTGGAGTTCGTGCGCCATTTCGAATCGTTGAGCCACTTTGGGCTAAAGCCAAACTCCATTCAGCTACTCCGCCAAGCCAAAGGTCCGCACGGGATGGGCCTTCCCTTTGAGCAGGTGTTCGCCGCAGTCCTTGTATTTTTTCTTGTCGGGCATCTGCTCGGCGAAATCGCCCGACATAATCACGCGCTGGCTGAGTTCTTTCGACAGACCTTCCAGCCGGAAGACCGTGTTCACGGCATCGCCGATGATCGTCGCATCACGGTCGGCGGCGACGCCCACATTGCTGCAGGTCACCCGGCCGTAGTGGAGCGCGATGGCGATCTTGAACGGTTCGCCGTTTGGCCACGCGCGGCAGTCGGAGAGGGCGAGCATGCGTTTCGCCGAGGCGAAAGCGGTGCCGCAGTCCGCCACCCCGCGCCCGGTTGCCCCCCAGTAGGCGAGCATCGCGTCACCGATGAATTTATCGATCGTCCCGGCGGTTTGCGCGACCATGTTCCCCGTCTCGCGAAACCACGCGCCGAGCGTCTGCGCCATTTCCTCGGCGGGAATTTTTTCCGACATCGTACTGAAGCCGCGGATGTCGCAGACGAGCAGGGCCACGGGCCGCGCCTCGACCGGTGAGTGGTCGATGCTGCCGACCATGGTCATTGCATTGGTGTCGCTGCCCGGTTCGTCGTCGTGCTCGACAAAGGTCATCTGGTTGTCGGCGATGCGGATCTTCGCCCCGTCGGTCAGCACGACCGGCATGACCACGCGCTCATTATTGACGTAGGTGCCATTGCGGCTGCCGAGGTCGATGAGCTGGTATTGCCAGCCATTGTGGCAGCGGATGAGGGCGTGCTGGCGCGAAACAAGCGGGCTGAAACTGAGGCAGACCGTGTTTTCCCGGGTGCGGCCGATCGACGCGGTGTTGCCGATTCCGACCTCGAAAGGATCGGCGGTGGCTGGTTGAATGCTGAGTTTCGCTCCCATGGGGTTTCTAGCGTGCTGCGGGTTGCAGATTGCGCGAGGATGCAAAAAACTGCAACTTTCTCGCGTTTGCACCCGCAGTACGCATACGTAAGAAACATTCATGCCTGAGGCCACAATCTTCGACCACTACGAAGTTCTGACTCGCGACGACGGCTCACTCTTCGAGCTCGGCCGCGGGGCGATGGGCATCACCTACAAAGCTTTCGACACCAGCCTGCGGATCACCGTGGCGCTCAAAGTCATCAACGCCGCGTATCTGAACAGCGAGATCGCGCGGCAGCGCTTTGTGCGCGAGGCGCGCTCGGCGGCGAAGCTGCGGCATCGGCATGTGGCCTCGGTCTTCCATCTCGGCACCGAGGGCGACACCTGGTTTTACGCGATGGAATTCATCGACGGCGAAACCGTCGAAGCGCTGATCAAGCGCCAGGGGCCGCTCGCGCCGCTGATGGCGCTGACGATCACCGGGCAAGTGGCCCGCGCCCTGAACGCCGCCAGCCAGCACAGCCTAGTGCACCGCGATATTAAGCCTGCGAACCTCATGCTGGTGCCGGAGGACGATGAAGTCGTGGCGAAGGTCATCGACTTCGGGCTCGCCAAAACCTCGGTCATCAGCGAGGGCGAAGACATGGCGACGCTGAGCATGGGGGGCTTTGTGGGGACGCCGCATTTCGCCAGTCCCGAGCAGCTCGAGGAACAGGAAATCGACGTCCGCTCGGACATCTATTCGCTCGGCGTGACGCTCTGGTACATGCTCGCCGGGCAGGCCCCGTTTGCTGGTTCGATGGCGCAGGTGATGAGCCAGCACCTCTCGAAGCCGCCCCCTTTCGAGAAGATGCACGACCTCCCGCCCGCCGTCACGGTGCTGCTGCGGAAGATGCTGGAGAAAGACCCGGCGGATCGCTTTCAAACGCCGGCCGAGTTGCGCAAGGCCGTCGAAGACGCTCTCGCGCACTGCGCCACCGCGCCGGCCGCAACCGCCGGAGCCTCGGGCGAGGTCGATGAGAGTTTCGCAACCCTGTTGGAGGCGGCGGCGGATCGTCCGGGCGAAACCCGGTTCGAGGTCGGCGTCGTCCTGGCACGGCGCTACCGGATCAGCGGGATCCTCGGGGAAACCAATGCGGGCCGCGCTTTCCGCGCTTATGATGGCGAGCGGCAGAGCGACGTCCGCATTCTCGTCGTCCATCCGGATTTTCTCGGCAACGCCGGAACTTGCACGGCGCTGGAAAACGAGGTGGAGAAACTCAAGCCAGTGCGGCATCCGCACCTGCTCGGCGTTTTCGATTTTGAAACGATTGAGCAGGCGAGCTTCGTCGCGCTTGAATGGACCGACGGCTTTTCACTCCTCGAACTGCTGCGCGCCCGCCGCGAACTCGAGGCGGGTGAAACGCTCGCGCTCCTGCAGCAGGCCGCCGCCGGAGTCGATCATGCGCTCGATCTCGGGCTCGGGGGGCTCGAATTTGGACTGCATCAGGTCTTCCTCCATTTTTCGCAGGAGATTGAAAAAGACACGCTGCTGCGTGCGCCGCTTAAAGACTGGCCGGCCTTTGCGCTGAAGCTCTACCCGCTCGGCTTCAAGACCGACCTGGCTTCATCGCAGACGTGGGCGGGTGCGCAGACGATGATCGAGGGTGCGGCGGGCGCGAAGACCGAAGGCGTGGAGGCGCGGCCGCGCTACATCCAATCCCTCGCGGCGCTCGGCTACGAACTCCTCGGCGGCACGCTTTCGCCCGTGGCGCTGGGCGGTTCGGCGAGTCCCCGCTACACCCCGCTCTCCACGCTCTCCGAAGAGGGCAACGAAGTCCTGCGCCGCGCGCTCGATCCGCAGCGCTCGTTTGCCAGCGCGCAAGAGTTTTGCAGTGCCCTTATCGAACTCGACGGGCTGCAAGTCCGGCGTCACGATTCGCACGCGGCAGAGGTCGTCCCGTCTGCGCCCGCCGCCACGGCACCAGTCGCGCACGGCTTTCAGCCGTCACTGCCATCGGCGAAAAAGAAACCGCCGCTCGCGCTCATTGGCTTCGTCTCCGCGGTCGTGGTCCTGGGGGGGGCTGGCTATTTTTTCATGCATCAGGGAGGCAGCAATACGGCCGCCGTCCCGACGGAAGATTCCCCCAGTGTCACTCCCGACGTGACGCCCGATCCACCGCCGCCCGACCCCCCCACACCGCCACCGGCCACGCCCGTGCCCGCGACCCCGGCGCCGATGACGCCGGCTCCGCCAAGCCGGACGGACATGCTCAAGGCCAGCGTCGAGAAGGCGAAGAAGCTGGAGGAGAACGGCGAGTGGGTGCCGTCGCTCGATGCCTGGATGAAAATCGCGCGCGATTACCCCGAGTCCGGCGTGGCGAAAAACTATCTCGAGACGCTGCTCAATCATCTGCGCGACCGGCCCAGTCCGATCACCTTCGAGGAGTTCAGCGAGATGCGCGGGCAGATCAACGAGGCCGCGGAACTCGGCATCCTTTCGGCGATGCTCCTGCTGGGCGACAACCTGCGCAAGACGGAACCGAAGCTGGCTTTCAAATGGTTCTCCGCAGCCAGCGAACGGGGCGATGCGAATGCCATGACCCAGCTTGGCTTCATGTATTCGAAGGGTGGGGAGATCGGCCCGGCGGACTTCGGCAAAGCCGCGGAATCATTTCAGGCCGCCGCGGACAAGGGAGACATTGGCGGCCAATTCGCCCTCGGCCAGTGCTATGTCGATGGGCTCGGTGTGACCAAGGACGAGAAGCGCGGGACCGACCTGCTGCGCATCGCTGCAGATGGCGGCGATGCGCGGGCGATGGACATCCTTGGCAACTGCTACAAGCACGGCATCGGGGTGAAGGCGGACCCTGCCGAGGCTTTCCGGCTTTTCTCGCTCGCCGCCAATAAAGGAAACTTCAATGCGATGGCCAATCTCGGGGCGCTCTACATGACCGGCATTGGTGTGCCGGCCAATCCGAAAAAGGCGGCGGAGCTGTTTGAGAAAGGGGCTCGCGCTGGCGATGGCGCTTGCATGTTCAACTACGGGCAGTGCCTGGAGGAGGGGATCGGCACCAAAAAAAACCAGCTTCAGTCGTTGAATTGGTACCGCAAGGCCGCCACCGATGGAGACAAGCGCGCCATCGACTGGTGCCGCCAGCACAACGTGCCCCTCACGCCGCGCTGAACGCGCTATTTCCGCCTGCGGCGCAACTCCCGCGCGGCCGACCCGGCGAGCAGCAGCAGGCCCGCGTCCGGTTCCGGCACCATGGGAATCATGTCGAAAGCATACGGCGCAGAGAACCCCGTGATGAAGTCGCTCACGAAGACCCCGCTATCCGTGAATTTCTTGACCGTGCCGGCGGACTTGTTGGCCACGTAAAGAAAGCCGCTGTCGGCCAGAATCCCGCAGTAGCTTTGCCCCGGTCCGGATGGGATGAGCAGACTCGTGGTGCTCCCGTCGTCCACAATGACGCCGTCGTTTCCGTCCCCCGTTGCATAGAGCTTACCGTCCGGGGTAAAGGTGAGGTCGCCGAAAAGGAAGGGCGGCGGGAGGAGCGGGAGCGCGCCGAGATACGCACCCGTCGTGGCGTCAAACTGCTGCGGACCACCGGCGTCGAGGTCGCCCAGATACAGCTTTCCGCCGGGGCCGAAGGAGAGCCCGTGCGTGTGATGCAACGCACCGTTTTTTCTCGTCGCCCAGGGCCGACATTTCCTTGCCGTGCGCGCCCCGGTTCATTACAAAACTACGCACTCCTTATGAACTCACGCTCCACGCCCATCATTGCCCTCACCACATCCATCGCCCTCTTCGTCACAGGCTGCGAGAATATGACGCCTGGTGAAAACGCCGCAGTCTTTGGCGGTGGTGCCGGCATCCTCGCCGGGGGGCTCGCCCGCGCCGCCGGGGCCAGCACCGCGCAATCCTTCGCCATCGGAGCCGCGACCGGAGCTGTCGTCGCCATGACCGCCTACATCATCGCGAAGCACCAGGCCACCGAGCGTCAGCGCAAGATCGCTGAGCAGCGCGCCCGCGTTTACTACGGCCGTCTTGCACCGGAGAAGAAGGTCGCCCTCAAGAAAAAGAAAGTGCGCTACATCGCCGTCGATACCGAGAAGAACGACAAAACCTCGCCTAAAGCGAAGAAGGCGGTGATGATCTGGGACACCCAGTCCGAGAGCCTCGCGGGCAATGACGTCTATGACGTGCAGAGCACCCCATCCGTCGGCTCGACGGCGAAGTTTGACACCTACTCCGCGGCCTACGTCGGCTCAGGCAGCTAGACCCAGGGCCTGTCGCCCGCTTCCACCGCCGTGAAATCCTCCGCACTCCAGTGGACCGCCGTCCTCGCCGCCTGCGCCCTGTTCGCCAGCAGCGTCGAGACGCTCGGCTTCAACAATCTGTCCCGCATTATCCAGACCCAGACGATGCTCGTCCGGCAAAAGGCCACAAAGGAGCAGATCCAAGTCGCCCAGCAGCGGGCCAAGGTCTATTACACGCGCCTCACGCCCGAGAAAAAAGCCGTCCTCCAGAAAAAGAAGGTGCGTTACATCGCGGTCGAAACCGTGCGCAGCAAGAAGACCTCACCCAAGGCCGCGAAGACCGTGATGATCTGGGATACTCAGTCACAAAGTCTGGCCGACAGCTACGCCTACGACATCGAAACCCCACCGACCGTCGGGCAGACGGCGAAGTTCGACACCTACGCCGCGGAATACGTCGGTACTGGCAGTTAGATTTCTCACCCATTTGGTTGATCGCCGGTGGCTTCGAGCGTCCTTCCTGCGTGGTGAGGCTGCCGTTGGCCAGCAAATTTTTTTTCCAAGGAACGAGTGAGCGAGAAGCGGCCGCCCGCCGGCCTTGCCGGAGAGTTTTTAGATTTCTAAAAGCCGATCGCTAACCCATGAAGATGACCCCACTCACCACCACACTCCTCATCGCCCTCGCGAACCTCGCGACCGTGAACGCAGCCGACGACGTCTTGCTCGCAGACTTCGAAGGAACGGATTACGGCGGCTGGAAGGCCGAGGGCACAGCCTTTGGCAGCGGTCCGGCGCACGGGACGCTACCGGGGCAAATGAAAGTCGAAGGTTTTCTCGGCAAAGGTTTGGCGAACTCATTCGCGGGCGGCGACGAATCCGTGGGTCGGCTCATCTCCCCGGAGTTCAGGATCGAGCGGGCCTTCATCAACTTCCTCATCGGAGGCGGCGGTTACGCGGGTGAAACGTGCGTGAACCTGCTCGTGGATGGCGTGGCGGTGCGCACGGTCACCGGCCCGAACAGGAAACCTGGAGGCAGCGAGAATCTGCAAGCAGCGGCGTGGGATGTCCGCGACCTGAGCGGCAGGACGGCGCACCTCGAGATCGTGGATCAGCGCAAAGGCGGCTGGGGCCACATCAATGCCGATCAGATCGTGTTGAGCGACCGGCGCGCGCCGGGGTTGCTCAACGACGCCAGGCGCGAACTCGTTATTGCGCATCGGCTCCTCCATTTCCCAATCAAGACGGGTGCGCCAAAACGTAACGTGAAGGTGCTCGTGGATGGCAAGGTTGAGCGCTTTTTCGAGATCGAACTCGCTGACGCAAATGCCGACTGGTGGGCGCCACTCGACGTGAGTGCGTGGCTGGGAAAGAGCGTCACTGTCATGGCCGACAAACTCCCCGAGGACTCGCAGGCATTCGCGCTCCTCGAGCAAAGCGACACGCTGAAAAACTCGGCTGACCTATACCGTGAACCGCTGCGCCCGCAGCTTCAGTTTTCGCCCCAGCGTGGCTGGGTGAATGATCCCAACGGCCTCGTCTTCTATAACGGCGAGTATCACCTTTTTTACCAGCACAACCCTTATGGCTGGGGGTGGGGGAACATGCACTGGGGCCACGCCACCAGCCACGATCTCGTCCATTGGCAGGAGCATGGCGAGGCGCTGTATCCCGACGCCATGGGGCCGATGTTCAGCGGCAGCGCGGTTGTCGACTGGAAAAACACGAGCGGCTTCGGCAAGGACGGCAAACCGCCGCTCGTGCTCTTCTATACCGCCGCCGGCAACCCCGCCGTGCAGGCCCTTGCCTCCAGCACCGACGGACGCACTTTCACGAAATTCGCCGATAATCCCATCATCCGGCAAATCACCGGCGGCAACCGCGATCCGAAGGTCGTCTGGCACGAACCCACCAAACAATGGGTGCTCACCCTTTACGTCGAATTACCAGCCGCCGCGGGCACGCCGAAACCGAATCACACCATCCATTTCTTCACCTCACCCAATCTCAAGGAGTGGACTCTGCGCAGCGTCACGCCGGGTTTGTTTGAATGCCCGGATTTCTTCGAACTGCCCGTCGATGGCGATGCCGCGAAAAGAAAGTGGGTGCTCACCGGCGCGAGCAGCGAATACTTCGTCGGCACGTTCGACGGCGAAAAATTCACGCCGGAAACGCCGAAGCTCCCCGGCCATCGCGGACGCGGATTCTACGCCGCGCAAACCTTCAGCGACCTCCCCGACGGACGCCGCGTGCAGATCGGCTGGGGCCAGTGCGCGTCACCCGGGATGTCCTTCAATCAGCTTCAGGCCTTCCCCTGCGAACTCGCCCTTCGCAGCACGCCCGACGGCCCGCGCCTCGCCTGGCAGCCGGTCAAAGAACTCGCAACCCTGCGCACAAAGTCCCAGCGCCTCGATCCGTTCACTCTCCGCGCCGGCAGCGCGAATCCGCTCGCCGCGACGCGGGGCGAACTCCTCGAAATCTGCGCCGATTTTGCGCCCGCCCCGGACAGTGAGTTGCTCTTGAAAGTCCGCGGCTTCGAGATCCGCTACTCCGCTGCGCAGCAGGAAATCTCCGTCGCTGGCCAGCGCGCTCCGGCCCCGCTGCGCGACGGTCACCAGCGGCTCATCATCCTCACCGATCGCACCAACCTCACCGTATGGGCCAGCGACGGTCTCACCTACATCCCCCTCCCGATCACCGCCAAAGCCGACGACCTCGGAGTCGAAATCAGCGTGAAGGGCGGCGACGTGAAGTTCACCGCGCTCGAAGCCCACGAGCTGAAATCCATCTGGAAGTGAGAATCCCGCAGGCTGACCGCTTGGGCCAAAATGCTTTGACGCTCCCACGAGCCGCTGAAATAAAAGCCGCCCAAGTTTTTCCGCCCCATCCACGCACACTCCATGAACACCGTCCAATCCCTCAAGACCGTCAAAAAGAACGTTTCCAAACTCGTCGATGCCGCGCTCGCGGATAGTGGCGGGCTCTTGCGCCTCGCACCCTGCTGGGTGCCGCGCAGCTTTCTCCAGCCGGGCAAGAGGCTGAAGCTGCACCCCGACGACCTCTACGCCTACGGCCTGAACCGCGGAGGCATCGACGAACGCTGGTTTGCCTCGACCACGCCGGCGGCGAATGAAGGCCGCGTGCCGGATGAAGGCTACAGCTATGTGGTCGCGGGCGGCGCGCGCTTCACCCTCGCGCAGGCCGTCGCGGAGTGCGGGGCGACCATCATCGGCGAGAAGATCTGGAAGAAATATAAACGCTGGCCGGTGTATTCGAAGTTCTTCGATAACATGGGGCCGATCCCGCACCACATGCATCAGTCGAAGAAGCAGGCGAAGCTCGTGGGGCAGGAGGGCAAGCCGGAATCGTATTACTTCCCGCCGCAGCATAACACCGTCGGCAACAACTTCCCTTACACCTTCATGGGCTTCGAGCCCGGCACGACCAAGGCGCAGGTGCGGAAGACGCTCGAAGACTGGAACAAGGGCGACAACGGCATCCTCGATCTTTCCAAAGCCTACCGGCTGAAGGTCGGCACGGGCTGGCTCATCGACCCATGCATCCTTCACGCGCCGGGCTCGCTCTGTACCTATGAGCCGCAGTGGGGCTCGGATGTGTTCGGCATGTATCAGTCGCTCGTGGAGGGCCGCGAAGTGCCGTGGTCGCTGCTCGTGAAAGACATGCCGAAGTCGAAACACAAGGACCTCGACTTCATCGTCGATCAGCTCGACTGGGAGAAGAACGTGGACCCGAACTTCAAGGATAACCACTACCTCGAACCCGTCCCGGTCGCCGACACCCGCAGCGAAGGCTACGTCGATCGCTGGATTGTCTATGGCAAAGTCGATGGCGAGCAGCTTTTCACCGCGAAGGAACTAACCGTCGAGCCCGGTGCCGTCTGCACCATCCGGGACAAAGGCGCCTACGGCCTCATCTGTGTGCAAGGCCGCGGCGCGATCAATGGTCAGGCGCTCAACAGCCCGAAGCTCATCCGCTTCCACGAGTTGACCGAGGACGAATTCTTCTGCACCGAAGCCGGCGCGAAAGCCGGCGTCACCTTCGCCAACACCAGCGAGACCGAACCCCTCGTCTGCCTCCGCTACTTCGGCCCCGAAGTGAACCCCGACGCCCCCGCCATGGGCGCGTATCGGAAGAATAAGTTCAACTAAGCCCGACGCTCAAGCTAGGGTTTGGTGATGACCAAGCGAAAGCCGGTAAGGTTGTAGCGCTTCGGAAACTGAGAAAGAGGCAGGCTTTCTTCGCCTATTATACCAAACACAGTTGAAAACCGACACCTTCCAAAGTCCGAGAACCGAAGGAAATCGCGCAACGCACCGATTCGTATCGTCCAGTCTTCAACTGAGTTTGGTATTAAAGGATCGGCAAACGTTACTTGGTCTCCGCTCACGCCGAACACGGCAATGAAGGGAGGCCCGCCGATGGCGAAAATGTCCGCCTACCTAACGTCGAACGCGATTAAATGGAGTTTCTATGGGCGGAAAAGACGATAGCGCCAGACGTGTTCGCTACTTCATCCGATCGAAGTTCTTCTTCAAAATCTGCCAGTCGGCGAGGCCGTCCACTTTGGCGCGATGGTCGGCGATGATCTTCGCTTCGTTGGCGTTTTTGGTGGCGCGATCGGCGCGGTAGAAGATGCCGAAGAGGCCGGGCCATTCGGTGCCGGCGAGTTGATAGGCGGCGTGTTCGTCGCTCGCGTCGTGGTCGGCGGGAATCTCGGGGAAGGTGCCGCCTTTGCGCGGGATGGCGGCGTCGAAGGCACCGGGGAAGAACTCGATGCACTCGCTGAGGCACTGGATGAAGCTGAAGCCGTTGTGGTCCATGGCGGCTTCCATCATGGCGAGGAGGTGGGGCACATTGGTGGCCGTGGTACGGCCGACGAAGGTGGCCCCGGCGGCGATGGCTTGTTTGAGCGGATTGATCGGCCGGTCGGTCGAGCCCCAGATGTCGGTCTTCGATTTGTGGCCGATGGGCGTGGTCGGGGAGGTCTGCGCTTTGGTCAGGCCATAGACCTGGTTGTCCATGACGACGTAGGTCAGCTTGACGTTTTTGCGGGCGGTGTGGGTGAAATGATTGCCGCCGATCGAGAAGGCATCGCCATCACCGCCGAAGACGAAGACGTGGAGGTCGGGCCGCGAAAGCGAGATGCCGCTGGCGAAGGCGAGCGCGCGCCCGTGGATGAAGTGTGCGCCGTGCGCCTGGACGAAATACGGGAAGCGCGAGGAGCAGCCGATGCCGGCGACGGTGCAGATTTTCTCGTGCCAGATTTTCCGCTTCTCGATGAGCTTGTAATAGAGCGCGAGAACGGAGAAATCGCCGCAGCCGGGGCACCATGTCGGGTGATCCGCGGCGGTGTCTTTTTTGGTGAGGGCCTTACGGTCGGCGTCGAGGAGGTCGGGGACGGGGATGCCGGCGGCGGTGGTGCGAGGGAGAGGGGCGGTGAGGAGGGCGTTCATGGAAAAATGGGTTACTTGGTGGCGGTCAAGACGCGCTGGAGGATTTCCTTTACCTTCCAGGTGAGACCGTCGGTCTTGGTCACCGATCGGATGCGGGGGTCGCAGTAGCGGGCGCGGAGGATGGAGGCGAGCTGGCCGTAGCCGTAAAGGCCCTCGTCGTTCAACTCGACGACAACAACATGGGTGAAGCCGCTGAAGATGGCCTCGAGGCCGTTGGGCAGCGGGTTGAGGTGCTTGAGATGGATTCCGGAGATCGCTTCGCCGTGTTTGCGGGCCTGCTTCACGGCTTCTTCGATTGGCCCTTTGCTGGAGCCCCAACTGATGAGCAGGACGTGGCCTTCGCTCGCGCCATAGACCTGCGGCACCGGGATTTCCTCGGCGAGTTTGCGAAGCTTGTTGCGGCGCTTGGCGTTCATCTGCGTGTGCAGTTTACCGGAGCCGGTCGGGTGGCCGAGTTCGTCGTGCTCGAGGCCGGTGACGACGGGATATTTTCCACTCGCGACGCGGGTGCCGGGCGCGATGTGGCGGGTGACTCCGTCAGTCGCGGCGAGATCGTAAGGCTTGTGATCGGCGACGGGGGTGAAGTCGGGCGAGAGGTCCTGGCAGACGTGTTCGAGGTCGGGGCAGGGGAAGGCTTCGATGCGCGAGGCGATGCCTTGGTCGGAAAGGATAAAGACGGGCGTGGAGTATTTGCGGGCGATGTTCACGGCCTCGATGGCGGTGTAGAAACAATCCTCCACGCTGGCCGGCGCGAGGACCACGCGCGGGCTGTCGCCGTGACCACCGAAGCAGGCGATATTCAGGTCGCTCTGCTCGACGTTCGTTGGCATCCCGGTGGAAGGTCCGCCGCGCTGCACATCCACGATGACCACCGGCACCTCGGCCATGCTGGCCCAGCCGAGCGCCTCGGTCTTGAGCGAGATGCCCGGCCCGCTCGAACCCGTGACCGCCACGCGTCCGCCGTAGCTCGCGCCGAGCGCCATCGAGACCGCGGCGATTTCGTCCTCGGTTTGCACAAAGGTGCCGCCGTACTTCGGCAACTCGCGCCGGAGCAGTTCCATGATGTCGCTCCAGGGCGTGATCGGGTACCCCGCGCCGAAGCGCACGCCCGCCGCGATGAGTCCGTAGGCCAGCGCCTCGTTGCCACTCATCACCACCTGCGCCTCGCCGGTGTGCTCGGCGTGCTGAAACTGGAAGGTTTCCCACAAGCCCTGCACCTGATGGCCGTAGCCGGAATTGAAACACGCCAGCGCGTTTTGCACGACCGTTGCATCTTTGCCGCCAAAGCGTTCCTCGATGAGCTTCGTCAGCTTCGGCACGTTGAGACCGAAGATCCGCGCGAGCAGCCCGAGCGAGTAAATGTTCTTCCCCTTGTCGCGCCCGGTGCCGCCGATGGCCTCGACCGTGAGCGAGGATATCGGCACGCCCACGTGATGATACGAGCCGAGCAACTCCTCGTCCGGTTTCACATGATCGGAGTCGTAGAGCACGATGCCGCCCCGCTTCAGCGAACTGATGTGGTTCGCGTAGCTGTGGTCGTAAAAGCAGAGCAGCACGTCGGCCTCGTCCCCCGCGCTGAGCACTTCGCCGGAGCCGATGCGGACTTGGAAAATCGACGGACCGCCCGAGATCGTGGAGGGGATGGTCATAAAGGTCATGACCTCCTGCTCGCTTCGGCCGGCGAGCCGGGCGAGGAAGCCGCCGATCGCCTGGATGCCGTCTTGGGAATTGCCGGCAATGCGGATGACGGCTTCCTGGACTGTGGAAATTCTCGGGCTCTGGCCCGACGCGGGGACGACTGCGGATTCGTTCATTTTTAAGGTGGGTGGGAGGGATAATCGCGCCGCTGCGGGTTCTGTTAGAGACAACCGGGCCGGCATACTGCGGGGTGAGATTTCGCGCGGAGCCTAACAGCGCTCTCGCACGGGTCAATGAGGAGAAATGAGTACCGCGCAGGAAAAGAACTTGTCGCTGCGCAGCCTTTTCGGCAGACCACTCCGCACTTCTCACCGTGTGGATTTTGACCGGCACATAGTCGGCGCGCGGCGGAACTCAACTACTCCCAAAATTCCATGAGCACCCACACCCTCCCCAAATTGCACAACGCCATGTGGCCCGGCCTCGTCGGCAAAGGCGACGCCGCCGGTCAGGAACCGCCGATCAGCCTCGAACGCATGCTCGACCTCACCGCGGCGGCGAATGTGAACGGGCAGAAGTTTGAAGGCATCGACTACTTTCTCTTCCTCCCGCACACGAATCCCGAGGCCAGCGACGACGAGTTGAAGAAGATCGCTGATCTCATTGCGGGCAAAGGTTTCAACATTGGCTCGCTGGTCGCGCCGGTGTGGGGCGGGACGATCGGTGACTCGGCGATGGGCGACGCGGCACAGCGCGAGAAATTTCTGAGCGCGGTGAAGATGGCCTGCCGGATCGCGGGCATCTTTAACAAGCACGGCGTGCGCAAGTATGGCGTCATCCGCATTGATTCCGCTGAATTCGGTGTGAACAAGTGGGGCGAAAATCCCACGGCCAACACCGCGAAGATCGCCGAGACTTTCCGCGAAGCCGGCAAGATCGCCGAACAAGCGGGCGAGCGCCTCGCGGCTGAAGGTGAGATTTGCTGGGCCGGCATGCACTCGTGGAAGGACATGCTCGACCTGCTCGAAGCCGTGGGCATGCCGAAGACCGTCGGTTTCCAAGCCGATCTCGCCCACACCTATCTCTATCTGCTCGGCTACAACGCACCCGAGCACGCGCTCATCAAGGACGGCGCCAGTGATGCGGAATTTTGGGCTGCCTACGGGCAGATGACCGACAGGCTGCGTCCCTGGACGATCGACTTCCACGTCGCGCAAAATGACGGCGAAGTCCACGGTGCCGGCGACCACGACAAGACCGGCAAGCATTGTCCCGCCGACGATCCGAACGGCAAACTCGACATCGTGAAATGCGCCGGTTACTGGCTCAAAGATGCCGCCGCCCGCGGCATCCAGCACATCTGCTGGGACGGCTGCATGTTCCCGAACGCCAAGCTGGAACAGGCGCAGACCTGGAACGCGATCCTCGATGTGATGATCAAAGTCCGCGCCGCGCACGGCTGGAGCTAAGTAGAGACTTTGGGATAAGTCCGGGCGCGGGAGCGCCTCGTGGTCGCGCGGGAGCGCTCGGCTCCGCCGGAGCCAAGCGCTCCTGCGCGACCTGCCCGGCGCTCCTGCGCCCGTTCCGTCGTTTCTTTACACTCAGCCGGTTCGACGATTGCCGCGCATCGTCAAGCGCGCCATCGCCTGCGCCTGCGAATGCACACCATGAATGTTCTCCGTCTGCTCTTCTGCGTCAGTTTGTTCCTCGGCAGTTCGCTCGCCGCCACGGCTGCGAGCGCGCCGCGCTTTGGCGTCGAGGTGCGGCGCGAGAGGTATCTCAGCGGTGGGCGGCGGATTTCCGTCGAGACCTTTGCGCCCAAGGCACCGGGGCGCTACCCCGCCGTGCTCGTGCTCCACAGCTCCGCCGGCACGCTTTTCGGCAAGAAAGACCTCGAACAGTTTTCCCAAGCCCTCGCCGAGCGCGGGGTCATCGCCTTCCTCCCGCGCTACTACGATCGCACCGGCACCATCTTCGCCGGGGACGCCGGCATCACCAAACACCTCCACGAATGGGAAGACACCGTGACCGACGGCCTGAACTTCGCCTCCGCCGATCCCCGGGTGCGGCGCGAATCCATCGGCCTCTTCGGCTACTCGCTCGGCGCCTTTCTCGCCGTCAGCGTCGCCGCGCGCGACTCGCGGGTGGACGCCGTGGCCGAGCTCGCCGGCGGCATCTTCACCTATCTCGGGGGAAAGCTCCAGCGCGTGCCGCCCACGCTCATCATGTATGGCACCGCTGACAAACGCGTTGATCCGCGCTACGCGCGCGAACTGGAGCGTGTGGCCCGCCAGCACGGCACCCGGCCCGTGGTGAAAACCTATCCCGGTGAAGGCCACATCCTCTCGAAGCCCGCTCTCGCCGACGCCTCCCGACGCGCCCTCGATTTCCTCACCGCGCAACTGCGCCCGCGGCGCTTGTCTGCGAAACTGGTGCCGTGATGAAAACGAATCCCGCCCTCCTGCCGATCGCCGAAAACCTCTGGCTGCTCGCATACCCGCTCACCATCCTCGGTGCCGACCTGCGGCGCAATGTCACCGTCATCCGCCTCGCCTCCGGTCGGCTCATCCTCCATTCCAGCGGCCCATTCTCCGCGGAAGACATCGCCGCCATCCGCGCCCTTGGCCAGCCCGCGTGGCTGCTCGAGGGAATCCTGCGCCACGACACCTATGCCCACAAAGGCCGCGCTGCTTTTCCCGAGGTCGAGTATCTCGCGCCCGACGGTTTTTCCGAAGCCGTCGGCTTCCACACCCGGCCAGTCCTGCCGCCCCCAGCCGAGTGGGCACCGGAAGTCCTGACGGCAGAACTCGCCCTCGCGCCTTTCGCCCGGGAAATCGCCATGCTGCATGTGCCTTCGCGCACGCTCATCCTCACGGAAGTCGTCTTCAACTTCCCCGGGGAGCGTTCGCTCTGGCTCGGCACCCTCCTGAGCGTGGTCCTCATCGGCAGCCGCCACTTCGGCATGTCGCGCGCCGTGAAATTCATGATCAAAGACCGCGCCGCCTTCGCCGCGTCCTTGCAGAAGATCATGGCGTGGGACTTCGATCGCATCATCGTCGGCCACGGCGACGCTATCGAGACTGGCGGGAAAGAAAAGCTGCGCGTCGCTTTCGCTGCCGCGGGATTTTAAAGGCGCGCCGACCGCCGACCATCACGGTAACTCCTCTCCTCCTCTCGTTCCCAAACTTCAGAGACTGTGTGAAAACTCTCCCAAAGCGGGCCGCGAGTCGGTAAGCTGTGCGGGCATGGGACACATCACCGGAGTCGATCGGACTCAGACCATGCTCTTACCGGAGAGCCTTGAAGATTACATCGCGGCCGATCACCCGG
>JBBQCM010000061.1:0-39533 GCA_038318725.1 Chthoniobacterales bacterium
TGCCCGGCGAGACCCGAAAGCGCCGGGCAACATCCTCACGGGTGCCTTCATGCTCATCGTCAGCAGCCAGGATCCTCTCCCGCAGATCCACAGAAATAGTCTTTCGCGTGGGCATGCCGAATCATCCACAAACCATCAAAACAGGCTATACTATTTATTGAACCGCTCTAGGAGCTTGCGCGACCGGCTCGCCATCCGGCCCGACCACGAGCGAGGAGCCGATACATTTGCGCCGCGCCCACGCTCTGCGCATCGGTGGATCGCGGCGGGGGGTTTTTTTTGGCCGCGGCGCACCCGCGCGGCGTCGCGCAGGGCGTCGTGAATCCTTTGCCAGAGCCCTTCGAAACGCCACCGCGCGAAGTAGTAATAGACGATGCGCCAAGGCGGCAGGTCGTTTCCCGCCCGCGGACTTCTCCACCACCGAGGAGGCGGAGGGGACAAGTGGGGGATGGCTGATGAGCGAGATAGCGACCGCGGCTGCCAGGATGCCAGCGAGGAATACCGCAGCCTGCTCCAAGCCCACGGCCTGGAAGCGAGCATGAGCCGCACCGGCAACCCTTACGACAATGCCGCCATGGAGAGCTTCTTCTCCACCCTCAAGACCGCGTGTCTCCACCGCCTCTCCTCCCCGCGCCCCGCACAGAAACCCAGGCCATCGCCTTCGACTCCATCGAAACTTTCTACAACCGAACGCGCCTCCACAGCGCACTCGGCTATCAGTCACCTGTGGACTTCGAGAAGACCAACCTCTCAACAACCCGTGCTTCGCATCCCCAAGCACTGTCCGAAAAACCGGAGCAAGCTCATCCTCGATGATCGTCCATTCTGCAGGGTTCATGTCCGTGGTGTAGCCGATGCGCGAAGTCGAATTTTTCCTCGCGAGAAATGGGGCGCTGCTCATGGCTGGCGACGCCCAACCCGAGCTAACCTTTCGCGGAAAGGCCTGGTGGTCCGACGGCGGCGTGCCGCTTTCGTCAGCGCGCGAGCCTGGAACGATTGGGGCCCTGCAAAATGCCGCAGAATGAAGCGCCCGTTTGGCTGCCCAGCGCGCTACTCCCTCGCGCCGCAACCGGGTGATTTTTGCGCCCAGAGGCCGCCTCCACGGACCCTTCCGAGATGGTGTGCCTGCCTGAGGTGAGGGTTGCTTTTACTGAACTGCCACGACGACGAGGTGAGGAATGGGAAATGTCATTCTGGCCTACTCCGCAAGGGGGCGTCGGTTTTGGCGACGGCGGCTTTGGCGAGTTTGGTGATGTGGCGGAGGACGAGGAATGCGGCGACGAATCCGACGGCGAGGAAGACGTATTCGACAGGGTGGCGGGCCTTTTCCGCGCCGGCGGCGGCGGCGAGGCCGTGATGGGCGGTGAGGCCAAACCAGACGAAGAAGGTATTCGCCGGGATGATGGCGACGAAGGTCGCCAGTGCGTAGGGCCAGAAGCCGATGGCGGTCAGGCCGTAGGCGTAGTTCGCGAGGCCGAAGGGCATGGGACAGAGGCGGAGGAGGGCGATGATTTTCCAGCCCTCACGGCCGATGGCGGCGTCGATGAGGCGAAACTTCTCGTGCTGCCCGAGCCAGCGCTGGACGGCGTTGCGCGCGAGGTGACGGGAGATGAGGAAATTGACCGCCGCGCCGAGATTCGTGCCGAGGGTGACGGCGACCCAACCTTTCCAAAAGCCGAAGCCCGCACCCGCCGCAATGGCCACGGGAGAGAGCGGGACGATGATCATTTGCAACACCACGATCGCGGCGGCGTAGGCGAGCACGCCGAGCCAGCCGAATTGCTCAAATTTTTCCTGCGAGGCGAGGAGGAGATCGGAAAGACGATGCATGGATTTCGGGAGCGGTGTTTTTCGCAGAATGCGTGCCGTTTGCAACCGGCCCAATCGGCGCCCGACCCGACTTGAGGCTCGCCTTTGGTTGAAACGCAAAGGCGCCACGGGCGTCAAAAAATCAATATATTCAATTGACGTATTGAATAACTAAATTTAGATATCGAAAAAAATGAGCGGAAAGCCCATCAAGAAACTCGTCTCACGCTGTCCCTTTTGCGAAGGGAAGCTGGAAATCAGCCGCCTCGGCTGCCTCCAGTGCGATACCTCGATCGAGACGACGCTGCCTATTCCGCCCTTCTTCCGGCTGCCGCCCGACATGCAGGAGTTCGTCATGATTTTTCTCCGCTGCCAGGGGAAAATCCGCGATGTCGAAAAGGAACTCGGCATCTCCTACCCCACGGTCATCAAGCGGCTCGACCTCGCGAACGTGCTCCTCGGCAATCAGGCCGCGCCCTCCGGTCGCAAAGACATTCTTGAACAACTCGAGCGCGGCGAGATCACCGTCCAGGAAGCCACTCAACTCCTCAAATCCACCTAGCTCCCGCCGACCCATGACCCCACAAATACCCGCCGCCTTTCTCCTCATTGTTGTTCTCGCCTCGTTCCTGACGGGATGGATTTGGTTTCCAAGTTACACCGGCCTTTCGCGAGGCAAATCCATCCTGGCGCTTCTCGGCAGCCTCATCCCCACCCTCCTCTACATCGCCCGCAGCGCCGGGCATTTGTCGGGCGGAGGCGGCTTCCGAAACCAGGATGCCCTCCTCGTCGCCGTCCTCGCGGGCGCCATCTTCAGCGTCCTCGTCGCCGCCCTCGTGCTGAGGCTTTGGGGGCGATGGGTGGGTGAAAAGGGTACGGACTCCGAGCGCGCGCCTGGAGTCCCTGGCATCCGCGCATGGTTTTGCACCTCCAATGTCTTCGTCGGCATCCTTATCGTCGCCAGCGGATGGCTCAGCTTCGAACTTTCTCCCCTGCTCAGCGCCGTCACTATCGGCGCCCTGCTCGCCGCACAACCCCTCATCCTCATGGAACACCCCGCTCGCATCGCCGCACCCGTCCCCGTCGATCACTCTCCCGAGCGCGAAAAGATTCTCGCCATGCTCGAAACCGGCAAGCTCACCCCCGATGAAAGCGCCGAACTCCTCCAAGCCCTCGGCGATAGCGCCCGCGTCCCCGCCCCGCCCATCCCCCTCACCAGCGGCCAGCGCCTCCTCCTCATCGGCGCCGCCCTCGTCGCGCTCGGCTTCTTCCTCCCGTGGTTCGTCATCGACCCCGGCAAGGAAGCCGACCGCATGATGAATCGGATGCAAAGCTCTATGCGCTCCTCTTTCGGCGGCAACATCGAGATGCCCGTCGGCTTTCCCGGAGTGGGCCCTGCGCAGCTCAAAACCGGCAGCGTCAGCATCAGCGGCGGCGATATCCAGCGCGGGCTCGGCTGGGCCGCCTTGCTCCTCGCCCTCGCGGCCGCCTTCCTCCCCTACGTCGCCACCGCGCTCGACCCCGCCACCGCGCGCACCATCCGCCTGCTCTGCCTCGGCATCGGCGGCATCATCGTCCTCTACCTGCTGACGCAGAATCTCCGCTTCGTCGGCATCGGCCTAATCCTCGCCGTCGGAGGCTATGTGTTGGAAGCGGTCGGCGTCTTCCGGGAAAGACGGGCCGCTGGAGTGTCCAGCGCCGCTTGAAGAGCCGCCGCGCAGGCTCTACACAGCGCGCGTGCTTTCCACGCTTAAAGTCCGCCACTTCCGCTGCTTCGAGGCGTTCGCGGCGGAGTTTGCGCCGGGGATGAATTTCATCGTCGGACCGAATGCGCGGGGGAAGACCTCGCTGCTCGAGGCCGCGTGCATCCTGCTGCGGCTGCAATCGCCGCGGGTCACGCGGCTGGCGCATGTCATCCAGCACGAGCGGCGCGGTCTGGTGGTGGATGGGTATTTCGGGCAGCGGCACATGCAGTACTACCTCAGCCGCGAGCGAAAAAAACTCGCCCTCGACGGCGTGGAGCAAAAGGCGGCGCGGGAATACCTGGAGGTCGCGCGGCTGGTCTATTTCGAGAACCGCGACATCGAACTGGTGCGCGGGTCAGGGGAGGGGAGGCGGCGGTTTTTGGATTTCGTGGCAGCGCAGCTCGACGGGAGTTATCGGCGTTCGCTGCGGGATTACGAGCGAGCGCTCAGATCGCGAAACCTGCTGCTGAAATCCTCCGCGCCGCGCTGGCGGGAGATTGCCGCTTTCGACGAGCCGCTCATCGCCGCGGGCGTGCGCGTGGCAGAAGCGCGCGGGCGTTTGCTCGAGGAGTTGCAGGAGCCGGTGAATGCGGCGCACGAGGCGATCAGCGGGGCCCGGGAGACGCTCCGGCTGGAACTGCTGCCAGGCTGCGGTGAAGACTTCACCGTGACCCTCGCAGCAGCGCGGAAGGAAGACGCGCGGCTGCACCAGACGACGGTCGGCCCGCATCGCGACGACGTGGCGTTTTTCCTCAACGGCCAGTCCTCCGCCTTTGCCAGCGAAGGCCAGCAGCGCACCCTCGTCCTCGCGCTCAAGCTCGGCGCGGCCCGGCTGCTCGAAACCCATTTCGCCACGCCGCCGTTGCTGTTGCTCGATGATATTTTTGGCGAACTCGATCTCTCCCGCCGGACCGCGCTGCTTGCCGCGCTGCCGGACGGCGCGCAAAAGCTCATCACCACCACGCACCTCGACTGGATGCCGCCGGACTCCGCCGCGCAGGTGCTGAGGCTGGCGTAGGAGCTGACAGCTTCCCCTCCAGCGGCTCACTCGGCGAGGAGCGCGGTCCTGGCCTCGGCGATCACTTTCCGCTGCGCGGCGGTGACTTTCGGATACTCGAGGTCGAGGCTGGCGAGCGCGTCGATGACCGCCGCCGCTACGACCGCACGCGTGAACCATTTGTGGTCCCCCGGCACCACGTACCAGGGCGCTTCCTTCGACGCGGTGGCGCGAATGGTGGCCTCGTAGGCTTTCATGTAGTCGTCCCAGCGCGCACGTTCCGTGATGTCGCTGCTGGAGAATTTCCAGTTTTTCTCCGGCCGCTCGATGCGGTCGAGGAAGCGCTTTTTCTGCTCTGCCCGCGAGACGTGGAGGAAAAATTTGCGCACCACCGTGCCGTTGCGCGCGAGGTGCCGCTCAAAGTCACGGATGTCCTCGAAGCGCTCCTCCCAGAGGTCTTTCGTCACGCATTTTTCTGGCAGCTTTTGCGCGGCGAGAAACTCAGGATGCACCCGGACGACAAGCGTCTCCTCGTAGTAGCTGCGGTTGAAAATGCCAATCCGTCCGCGCTCCGGCAGATGCCGCGAGCAACGCCAGAGATAGTCGTGATCGAGGTCTTCGGTGGTCGGGGCTTTGAAGGAAAAAACCTGGCAGCCCTGCGGGTTGATGCCTGACATGACGTGCTTGATGGCCCCGTCCTTGCCCGCGGCATCCATTGCCTGGAAAATGAGCAGGATGGACCAGCGATCGTGGGCATAAAGCACATCCTGCAATTCCGCCAGTGCCTGCACACCGATCTGCAGCGCCTCCTGTGCCCGCTCCTTGTCCCCGGAGTCGAACTCTCCGGTGTCCTCAGGATCGACTTCCTTGAGATGGAATTTCTTCCCGTTCGTGACGCGGTAGGGTTTGGAGATTTTCCGGGCGGTTTCGATGAACTTGCTGGGTTTCATAAGGGGTGGGTGATTGGAAAGACTTTGCTGATCCCTTGGATTATCACCGTTTCGGCGAAGAGCGCGACTGCTTGTTCGCCGCCGTTGGCACACTCGTCCCGCTGAGGGATATCTTGCCGTTTTCCGGCGCACGATGACCAAATCTCGCATCCTTGTTGTGGACGAACCGAACATCGCGGCGCTCGTCGGTTACTATCTCGAAAAGACGCAGCGTTTCGAAGTCCGCGGTGATCGTGTCGATGTGGGTGAAGCCCAGCCCGCCGCTGCACGTAGTCATCATCCCGGCGCAAGTTCGATGAGGATACCACCCAGTTTGCGCAGAACCAAGGCGACGGCCAAGGGCTGGCTGACAGGCGAATCATTTGACTCATGAAGACCCGTCGCCTCCGTCTGATCATCAATGGCAAAGCCGCCGACAACGCGGATCTGCGCAAGGCCGTGGCGGCGCGACGCGGGGCGGGACATGGCGTCGAGGTGCGGGTGACGTGGGAGGGTGGCGACGCGCGACGCTGGGCCGTCGAAGCGGACCACGCCGACGTGCTCGTCGCCGCGGGAGGTGATGGGACGGTGCATGAAATCGTTCAGGGACTGATGGACCGGCCTGCCGCGGAGCGCCCGACGCTCGGGATCGTGCCGCTGGGCACCGCGAATGATTTCGCGGGCGGCTGCGGGATTCCTCGCGATCCGCTGGAGGCACTCGAACTCTGCGCGACTGGCGTGGGGGCGCCGATCGATGTGGGCCGGGCCAACGATCGCTGGTTCATCAATGCGGCGACTAGTGGCTTCGGCGCGGAAGTTACCGCCAGCACCCCGCCCGAACTCAAGCGGCTCTTCGGCGGTGCGGCCTACACCCTGATGGCCGCGATCCTCGCGATCAATTTCAAGCCCGCGCAAGGCCGGCTCATTCTGCCCGACGGCGAACTTCGCGACAGCGCCGTCGTGGCGATCATCGGCAACGGCCGCCAGGCCGGCGGCGGCAAGCCAGTCGCTCCCCGGGCGTTCATCGACGACGGCCTGCTCGACATTCTGGTGATCCGGGAAGTTCCCGCGACCGGCCTGCTCCAGGCAGGCCGCGAATTGCAGGCGCTCGAGCCGGACGGTGAATACATTTTCTACCGACAGGCACCATGGGCGGAGTTTCATCCGGACCAGCCCGTGCCCGTCAACCTCGATGGCGAGCCCGTCTCCTTCGACCGCGTTCGCTACGAAATCATCCCCGGAGCTCTTCGCCTCATCGTTCCTGCGGGCTGTCCGGCGTTGGCGCGAAACGCGACCGCCAGCGTTGCAGGATGAACTGCACGATGAACGGGATGATCACCCCCAGACAGGCCGCGGTGAGCACATCACTGGGCCAATGCACGCCCAGCACCAGACGCGAGAGGGCGACGAGCAGGATCCACGCGGTGGCGGGTAGCGCGATCATGCGGACCAGTCGCGGGCGAGTGCGCGCGAGGCAAATCACCACCGCGCTGGCCACGGTGGTCGTCTGGAGCGTGTGGCCGCTGGGGAAGCTCGACCCCCAATACCAATCTGTCTCCCACAGCGCCGGACGAGCGCGACCGACCGCCGTCTTGATGACCTAGATCGCCAAGGCGCTGGCCACGGCGGAAGTGGTGAGCAGCAGCGCCTCGAAATGCTTGCGCGCTGCGAGAAAGGCGGCTGACAACAGCATCACCAGCGGAAACAGGATCCTCCACGAGCCGGTAAAAGTGACGGCTCGGAAGAAGCCTTCCAATGCGCGCGGGACGTGGTCGCGGATGAAAAGCAGTGTCGCTTCATCCACAGGTCCCGATTCCCCTCCCAAAACGTCTTCACCGACTTTGACCGCCGTCACCGCCAGCGCGAGCAGGAGCAGGATCAACATCCGATTCCCCTCCATCGACTCGCTCCATTCTCCGCGTCGCCGTCGCGCCAACCAACTTAGCGCGAAGTAGAGCAACCCGACGATCAGCGCCAGCTCTGCCACCTCCTTAACCGCCGGGAGAATCATCTCGCGCCCCCTTTTTTACTCGTCCGAAAGCGGCTTCGGGGAGACCGGCGAAGCTGAGGAAGTCGTCATGGAGCAGCGCGGTCTTGTCCTTGGTCAGCCGCATCTTTTCCACGCGCCAGTTGGGCGGTTCCCCGGCGGCTTCGATGCGCTGGAGCGGATCCTCGGCGGCTGGTTCGCAGTGGATCTGCAGGTCGGCGAGTTGCTTCCCGATGGCGGCGTAGGGGTGGCCAGCGGCGCTCCTTTTGTGGGTGGTCTTGAGGTGAGCGTCCGCATGAGCGGACATGATACTTGGACCACTGGCGCTCGGCGAGCGTGGTCTGCTGGCCTTCAGAGGAACCGTGGAGAGCTCCGCGGCAAGCCTGCGCGTCAGTCGAGAGAACCGGGCTTCCGTAGCGCGGCGTATCGGGCCCGCCCGGGTTCGGGATTCCAAATCATGACGGCCGAGCCCTGTGTTGAGGCAACTTGCTTGGGAAAGTTTCGGGTGATTGAGACAGCCGCCGAGGCTCCGAGCGCCGAAGAATCTGCCTATGGGCGACAACTCACCGAAGAACCAACACAAGCTGGACGAGCAAAAGCATGAAGACCACGTGAAGAAAGATCACGCGAAGCTCGAAAACGCGGTGCATCAGCATCATCCGGATCGCGCTTCCACTCCCGAGGAGGTCCTTGCTCTGAAGAAGCAGGAGGAAGAGGCGGACGCCGCCAGCGCGAGCGCGGCGGAGTGATCACGGGATCGACCCGCACCGAGGACTGAGCCACGGGCCGCGGGATTTAGTTCACAGTTGACGGCGGGATCGTGAAAGTAAACGTCGCGCCAGCTCCGTGGACGCTCTCGGCGCTCACGGTTCCCTCGTGCGCTTCCACGATCTGTTTGACGATCGCCAGGCCGAGTCCGGTGCCTTCCATGTCCGGGTCCGTGGCGAGCTTGTCGAAGACTTTGGACAGCATCTCCAGCGGGATGCCAGCGCCGTTGTCGTGCACGACGCAAATGATCGTGCCCACGTCTTCGCGCGCGCGCTGACCGTCACCTTCCCTCGCGCCGCGTATTTGAAAGCGTTGCCGAGCAGGTTCTGAAACACCTGCGAAATCAGTCCCGCATCGGCCGAAACCGTGAGGGTGCGGGGGATTGTGTTGATGACTTCGCTGTCGTTTTTCGCCGCGACCACGCGCAGATCGAGAATCAAGCGCTGCACCAGCGGCCACAGTTCAAACGTGCGGCGCTCGGGCCGGAACGAACTGCCCATCCCCGAGGGCTGTGCCTTGGTATCGAGCACTCTTTTGATCAAATCATCGACCCGCACCAAGTTGCGATTCAGGCTGCCGAAAACGTCGGCGGCATCGGCCAACGCCTTTTCATCCATGCTGTATTTCAGCTCCTCCACGAGCAGCGAGACCGCGTTGAGCGGCGTGCGCAGATCGTGGGCGATGAAAGCCAGATGCTCGTCATCCTGCTCTTTGCGGATGAGCGCCTGCTGCGCGGCGAAGGCCATGACGGCAAGGCGGACGGCTTCGTCGATCCGGTGATTGATGATCCGCGCCGTCTCGCCCGCGACGTAGAGACCGTGGCGCTCCGCCACCGTGTTGAAAGCGACGCGCAGGAGATTGTATTCCGCCACGACTTCGCCGGCGTCCAAGCCATCGTGAAAGCGCTGCACGCCATGAGCCGGCGGACTGCCGCGGGTGTGCTCGGCGGAGAGCGTGCCGTCCCGGCTGAGCGCGAGATCCCGCGTGATCTCCGCGATCACGTCCGGCAGATGATCGGTGATCGTCGGCTTATCGAGATTGAGTTCGGCGAGAAGCCGGCTGGCCTGCACCCGCCATTCCGCAATGATCTCTTCCTGGCACTTGCCGAAGACCTCGGCCAGCTCTTCGGGAGTGCAGAATTCGGGAACGGACATGTCGCAGCATTTCACGCCGCCCGCCCGCCAGCCAGCGCCGTGCAGAACAAATCCGCCATCGGCTGGTGCTGTCCCGTCAATCCCTCGAAGCCGGAACTGCGCCTGGCGTCTGTTACCGCAGAATGGATGCACTTGGTGGCGCCGCGGGCTCTGCGGTCGCATCGACGAGGTCGAGGAATTGGCGCACGTCGAGGGGTTTGGTCAGATAGTCACTGGCACCGGCGGCGCGGAGGCGCTCGATCTGCGGAGCCGTGGCGTCGGCGCTGATCATTACGAGGGGGATCTGCGCCGTGCGGGCATCGGCGCGCAGTTGGCGGAGGATTTCGTCGCCTTGAAGGTCGGGCAGGTGGAGATCGAGCAGGACCAGATCGGGCAGATGCTGGCGCGCGAGTTCAAGGCCGAGGCTGTCAGATGAGTTCGCGCGAGACCGCGTCGTCTTCGGCGATGAGGTTGAATCTCGAAGCCGGTGTAGTCGTTGTGCTCCAGCTTTGATCCGAGGGTCAAGCGGAGTCGCTCGGGCCTCACGGTGATCTCGTCCTGCAGAAATGCCGTGTAAAGATTCAGGGTGTCACTCGCTGGCGTGAATTGCGCGCCGCCCATTTCGATTTGGTCATCACCGATCAGGCCATGAGGGGGATGAGCGGCGAGCAATTGGCCGTGGCGATCAAGGAGATCAACCCGGAGATCCCCGTGATTGTGCTCACCGGCTACGGGCGCGATTCCACCGCCGGAAAACAGTATTCGGCGGCGATCGACCACGTCGTCAACAAGCCCCTGTCGCGAGCCGCACTGCGCCGCGCTTTCGCCAAGGTGATGGCTGCGGGTTAACCCTCAATTTCCAGACTTGGAGAGTAGGGGGGTCGAACCCCTGACCTCGTCATTGCGAACGACGCGCTCTACCAACTGAGCTAACTCCCCGTCTGAAAATCAGGTCGCGAACTATTGTCGGAATGCGCCACGCGGCAAGCGAAAAGTAGGGCGGTGCCACGCGGTGATTTCAGAGGCGGGTCGTGGGCTGCGGCAGGTGGGCCGGAGGCGGTGCGGATGGGACTTTGGAAAATGTTGCGCGGAAAAACGGAAAACAATTGTCAGAATTTCGATAGACCGTAGAGACGTATTGAACCGTTTCACGATGCCCCCAAGCATATCGCCAAACTCGTGGTCTTTTCGCGCCGCTCTGGCCGGGCTCAGCCGTGTGTACCTGGCCGGCGTGCTGGTGGCGGGACTGTGGCTGGCGTCGCCCATGACCGCTGGGGCGCAGGGTCCGGTGTCGGATGCGGATCAATTCATGCAGGCCTACAATGGGGCGATGACGGCGTTCAACGCGGGGAGGTGGGCGGAAGCGGCGGGCGGATTTGAGGCGGCGATCAAGCTGTTTGTGGACGACAAGGCCCCCCAACTTCCACCGCTGCTCTACATGACCGGCGCGGCGTATTTCAATGCGCCGGACAACACCAAGGCGATCGAGACTTTCAAGAAATACCTCGCGAAATTCCCGAATGCCGAAAAAGCCCTGGACGTGAAACTGGGACTGGCCCGCGCAAACCTGAGGGGCAAGCACTTTGACGAAGCGGCGCGGCTCTTTCAGCAGCTTGAGGGGGTGCCAGGCCTGCGCGAGGAGGCGCTGTCCTCGCAGGTGCAGGCCTATCGCGAAGGCGGCAAGCCGGACCAGGCGATCGCGGTGCTGGAAAAGTTCATCGCACCGGAGATTCGGACGGTCGCGCAGGCGAGCGGGGCGATCACGCTGACCCAGTTGTATGCCGACAAGAAAGAGTCGGGCAAGGCGGTGGCACTGCTCCAGATGCTCGAAACGAAGACCGCGCTGATCGAGAATCCCGTCGCCCTCAACGGGGTCGCGGTGAAGCTGGGTGACGACTTTCTGGCGGGGAAGCAATTTGCGGAAGCGCTCGCGGCATATCGTGCGGTGCGGTCGCGCGAAGAGGTGCTGAAATTTCAAAAGAATCGCATCGCGACAACCGAGGCGCGGATCGAGGCCAATCTGCGGGGCGTGGTGGGCAACCCGCAGGCGATGGCGCAGGTGCAAATGATGAACACGCAGCTCAAGGAGACCGTCGAGGAGGCGAAGCGGCTGCTCGAGGAATACGAGAAGCTGCCCGACTTCGGACCGGCGCTGCTGATGCGGATGGCGCGGGCCTTTTACGATTGGGAGAAACGGTGGGAGGCGATCGTGGTCTATGACCGCGTGCTGGCCCGCTACCCGCAAGCCAAGGAGCGGGAGGAGGCGCTTTTCGGGGCGATCCTGAGTTACGCGGAGGTGGGGCAGGCGAAGCGCTGCCAGGAGCTTTGCGAGCTTTATATGAAGGACTTCAAGGATGCGCCCAATGCCGGGACCGTGGGCTATATGAGTGGGGCGGTGGCGCTTCAGGCGCAGGACTTCGCGGGGGCGGAGAGCTTTTTCGGCGTCATGCTGGAGAAGGTCACGAACAGCGAATACAAGGAGGACATGCGGTTTCTGCTCGGGAACGCGAAGTTCATGCAGGGAAAGTTTGACGAGGCGCTAAAAGACTACACGAAATACCTGGCGGACTATCCGAATGGAAAAGACTTGGAGGAGGCGCAGTACCGCATCGCCCTCTGCGCGGTCTTTACGGGCGAGTATGAAAAGGCGATGGGGCTCATCAATGGCTACCTGGAGAAATATCCGCAGGGGATTCTGGCCTCGGATGCCCGCTACCGACTGATGGTCTGCAAGTATGCGGCGTCGCTTTATGCGGAGGTGATCGCGGACACCCAAGCCTGGCTGCGCGACTACCCGAAGAACCAACAGGAGGGTGAAGTGGAGGCGCTGATGGGCGACTGCTACGCGGCGGAGAACAAGCTGGAAGAGGCGGTCGCGGCGTACCAGCGCTCGTATCAGGTGGCGGTGACCGATGAGGTGCTGAACTACTCGCTCTTCGAGGCGAGCAAGCATTTGCAGAAGCTCGGCAAGTGGACGGACGTGTCAAAAATGTTCGAGGACTTTGTGCGGGCGAAGCCGGATCATGTGGCGGTGGTTTCGGCCATGTTCTGGATCGGCAAAGCGCGCGCGAAGGAGGGCAAGACCGAGGAGGCCAAGACCTTTCTGGTCGCAAATCTCAAGAAGTACATCGCGGAGCCGAAGCGCGAAGCGGTCGAGATGCTCCTTCAGCAACTCGCACAGCTTTGCGCGAAACGCCCGCGCCCCCCGGTCCCGCCGCCCGCGCCCGCCGCACCGATTCCTCCGGTCGGTGCGCCGCCGCCTGCGCCCGCACCGGAGCCGCCGCCCGCGACCCCGCCGCCTTACGATGCCTATGCCGATCTCGCCAACCAAGTGGCTCCGCTGGAAGACAGCACCAACGTCACCACGAAAGCGCGGCTGCTTTACGCGAAGGCTGAACTGGCGAAGCTGATTAAGAAACCCGCCGACGCGGAGGCGATCTATCAGGAAATGTCCGACCGCTTCAAAGCGGAGGATCTTAGCCCGGTCATCCTCGCGCAGCTCGGCGACTATCTCCTTGACCGTGGTGATAGCGACAAGGCCGCCGCGTTGTTTTTGAAGCTGAAGGAGGATTTTCCGAAGAGTGACTATCTCGACTATGCCTATGTCGGACTCGGCGAAGTCGCTTTCGAGAAGAAGGAATACAGCAAGGCGCTCGAACTTTTCACCGACGCGCTCGAGAAGATCGGCGCGACCTCGAAGATCAAGGAGGCGACCGTGGGCAAGGCCAAGACGCTGCTCCAGCTCAAGCAGTATCCCGAGGCGAAGAAACTCTTCGAGCAGGTGGCGTCGATTCGCGAATGGCGTGGAGACTCGACGGCCTTCGCGATCTTCTCGCTGGCCGAGATGGAGGCGCTCCAAGGCCGGTATGCGGAGTCCATTGCCCTCTACCGGCGGGTCTTTGTCGCTTACCAAAAGTACCTGCCTTGGGTCGCCAAGTCTTATTTGGGCGCGGCGGAGAGCTTCGAGAAAATGGGCCAGCGGCAAGACGCGATCGACAACCTCAAGGAAATGCTGCGCAACGAGAAGCTGGTGAAATTTCCCGAAACCGAAGAGGCCAAGAAACGGCTGCAGGAATGGGGGGCGGCGGCATGACGACGGTCCGGAGACTTTTGGGCTTTCTCGTGCTGGGCCTCGCAGTTGCGGGAACGGCTCCGGCGCAAAACATCCTGATGAAGGACGGCCGGACGATCGCCACCAAGGGCCTCCGACGGCAGGGCAACACGATCATGGCGACAGTCGAGATCCCAGCCCCCGCGACCGGCGAAAAACCGGCGCAGCCGCAGACCGGCGAGGTGGGCTACGCGATCGCGCAGATCGCCAAGCTGGACTTTCCCGAACCGGCGCAAATGCGCACCGTGCCGGACTTGATCGTGGGCGGGAAATCGGCCGAGGCGCTCGCGCAGATCGAGCCCGTGGTGAAGTATTATGAGTCCTTCCGCGATGCCCCGGGGAGCTGGTGGGACGAGGCCGCGCTGCTCAAGGTGGAGGCGCTCCAGGCGGTGGGGAATTTCAAGGATGCGGAGGCGCTCATCGAGAGCCTGGCTCGCAGCTCTTCCGATCCGGAAACCGCGCGCGCGGCCAAGGTCTTCATCGCCGCCGGGCTGACGCGGCGTGGTGAGCACGCCAGGGCGGTCGAGCTTTTCGAACAGGTGATGAAAGAGACGACGAAACCCGCGACGCTGGCGTCGGCGTCGGTGAACAAGGGTCAGAGCCATCTTGCGCTGAAGCAGTATGAACTGGCGCTCCTCGCCTTTCTGGAAATTCCGGTCTTTTTCCCGACCCAGAAACTCCTCGTCCCGCAATCCATGCTCGGCAGCGCCAGGGCCTACTTTGCGCTGGAGGATCTGCCGCGCGCCAAGGCGACGCTGGAGGAGTTGCTCAAAGACTACGGCTCCTCGTCGCAAGCTGCGGAGGCCAAGGCCGAACTCCAGAAAGTCATCCAGCGCGAGCAAGCCCTCGCGCCGCCCAAATAACCCCTCTACGAAATCACCCACCATGAAATTCAAACACGCCTATCTCCTCACGGTCCTCGCCGCCGGTCTGTTCTGCGCCGTCGCCAGCCTCCATGCTCAGGCTCCCGCCGCCGCGCCCGCTCCCGCTGAAGCCGCTCCGGCAGTGCATCGCAAGACCCTCTGGGGGCAGATCAAGGAGGGCGGCTGGGTCATGGTACCGATCGGGCTTTGCTCAGTGTTTACCCTCTATCTTATCGGGGATGGGATTATCCGCACCGGCATGAAGCGCGTGCAACCACAGCGGCATGTCGATGCGGTGAAGGGCGCGTTTCGCCAGGGAGATTATGTCGGTGCGTTTAACTATTGCCGCGCCAACCCCTCGCCCTTCACCAATGTCTGCGGCGTCGGGGTGAGCCTTCTTGGGGAAGGCAAACTATCGGTCGAGGAGGGCATGATTGGGGAGCTGGCCAAGGAGAATTCGCACATGAATACCTACATCAGTTATCTCTCAGTTATCGGCGTCTGCGCGCCGATGATTGGTCTGCTCGGCACGGTCACGGGCATGATCAAGGCCTTTGCCACGCTGGGCAGTTCAGGCATTGGTGATCCGTCGAAGCTCTCCGAGGCGATCGGCGAGGTGCTCGTGGCCACGGCGAGCGGTCTGTTTATCGCGATCCCCGCTTTCATCGGCTACTACGTGCTGCGCAATCGGGCGATCAAAGCCATTCACGACATTCAAGACACCATGGCCACTCTCTTGCGTAAGATGCCTTACGATCAACTCCACGGCGCGCACATCGGCGACGATGAACTCTTCGCGGCCACGCCAAACTGGATCGGCCATGAGAGCCATCAGCCCGAGGGGCACGGACACACCGCCCACGTCTAACCCCAGCCATGCAGACCATGCACCGGAGGATCAGCTAATATGGCCGGCGGCGGAGGAGGAGGTGAGGGTGAGCCAGAGTTCCAGATCGCGCCGATGATCGACGTGCTTTTGGTGCTGCTCATCTTTTTCATGAGCATCACCACCACCCAAGTGTTGAAGGTGGATAAGTCCATCAATCTCCCCCTCGCGCCGGATGCCTTGAAAAAGGATAACATGCGCAGCGAGGCGATTATCAATGTCCGATGGGATGTGGCGAAGAAGAAGGCTGACTACGTGATGGATGACAAAGTCTATCCCGAGCTTCCCGACTTGGTGAAAGCGGTCGCCTCCGCCAAAAAGGTCGGGGAACTAAAAGTCACGCGTTCCGCCAATACCGCCTTCCGCGTGGTCATTCGCGGCGATCGCGATGCCTCGGCGATCAGCGTCTCGCGCGCGATGAACGCCGCTGCCGAAGCAGGCGTCAGCGACATCTCCTTTTCGGCCACGAACAAAGACTGAGCTGATGAGACGCCTCCCCATGAACGCCAACGAAGGGATGATCGGCTTTCAGATTGCGCCGATGATCGACGTGGTCTTCGTCATCATGCTTTTCTTCATGGTCATGGCCGGCGCGGTGAAAGTGGAAAAGGAACTGAACACCCAGCTTCCCGGCAACGCCGAAACTTCGGGGCCGACGGAGATGGTCGATGAGATGGTCATCGCGATCAGCGAGGCGGGCGAGGTCACGCTGAATGACGAGCCGATGGACACGCCGACGAGCCACGAACTGCCTGCCCTCAAGGCCACACTCACGCGGCTTAAGCAGGCCGGCGATCAGTCAAAGACGCCGACCATGGTCACGGTGGTCAGCGAACCGCAGGCCAAATACAGCCGCACGGTGGACGTGCTCGACGCGCTGTCCGTCGCCGGGATCAGCAATGTCACTTTCACGGTGAGCGACGAGGAATAAGCATTCCGGCACAGCGCCAGTCCAAAAGGCGGCTTCGCTCCTCGACACCCTGAAAAAAGAATAGGCGCGCGCCGGCTTCACGCGAGCCGGGCGGGCTGGCCGGTGCTTTCGAGGACGGCGTGCCAGAGTTCGCTTTGCGGATCGACCTTGCGCCGCCCCTGCGTGGCGAGTGGGATGGGGATGTGGACAAAGGCCCCGTGCCAGCGCCCGGCGAGCAGGCCGGTTTTGCCGGCCATGCCGGCGTGGACGGCGTGCTGGGCGAGCTGCGAGCAGTAGAAATTGTCCGCCGCATTGGCCGGCACGCTGCGGATCATGTAACTCGGGTCGATGTACTTCAGGTTGCACTCGATCCTCCGCTCCTTGAAGAAGGCATTGATCCGGTCTTTGAGGTAGAGGCCGATGTCGCTCATCTTCTTGTTGCCGCTCGCATCGGTGCCGGCGTCGGCTTGGAGCAACTCCTGCCCGGCTCCTTCGGAAACGACGATGACGGCCCCTTTGGATTTGGCCAGGCGGTAGCGGAGGGCTTCGAGGAGGCCACCCGCCCCATCGAGTTCGAACGGAACTTCAGGGATCAGGACGAAATCGACATTGCTCCCCGCGAGGGTGGCGTAGCACGCGATGAAGCCGGAGTCGCGACCCATGAGTTTCACCACGCCCACACCGTTCATCGAGCCGAGTGACTCGATGTGCGCGCACTTCAGCGCCTGCACTGCCACACCGAAGGCCGTCTCAAAGCCGAACGACTTGTCGAGAAACATGATGTCGTTATCGATCGTCTTGGGGATGCCGACGACGGCCTTTTTCAAACCACGTCGCTCGATCTCCTCAGTGAGCGCAAAGGCCCCGCGCAGCGTGCCGTCGCCACCCACCACGAAGAGAATATCGACCCGCATTTCTTCCAGAAACTCGACCATCTCGCCAATGTCCTGCGGGCCGCGCGAGGTGCCGAGAATGCTCCCCCCGAAGCTGTGGATCTGCGAGACGGATTCCGGCTTCAACGCCATCGGCGTGTGCCCGTATTGCGGGATGAGGCCCTCGTAGCCGTAGCGGAAGCCGTAGGTCTTGGTGACGCCGTAGCGCAGGTGAAGCTGGGTGACGATGCCGCGGATGATGTCATTGAGACCCGGACACAGTCCGCCGCAGGTCACGATGCCGGCGGTGGTCTTGCCCGGATTGAAGAAGATTTTTTCCCGCGCCCCGGCGACTTCAAAGCAGAGCTGTGCCTGTGGCACTTCGCCGGGAGACATGCGATGGTCGAAAAGCACGGTCTCGGCATCGGTCTTAAAGCTCACTTCCACCCCGCCGCGATGACGCAGCGGCGAAATGATCTCACACGGCCCCAGTGATTTGATCGTGGTGTCCATAAAGGCGGAGATGAATGGCGGGCTGGGCGCGCAAGCTCAAGGCAGAAACCAATCCTGCGCGGAGAAAAGAACGCCCGCTTGCCAAGCAGGCATCCACTTTCCATCATCGGCACGAAACCTAACCACCGGTCTCCGCCTCGCGGGACCACCAACCTGCAAAACCTATGGCCCACGAACTACCCGCACTTCCTTATCCCTTCGCCGCGCTCGAACCGCACATCGACGCCAAGACGATGGAGATCCACCACGACAAACATCACCAGGCGTACGTGACGAACCTCAACAAGGCCCTCGAAAGCGCGCCCGCCGAGGCCAATCACCCCGCTGAGCAACTCATCCAGCATCTCGACAAGCTGCCCGACTCCATCCGCACCGCCGTGCGCAACAACGGCGGCGGCCACGTCAACCACAGCTTTTTCTGGAAGCTCCTCAAGCCCGGCTCCGACGGCAAACCCGTGGGCAAACTGGCCGAGGCCATCACCGCCACTTTTGGCGATGTCGAGCAGCTCAAGGAAAAGGTCAACGCCGCGGGCGTGGGCCGCTTTGGCTCTGGCTGGGCTTGGCTCTGCGTCAAAGACGGCAAACTCGAAATCTGCTCCACGGCCAATCAAGACAACCCGCTCATGGGCGCGGCCATCGCCGGCTGCGGCGGCACGCCGGTCCTCGGCATCGACGTCTGGGAGCACGCCTACTACCTGCACTACCAAAACCGGCGTCCCGATTACCTCAAGGCCATCTGGAGCGTCATCAACTGGGCGCAGGCCGAGGAAAACTATCTCGCCGCGCTGAAGTAACCCTCACCATCATTTGCCAAAACGCCGCGCTGTGACCCAGCGCGGCGTTTTGCATTTACGCCGGGTGAGTCGTGCGACAGCTTCGCCGCGCGCCATGCGAATGCTCTTTGTCGCGGACCTCCACTACGGACTCAAACAGTTCGACTGGCTCATCGCGCACGCGGCTGAGTACGACACCATCGTCATCGCCGGCGACCTCCTCGACATGGGCTCGTCGCTCGATCTCGACGTGCAGATCCTCGTCGTCGAAAAATACCTCCGCCGCCTCGCCGAACGCACCCGCGTCCTCGTCAGCTCCGGCAACCATGACGGCGACGGGCGCACCGCCGCGCAGGAGTCCGTCTGCCGCTGGCTGCGCGAGGTCAGAGGCGACCGGCTGTTCGTCGATGGCGACAGCGTGGACCTCGACGGAACCCTCGTCACCATCTGCCCCTGGTGGGACGGCGACGAAACGCGCGCCGATGTCGAGCGCCTCCTCGAGCGGGACGCCGCGCGGGAAAAGCAACGCTGGCTCTGGGTCTATCACTCCCCGCCGGAAGGCTCCCCCGTGAGCTGGACCGGCCTGAAATCCGGCGGCGACGAAGTCCTCACCGCCTGGATTGCCCGCTTCGCCCCGGACGTGGTCCTCTCCGGCCACATCCACAACGCTCCCTTTTACGCCGCCGGTGCCTGGATCGACCGGCTCGGCGAAACATGGGTCCTCAATCCCGGCCGGCAGCTCGGCCCGCGGCCCACCTACGTCATCCTCGACGGCGAAAAAATGAGCGCCCGCTGGGTTTCCGTCGAGGAAGATGAAACCCGCGACCTTGCCCCGACCGCCGACCTCACCGCGCCGGTCCCGACCGCGGCCGGTGCATGAGCGCCCCCAGCACCTCGTCCACCATGCCGAGATGGTCGTGTCCTTGATACTGCCTCTGCACATCGATCAGGTATTTGTTGAGCGCGTCCAGCCGTCGGGCCAGTAACTCGGCGATGTAAAGGCTCGCCTCCGGGTGTGTGGTGAGAAACTCCCGCGGCTGCTCGATCACCGAGAAAACCGCCGGGGTCAGCGCCCGCACCGTCGCCGTATGCGGCCCGCCCAGCAGCGCCGACATCTCGCCAAACGCCACGCCCGGCTCCGTCGCCCGCGCCACCCGCACCGCATCGCGCAGGATTTCCACCTCCCCGGAAACCAGCACCAGCAGCTCCCCGGTCCGCTCCCCCTGCTCGATGACGATCCCCCCCGCGGCAAATTGCCGCGAAGCATGCGTGGCCACAAAATCGAGCAACGGTGACATCGGGCGCAAACGCATACCGGGCGCGGCTCTGCGGGTAAATGGCAAACTCCGCGGGCGTTGGTCGCTTTGCGCTCTCGTGACCAAGTTCGGTCACGACGAAGAACTAACGGTCAGGTTTGGCGCGGCCTTCTTCCTCGGCGATCTTGTGGTGGAGGAAGATTCGGTCTTCCTCATCCTTGGAGCGGTGGGTTTGCTTCATCCGCAGGAGGAGCTTTGGCGAGGCGAAGGGGATGGGCACGCCGTCGATGTCGAAAACCTGCGCCTCGAGCACGGCTTCGGGATACTCGATGCCGCAGGCGGCGATCATCAAATCGACGAGCACTTCGTCCGCCACGCGGACGACGACCCAGTCGCGAAAGTCCTCATCCGGCCCGAGTTCGAGGATCGCCTTTTCCGGGAGCGACTCCATGGCCCGCCGGACGAGTTGCTGATTCTCCATCGCGCCGTCCAGCAGGAGATCGATGTCGCCGGTCGTCCGCATGTAGCCGTGCTGGATGATGGCGAACCCGCCGACGACCAGATAACGCGCGCCCTGTTCGTTCAGCCGGCGGCAGAGCGCCACGAGATCGGCTAGGGTCGGGGTCCGGCAGTCGCCCGGGTTAACATTTTCATCATCCATGCGTCGGATTCCTCGTGCGTTTTGAACCGGTAAACGCCGTGCGGGACAAACGGGCGATTCCCTCGGAGGTCGCGCAGCAGGCGGAGCAGATTGTCGCCCGCCTTGAGCCCGCCCGAATTGTAATTCGAGGGCTTGCGGCGGCCCACGATTCGGATTTTCGGATCGGCGTTCATCGCGGGGAGTGTGTCATGTCGGGTGCGTGCGGGCAATCGTGCATTCGCCATTGAGCGGCGCGCGGGCCTGCGCTACATCGTCCGGCCCTATGGCTTTCCTCAACGACAACTATCTCAAGCTCAAAGCAGGCTATCTCTTTCCCGAAATCGGGCGGCGGGTGAAAGCGTTCAGCGACGCCAATCCCGAGGCTGCGACAAAGATCATCCGCTGCGGGATCGGCGATGTGACGGAACCGCTGCCGGGTGCGGTGGTGACGGCGATGCACGCGGCGGTGGACGAGATGGCGACCCGCGAGGGCTTTCACGGCTACGGGCCGGAGCAGGGCTACGAGTGGCTGCGGCACGCCATTGCGGAGCATGATTTCCGCGCGCGGGGTCTGGACGTGGCGGACGATGAGATCTTTGTCAGCGATGGCTCGAAATGCGATTGCGGCAACATCCTCGACATCCTCGGCGCGCAGAACCGCATCGCGATCACCGACCCGGTTTATCCCGTCTATGTGGACACGAATGTGATGGCCGGGCACACCGGCGAGGCCGATGCGAGCGGCGCGTACGCAGGGCTGATCTATCTGGACTGCACGGCCGAGAATGGCTTCGTGGCCGCGCCGCCGAAGGAGCACGCGGACGTGATCTACCTATGTTTTCCCAACAACCCGACCGGAGCGGTGGCCACGCGCGAGCAGCTCGCCGCGTGGGTCGCGTATGCGCGCGAGCATCAGTCGGTGATCCTTTTCGATGCGGCCTACGAGGCGTACATCAGCGACCCCGCGGTGCCGCGCTCGATCTACGAAATCCCCGGCGCACGCGAGTGCGCGATCGAGTTTCGCAGCTTCTCGAAAAACGGCGGCTTCACGGGCACGCGCTGCGCGTTCATCGTGGTGCCGAAGACGCTCCTGGCTTCGACCGCAGGTGGCGAGCGCAGGCCGCTGCATCCGCTCTGGTCGCGCCGGCACACGACGAAATTCAACGGCGTCTCCTACATCGTCCAGCGCGGCGCGGAGGCGCTGTATTCGGCGGCGGGAAGGGAGCAGGTCGCCACTCTCGTGGAGCACTACATGGGCAATGCGCACCTCCTGCGCGCCGCGGCGCTGGCCGTGGGTCTGCAAGTTTTTGGCGGCGTGAACGCGCCCTACATTTGGGTGAGCACGCCGGTCGGCACGACGAGCTGGCAGATGTTCGACCGCATGCTCGGCGAGGCGAATGTGGTCATCACCCCCGGCAGCGGCTTCGGGGCGATGGGCGAAGGCTACTTCCGCATCAGCGCCTTCAACTCGCGCGAAAATGCGGAGGAAGTGGCGCGGCGGATCAAAGCGATTGCGTGGTGAGGCTGCAATTCGTCGCCGGCGAAGGTGAAAAAAGCGCTGAGCGAGCGGACGAAGCGTGGCTTTCACCGACTCTAGAACTGGCGGCGCGGGGCGAGATTGACTAAGGCAGGTCGCGCTTTATCCTCAGCGCCCGATGTTTTCCGCCGCGCGTTTTTTTTGTCCTGTTTTGCTGTGGGGAGGGATCGTGCTCGGAGCGCGGGCAGCAGAGGCCGGGCAGGCTGAGGTGCTGGCGCGCGGGGAGAAAATTTACGCTGAGAAATGCGCGCTGTGCCATCAACCGGGCGGGCAGGGTGCACCGCCGGTCTTTCCGCCGCTGGCGAAGAGCGACTGGCTGACCGGGGATCGCGAGCGGACCATCAAGGTGCTGTGCGAGGGGCTCTCGGGGCCGATCACGGTTTTGCAACAAGCCTACAACAATGTGATGCCGGCCCAGGTGCTCGACGATGCGGAGGTGGCGGCGGTGCTGACCTACGTGACGAATGTATGGGGCAACAAGGCGCCCGCTTTCACCGCGGAGGAGGTGGCGACGGCGCGGGCGAAATCGAACTTCAAGACGTACGCGGAACTGGTGAAATCGACGGCGTATCAGCCGCTGCCGAAAACACCGGCGGGTTTCACGCTGCGGGAGGTGGTGCAGTTGCCGGAGTTTTGCACGCGGCTGGCGGGTGGGGAGAAGGCGGTGTATGTGCTGGCGCAGGCGGGCAATGTGTATGCGCTCGATGAGGCGACGGGCGCTCTCACCCCGATCATCAAGGCGGATGAATATCTCGATCCGAAACGCGGCGATCTGGTGACGCTGGGGATGACGGTGGATGGCGGGGGACGGCTGTGGATCGTGAGCAATCAGAAGCTGACCAAGGACGTGCCCGTTTATACGAACGAGGTGGTGATCTGGCGCTCGAGCGCGCTGGCCGATGGGCATCCAGCGAAGCTGCGGCCTTGGTTTAGGACGAGCTACCCGCAGGGCGTGGGCGGGATGAATCATGGGGTGAGCCATCTCGCCTTCGGGCCGGACGGGATGCTTTACGTGAGCAGTGGTTCGCGGACGGACGGCGGGGAGGTGCGCGGGGAGAAGGAGCATTATTTTCAGGGCGGCGAGGTCGAGACGACGGCGTGTCTCTGGCGGCTCGATCCGCAGGCGGCGGAGCCGAAGATCGAGGTTTACGCCCGGGGCCTGCGCAATCCCTACGGCTTTGCCTGGGACGGGGAGGGGAGCCTGTTCACGTTTTCCAACGGGCCAGATTACAGCGCTCCGGAGGAGATGGATCTGATCCTGCCAGGACGACACTACGGGTTCCCATATCAGTTTGCGCAGTGGCCGGTGCAGCCGAGGTTTCCCTACGCGCATACGCCGCCACCGCCCGAGGGCGTGGCCTTCACGCCGCCGGTCTTGAACCTCGGCCCCGCCGGCGGGGGAACGCACGAAGGGCTCGGGACTTTCGATCCGCACTCGTGTCCGGGAGGGGCGATCTGGTGTGGCGCGGATTTTCCCGAGGCGTTGCGCGGCGGTTTTCTGGTCACCCGCTTTGGCAATCTGCTGGGGCCGCCCGCGGCGCCGCAGGACGTGGGTTTCGACCTGCTTTCCGTGCATGTGGCGGAAAAGGAGGCCGAGCCCCGCCGGGCGCGCGTGGAGACGCTCCTGACTCCGCTGGCCCGCCCGCTCGATGTGCTGCGCGTGGGTCCCGGCCGGGTGCTGATCCTCGAGTATACGCGGCCCACGAATTTCAAAGACAAGCTCGGCTGGCTGCCAGGGCGGATTTTGGAACTGGCGGCGGTGCCGAAATAAAGAATTCCCATGGCCTATCAATACGTCCATCCAAACTGGAAGCTCCGCGCGCGGCTGTGGATCTGTGTCCTCTTTCTCCTACTCTGTGCGGCGGACTATCTGCTGCTAACCTTCAGCAGTAATCCCTTCATTAGCTACCGGGTGCCCCAACTGTTCGGGTTGGCCGTCCTCGGCGCGCTTTTTACGAAGGTGCTGCTCATCGGTATGTGGCGGCGAATGTCGTGGGCGCGATACGCTTTGGGAACGCTGCTCGCCATCTCGCTCATGGGTTTCACGATCGCGATGTTTGTTATCGCCGGTGGAAATGTGGAGAGGCCGGCGGGGCTGCTGAAAAAGCCGCTGGCCGGCATGGCCCTGCTGGTGCTGGTGCTGGTCCCACTGGCCCGCTCGCGCTCCATCCGCCGTCAGATGCATCCCATGACGGGTCGGGATTAGGAGGGGGTCCGGGATCTCTCCGTGGGCCGACGCCCGGCTCACCCGCCATAGGTTATTCCTTTTCACACCGTCTGTTTCATCTTCGCTCCTCCCGTCCATGAACCCAGCCTCGCTCTCGCTCTCCCGTCGCGATGCACTCAAGCGCGTGGTCGGTCTTTCGCTTGCCCTGTCCGCGCTGGAGCTGAATTCCTTTGGCGCGGCCGGGGCGCGCGGCATTGGCAACGACCCGGATTTGCTGAAGAAGATCATCCCGTGGGAACGCGTGTTGACGGCGGAGGAAATGCGGATCGTGACCGTGCTCGGCGATCTCATCATCCCCGCGGACGAGCACGGCCCGGCGGCCAGTGCGGTGGGCGTGCCGGACTTCATCAACGAATGGGTCAGCGCGCCTTACGACGCGCAGCAGAAGGACGGCAAGGTGATCCGCGAGGGACTCGCGTGGATCGACGCCGAGGCGAAGAAGCGCTTTGGCCAAGGATTTGCGGACGCCGCGGCGGCGGAGCAGACCGCGCTTCTCGAGGACATCGTCAATGGCATGGACGCGCGAAAGACGGCACCCGGCTTTTTCACGAATTTCCGCGACAAGGTGGCCGGCGGCTACTACTCCACGCCCGAGGGGTGGAAAGCCATCGGCTACGTCGGCAACGTGCCGATGGTCGAGTTTCCCGGCCCGCCGCCGGAAGTCCTCAAACGGCTCGGTCTCGCCTAACGCCATGGCTTTCGTCAATGCGAGCAAGACCGCGCCAGCTTACGACGCCATCGTCGTCGGCAGCGGAGCCGCCGGCGGGATGAGTGCCTACGTGCTCGCGAAGGCGGGGATGAAAGTGCTGATGCTCGAAGCCGGGCGGAACTACGATCCCGCGACCGAGACGCCAATGTTTCAAAGCAATGCCGAGGCCCCGTTGCGCGGCGCAAACACGCCGGAAAAGCCGAACGGTTTCTACGACGCGACAATCGGCGGGTGGAAAGTGCCGGATGAACCGTACGTGGTCCGGCGCAAAGACGGCGCGTGGGCTGAAGGTGAAGTCATCAACCGGGTCAACGCGGATCAGGATTTCATGTGGTGGCGCGCGCGCATGCTTGGCGGGCGGACCAACCACTGGGGCCGAGTCTCGCTGCGGATGGGGCCATACGATTTCAAACCGAAGACCCGCGACGGCCTTGGTTTCGACTGGCCGATTTCGTATGAAGACCTCGCGCCGTACTACGACAAAACCGAGGAACTGATCGGTGTTTTCGGCAGCAAAGAGGGAATCGAAAATGCGCCGGACAGCGACTTCTTCCAACCCGCGCCCAAACCGCGCGCCTACGAACTTCTCGCGCAACGGGCGGCCAGGGCACTCGGCATCCCGATGGTGCCCTCGCGCCTCGCCATCCTGACCAAGCCGCTCAACGGTCGCGCCGCATGCTTCTACGCCATCGGCTGTGGACGCGGCTGCTCGATCCGCGCGAACTTTCAAAGCACCACCGTCCTCATCCCGCCCGCGCTGGAAACGGGAAATCTCGACATCATCACCGACGCCATGGCCCGCGAAGTTAGTGTGGACGCCGCCGGGAAGGCGACGGGCGTGATTTTTGTGGATAAGAGCACGGGCCAGGATGTGCAGGTCAAAGCGCGCATCGTCATCCTCGGCGCGAGCGCCTGTGAGTCCTCGCGGCTGATGCTGAACTCGAAGAGCGCGCTCTTCCCAAACGGCCTCGCCAACGGCCACGGCCACCTCGGCCGGTGGCTCACAGACAGCACGGGCAGCAGCCTCGGCGGGCAAATACCCGCGCTCGAAAACCTGCCCGCCGTGAACGAGGACGGCGTTTCCAATCCGCACCTTTACATCCCTTGGTGGCCGCACGCCGAGCAGCTCGCCGGAAAACTCGGCTTCCCGCGCGGCTACTACACCTGGCCGGGCGGCGGGCGCACCATGCCGGACATGGGAACGACGCGCGGTATCCTCGCCCGAGCGGGCAATGCCTATGGCAAAAAGCTGAAAGAGGACGCGCGGCGCTACTACGGCTCGTTCGTGAATTTCGGCGCGCGCGGCGAGATGATCCCGAACGAAAAATCCTTCTGCGAGATAGACCCGGAGAGGAAGGACAAATGGGGGATTCCCGTCCTGCGCTTTCATTTCCAGTGGAGCGACCACGAGTTGAAGCAAGTCGTCCATCAGCAGCAAACCTTCGCCTCGCTCATCGAGGGCATGGGTGGAAAGGTCACCGGTGCTCCGCAGACCGACGGCGCGAAAGCCATCACCGCCGGCGGCTCCGTGAACCACGAAATCGGCACCACTCGCATGAGCGCCCGCCCCGAGGACGGCGTGCTCAACGCGCAGTGCCAGGCGTGGGAAGTGCCCAATCTTTTCGTCACCGACGGCGGCCCCTTCGTCTCCAATCCCTACAAAAATCCGACGCTCACCATTCTGGCCCTCGCCTGGCGCGCGTGCGACTATGCGATGGCCGAGATGAAGAAGGGAAACATCGGCTAAGCCGGGCGCACGTTCACGTCGAAGACGCCGGTGAGGACGCGCCCGTCCACCCGTATCTGCACCCACACGCGATATGCGCCGGGGCGGGGGAAGGCGTAGGGAAAGGTGACCGCGTCCGTCGGCGGAGTCGCCGGCGGGGGCTGCGGGGATGGGGCTTCGCGGGTGGCGAGGAGTTCCTGCGCGGCCATCGAGATCGTGCCGCTCGGGTGCAGATGGGTGAAGACCGCACCATCTGCACGCCGCACCACGGCATGCCCGCGCATGCCCATGTAGCCTTGCAGCGCAGCTCGATCACCCGCGGCCGTATAGACCGAAAAGCGCAGCGCCGCCTCGCGATTTTCCACGAGGTCGCCGGCATTCTCAAAGACCATGCTCGCGCCCCCCATCAGCCGGCAGACCTGCGTGCGCGTCGCCGGGGCGGGAGCTGGTGGGGGGCTGCTGTGCCACGAATCATCCACATCGAGCGCGAAGGGCTGTGCGGCATTGACGACGAACGCGAGGGGGGACTGGCAGATGATTTCCCCGAGCATCGCCGCCGTGGCCAGCGGCTGGAGCGGCACGCCGAGCGGTGCCGGGAGGACGATGTGCGCGGTCAGCGTTTCGCTCGCGCCGTTTTCGCGGGTGATCTCGCCGTAGAGTTGGTAGGCCCCCGCGGGCAGCGGCGGCAGCACGTTTTCAAAAAGCCGCGCCCCGCGCCGCACGGGATGCAGATGGGCGAACGTTTGAAAGTCCGGCTCCCGCAGCAGGAAAAGGTGCATGAGCTTGCCGTGATCCGCGACCAGCGTGTCCCACGCCGCGCCGTCCGCGCCGGGAGTGAGGCGCAGCAGATGTGCCGCACCCATGCTCACCACCACTGCCGTGACCGGCACCGGCTGGGCGAGAGCGTTGTTGCGAAAATTTCGATCCATGGCCTGCCAGCGCAGCGTGCCGGCGTAGAGCCCGCCACCGAGCAGCAGCGCCACGGCGACACCCACCGCGCGACCGCGCCGCCGATCCAGCACCGTCGCCACTGAACCCGCGGCGAGCGTGGCGTCGCGCGCGGCGGCACCAGCCAGCCACACGGCGGTGGTGAAGAGCAACGCGCCCAGACTCGCGAGTGTCAGACCGAGCGCGGGCGTCATTACCGGGCGCTGGGTGGCGGCGGAGGTCAGCGGTACCGACACGGCACCGCTGCCGCGCGGGCCGGTGACCGTGACGCGCACGCGGTAGGGGCCTTTGGTCAGCAGCCAGAGCCGGGTGTTGAAAAGGCCGTCGGTCCCGGCGACGGGCTCCGCGGTCACCGGTGCGGCGGCGGCTGCGTCACCCGCTTCCCAAGGCACGGTTTGGAGAGTCACGCCAGTCGCTCCTCCGCCCTCGACCCGCACATCCGCCTGCGCGATGCCGGGCAGCGTCGCCGGGGGGCGGATGATGACGCGCACCGCATGCGGCCCGGCCCGGCCTTCAAAGAAAACATTCGGACTGCCGACATGCGCGCGGGCGCACAGCGGCAGGAGCAGGCAGAGCGTGAAGAGCAGTGTTTTCATTGGCGCCCGCGCTGCATCCACGCGCCGATCCACAGGCCGCACCGCGTCGCGAGGATGGCGAGGCCGGCCGCGATGAAGGTACTTTGCAACGTGAGTTCATCGCCCTGCATTTTCCAAAAGGCGGTCTCCGCCGAAGGGTCGATGCGGAGGAAAAAAGGCCAGTGTCTTCCGCCACCGGCGAAGAACCAATGGTCCGCGCCCGGCGAGAGGAGGAAGCGGGAAAACGGCCATTGCACGGCGAGGAAGACCGCAAAGAAAACGAGACCCGCCTCAACGGCCTGCCCCCATCCGGACGGACTCGACTGGCGACTGGGAAAGACGCGGAGCAGCGCGTCGAGGGCGAGCGCCGGGAGGAAGAGCAGCGGCGGAAAAGGCGGCGGGAGCAGGTGGTCGCGCGGGTGGTAGATCGGGGCGACTTGCGGCGAGCCAGAGAGGAGCGGCAGCAGCCAAACCAGCGCGCCCACGAGCAGCGTGCCGGCGAGCGCGGCGGAGGTCGCGGGAAAGCGCGACCGCCCCGCCGTGGCGATGGCAGCGAGGACGAGCGGATAGCTGCCGCACGAGATCAGGTAAAACGCCGCGCCGTGCTGACGATTGGCGAAATTCACGGCCAGGGTGACCGTGAAAATCAGCGCGAGCACCGCCCCGCCTGCGATCCGGCTGCCGGCGCACGCCAGCCAGGCTCCGAGCGTCACCGCAAAAAAGGCCGCGGCTTTGAGCAACTGCGGCGGATGCCAGATCCCTGCGGCGAGGCCGTATCCCGCCTGCCACCAGCGGTCGAAGATGAACGCCGTGAGAAACGCGAGTCCGCCCCACAGCGCGAGCCACGCTCCGAGCGGCGCGTGCCATTTTCCGAGCCGCACCCCGGGACCATCCGCCTGCGTGGTCTGCCGCATCATCCCCAGCGCAGCCCCGGCGGCGAGCGCGACCGCCGCGTAGTTCGCGACGTGCGGCGGTGCCCACACGCGGTCGATGCCGACGGTCGATTCCCACGAAAAATCCCACAACAAACTCACGGGAATCCCCACCGCGGCCAGCACCAGCAGCCACCGTGCGACCCGCGTCGGGACGGCGGACGGGCGGGCCAACTCAGCTTGGGGAGAAGAATTCACGCAGCCCGATTTCCTATACGACCCGACCGGCAGCGCGCCAGCCCGGTGCGCATGTCATCGGTTCGGACGAAGCGATTTTCAAACCCTGATAAAGTTTCTTGCCGGTCCGTATGGCTAAACCTAAAACCTGTCCAACCTCCAGCCCCCGGTTTATGAACACACGTTATCTCCCCTCCATCGCGCTTGCCCTCGGCCTGGCTTCCACTAGCGCCCACGCCGGGTTTCACGTTATGCAGATCGAGCAGATCATTGGCGGAATCAATGGCAACACTTCGGCCCAGGCGGTGCAGTTGCGGCTCCGAGGGGCGGGCCAGAGCGCCGTCAGTGCGGCCAAAATCCGGGCGTGGGATGCCGCCGGCGCGAACCCGGTTTTGCTGATTGACATGACGACCAACGTCACGAACGGCTCGGGTGGCGACAACGTCCTGATCGCTTCCGCGAGCTTCAACACGATCATGGCCTCGGTCGGCGGTTACAGCGCGGACTTCACGCTGACCAATCTGATTCCGGTGAGTTACCTGACCGGTGGAAAAGTGACCTTCGAGAGCGACGGCGGCACCATCTACTGGTCCACGGCATTCGGTGCCTACACGGGTTCAAACACGGGGGACTTTACCAACGACGCCGACGGCAATTTTGGCACGCCGACCGTGGCGCTCCCCACCGGCTCGCGCCAGGGAGTCATCTTTCCCGGTTCTTTCTCGGCTGGCAGCACCACCAACTTTGCCGACTACGCGCTCACCGCAAACCCCGCCACCGTGCGCAATAACGCGCGCAACTCCTTCATCGTCGCCCCCGAGCCCGGCAGCGCGGCGCTGCTCGCGGCCTTTGTCCCGGCGGCCTGGCCCTCGCCCGGCGGCGTTCCTAAGCCGGGTCCGCGCGGTCATGGTTTGACCGCCATCGCGCGTCGCAGGTCGGCGATCAATTCCTCGGCCGTCCATTCGTTGCCGACGAAAACTTTCTGCACCCGCCCGGCGGCATCAACCACGACGGTGCGCAGATTGTGTTCGGTTTGCCCGCCATTGCGGGCGACGGTCAGGCCGAAAGCCGCGCCGAGTTTTTCAATGTCCGCGTCCGTCCCGGTGGCGAATCTCCAATGCCGCTCGTTGGGCTGGTAGGACTCCGCGTATTTGGCCAGCCGCTCGGGCGTGTCGTAGGCGGGGTCGAGGGAAATCGAGAGCAGTTGCCAGTTGGTGCGGGTGTCGTCGCTGCCGAGTTCGCGTTGCACATCGGCAAAGTGGCGGTTCATCAGCGGGCAGAAAGTGGGCAGCGGACAGCGCGTGAAGATGAAAGTGAAGGCCAGCGCGCGGCCAGGAAAATCCCGCAGCCGGATCGCCTGGTCGTGCTGATCGACGAGCGCACAATCCGGCAGCACCGCGCCGGGGGCCAGCGGCTCCAGGGCCGGCTTGGCACTGGCCGGAAGCGTGATGTGACCAGTCTTCCGCACCGCATCGATCCAGGCGCGCGATTCCGTGACGGTGAGCCGGAAGGCGAGTTCATCGCCCGGCTCCAGCGCCGCCAGCGCGCCGTCCGCCGCGGAGAATTCCATCGTCATCGCCTCCATGTAGCCGGGGATGGCGTCGTGCGCGATGACCGCCTTGCCCCGCGCCACGTCGAGCTTTTGCAAAATGCCGCGCACCTCATAGGTGGCCGTGCCCGTGGTGGGCGGGGTCAAGGCCGGCGCGGCGGGTTTGCAGCTTGCGCAGAGCGCGGCGACAGCGAGCGCGAACGGCAGGAAAAGGCGGAGCGGCATCGTGAGGAGGGAGCGGGATTGCGCGGAGTCTGGCACATCGCCGCGGCGGACACCAATCGCCACTCACTCCATCCTCGCCAAAGCGGTCGCGGTCGATTTGCCTTCGCCCCATGCGCCTCCAAGTCCGTGCCGTCGAATTCTTCGTTCAAAACCTGCGCGCACGGATGCCCTTCCGCTACGGCATTGTGACCATGACCCGCCTGCCGCATCTCCTCGTGCGGCTGACGCTGGAAATCGACGGGCGCTCCCAACGCGGCTACGCGGCGGACCATCTGCCGCCGAAGTGGTTCACCAAGAATCCGTCGAGTGCGTACGCGGATGATCTTGCTGACATGGTTGCGGTCATCCGCCACGCGGGTGAAACGGCCTGCACGATGCCCGCGGCGGCGACGCCCTTTGCGCTGTGGCGCGAGCTCTACGCGGCCCAAGGCGAGTGGGCGGAGGAGCGGAATTTTCCACCGCTGCTCGCCGGGTTTGGCACCTCGCTTATCGAACGCGCGGTGCTCGATGCATTCTGCCGCGCGACCGGCCAACCCTTTGCTCAGGCGGCCCGGAAGAACATTTTCGGCCTGGACGTCGGCGCGATTCACGCCGAAGTCGCCCGGATCACTCCGGCGGATTTTCTTCCATCGCAGCCATTCCGGTCCATCCTTGTGCGGCACACCGTGGGGCTCACCGATCCGCTGACTGAGAGTGACATTGAAACTGGCGAGCGCGTCCACGACGGCCTGCCGCAATCGCTGGAGGCGTGCATCCGCGCGCACGCCCTCACGCATTTCAAAATCAAACTCTGCGGCGACATCGCCCGCGACCGCGCCCGGCTCCACCGCATCGCCGAAATTCTTCCCCCGCACGCTGTCTTCACGCTCGACGGGAACGAAAACTACCACGCCGTCGCGCCGTTCCGCGCGCTGTGGGACGAACTGCGCGGCGATCCCGTTATCGCGCGTTTGCTCGGCGACCTGGTTTTTGTCGAGCAGCCCTTTCATCGCGACATCGCGCTCCTCGAGGGGACAGGGCAGGAGCTTCTGGCCTGGCACGAGCGTCCGCCGATGATCATCGACGAATCCGACGCCGAGCTGACCTCCCTGCCGTCGGCCCTCGCCAGCGGCTACGCGGGAACGAGCCACAAGAACTGCAAGGGCGTCTTCAAGAGCCTCGCCAATGCCGCGCTCATCGCCCATCGCCGCCGGCTCAATCCCGAAGTCCCGCTCCATCTCAGCGCCGAGGATTTGTCGAACATCGGGCCCGTCGCCCTCCCGCAAGACCTCGCCGTGCTCGCCACCCTCGGCATCCCGCACGCCGAGCGCAACGGCCACCACTACTTCGCCGGCCTGAGCCAGTTTCCCCCCGCGATCCAGCACGCTGCGCAAGCCGCCCACGGCGATCTTTACGAGCCGCACCCCGACGGTTTTCCCATGCCCCGCATCCGTGCCGGCCGGATGGAAATCGGCAGCGTTCTCGACGCCCCCTTCGGCCTCGCCTTCGAGCCGGATCTGGACGCCTGTACCCCGCTCGACGACTGGAATCCCGCGTCCCTCCTCAGCGCGGAGTGAGCCGACAAGACGAGTGTGGATGGGCAGCCAGCATGGGCGGACGCGGCGCGCAGCCGGGCTTCATATGGCGGAAAGGCTTTTCACCCGCCCACCAATATTCATTCGGCAGCGAACCCTGGTGCGCAATTGCCAACGCCTCCCATCTTCGGGCACGATGTGATGGATGAATACGCCCTCGCCTTTTGACCCTGCGCTCCTCGCGCTGCTCTGCTGTCCGGAAACGCGGCAGCCGTTGGCGGTGGCGTCGCCCGGTTTGCTCATCACGCTGGAACGCCAGCGCGAGGTGGGAAAGCTGCACAATCGAGGCGGGACGCTTTTGACGGAGCCAATCGTGGAGGGGCTGGTGCGGGCCGATGGAACTCTCCTTTTTCCAATAAGAGACGGGATCCCGTTGCTCGTGCCCGACGAAGCGGTGATGGTTCCCAATCCATGAGCATGACGATCGACTGGGCCGCCGTCCGTGAGGACTTTCCGATCCTCGACCAGGCGGTGCGGGGCCAGCCGCTGATCTATTTCGACAATGCCGCGAGTTCGCAAAAGCCGCGCGCGGTGATTGACGCAATCTCCCACTATTATGAGCGGGATAACGCGAACGTGCACCGCGGGCTGCATGAGCTGAGTTCGCGGGCGACAGACGCCTATGAGGGTGCGCGGGTGAAAGTGGGGAAATATCTCGGCGCGGCGAGTGCGGCGGAAATTGTTTTCACGCGGGGGACGACGGAGGGGATCAATCTGGTGGCGCAGGCGTGGGGGGCAAAGTTTGTGCGCGAGGGGGATGTCATCCTGCTCACGGAAATGGAACACCACAGCAATCTCGTGCCGTGGCAAATGCTCGCCGGGCGCACCGGTGCGCGGCTGCGCTTTGTGCCGGTGGCGCCCGACGGCACGCTGGCGCTGGAGCGGCTTGGGGACTTGCTCACGGCGGAGGTGAAGCTGTTCGCTTTCACGCACATCTCGAACTCGCTCGGCACGATCAATCCGGTGGCCGAACTCTGCCGCGCGGCCCGTGCGGTCGGCGCGGTGACGCTGGTGGATGCGGCGCAAAGCGCGGGCCATCTGCCGGTGGATGTCCAGGAACTCGGTTGCGACTTCCTCGTTTTCTCCGGTCACAAAATGTGCGCGCCGACCGGCATCGGCGCGTTGTATGGAAAGGCGGAGCTGCTCGATGCAATACCGCCGTGGCAGGGCGGCGGAGAAATGATCCTCAGCGTGAGCTACGAGCAGAGCACGTACAAGAAAGCGCCGCACAAGTTCGAGGCTGGCACCCCTAATATCGCCGGTGCCATCGGGCTCGGAGCGGCGGTGGATTATCTCGAGGGCATCGGGCGCGCGGCGATTTTCGAGCATGACCGGGCGCTCACGAAGCATGCGCTGGCGGGGCTTCGCGCTCTGCCCGGCGTGCGGGTGCTTGGGCCGGCCGAGCGCGGCGGGCTCGTGGGCTTCGTCATGGAAGCGGCGCATCCGCACGATCTCACGACTTTCGCCGATCAGCATGGGCTGGCGCTGCGTGGCGGGCATCATTGCAATCAGCCGCTGATGAAAAAGCTCCGCTTGCCGGGGACGACGCGGGCGAGCTTCTATTTCTACAACACCCAGGCCGAGGTCGATCGCATGCTCGAAATCCTCGCTGAGGCGGTCAGGTTTTTTGCATGAATGCCGAACTCGAAGAGCTTTACCAGTCTGTGATCCTCGATCACTCCAAGCGTCCGCGGAATTTCGGCGAGCTCGCCGAGGGCGCGGTGCGGGTGCATGGCGATAATCCGTCGTGCGGCGATGAAATCGATCTGTCGGTGAAATTTGGCCCGGACGGGGGGGTGGAAGATGTGAAGTTCAAAGGCCTGGGCTGCGCGATCAGCCAGGCCTCGGCGTCGCTGATGACGATGAAACTCAAGGGGAAAAGCGAAGCGGAAGCGCGCGAGATGTTGCAGGCGTTTCATGATCTGGTGACGACCGACGTCGCCGCCCCGCCCCGCATGCTCGGGGACTTGCGGCTGCTCGCCGGGGTGAAGAAATTTCCCCAGCGGGTGAAATGCGCGATGCTCGGCTGGCGGGCGTTTGAGCAGGCCCTGGAGCAAAAGACCGGTGAGGCGAGGGTTTCGACGGAAGAGGCGTGAGCCAGACCGGCGGGCAGCGCCGCTCGTGAAAGAGGAGCGCTTGTGCCAAACTGGCCACGGCCGCCGGTCTTGCATATTGGTCTGTCGCGCGGAATGCTGCCGCCAATCTTCCTTGAGATGTCTGATGTGCCAATGATGCCGCGCCTGCGGACAAGTCACCCCGCCTTCACGCTGGTGGAACTGCTCGTCGTCATGGCGATCATTGCCATTCTCACCGCCATCCTCCTGCCCGCGTTGGGCCAGGCGAGGAGCAGAGCGGACTCGATCCAGTGCGTCTCGCATCTGCGCCAGATCGGCGCCGGCATCGCGGCCTATGTGACCGATCACGAAGGCCGGATGCCCGGTCCGCTGAGGATGAAGCAGAGCGCCGATGTCGGCGGCGAAGCGGACGGTTCGCTCGCCCGCTTGCTGGAAAACTATCTCGGCAAACCGGCGGTGGCGACGACGGCCCGCCCGGCCCCGCGCGAGGACTTGTTTATCTGTCCGGCTGCCGCCCGTCAGTTGCGTGGTCGGAACACGCCGACCTATATCATGAACATGCTGCCGGTGCCCGGTTTCGAGCAGCCTGCCTGGGGCGACGCCTCGCTCCGGCAAGCGCCGCTCCAGTTCGCCGCGATGTCGAATTGGGCGGATGCGCAGATCGACGGGCGGCCGCTGACTCTGGCAGAACTTTGGGCCATCAAGGACGCGGATCAGCGCTATTTTCAGGAGATCGGTTCTGAGCCTGAATCGGTGAAAGATCTACCCCCCACGCCGGCGCACGGCGATCACCGCAATGCCCTCTTCTACGACTTCCACGTCGGCCCCGTGAAACTCCTGAAAGTCGTCATCACAGTGACGCGGGTGGAGCCGTAAGCGAGCTTCCGGCTCCACGTCCGCGGCGATAGCTCAGCGCCGCTGGCGTTGGGCGGTGGTCAGCGGAGGGAAGGGAATGGTTGTTGGAGAGGTGGAAGTCTCGATGTAGCGGGCGGCGCCTATTTTGAGCGCGTGCCACCGAGGAAGATCGTGGTCGGGCGACCAGACGATGTGGCGCAGGAGGCTGCGCCATTCGATGACGGCGCGCTCGAGGTCGCCGGGGCGGAGAAACTCGGTGAGGAGCTTGGCGTGCGGGGTCTCGTGCTCGATGATTTCGCGGACGGTTTCGCTGGCGCCCGCCCCGTAGTCGGGCGGCACGCCCATGGATAAATAGCCGGGCCAGTCAGCGCGGTCGTAGATGCGCTGGCAAAGCGCGCCGAGGCGTCCGCCGAAGACGGGCTCATCGCCGGCGAAGCGCGGGCCGGCGCGGAGATTGGCGAGATCGAAAAGGAGTTCGTCGATGGGGTAACTCGCGTCTTCCAGCGCAGCCGCGATGGCGAGGCCTTCGCCGTGGTGGAAAAAGCTGAAGATGACACCGCGCGGTGTGGGAGTGCCATCGGTGGCGATCAGGCCGAACAGCCGCCAGGCGTGGGCGGGTGAAGCGGTGATCTCGGTTCGCTCGCAGAAAGCCGCGAGTTCCGGGCAGCCGCGACAGGGCGGGGGGAGTTCGCGGCGCTCGGGTGGCGTGAGAAGGAAAGCGCCGTGGCTGTCGCGGTGGGCGGGCGTTTCGAGGGCGGAGAAATCGAGGCGCGCGAGCAGTTGCTCGCCGCGGGTGAGAACCCCCGCGACTTGGCTCTGCGGGGCATCGGCCAGCTCGGGGAGCTTGGGCAACACTTGGTTCTGAATGGCCTCAAGAGATAGGCGCGGGGTTTTCAGCAGGCGGCGGAGCCACAGCGCGAGCGCGAGGGTGCCGTCGGTGCGGCGGGTTCCGACGGGGAGCTCGCGGCCATAGCGTTTGCCGTGAGAGGATTCAAGTTTGCAGAGGTTGCCGTGGCCGCGGCCGTCGAGGGTGCGGGCAAGCGACAAGGCGGGACGCCAGCGCGCATTCTCCAAAATGAGCACGTCGCCGAGGCGGACGGTCACGGGCTCGGAGCGGGACTCCCATGCTCCGCGCGAGTTGAGGATTTCCGCGACGCCGCGGCGGGCGAAGCGGGCGCGCTCCATATCGATGCCCAAGCCGCAGGGCATGGGGCCGGTGACGCGCGAGTGCTCGATGCCGAGCGGGATGGGCTGGGCCGTGAAAAGCCGCTGGTTCAGCTCCAGCGCGGCGGCGAATGGCTCCTCGCCGCGTTGCGCCGCGGTGTGCATGACGGCGAGGAGCGTGGGCCAATCCACCTGCGCGGGCCGACGGAGCTGGCGCGCGCGGGCGTCGTGCAGCCGCGGCGGGCGGGAGCTGATGAGGGCGCAGCCGATTTCATCCAACCCGCGGCGGCCCGCGCGGCCAAACATCTGGAGGAGTTCGTCGGGCGAGACGTGATGCTCGAAATTCCCGATCATGTAGCGCGTATCCGTCACCACCACGCTGCGCATCGAGAAGTTGATTCCCGCCGCCAGCCCCATCGTGGCTACGACTGCGCGGAGCTGCCCCGCTTTCGCCAGCGGCTCGATGAGCCCGGCACGCTGGGCATAGTTCAGCCCGCTGTGGTGAAAGGCGACGCGCGCCGAGAGGAGTTTCGTGAGGCGCGGCCCGGCGAGCTGCTGCTGCTCGGGCGTGAGATGCAGCGGGGTGTCATCGGGGAGCGTGGCGGCGAGGTCGCGGGCCAGCTCTTCCGCAGCACGGCGGCGGGGGGCGAAAAGGAGGATCGGGCCGAGGTCGGCGCGCAGGGCATTGGCCATGAGCCTGGGCCACCAGCCGCGAACGGCGGGCGGCGCTTTGTTCGGCAGCGTCTCGAGGTCCACTTCCTCCAGCGGCACGGGCCGCTCGGTGTGCGCGACCAGCACCGCGTCCCGCCCGATGCGCCGGAGCCACGCCACCACGTCCTGCGGGTTGGCCACGCTGCCACTGAGCAGCAGGAGCTGCGTCTCCCGTGGCGCGAGGGCGAGGGCCAGCTCGTAGTTCACCCCGCGAATGGCGTCGCCGATCATCTGGTATTCATCCACCACCAGCAGCCGCGGCCCGGTGCGCTGGAGAAATTTTCCCTTCTGCGTCTCCAGCGTGGCCACGACGATTTTCGCGTCCAGGTTGAAAGCCAGGTCGCCCGTTGCCAGCCCCACGTCCCAACCGCGCGCCTGCCACTCGGCGAGCTTGTCATTGGCCAGCGCGCGGGTGGGCACGGTGAAAACCGCCTGTCCGCGCAGCGCGGGAGCGTAGAGCTCGAAGACGTAGGTCTTCCCGGCGCCGGTGGGCGCATGCACCACGACATCCTGCCCCTGGCGCAGTGCATGCACGGCGTCCTGCTGCCAAAGGTCGGGGATGGTGAGGGTTTGGAGGAGCGGGTCGATGGGATGGCCGGGTGGTTTGGCGGAGTCGGACCTCTTTTTCTTAATCCTGTTCTGCTTCATTTTCTCTCCCGAATCGTCTCGCGCCGTCTTCCCCGCCACCATCCGCAACGGCGCGCGGGGTTGATGGGGTGGGGGATTCGTGGGTAGGCTCCGGCCGGTCACGCGCCCACCATTTTCCCGATGTCCGAACCACAAGAACCCCGTGCGCCGCTGATCGAGGTGGGCCGCTATGCGCGGCTGGCGGAGGCGCGGGAGCGGGGTCTGGTGGTGGCGGCGCGGGAGCTGCCGCATTGGATCAAGCGGGAGGGGAACGAGTGGGTGCTGCGGGTGGAAGAAGGGGCGGCTCAAGAGGCGGCGCGGGAGCTGGCGGCATTTGAAGTGGAGGAACGAGCGCGACCGGCGGCGCGAACCGTTTTGCCGGTGGAGAAAATCCCGACGCTTTCGCTCTATGTGGCGGCCTGGGTACTGGCGACGTTCTTTTTTCTTCAGCAATGGCTGGGGCCGAACTGGGAGGAGCGCGGAGTAGCGGAAAGCCGGGCGATCCTGCGCGGGGAGTGGTGGCGGACGGTGACGGCGCTGACCCTGCATGCCGACGCGGCGCACATCGGGGCGAACCTGATGACGGGGCTGCTCTTCGCGGCCTTTGCGCTGCCGCGGCTGGGGACGGGGGTAACGTGGCTGGCCATCGTCCTGAGTGGGGCGCTGGGCAATGCCATCAATGCGTGGGGTTATCGCGGGGAGTGGCACGGGACGATCGGGGCTTCGACGGCATGCTTCGGAGCGCTGGGGATTCTGATGGGCGTGGAGGTTTTCGCCCGCTGGCGCGAGCCGCAGACGCGGAGCCGGTGGCAACTCGTGCTGCCGCTCGGCGCGGGGATCGGGCTGCTGGCTTTTCTCGGGGTGGGGGAGGAGGGCAGGAACATCGACTACATGGCGCACTGCTGGGGCTTCGTGGTCGGGGCGGCGGAGGGCGCGGTGCTGGAGGCGGCGCGAATCCGGCAACGGCTCACGCTGCGGATGCAGCGGGTGCTGGCGTGGGCGGCACTGGCGCTGGTGGCGGTGGCGTGGGCGGTGGCGCTGCGCGGATAGCTGCCGTCTTTTCGCTTTCTTGTTCTTCATCTTTTACCCCGGTGTCGGAGGGGCGGAAAAAGAAAACGAAGAGGATGAAGAAAAAGAAAGGGGGAGGCGTTACGCGGTGCACGCGCGCTGCACGCAGTCGCCGAGGGCCTGGATGCTGTAGGGCTTCAGGAGGAGTTCGCGGAAGCCGATTTCCCGGGCGCGGGCGGAGTCGAGAGTGGCGCTGTAGCCGGTGGTCAGGATGACGCGGGTGCCGGGACGGATTTCCCAGACTTTCCGCGCGACGTCGATGCCGCTGAGTTGGGGCATGGTGAGATCGGTGATGACGAGGTCGAAGGGTCTGTCGCGGAAGAGCGCGACGGCCGCGATGGCGTCGCTCTCAATGACCGGCGTGTAGCCGAGGCGGGTGAGGAAGCGCTGGCCGAGCGCGGCGAGCGCGGGTTCGTCCTCAATGAAAAGGACGTTCTCGCCTTTGCCGAGAGAGAGCGGAGGCTCGGGCGTGGCGGTGGTGGGTGCATCGAAATCGAGGGCCGGAAAATACAGTTGAAAGGAGGTCCCGGTGCCGGGCTCGCTGTAAACAGAGATGGCACCGTCGCAGGATTTCATGATGCCATGGACGGCGGAGAGACCGAGGCCGGTGCCGCGGCCGGGCTCCTTGGTGGTAAAGAAGGGTTCGAAGATGCGCCCGACGG
>JBBQCM010000062.1:0-39334 GCA_038318725.1 Chthoniobacterales bacterium
AGTTGGCCGCTGACAGTCTCTCGCCCCCGATGGGCACCGATTACTTCCACTCTTCAACTCTCACCCCGAATCTCTCACTAAAATCACTCCGCCTCAGATGACTTCTGTCACGCAGTGCTCTTTGATCAGCGGTTCCCTAGCTCTCGGGCAAGTAGCGGTAGAAAACCTCGAGCATGAGGATACAAAGACTTGTGCGGTAGCAAGGGCCCGCTCCCTTGGGGTCGCGTTGAGTTCCGCTGAAGGCCTGCCGGCCGGCTACGGCAGGCCAACTGCCGTCGGCATTTTGATTCTTGATCAGCTCGTCCGCAAAGCGCCGGTTCCACTTACTCCAAGGCGCGCCTCCGATCACGAAGCATGCCTGAGTGTCATAGTACCAAGCGTGCAAATCGACGCTTTCGTGATGATAGTCAATCGGGTAGGCCTTTTCTATCCATTTGAATAAGTATTCGATGCCGTCGCGAACACTTCGGTTCTTATCTTTTTTCCACAGGTAGGTGCAAAAGACTCCAGCGCCGGTAAAGGTCATTTTCAGGTCACCGGACCCCATAAGAGTCATCTCCGAGTCGCCCGCTTTCCGGAAGCCGAAGCTGCCATCGGTAGCTTGGACACGTTTGAGATTCAGCATCGCCTGGTCCAGCGCCGCTTCGACACCCTCGATTTTCAACCCGCTAAGGTGCGCCGCCTTGAGCGCTTGAATCTGCGCAATGCTGAGCCATGTGTCGCTCTCCCCGGTCTTGACGTAATTATCCTGCCAGCCACCATCGAAAGCCTGACCTTCGACGATGCAGCGGGTGGATTTTTTCAACAACTCGGTCACGCGTTCATCCTTGGTCATGGTGTAGTATTCGCCGAGGGCGAAGGTGGCGATGCCATGCGCAAAGACGCCGTCCAAGTAGGCTCTCGAGGCGTTTGGCCGACCGTCGGCTTTCTGGCCATTTTGCAAGAGCCAGTCGATGGCCTTCTGCACCGTGGGGCCGAAGTCTGCAGAGACAGATGTCTCTCCATGACCGAGCATGGCGAGCAGCGCGAAGCCCGTCATCGCGCTTTGATCACTGGGTGCCCACGAACCGTCGGCATTTTGGTGTGCGGCCAGCCATTTCAATCCCTTGAGCACGGTGGCCTCACTTTCCTTTTTCCCACCGCTCTGCGTGATCGCCCGTAGGCGTGCCGTCTCTGGCGTCCGGGCACGCATGCTCACCGGGAGATCCGCTGCGACGCCCCCAGACTGGTCCTTCGCAGCGTTTCCGAGTGTCTTCAACGTGTCGCTGACCGCCGAATTAAGAATCGGCGCCTTGATCAAAGCCACCTCGTCCTCACCGAGGTTTAAGGCGATTTCCTTTCCGGACGCATCCCGCGCCGCCACGAAGATGCGTTGGTCTTCTGATCGGATACCGACGACTGTGAATTGCTCACCCTTTCTGGCCATTCTGACTAAGGTTGTGTCTTTGAAATACAGTGGCGCTTCCTTGATCGTTTCGACCCTGTCGCCTTTGGAAAAGTTGGCAGCGAATGCCGAACAAGCAGTTGCAATCGTGCAGACGAAAACCCCGATTTTTCCCCTGCTGAAAATCGTTTTCTGAAACCCCGAGCGTCTGCAATCAACGGATATCACGAGTCCGACGGTATTCATTACTAAAAGTGCGCCAAGCTCAAATGGGCGGTTATTGAACGGCTCCTTATGCTTCCAAGGAAGGAAGGCCGATCGCTCACCAAGCCCGAGCGGATTTCCGTTACTCTAATCGGTTGGCACTCTTCATGGGACGCACGGGAGTTTCCACCGGGGGATACCATCCCGCGGTGGCGCGGCGGTAGAAGGCGAGGACCAGCCAGGCGACGAGGCCATAGGCGACGCCGCTCACGGCCATCGCGGTGCGCAGGCCGGCGAGATCGGCGAACTCGGTGATGAGGAGGCCGGCGAAAGGCAGCATGCCGAAGAAGCTCAGCCCGGCGATGGCCGAGACGCGGCCGCGGAGCACGTCGGGCGCGCGTTCCTGGACGATGGTATTCGCCAAGCCAAAGAGCGTGGACGTGCCGAGAGTGAGCGCGATCATGGCGGTGATGGCGTGGACGAGCGTCTGGGCGGCAGCAAGGCCGGTCATGGCCACGACGATCATGGCGACGGCAGCCAGCAGCCAACCGCCGCGCTTGTCCCGGCGAATGGAAAGCAGCCAGACCGAACCCACGAACGCCCCGATGCCGGATGACGCCATGAGCAACCCGTGCTGGCTCGCGCCGATGTGGAGGACGTGCCGCGAGTAGAGGGGCATGAGGATCATGAAAAACGGCGAGATGCAGACCGTGGAACTGGCCAGCAGCACGATCATCGTGAAGGTCGGGCGATCCGCGCGGACGTAGGCCAGGCCTTCCTTCATGCCGGTCTGGCGCTCGCGCTCCTCCTCATCCGTGCCGCGGGGTCGCGGGTGAAGCGTGAGCAGCGCGAGGATGAGCCCGCCGAAGGTCAGGGAGTTGAGATAAAACGCCGACGCCGTGCCGAAATGTCCGATGACCCAGCCCCCGAGCGCCGGGCCGCCGAGCCGCGTGGCGTGGAAGATCGAGCGATCCACGGCGATGGCCGCGGAGAGCTGTTCGCGCGCGACCAGTTCGGGCACGAGCGCGGCGGCCGCGGGCATTTCAAACGCGGTGGAGATGCCGAGGCACATGCCGGCGATGACGATGTGGAAAATCTGCACCTGCCCCGTCGCGACCAGCCAGCCCACGGCCACGGCGAGCGCGGCCTGCACGACCTGCGTGGCGATGAGGATGCGGCGCTTGTCGTGACGATCCGCCATCATGCCGCCATACATGGTCAGCGCGATCATCGGCAGGCCGGAAGCGAAGTTGACCAGCCCGAGGGTGAAGGCGCTGGTGGTCAGCGCGGTGACGACCCACCCTTGAGCGAGCATCTGCATCCAGGTCCCGAGCAGAGAGATGACCTCGCCGCCCATGTAGCGGGCAAACTGCGGCTGACGCAGCACGCTCCAGGCGCTGGTCGGATTGGGAGAGGATGAATTCACGTCGGGTGCGCCCGCTTTTCGCTGCGGGGAAAAAAACGGGCCGCACCTTTCGGTGCGACCCAGATGAGAAGCAAGGGACGAAGCGGCCTAGGCGCCCATACCGTCTTCGAAACTCCCGGCGGCGGGCGTGATGAGGAGCTGGTCGCGGACGTAGCCGATGCCGTTGGCGCTCGTGCTGTCCAAATCGCGGAGCGCGCTCTCGGCCTCGACCACGAGCGGCGCGGTCTTGGTCCCGTGGAGCTGGCAGTAGCGCGAGGCAAAGCCGACATTGAGGAGCAGTTCCACGTAGCGATTCATGCTCAGATCGCCGCTCGGCAGATCGGTGAACTGCATCGCGCGTGACGGCCAGTTTGGCTCCATCGTGCGCAGCGGGAAGCCGGGGCGGATGACGAAGTTTTTCACATGCGCCGCGTAGATGTACGCGCCCACTTTCGTGAACCGCGTCTCCCACGACTCGCCTTCCCAGCAGTGCGACGGGTCGGCATTCACGGCCATGCTTTTGTCGCCGTCGGTGATCTTCACGAGCATCAGGAAATCGTCCGCCGTCATCGCTGCCGTGCCGGGGTGGATTTCATGGCAGAGCTTGATCCCGAGCTTGCGGGCGTGGTCGCGAATTTTCTTCGTTTTCTTCACGAAACGCTCCTGCCCTTCCTTGATCAGATCGTAGCCCGGCCCAGCCCAGAAACCCCACGGATAGCCGGTCGCCAGCTCCCAACCAAAGGCCGTGCCCCAAAACATCGGCAGCACTTTCACACCGAGCGAAGCAGTCAGATCGAGCAGCTTGAGTACATAGTTCTCCGCCCACTTTTCGATTTCGCCGACGGACTTTTTCGCCACGTCCGGCGGGATGAATGGGCGGATCGTCGGCGAGCCCGTCCACGCCGTGGTGTGGACCCAGATCGGGCAGTGCGCGGAGATGCCGTCGAGCGTCATGCCGGCGCGGTCAAAAGCCGCGCGGATGTCTTTGGCAGACTGAAAAAGTTTCCCGCCCTGGAGCATGTAGTTGCTGGGCTGGGCGCCGCTCGCGCCGCTGCGCTTGGCGTAGGCGAGGAAGTCGGGAAGGGTTTTGGCCCCGTGCTGGGCGCCTTCGATGGATGCGTGGAAGCAGGACATGGGAGGTGGAGTTTGGTGGTGGGAATGACGAATGACGAATGGCGAATGACGAGACAAGCCGGAAATCGGAAAGACGCAGTGAAAGCGTGCCGCCTCCGCCATTCGGGCTTCGACATTCCCTCTTCCTTCCGTCATTCCTCATTCGTCATTTTCGCCAATGCTCGAAGACATCGAACGCATCCTTTTTCACGAGCAGACCATCCTGAGCCGGCTGGATGAGCTGGCGCGAGAAATCACCGCGGCCTATCGCGGGCAGGAGCTGACGGTCGTGGCGGTGCTCAATGGTTCGCTGATCTTTGCCGCCGATCTGCTCCGGCGCATCCCCCTGCCCCTGCGCCTGGATTGTCTCCGCGTGGCCAGCTACCACGGCGGCACCGAGAGCACGGGAACGGTGACCTTTCACCAACTCAATCTGCCCGACGTGCGCGGGCGGCAGGTGCTGGTGCTCGATGACATCCTCGACAGCGGGCGCACGCTCCACGCGATCTGCGCGCGGCTGCGCAGCGAAAGCCCCGCGTCCGTGCGTGTCTGCGTGCTGCTCAGCAAAACGAAGCCGCGCGCCGAGCAGATGGCCGCGGATTTCGCGGGCTTCGAGATCGGCGATGAGTTCGTCGTGGGCTACGGCCTGGATTACGCGGAGCAGTATCGCAATCTACCCTTCGTCGGCGTCCTCCGGCGCGAGATCTTTGAAAGTTCCTTGCCCGGCTCCGCGGCGGATGCTGCCAATCCGCCCTGAAAAGCGGTGTCCGCCCTATTCGCCGACGATCCGATACACACGGATGCCGGGGTGCAGGTAGATGACGGTGCCGCGCGGGCGCTCGAAGAGCAGCCTGATCGGCGGCACGGCGCGCAGCAGTTCCTCGTGAAAGGCTTTGCGACGCGCGAAGTCGGCTTTTTCCTTTTCCTTTTCCTGCGGACGCAGGCTCTTGAGGAAGAATCTGCCGTAGTTGCTCTCGGAGATGACGACGTGGGTGACGCCTTTGGCGCGCAGTTCGTCGAGGGAGCCGATGTCCGCGGCATAGCGGGAGGCGAGGACCTTTTGGGGGAGCGCAGCGGGGTCGCGGGGCTCCGGGAGGCTGACGCGCTCGTCGCGCGCGATGACGGCGGCGGCGGGCACCTCCTGGGCGGCACGCAGCCAGGCGGTGACTTCCGCAGTATCGTCGTTTTGAAAGGCGAGCCAGTAGCGGGTGAAGCTGGGGAGCTGGGCGGCGATGAGGACGGCGGCGATGAACGCGGCCGCCCGCGAGGGGCGGAACCACGGCGCGAGAAGCCGGGCGGCATCCTGCACCCCGAGGGCGGCGAGAAGGGTGAAGAGGGCCGTGGCCGGGAGAAAGTAGCGGTCATTGGATTTTGGCGAGCACGAGAGCGCGAGGGCGTAGGCGAAGGGGAACGCGATGATCATCCACTCGGCGAGCACCAGGGAGCGCCGCTCCCGCCAGCGGGCGTGGAGGAAGACGAGCAGGAGCACCCAGATGGCGGGCGTGGTGTTATCGACGAAGATATTCCAGTACTGCGCGTGCGGGACGCTGCGGGTCAGGCCGCCCTGGCCACCGACAACGAGGCCGACTTCGCGATCGAGGCTCTGGCGAAAGGTGGCGAGTTGGGTGAACAGCGGGAGATTGACGAGGATGAAAGTGCCGGCGAGGGCGGCGGCGAAGCAGCCGGTCCACTTCCAGCGTTGGGTGGCCGGTGCGCGCCAGAGCAGCGGTCCCGCCACCCCGAGCGCGAGGACGCCGAGGTATTTGCCCGAAATGGCGAGCGCGCAGGCGATGCCGAGAAAGAGGACCGCGCCGGTGGATGGTTTTCTCGTGTGAACGATGGCGGCGAGGAAGGTGAGCGCCATCCCGAGGAGCAGCGCGGAGTCCTCTTTCATATAGTGGGCGAGCTCGAAAAGCTGATGGTGCAGGAGGAGCGCCCCGCCCGCCGCCAGCGAGGCCGGCCAGCCACGCCAGAACCACGCCAGCAGCGCCAGCGCCGCCACCGCCAGAGCGGTGAAGCCGGCGGAAACCGTGCGGCCCGCCTCCACAATGGTCTGGGGGTCGCGCGATGCGCCCCGCATCTCCACGGCGGCGTTCGCGGTGGAGAGGAGAAGCATGGGATGGTTGAAATTCCACCGCCCGGTCTGCACCTGCATGACTTTGCCGCCTTCATCGGGGTGGTAGTGGTAGGGGAAATCGTTGTGCCGCGTATGCAGCCAGAACACCGCGCCGGCAAGAGCCAAAAGCCAGAGCGCGAGGGCCATCCAGTGCCGGCGTGGGAACGTGGCGTCCCCTTCAGCGTCATCCGACCAGCGCGGGCCTGGGTCGAAAGCGGAAGGCTGGAGTGGAGGCACGGGCGCATCGTAGGAGGCTTCGGCAGGTTTGTCGAAACGGGAAGTGCCGGCTTGGCGAGGGTTGTCGCAAAGTTGGGAAACGACGGGAAAAGAGGCCATCCCACGACCGAGAATGCCTTTGACAGTCCCAGTGCCGCCGGGTAAAGCCTCCGGTCCCCGTTTTCCAACTGTAAAACCTCCCGCCTTTATGCCCTTCAAACCCCGCCAGCCACTCCTTGGAACCATTGCCGCCCTGCTCATCGCCACCGCCCTTCCGCAGGTCGCGTCGGCTGGACAAATCTGGGATGGCGGCGGCTCCAACGGACTTTGGTCGAACGCCCTCAACTGGGACGGTGACACCGCGCCGAATTTCGCCCTTGCCCTCCAGTTTGCCGGCACCTCCCAACTCTCCTCTTCCAACAACTCCGCCACCACCACCGTCGCGGGCCTTATCTTCAACGCCGATGCGGGGAGTTTTACGCTCAGCGGAAGCCCCATCACCCTCGGGGGCAACATCGTCAACAATTCCGCGACCTTCCAAACGATCAGCTTCGCGATCCCCGGGATCACCCTTGGGGGCTCGCAAACCTTCGACACCGGGTCGGTCGCGGGCGGCCAGTTATTCGTGACCTCGAGGATCAATGCCGGCGCCAATACGCTGACGCTCGATGGAGCCAATCCCGGAAGAATCTCCGGTGTCATCGCCGGCACCGGAGCGGTCACCAAGACCGGCACTGGCGCATGGACCCTGGCCGGCACCAACACCTACACCGGCGACACGAACCTTCTCCAAGGCACGCTCTACGCGAACACCGCGAATGCTCTCGGCACTGGCAACCTAAACATTTCTGCAGGCACCCGGATCGGGAGCACGGTGGACAGGCAATCCATAGCCAACAAGGTGAATGCACTCGGAGACTTCACCATCGAGGCCAACACCCACCTGAAGTTTACGGGTGCCGTCGATCTAAATGGCGGGACGCGTGCCATCACCGGCAGCACAGTCAACGCGGAGATCAGCTTCACCGGCGTGATCAGCAATGGCGGCGTGACCTTCAACAGCCCCGTCAACTACACCTCCATCATCATCGGCGCTGGCAATGCCTCGGACGTGGCCAATACCTACACGGGACTGACCACGGTGAATGACAACGTCTATCTCGTTCTCAATAAGGGGACCGGGACGGACTTCGCGATTGGAGGTGATGTGGTGCAAAACGGCTCGGGATCGCTGGATTACTTCAGACCAAACCAGATTTCCGATACCGCAGCAGTCACCATCAATGGTCCCGGAAATCTGCTCGGGAGCGATCGCTACGCGGGCATGCAGTTGAACAATAACAACGAAACCATCGGCTCGCTCTTTGGGGCGAGCACCGGCCTTGTGCAACTCGGCACTGCCACCCTCACGGTAGGTGCCGGAAATTTTGCGGGCGTCATCGCCGACGGCTTTTCCGGCCCCGGCGGCAAGCTTACGAAAAACACCGCCGGGACGCTCATCCTCGCCGGGGCCAACACCTACACCGGCGCGACCACCATTTCCGCCGGCACCCTGCAGATCGGAGACGGCGGGACGACGGGTTCCCTCGCTTCGCCGGCCATCGGCACGGTCGCGGGCAGTGTCCTCGCGTTCAATCGTTCCAATGCGCTCACTGTCGGCGGTTTGATCTCAGGCGCCGGCGCAGTCAACCAGATCGGCACGGGAGTCACCACCCTGACCGGCCCCAACACTTACACCGGCGTGACGACCCTCAGCGCGGGAACCATCAACCTCGGCTCCTTGGAAATCGTCGGGACTTCCGGACCGCTGGGTCGGTCGGTCGCCGCTAATCCGGGCTCGATCGTCCTCACTGGCGGCACGCTTCAGTACTCGGCGGTCAATCAGAACGACTATTCCGGCCGTTTCAGCACCGCCGCCGGCCAGGCCTACAACGCCGATACCAACGGCCAAAACGTCACCTGGGCCACAGCGCTGACCAGCGTCGGCGGCGCCCTGACGAAAAGCGGCGCCGGCACGCTGACGCTCACCGCCGCGAATACCTACGACGGGGCGACGACGGTCAATAACGGCACCCTCCTGCTCGATTTTTCCGCACCCGGCGCGCCGACGATGAATATCATCAACAACACGGCCAACAGCTCGACGCTGGTTCTTGGCGGCGGCGCGCTGGTTCTCACCGGCCGGGCCAGCACGGCGAACGTCCAGAATGTGAACGGTCTGACGATCAACGCCGGGGTTTCCTCGATTCGGCTGAACGCCGCCACGGCCAATCCACTCGTGCTCAACCTCGGGGCCATCACCACCAGTCCCGGCGGAACCGTTAATTTTACGCTCCCTTCCGGCGTGCAGTCGGCGACCAATGGCATCACCACCTCGACGCTCAATTCGAGCGGCATTCTCGGCGCTTTTGCGACCGTGGGCGGCACGGACTTTGCGGTCAACGCGACCGATACCGCCGGCGGCAACATCGTCGGCCTCTCCTCGGTCGGTGGTTACACTTTGACTTCCGTGGCGCTCGATAACCCGGCGAACTATGCGCGGGCCAATATTTCGGTGGATAGCAGCCAGACTCCGACCGGCCCCATCAATCCCAACACGCTGCGGTTCGACACCGCGGCCCCGGAAACGCTGACGCTCACGGGAAACAATGTCATCAACACCGGCGGCATCCTCGTCACGAGCAATGTCGGCGGCAATCTGAGCACCCTCACTGGCGGTACGCTGACGAGCGGGTCCGGTGATGACTTGACGATCATTCAGAACAACACCGCCGGCGGCCTGACCATCGGCTCCGTCATTGTGGATGGCATCGAAAGCTCCACCGGGCTTTCGAAAGCAGGGCCGGGGACATTGACCCTGACCGCCGCGAACACCTACACCGGGGGCACGGCCATCAACGGCGGGCGCATCGCCGTCACCGCCACCGGCCGACTCGGCACAGGCGGCATCACCTTCACCGATGTCGGCGAGCTCCTGGTCGATGGCAGCACTTTCTCCTCGTCCGAGCCCGTCACCATCGAAGCAGGGGCCAGCGGACGGCTTTCCAATGGCAATGCCGGCAGCCCTGCGACCTTCACCGGCCTGTTCACTTTGGGGGCAAACTCCACGCTGGCCATCGGTTCAGCGGGAAACACCGGCGCGGTGGTCCTCACTCCGACTTCGCCCGCCATCGTCGATTCCACCGCGCACGTCGCCGTGGATTTTGGAACGCTGCGAAATGGCAACGCCGACGGGTTTCAGAAAATCACCTCCCTCGCCGCGAGCACCACGGTGGCCGCCGGAGCGGCTTTGGATGCCAATGGTTTTGGCAGCACAATCAAAAATCTTCTGGGAGCCGGCACCCTGACCAATAGTTCCGGCACGGCGACGACCTACACGATCCAAAGCGGCCTCTTCGGCGGTGTGATCGAGGACGGTGCCAGCCAGATTTCGCTGACCAAGACCACCGCCGGCGAGCTCCGTCTGGGCGGCCAGAATACCTACAGCGGGATCACCCGCGTCGAGGCGGGCATCTTGAGCGCGGGCGCGGAAGTGATCTTCGACATCGGTGGTGTGGCGGTTTCCGGAGCGTTCGCGCCGGCTTCGGCGTTCATCGTGACCGGGACGCTCGATCTGGCCGGATTCTCCAATAGCATCGGATCCCTTGCCGGGCCGGCGAGCGGCATCGTGCAAAATGGCGGTCTCGATCCAGCCACGCTCTTCATCGGAAGTAACAATACCGACACCACTTTCGCCGGCCTGATTCGCGATGGCGACGGCCTCGGTGCCGGCCGCAGCCTGGATATCGTCAAAGTGGGGAGCGGAAGGCAGACCCTCTCCGGAAACAATACGTACACCGGCAACACCTTTCTGCGGGAGGGGGAGCTCTTTGCAGACGTGACTCCCGGAAACCCAGCCAATCAGGCGTTTGGCACCGGCCAGCTCGTGATCTCCGGTGGCACCACGCTGGGCAGCACTGTCGATAGCCAGACAATTTCGAACGACACGACCGTCCTCGGCGACTTCACGATTGAGGCAAACACCCGTCTCAGTCTGACCGGCGACATCAATCTGGCGGGCGGCGTGAGGGCGATCACCGGCGTGGTGAATGCCTCCGAAATCAGCTTTTCTGGCGTGATCGGCAATGGCGGCGTGACCTTCAACACCGCCGGCCTCGTCCCGCCCAGCGATGGCACCGCGCCCTACGTAGCCTTCATCTACAACGGCTTCTCCGCCCACGCTTACACCGGATTGACGACGATCAATAGCGGCGCGTTCCTCGTCTTTACCACCGGTGGATTGAAAGTGGTGGGCGACGTTTTGGTGCAAGGCAATGGCGTCGTGGATTACCTCGGCGGCTCCAACCAGATTTCAGACACGGCGACGGTGACCGTGAACAGCAGCGGGAGCACCATCAGCGGGCCGACCCCGTTCCAAGGCTTCGAGCTTTTCAACAAGACCGACACCATCGGCGCGCTGTTCGGCTCGGGGACGGTGGGCTTGGGTTCCGGCATTCTTACCGTAGGGGCGGGGAATTTCGCCGGCGTGATCAAAGACGGTTTCGCGGGGATGACGGATACGAGGGACCCGGCCGGTGGCGTGGGCGGACAATTGACCAAAAACACTCCAGGCACCCTGATCCTGACCGGCAAAAACACTTACACGGGCAACACGAACATTAACAATGGCGTCCTCGTTCTCGACGGCTCGGTGCAAAGCCCGACGGTGGCCATCAACTTCGCCGGGACGCTCATGGGCACCGGCATGGCCGCCCACAATGTGACCAACTCGGGGGTCTTCAGCCCCGGAAAATCAGCCGGCACCTTCACCATCGGAGGGAACTACATCCAGTCCCCCGCGGGCACCCTGATCATCGAGATCGCCGGCAAAAACCCCGGACAGCATGATCTGGTCAATGTGGGCGGCCAGGCCGCGCTCAGCGGCAACCTGCGGCTGGTCGATGTCAAAGGCACGCGGCTGAAGGTCGGGGACAAGATCACCTTCCTCACCGCCCGCGGCGGAGTCCTCGGCGAGTTTGCCACCGTGGATAATCCGTTCGCGAGCTCAGATTCGATTGTGACGACCGATGTCATCTACGAAGCCAACGCGGTCTCGCTTGCGGCAGTGCAGGGATCCTTCGCGGAATTCGCCGCTCTCGAGGGCCTCACGCCCAACCAGCGCGCCGTGGCCAGCGCGCTCGACCGGATCTCTTCCAACAAGAAGCAGGCGAAGCTCATCGACTTCCTCGATGATCAGCCGCTCGCCAATCTGCCGCATGACTTCGACCTCATCGCCGCGGAGGAAATCCAGGCGCTCTACACCCTCGGTTTCGCGCAAGCCAATGTGCAGACCGCCAACCTCATCCGACGGCTGGATGACATCCGCGCGGGAGCCGCAGGCTTCAGCGCCGCCGGCCTCGCTGTCTCCGGCCTCATGCCGCAATACAGCGGCAGCTATCTCGCCCCGAACTCCGGCCTCGCCGGCCCGGAAGGCAAGGCGAGCACGGAAGGCCCGGGCACCAAGGAAATCCGACCGCCGAAGGAAAACCGCTACGGCGTCTTCTTCACCGGCGTCGGCGAGTGGACCCACGTTGGCACCACCCAGAACGCCAGTGGCTACGACCTCGCTTCCGGCGGTTTCACCCTCGGTTTCGACTACAAAATCAACGAGCACTTTGCCGTCGGCATCAACGCCGGCTACGCCCGCAGCAGCGCCGAACTCTCCGGCAACGGTGACGTCACCGTGGACGGTGGAAAATTTGGTGTTTACGCGACCTACTTCAACGAGGGCTTTTACGTCGATGCCGCGTTGCAGGGCGGCTTTAACAGCTACGACACTCGCCGCAGCGCCCTCCAAGGCGCGGCGCGCGGCACGACCAGCGGCGGCGAATTCAACGCGCTGCTCGCGGTCGGCTACGACTTCAAAAGCAACGGCGTGACCTTCGGCCCCACGGCCAGCCTCCAGTACACGAATATCGGCTTCAATGGCTACGGCGAACGCGGCTCGCTGGCTCCGCTCAACTACGAGTCCCAGTCTGCCGAATCTTACCGCACGGCGCTCGGCATGAAGGCGAATTACGAATGGCACATCGGCGGGGTCGTCGTGAAACCGGAACTCCGCGCCGCCTGGCAGCATCACTATGGCGACAGCGCCTATGGCATCGAATCGGTCTTCGCCAATGGGGGCGACAGCTTCAACGTCGAGGGCGCAGAGATCGGCCGCGACAGCCTGCTTCTCGGTGCCGGCTTCGCCGTCCTCTGGAACGAGCGCACCGCGACCTACGTCTATTACGACGGCGACATCGCCCGCTCGAACTACAGCTCGAACAACATCTCCGGCGGCGTGCGCCTGGAGTTCTAAAGGCGGTTGAGAAAACCAACTTCCGTCTCTTCCTCTTAACCTCCTCTTTTTGGAGGAGGAGGAAGAGGAACACCAATGCCCGTCCGTCTTTTCAACACGTACTCGCGCCAAGTCGAGGATTTCACCCCGCTCGATTCCGTTGGGAAGCGCGTGAAGATGTACACCTGCGGGCCGACGGTCTATAATCACGCGCACATCGGAAACTTCCGCGCGTATGTCTTCGAGGATCTGCTCCAGCGGCATCTCGAAGCGCGCGGTTACGAGGTCGAGCGCGTGATGAACCTGACCGACGTGGACGACAAAACCATCCGCGGCGCGCGGGCTGCGGGCCGTCAGTTGGCCGACTTCACCCAAGTCTATAAGGACGCTTTTTTTCACGACCTCGAAACGCTCGGCATCAAACGCGCCGACCATTTCCCCGCCGCCACCGAACCACGCTATATCGAGCGGATGATCGGCATGATCGCACAGCTCCTCGCCCAGGATATCGCCTACCAAGCCGAGGATCGGAGCATCTATTTCCGCCTCGCGAAATTCCCCGACTACGGAAAGCTCGCCCACCTCAATCTCGACGAGCTGCGCCCCAGCGGTCGCGTGAACAGCGACGAATACGAAAAGGAAAACATCGGCGACTTCGCGCTTTGGAAGGCGTGGGATGAGGCGGATGGCGAGGTGCGCTGGGACGCTCCATGGGGGGCGGGACGGCCCGGCTGGCATATCGAGTGCAGCGCCATGGCCACCACTCTGCTCGGCCCCGAGCTGGATATTCATTGCGGCGGCGTGGACAATATTTTCCCGCATCACGAAGCCGAGATCGCGCAGAGTGAATGCTGCACGGGGAAGAAGTTCGTCCGCTACTGGCTGCACTGCGCGCACCTCATGGTCGAGGGGCAGAAAATGTCCAAATCGCTCGGCAATTTCTACACCCTGCGCGACCTCCTGGCCAAAGGCTTCACCGGCCGCGAAATCCGCTACGCCCTGATCTCGGTCAACTACCGCCTGCCGCTGAATTTTACCTTCGTTGGGCTCGAGGCCGCCCGTGCCGCGCTCCGGCGGATCGACGAATGGGCCGCGCGTCTCGCCAGCCACGCCGCCGAGGCCGCACCTGCGCCCACGCCGCTGTCCACCCACGTCGGAAAATTCTTCGACGCCCTCGACGAAGACCTCAACATCTCCGCCGCCCTCAGCCATCTCTTCGATCTCATTCACGAAACCAACGCCACGCTCGACCACACCGACATCCCGCCAGCCCAAGCCGCTCAACTCCTCTCCGACTGGTGCCGCATGGATGGCGTCCTCGCCGTGCAGCGCGAAAGCGCCGCCATCCCCGCCGAAGTCAGCGCGCTCGTGGCCGAGCGGCAGCGGGCGCGGGAGGCCCGGGACTGGGTCGAAAGCGACCGCCTCCGCGAAGCCGTTGCCGTCCTCGGCTGGGACGTCAAGGACACCAAAAACGGCCCAAAACTGACCCTCCGCTGAATCGAGGCGGTTCGCCGGAGTGCCTTGGTCGGGCGGGCTTTGCAGCGTGGGCTGCAAAAATTACGTTTCTCTGTAATTTTTAAATCGACAGGCCCGCTTGTTCCGTCACAACTACACACTATTCCCGTCAGTCATTCGACTGACTAAACCCCCGAAACAACATGACAACATCCCCACAGTTCCAGTTCTCCAGCGCTCCACTCCGCGCTGCATCCCCCAAGTTCATTCTCTCCGGCCTGCTCGCCGCCACCGCGAGCCTGGTGTTCGCCGCGTCCGGGACCGCCCAGAGCACGACGCAGCCTTTTAGCGCGTTTCCGGTCATTGTGGACGGGCAATTTACCAGCGCGGCGGAATGGTCCGACGTGACGCCCTCCGCCTTCATTTCGTCACCTGGAACGACCGCCGTGCCCACGACGCTCGGCAATCCCCTCGCGAACAGCCTGCTCTACGCCACTCTCGCCCAAAGCACCCCGCTGGCCGACCCCGCGCTGTATCTCATGTATGACTTCCTTCCGCGCACGAACCCGATTATTGCGCCAGGCGAAGTCTTCGCCAGCGTGGCCTTTCAAGTCACGCTGCCCGGTCGTCCGACAGGTGACCGGACTTCGATCGCCGTGCTCTTCGCTGGCAAAGGTGCCTCGACTATCAAAGGTGACTCAGGCGTCGGCGTCCCCCCAAGCTTCTTTGATGTCTTCATCGACCTGAACCTCGATGGAAACCCCGATGGCCTCGCGTCTGCGTTCGGCATCACCGGTGCGGCCGGCTTCGGGCCTTCGTCGCTTTCCGGCATCCCTCATCTCCTCGTCGAACTCGAAGTGCCGCTGCGCATTCCCGCCGGGTTTGCGAATCCCCCCTCTCCCGGCGGACCGCTCCCCGGTGGCGGCATCAATCCCAACACCGGCCTCTACGATCCGGATCCCATCTTCTGGGGCGCGGCCGGTGGCGCGGATGGCGGCCCGGCCGGCGCATCTTTTGGCGAGACTCTCCAGAGCGCCAGCGGCGGCGTCTTTGAGATCAATCCGAACGGCTCGATCACCGTCACCCCGACGCCTGAGCCGAGCAGCGCCGCGTTGCTCCTCGGCGGCCTCGGACTCTTCGCGGCACGACGCCGCTGGCCGGTGGCCGCGTAAGGGATCGGCAGAAAAGCTAGTGCGACTGCAAGGAGTGCCGCGGCATTCCTTGCAGTCGTTTCGTGTACGGCACTCCCCTGCGAGAAAGTTTGTGCCTGGCATCGCCGCCCGCTACAAACACGCGCCATGATTTTTGCGCCCTCCGACTATCTCGATCTGAACCATACGGAGCACCGCATGCTTTTTGAAAACGCCACCAACGTGTGGGACGCGCTGAAGCAGATCACGAGCTACCTGCAATTCCGGCTGAAACCCGCGATCAACGGGCGGTTGGTTGGCAAGCCCTTCATCAGCGGCGCTGTCTTTGTCGGCAAAGGCACGGTCATCGAGCAGGGTGCGATGATCAAAGGGCCGGCGTGGATCGGCGAGGGCTGCGAGATCCGCAACGGCTGCTACATCCGGGAGAATGTGATCGTGGGCTCGGGCTGTGTGCTGGGCAACTCGTGCGAGTTTAAGAACACGATCATTTTCGACGAAGCGCAGGTGCCGCATTTCAGCTACGTCGGCGACTCGATCATCGGCTACCGCGGACATCTCGGCGCCGGGGTGATCCTTTCCAATGTGAAGCTCGACCACACCGAGATCACGATTCCGACGCCGGAAGGACTGGTGCCGACGGGGCTGAAAAAGTTTGGCGCGATCATCGGCGACCGCGCCGAGATCGGGTGCAACTCGGTGATCAATCCCGGCTCGCTCATCGGGCGGCATGCCTTGCTCTATCCGGGCACGGTCTGGCGCGGGATCGTGCCCGCGGAGAGCATCGTGAAGACGACGCAGGAGCACCGGCTCCTCGCGCGACGGGACTGAGCGCGGAAGCCGCGCCTACGGCTGGCGCAGCCGGTAGTAGCGCTGCGAGCCGGCCGTCGGATCGGGGATCTCGATAAAAAGGCCGGCCGTGCTGCGCGGCTCGGTGACGGGCTGCCAGTTCGGCGGATTGAGGGAGTCTGTGAATTCGAGGACATGCGCGGCATTGAGGACCGGCCACGCCAGCCGCGGCATGCCGGCGGCGAAGGCGAGATCGAGACGGGGCAGAGGTTCGTCCGCGTCGAGCAACGCGTCGCCGTCGCGATCCAGCGCCAGGCGCTGGCCGCTGCCGCGCGAAACGCCCATGACGGAAGCCGTCGCGCCGCCCGCGATCTGCGCTTCGAGCGCGGCCCGGGAGAACACCCCGAGCGCGATTTGATCGCTCAGGTAATCATTTGTCGCCGGGCGATAGAGAAAGCCGCGCCGCCCGCCATTTTCGAGCAGGCGAACAATGACGTCGCAGTTGGTCGCCGCCGCCTGCCCTTCGAGCACTGACCAAACCGCACCGCTGCCAGCCAGCGTGGCCGCCGTCACCGTGCGCGTGTGCCCCACCGCGGGGGCGGTGCCGGTGTCAAAGCATTGCATGAACGCACTGAGGTTGCGCTGGCGCGTGAGGTCAGCGGAGAAGGTCCCAAACACGGGCCGGGAGAGAAATGTGACGATGTCCGGATCCATGCCATCGTGGATAAGGCCAAAGCCGCTCAGCGAGACTTCCGTCGCGCTACGCTTGAAATGCCGCTTCTGATACACGTTGCGCAGGTGCGGGATCTTGAAATCCTGGCTCTCTTGAAGCGCCGCAGCGGTAATGATCTGGCGATTCGTGCCAGTCGGCAGCGAGTGGCAGGAGTTGCAGCGCAGGCTGGGTTGGTAATTCTCATTCTGGAATGTGTTCCTCCCGGCATTTGGATCGCCCGCACCGGGGTCCCCGGGCGGAAAAAGCGCCGGCATGGTGCGATCGAGGTTTTGGTTCGGATTCGGCTCAAAGACGATCGTGTTGATGAAATCGCGGAAGGCGTTGATGTCTGCAGTACTGAGCTGCGAGCCGCCGAGAAGCGAGGCAAAGGCGGGGTTGAAAGAAGTGAAACTTGCGCGGTCCCCGCGCCAATGCAGCGGGGTCGTGTCTGAAATCCCGCGCAGCGTCTGCGTCGTCATTGGGCCTTTCATTGGGTGCATGGAAAGAACCACCGCCCCGCCGAGCGTCGTCACGGTTTGCATCGAGCCGCCGGGATCGCCCAAGTCCCAAGCCAGTTCGTCGCGATCGGCATCGATATGGCAGGAAGCGCACGATTGCGTGCCGTTGCCGGAGAGCCGCGCGTCGTAGAGAAAGCCACGGCCCTGGCGGATGACCGTCGGTGTCGGGTCATAGCTGCCGGCCGGAATTTCGGCGACCACGATTTCGCCGGTGGTGGAAACCACGGAGATCGTATTGGAAAGGCGATTCGAGACGTAGAGCCGGCTGTTGGTGGGGTGGAGCGCGAGGCCGCGCGGCCCGCGCTTGTTGCGCGGATCGGCGGCGCTGCCGGTCGTCGGTCCCGTCTCGATGCGTGTCAGCACAGCCCCGGTCGCCGCGTCGATTTTCGCGACGCGATCTGTGCCGAAACTTGCCAGCCAGAACACCGCACCATCCGGCGTGAAGGCGAGGGCGGTCGGCTGGGCGAGCGCCGTCGTGAGCGCGGCATTGTTCGGAAAAAGCAGGTAGTCCACGCCGGGATTGAGATCAAACGGCGTGACCGTCCCGGCACCCGCCGTGTTCACCCGGGTAACTCGATTGTCCACGCTGTGCCCTTTCTGCACCGGCTCAAACTGAAGGAGATTCCGCGCCTCGGTATTGGCGATCCACAGCTCATCGCTCGCTGGGCGCGCGGCGACGAAAAAATTCACCGTGCCCGTGCCCGTGAAGTAGCGCGTGACGTTGAGCGAGACCGTGCTGATCTCCGCCACATCATGGTCCGGCATGTTCGGCGCGGGGCTCAGCCGCGGATCGTCCGCGCTCACGATGAGCCCGACCTGCGGCGGTGCTGGCAGTCCGGGAGTGGTCGGAGGCGGCGGCGCTGGCGCGAGACTCGGTGGGAGCAGCGTGGTGCGGTTGCCCGAGAGCTTGAAGGCCGCATACACCTTGGTCCCATCGGCACTCACCGCCAGCGACCGCGGATTCAGCCCCTGGAGCGGAATCGTGGCGGTCGCGGCATGCGTGGAGAGATCGAAGACCCGCAGCAGGTTGTTCTGCGAGCAGGAGACGAAGGCCTTGCCGTTCGCGAAAACCACATCCGCCGGCTCATCCGTGCAGGCCAGGGTGGCCGTGACCCCACCCGCCGCGACCGACACTATACTCACCGAGTCGGAGACTTCGTTCACGACCCACGCCTCGTCATTCGAAAGCACATTCACCGAGACCGGCTCGATCCCCACCGGTATCTCGCGAATCAGCACCGGCACGGGGTTCGCCGGATTTGACACATCGAAAACCGAGAGGCGGCCATCCGGCGTGTTCACCGCAAAAAGCCGTGTACCATCCGGTGAGAGGCAGATCGGCCGCGTCTGATGCGACTCGAAGTTCACGTAAGTCGAGGTTTGCGCGTGCAGTCCCGGAGCCGCGCAGAGGCACCCCAGCGCGCCCATAGCGAACGCTAATTTTTTCACGAAGAGAGAGACACTGCGAGGCACAGGAAAAGGCATGGATATTGGGGAAAACTAAAAACCCGAAACGACGCCGGGTTGGCCCACGATATATCAGATACTTTCCGGCCCGCCACCCCCGCGCGCGGGCCGCGGCCACAATCTATTGCGGGCTTGCGCTGACGCAGGGCCTTTGCAACCTTCCCCGCCCTATGTCCAGCCCTGTCGAAATCACCACACCCCCGGAAACCGGATTCGATCCGCTGGTTTTCTGGATTCAGTATCGGACCAAGATCCTGCTCTTCGCCGGGCTCTTGGTCGTCGGCATGGCGGTGTTTGGCATTTCGGAATGGTCGCGCCTGCGTCAACTCGAAGGCGCGCGGCAGCTCCTCGCCGGAGCGAAAACAGCGGACGACTATCGCAAAGTTATCGCGGAATATCCCGCCACGACGGCGGCGGGCGATGCGTTCCTGCTGCTCGCGGAGCAGCTCCGCAAGGACGGCAAAATTGACGAATCTTCGGCCCAGCTCCGAACCTTCACCGAAAAATTTCCCCAGCACCCCCTCATCAGCGGTGCGTGGACCAGCCTGGCGACGAACCTCGAAGCCGAGGGCAAAGCGGACGACGCGCTCGCCATGTATCAGAAAGTCTCCACGAGCTATGCGACCAGCTTCAGCACCCCCGTGGCGCTCCTGGCGCAGGCCCGTCTGCTCAAAGCGAAAGACAAGACCGACGAGGCCCGCCTCCTCTACGAGCAGGTGACGACGCGCTACCCCGACAACATCGTGTCGCAGATGGCCGCGCAGGAAATCAAGCAGCTCAAGAAGTAAGCGCAGAGCAAACGTTTTTGAAACCGAGCCACTACTCCGGTGGACGGTTCATCGTACGTTCCTCCGGGGATCACGTCATCCAGCCCTACGCCGGGCCAAACTCCGGCGCATCCCCACCGACAAATCCTGTCGTTTCGTCCGTTGAGCCCAGCAGTTCCGCCTGGATCAACTCGTCCTGGCCGATGAACAATTCGCCGCTGAAAATGCCGCCCTTCTCAACGCTGATCGCCCGCGCATGCACGGTCCCTTCGAGCGTCCCGCCGACCGCGATGGTCACGCAGCCGTCGCAGTGGATGAGTGCGGAGGCTTTGCCCTGAATGGTCACGGACTGCGCTTTCACCGGCCGCACGAATTCCACGTTCGCCTTCTTCTCGACGACCAGTTGGTGCGCGTCGATATTGCCGAGGAATTTCCCCTGCACTTTGACGCGCGCCACCCCGGTGCAGAAAAGGAGGCCCCGCAGCTTGCCCTCGACGAGCGCTGAACCGCAGGAGATTTTCGCGCTCGTGACATCCCCTTTTGAGCCAATCACCACCTCGCCTTGCGTCTGGATGCTGCGTCCAAACGGCCCCGCGATTTTGAAATCGCGCAGGTCCACGTAAGAACTGCACTGCGGGCACTGGCTGGACTGCGCCTGGCTGCTGACCTGCTGATGGTGGCCGCAACTGAAGCAGCAGATGTCGCGAATTTTCTCCCCCGAGACCATCTTCGACAGCTTATCGAAGATGGACGGCCCCTTGAGGCTCGCGACTTCCTTGGCCAGCAGCTTTTCGATCGAGTAATGCTGCCCGCACTTGCGGCAGAAAGTCGATTTGGCAAACGCCGACTCGAGCTGGCTGAATCCGCAGTGCGGACAGTCAGCACTGACTTTCTCAGGCTGCTTCGGGGTATTGGAGGCCACGAGGGGCCGCGTTTAGCGGGCGGCAGCGGCCGGGCGCGCGGCGGCCTCCGAGCGGCCACCTTCCGGACGCACCGCGCCCTTGTTCGGGGTGACTTCTGATTTTCCGACAAAGGTCGCGCCTTCCTCGATGACCAGCCGCGCTGCTTTGAGATCGCCGTGGAGGACCGCACGCGCCTTCAGCTCGCAACGTTCTTCGACGGTGATGTTGCCATGTACTTTGCCGAGCACCGTCGCCGACTTCGTTTTGATCTCGCCGCGGATTTCCGCGTTTTCCCCGACGGTCAGCGTGCCGGTGGAAGTGATCTCGCCCTCGACCTTGCCGTCGATGGTGAGTTCGTTCTGGAACTTGATCGAGCCTTTGATTTCGACGTCGGCGGAGAGAAGGTTTTTGCCGGGATGAATGTCAGCCATGGAAGTGATTATGTAAGTTTCTGGGTATTGCGGTCGCCCGCGCTTGTGGATGACCGCGCGCCTTGTTTTCGTTGGTCGAAAACGGCCCGCGGAGACGATGTGGAGGCGACTATGGTGCGCCCGAAAAAAGGTGTCAACGTCGGCCGCGAAATGCCGCAAAAATTCGCCCGTCGGCGATGGCGGCAGGACATTTTACGCGGCGATGCTACCGCGGCATGCGCAGGCGACAAAAGCCCGCGGTTGCACCACCGGTCGGCGGCAGCGGATGCAGGGTGCCCGCGCCTGGCGCGGTCGTGAGCACGCCGAGGACGGTCCAGCCTGCCGCAGTGAGTCCAGCCTTGTGCTCAATAAAATAGCTCTGCCACGCGATGCCGGGCCAGCGCAACCGCCAGGTGCCGCGACCCGCGGGAACATGGGGCGACACTAGAGAATGTCGGGGCCGTTGTGAAGGAGGGAAGCAAATCAGGACTCTGCCAGCTCCTCCGCCGGATACGTCCAGATTTCGCTCAGCGTGGGGTGGTAGTGCGGGATGCGCGCGAGGTCGCCGGCGGTGGCGTGAAAGTGCATCGCGACGACAATCTCGTGGATCAGCTCCGCCGCCTCCGGCCCGACGCACGCCGCGCCCAGGATGCGCCGCGTGTCGCGCGCGACGATAAGTTTCACAAACCCGTTCGTCGCCCCGCGCACCAGCGCTTTACCGTGGTCGGCGAAAAGATATTTCGCGGCGGCAAAGGCGATCCCTTGCTCCGCGCACTCGCGCTCGGTGAGGCCGACGCTGGCCACCTCCGGATGCGTGAAAACGGCGAAAAGTTTCAGCGCATAGTCCATGGCTTCCAGTTCGCCGCCGAGCCGGCCGAGCCGGCGCGCGGCGTTGCGCGCGGCGACTTCACCCTGCTGCACCGCGACGTGGACGACTTCGAGCGGGCTGCACACATCGCCCGCGGCAAAAATGTGCGCGGCTTGGGACTGCTGATGGGTATTCGCCGCAAGACAAGCCTTGCGCACCGTGACGCCCGCGCGCTCCAGCGCGAGGCCGCCGAGATTCGGCTTCCGGCCGAGGGCGCAGAGGATTTCATCCGCCTCCACAAAATCCTCCCGTCCATCGTGCGTGAATTCGACGCGCTTCTTCCCGCCTTCGCGCCGCGCGCCGCGCAGCGCTGTGTCGCAGATGATGCGCACGCCGCGTTTCTCCATCGCCTCGGTGAGCGCCTCCGCCACATCCGCGTCCGCCTCCTTTAGCACCTGCGCGCTGCGCTGGATGACCGTCACCTGTGTGCCGACCCCGGCATAAAAGCTCGCCATCTCCAGCGCAATCGCTCCGCCGCCAAGCACGATAACCGACGCGGGAATCATGTCCGCATCGAGCACGTCATCGCTCGTCACGTAGCCGGTTTCCGCGAGACCGGGGATTTCCACGCAGTGAATCTTCGATCCCGTGGCGATGAGAAACGCGCGCCCTTCCAGCACCCGCAAACCGCCCTCGCGCAGCCGCACCTCGACGTGCTGCGCGTCCGCAAAACTCGCCGTCCCCCGGATGAACTCAAAGCGCCCGCCTTCCAACTGCTCGCGCCGGAAATCCGCAAACTCCCCGATCAACCGCCGCTTCCGCGCGCGAATCGCCGCCCCGTCCGCGCCGAGATATTCCGCGCGCAGCCCAAACTCGCCCGCGCCGCGGATCGCCTCCGCGCGATGCCCGCTTTCCAGCAACGTCTTGCTCGGCATGCACCCGCGCAAAATGCACAGCCCGCCCACTTCCGCTCCGCCCTCGATGACCGCAACTTTCAACCCGAGACCCGCGGCCGTCACCGCGCCCGCATAGCCCGCGCTGCCGCCGCCGAGCACGATGAAATCGTAGGAATCATTCATGGCGGCAGCTTTCAGCATTCCCGCAAAATCCGCGAGCCGCTTTCTGCGTCGGGCGCGACGGTGCGGCGTGCCGCAACACTCGATGATCCATTTCCTCGCCGAATCGCGCATGAATGGGTATGAATCCACTACCGGAATGACTCCGCCACCACCACCGCCGAGGCCGCGACCGAATCCAGCGCCTCCTCCGCCTCCGCCAGCGCATCCGCAAAATCGCGCCGAAGCCGCCTTCAGCGCCGCACTGGAGCGCCCTCCCGCCGAGCGCGCGGCCTTTCTCGCGGAGGAATGCGGAGGCGATGCCGCCCTGCTCGCGGAAGTGCGGGCTTTGCTCGCCGCGCATGAGGCGCGGGGAGATTTTATGAAAGCGACCACGCCACTTTCGCCTGAGGTCGAGGCGGAACTCGCGCGCCTCAAACCCGAGGAAGCCGGCGAGCGCATCGGCCCGTACAAGCTTCTCCAGCAGATCGGCGAAGGCGGCTTCGGCGTCGTTTGGATGGCCGAGCAGGAGCAGCCCGTGCGGCGGCGCGTGGCGTTGAAGATCATCAAGCTCGGCATGGACACGCGCGAGGTCGTCGCGCGCTTCGGCCAGGAGCGGCAGGCGCTGGCAATGATGGATCACCCCAACATCGCCAAGGTGTTCGACGCCGGCGCGACGCCGACCGGACGACCCTACTTCGTCATGGAATTGGTGCGCGGCATTCGCATCACCGACTACTGCGACCAAGCCAACCTCCCGACCGCCGAGCGGCTCCAGCTCTTCATCGCCGTCTGCCACGCCGTGCAGCACGCGCATCAGAAAGGCATCATCCACCGCGACCTCAAGCCGTCGAACATCCTCGTCACCCTGCACGACGGCGTGCCCGTGCCGAAGGTCATCGACTTCGGCGTAGCCAAGGCGACGCATCAGCGGCTCACCGACCTCACGCTCTTCACGCAGTTCGAGCAGATGATCGGCACGCCGCTCTACATGTCGCCCGAGCAGGCGGAGATGAGCGGGCTGGACATCGACACGCGCACCGACATCTACGCGCTCGGCGTCCTGCTCTACGAACTGCTCACCGGTCGCCCGCCGTTCGATCCCGCGGCGTTGATGAAGCGCGGCCTCGATGAAATGCGGCGCGTTATCCGCGAGGAGGAGCCGCCGCGCCCCTCGACCGCGCTGAGCACGATGGCCGCCGACGCCATGATCGCCGTCGCGCAGCATCGCCATTGTGAAAGCGCGAAACTCATCGGGCTCTTGCGCGGCGACCTCGACTGGATCGTAATGAAGGCGATCGAGAAAAACCGTATCCGCCGCTACGACACGGCAAACGCTTTTGCCGACGACATCGAGCGGCATCTCACGAGCAAACCCGTCGTCGCCCGTCCGCCAAGCACCACCTACCTGCTCCAGAAACTCGCGCGCCGGCACCGCACCGCCTTCGCCGCCGGCAGCGCCGTGGTGCTGGCTTTGCTCGCCGGGATTGCCGTCAGCAGTTGGCAGGCGGTGCGCGCGACTCACGCGGAGGGGCTTGTCGGCGCGGAACGTGACCGTGCGCGGACGGCCGAGGGTGAGGCAAAGGATCAGCGGCACTTCGCCGAGACCGCGCGGGAGGTGGCCGAGGGCAACCTCTACACAGCTAAGATGAACCTGGCTCAAGGGGCGTGGGAGCGCGCTAACGTTGGCCGGTTGCGGGAAATCATCGAGGAAACCCGCACATATCCCAATCGGGGTTTTGAATGGTTCTACTGGCAGCGACAGACTCATCTGGAGTTACGAACGCTGCGGGGACATGAGAGCACTGTGAGATCAGTCGCCTTTTCTCCTGATGGCCGACAGATTCTCACGGGCAGCCAGGACAATACAGCCAAGGTCTGGCACGCGGAAACGGGCAGCGAACTGCTCACCCTCAAGGGACATACAGGATCGGTCTTATCGGGTGCCTTTTCCCCAGACGGTCGGCGGATTGTCACGGGCAGCTTCGACGGTATCGCCAAGGTTTGGGACGCTGCATCGGGCCGCGAACTGCTCACGCTCAAGGGGCATAAAGCATATGACTTTTCAGGTGAAATGCACCCCGCCAATGGTTGGATTCGCGCCCCCCTCACATTTCATATAGGATCGGTTTTGTCTGTTGCCTTTTCCCCAGATGGTCGGCGGATTGTCACAGGCAGCAATGACAAGACAGCCAAGGTGTGGGACTCAGAGACGGGCCGCGAACTACGCACCCTCAACTGCCCAGGAGGGGTCAGGTCGGTTGCCTTTTCTCAAGATGCTCGGCGTATTGTCACGGGCCTCCCGGACAATACGGCCAAGGTGTGGGACATGGAGAGTGACCGCGAACTGCTCACCCTAAAGGGGCATACTAGACAGATCAATTCAATCGCCTTTTCCCCAGATGGGCGGCGGATTGTCACGGGCAGCGACGACAGAACGGCCAAGGTATGGGACGTGAAAAACGGCGGCGAACTGCTCACCCTCATGACGCGCGCCGAACGGGTCTTATCGGTTGCCTTTTCCCCAGATGGTCAGCGGATTGTTACGGGGAGCACGGACAATACAGCGAAGGTGTGGGACGTGGACAACGGTCGCGAACTGCTGACTCTCAAGGGGCATGGAGGGTGCATCTATTCGGTTGCCTTTTCCCCAGATGGTTGGCGGATTCTCACGGGTAGCGAGGACCTTTCGGCCAAGGTTTGGGACGCGGAGGATCGCCGTGGACAGATCAGCCTCAAGGGGCATAACGGTGAGGTTTTTTCGGTGGCGCTCTCTCCGGATGGACGCCGGATCGTCACGGGTAGCGAGGATCATACCGCCAAAGTGTGGGATGCTGAGACGGGCCGCGAAATAATCACGCTTAAGGGGCATACGGGCCGGGTCATATCGACTGTCTTTTCCCCCGATGGTCGGCAAGTTGTCACTGGCAGCTTCGATGCTAACGCCAAGGTATGGGATGCGGAGAATGGCCGCGAACTACTCACGCTCAAGGGGCATAAATACGTGGTCACTTCTGTCGCCATTTCCCCCGATGGACGGCGGATCGTCACGGGCAGCGTGGACAATTCGGCCAAAGTGTGGGACGCCAAGACGGGCCACGAACTGCTTACCCTCGAGGGGCCTAATCCCTATCCGGTGACTTCGGTTGCCTTTTCTCCCGATGGTAGGCGTATTCTCATGGGTAGCGAAGACCATACAGCTACGATGTGGGACGCGGAGAGTAGCGGCGCAGTGCTCATTCTCAAGGGGCATAAAGGATGGATCCGTTCGGTTGCCTTTTCCTCAGATGGTCGGCGGATCGTCACGGGCAGCGACGACAGAACTGCCAAGGTGTGGGACGTAGTGCATGGCCATGAATTGCTCACCCTCAAGGGGCACCATCAAGCAGTCTGTTCAGTTGCCTTTTCTCCTGATGGCCATCGGATTATCACGGGAAGCCACGACAGAACTGCCAAGTTGTGGGACGCGAAGACAGGCCGCGAATTGCTCACGCTCAAGGGGAATGTAGATGCGGACTACTCGGTTCCTCTTTCATCAAAACCGGACTTGGAAGGCACTTCCGCAGAGCACTTAGACGCGATCAACTCGGTGGCTTTTTCCTCCGATGGTCGGCGGATTGTCACGGGAAGTCAGGACGGGACGGCCAAGGTGTGGATAACGGCTTCCCCGGAAGAAGTGCAAACGTGGTGGAAGGAGGAGCAGCCCGCCGCGAAATAAGGCGCAGGAGTGTCCGCGCCCGTTCCCGACCGCACTACCCGGTAACCCCATGAACGACCTCGCCCAGCTTCTCGACACCCTCCAGGAAGGCGACCCAGTGGCCGCCGACCAATTGCTCGTGCTCGTCTATTCCGAACTGCGCCGGCTCGCCGCCGCGAAGATGTCGCGCGAAGCGCCCGGCCAGACCTTGCAGCCAACCGCGCTCGTGCATGAAGCCTGGCTGCGTCTCGGCGGCGACGGCCAGCGTTGGAAAAGCCGCGCGCACTTTTTCGGCGCCGCTGCCGAGGCCATGCGCCGCATCCTCATCGACCGCGCCCGCCGCAAACTCGCCGCGCGCCACGGCGGCGGGCAGGCGCAACTCGACGCGGACGAAATCGAAATCGCCGCGCCGTCGCCGGACGACGAACTGCTCGCCGTCCACGACGCCCTTGATGCCCTCGCTGCACACGACGCGCGCAAGGCCGAACTGGTGAAGCTGCGTTACTTCGCCGGCCTCACCATCGACGAAGCCGCCGACGTGCTCGGCATCTCAGCACCGACCGCCAAGCGCGACTGGACTTACGCCCGCGCGTGGCTCTTCCGTGATGTCAGCCAGCGGCGATGACGGCGCGGAAAACAGTTTTGCGGTTCATGGCGGGAGCTTCGCGGGATCGACGGCATAGAGATGGTAAAAGATGTGGTTGCCGGCGGCGGGGGGCGTCGCGACTTCGCTGAGAAAGGGCGGCGCATCGTGCGGATGCTCGGCGAGAATGAGGGCGAGCGGAGTCGCGGGCGGTGCGATGCCGAGGAGTGCGGCGGACGTGCCGATCATGCGCCCGGCGTCGTCGGCGAGCACCCAGGCGACGCGGCGTTTTTTCAGGATGGCAGCGGCTTCCGCGGGTTCTTCGGCGAGGTAAAAGCGCGCGGTATCGACGATGCCGGGAAGGCTTTGGTGCGAGCTGCCCGCGACGCCGGGATGGCCCGTCCAGTAAGCGATGGCGGGGGATTGCCACCACGGCGCGAGGAAGGCTGCGGCGGGATCGCCGGTGATGGCGCTGACGATTTCGCGAAGCGCGGTGCGTTCGGCGCGCTGCACGGCGTGGCGGCGCTCGGTTTCGGCGTCGGGGAAAAGGCGGGCGTCCCAATCCTGCGCGATGGGGTAGAGCGAAACGAAGAAGACGGGCCACGCGATCCACGCGCGGCGCAGGACGGCGAGCTGCCACGGAAGCGACATGGCAAAGACGAGCGCGAAGAAATATCCCCAGCGCAACTGCCAGCAGACCAGGCCAAACGTGACGACCAGAAGGCCGAGGAGAAAGGCCGCGGGCCGATACGCCGGATGGGCGCCGCCAGCTTCTCGCGCGGCTTTGATTTTCATCCAAAGCGCGATGCCGAGCGCGATGGGCGCGAGCGCGACGGCCCAACCGCACCAATGCCAGAGCAGCGGAGTTGTGAGATCGAGATGTGCGAGTTCGCCGATGCTGCGGCTCCAATTGGCGAAGTAGATGCGCACGGAGGAGTCGGGCAGCGAGACACGCCAGCCGTCGAGGAGCAGCGACGCGCCGTAGATCGCGGCGGCGACGGCCCAGCCGCCCCAGCGTTCGCGCCAGCGGAATTGCTCGCGATCAAGCACGGCGATGAGCGCGAAAATCACGGCGAACAAAATGAGCGGCTCGTAGAGCGAAACCCACATCGCGAGGCCGCCCGCGGCACCGCCGATGACCGACCATTTCGCGATGTGGCGGTTCGGCGGACGCGCATGGCTTTCCCATTCCCGCACCGTCTGCATGAGCCGCACTTCCGCGCCGATGATGATCGCGAGCAGCAGCATGAGGAGCGACTGATGATCGGGCCGCCCGAGCGCGCCGCCATGCACCGCGATGGGTGAGATGGCGAAAAGGATGGGTGCGGCGAGCGCCAGGTGCCGCGCGACCAGCGACGAATGACGCGCCGCCGACCACGCCCAGGCGGCGAGCCAGCCGCAAGTGAGCGCCCCGAGCAGCGGCGAAATGAGCGCGCCAGACAGATCGAGCGTCTGCGCGCGCAACACACTTGTGCCGCCCGGATCGGCGATGCGCACGGCCCAGTCCGCGAGCCCTTTTCCCGCCACGATGAGCCAGTCCAGCGGCGCGGTCGTGTGCGGGGTGATGCCGTCAGGCCAGTTCTCGAAATCGTGATGCCGGATCACGAGCGGGCCGCCATTGACGATCGCCGCGGCGCGGGTCATGCGCGAGTAGCAGTCGGGATCCACGAAGTAGATGCGCCCGTCGATGAAAATGTCGCGCAGATTCCAGCAGCGGACGGCAAACGCCACGGCGCAAAAAGCGACGATCATGAGGAGCCAAAGTGCGCGTTTCACGGAACCCGAATTGATTCCAAAAGGAACCTTCGTGTCCAACAATATCTTGTGGTCGCAGCTTTAAGATGGCCCAAGCCCTTGCGGAAACCGCCCAAAAACCGGCTAAAAAACCCCTTGTGGGGAGCTACCCGCATCCCTACCCTTCGGGCTCACATTTTCCCCGTCTAAAATATGGCCGATTCTGAAGCTCCCAAATCCGAAACCGCATCCAAAAAAACCACCTACGACGCCGACGATCTTAGCTCGCTAAAAGGGCTCGAAGCGGTGCGCAAAAAGCCGGGCATGTACATCGGCGGAACCGACGAGCGGGCGCTGCATCATTGCGTGTCGGAAGTGCTCGATAATTCGGTCGATGAATTCCTCGCGGGGCACTGCACGCACATCGACGTAAACATTCACAGCGACGGATCCATTTCCATCCGCGACAACGGACGCGGCATCCCGGTGGACATCAACACGGAGGAGAATATGCCGGGCGTGGAACTCGTGCTTACGCGGCTGCACTCGGGCGGCAAGTATGGCCAGGGGAACTACGAGTATTCCGGTGGCACGCATGGCGTCGGCGCGAAGTGTGTGAATGCGGTCAGCGAGTGGTTCAAAGTCGAGGTCACGCGCGATGGGAAGATTCACGCGATGTCCTTCGAGCGCGGGACGACGAAGCAGAAGCTGCACGTCATCGCCGAGGTGAAGTCGAAAAAGCACACCGGCACGCTCATCACCTTCATGCCGGACACGGAGATTTTTCTGGAGACCATTGAGTTCAAAGCCGAGCGTATCATCACGCGGCTGAACGATCTCGCTTACATCAATGCGCCGTTGTCGTTCACCTTCCTCGACGAGCGGCAGGAGGGTGCGAAGCCGGTGCAGATCGTGCATCCGCGCGGCGTGGAGGAGTACGTCGGACGGCTCGTGGAAAACAAGACCCTCGTGCATCCGAAGCCGATCATGATCAAAGGCTCGCGCGACAAGATCATCGTCGAGATCGGCCTCCATTACACCGACACCTATAACGAGCAGTTACTTTGCTATACCAATGCCGTGCCTAACCCCGATGGCGGCACCCACAGCAGCGGCTTCCGCGGCTCGCTCACGCGGGCGATCAATCAGTATGCGAAAAACAATTCGCTGCTTAAGGACAAAGACGTGCCGATCACTGGCAACGACGTGCTCGAAGGTCTGGCCGCGGTAGTGAGCGTGAAGCACCCCGACCCGCGCTTCGAGTCGCAGACCAAGGTAAAGCTCATCTCGCCCGAGGTGGACAGCATCGTCGGCTCGGTCAGCTACGAAGGGCTGATGCTGCACTTTGACCCAAACCCGAACGTCGGAAAGCGCATCATCGACAAGTGCCTCATGGCCGCCCGCGCCCGGGAAGCCGCGCGCAAGGCCCGCGAAACCGTCCGCAAAGGCGCGCTCACCGGCGGCGGCCTGCCCGGCAAGCTGGCGGATTGCTCCGAGCGCGACCCGGCACTGACCGAGCTTTATGTCGTCGAGGGCGACTCCGCCGGCGGCTCCGCGAAGCAGGGCCGCGACCGACGGTTTCAGGCGATCCTCCCGATCAAGGGCAAGATCATCAACGTCGAGAAAGCGCGACTCGATAAGGTGCTGCAAAACACCGAAGTCCAGACGCTCATCACCGCCATCGGCACCGGCATCGGCACGGCCAGTGGAGAAAAAGGCGACAAGGATCAGGAAGGCACCTTCAACATCGAGAAGCTCCGCTACGGCCGCATCATCATCATGACCGACGCCGACGTGGATGGCTCCCACATCCGCACCTTGCTGCTGACCTTTTTCTATCGGCAGATGCCGGAGCTCGTGAAGCAGGGCAAAATCTACATCGCCCAGCCGCCGCTCTATCTCATCAAGCGCAAAAAGCGCGAGGAGTACGTGGATGACGACGCGCAGCTTAATAAGATCCTCATCGGCCTCGGCGCCGACGAAGTGAAAGTAAAGAACCTCGCCGACGGTAAAGTCTTCACCGCCACCCAGCTTAAGGACATGCTCGAGTTACTCGAGCGGCTCGCCAAGTTTAGCGACGCCATCCGCCGGCACGGCGGCGACTTCGAGGCCTACCTCGGCGAGCGCGATCCCAAGACGGGCAAGCTGCCCACCTTCATGGTCAAAGTGCGCGAGGGCAACACCGAGTGGGCCACTTACTTCCCCGGCGAAGCCGAAGTCCGCGCCTTCCACGAGGAAAACCGCGACCTCAACCTCTACGACGACCCCGCGCCCGAACCCATCGCCGATGCCGACCTCGTCCTCACCGAACCCGTCGCCAAGGCGAAGAAAGAAAAGATCGACCCCGCGACCCGCCGCCGCGCCAAGCTCATCGAACTGCACGAATCCACGTCCGCGCAGAAGCTCATCGACGAACTCGCCAAGAAGGGCCTGAAAATCGAGCACTACGCCGATAGCGACGCCCCCATCTTCGAGATCATCGAAGGCGAAGGCGACAAAGCCGTCACCCACCCGCTCTTCGCCATCCCCGACATCCTCAGCAAAGTTCTCGAAATCGGCAAACGCGGCCTCTCCATCCAGCGCTTCAAAGGACTCGGCGAAATGAACCCCAAGCAGCTCTACGAGACCACCATGAACCCCGAAAAGCGCAAGATGCTAAAAGTGGACCTCAACGAAGACAACGCCGTCGAAGCCGACCGCATGTTCACCATCCTCATGGGCGACATCGTCGAACCCCGCCGCCAATTCATCGAAGACAACGCGCTCAATGCGCGGCTGGATGTGTAAGTAGAAATCTCGATGGCATCGCGTAATTACTGGCTCGATCTATTCACCGCGAAGTCTTGGGAGGAATTCTGGGCTGCGGGTGGAACGGTGTCCGGCTTTCGAGAGGGTCAGTGGAATCGCGTAAAGAAGATCGCCACAGGTGATTACCTGCTCTGCTATCTGACCGGTGTTTCACGGTTTATCGGAATCCTCGAGGTTGTCGGCACCGGCCACCGTGATACGAAACCAATATGGTCCGACGATTCGTTTCCCTGTCGACTTAAGGTCAAGGTCGTTGCCTCACTGACACCTGAAACGGCCGTGCCCGTGAAGGAACTCACTGGCAAACTCACCTTCCTGCCCGAAGGACAAGTGTCTCCTGCATGGACGGGACACTTCCGTGGCTCACCCACGAAATGGAAACAGGCAGATGGGGAAGCGGTAGTTACTGCCCTGAAAGGCGCCGTCGCGAATCCAGTCGTGACGCCCATTGATCCTGCGAAACTTAAATATCGCCCAAAGACCGTTAGGGCAAAGATCGGACATGTCACGATTCCGGGACTTGAGAATGGCGACGACAGCGATGTCGTCCTTCCAAAAGAAGCGAGTGAACACACCCTAATCCAATGGATGCTTCTGAAGCTTGGAACAGATATGGGGTTCGACGTATGGGTTGCGAGGAACGATCGAGGACGCGCTTACAGAGAAAACAAGTTCGCCGAAATCCCGCGGTTAAAGTCCGAGCTTCCGCTTCAGTTCGACGATGCCACGAATAGCACCATTGAACTGATTGACGTGCTGTGGCTGAAGGGAAATGCAATCGTGGCTGCCTTTGAAATCGAAAGCACGACCTCCATTTACTCGGGTTTACTCCGCATGGCTGATCTCGTTGCGATGCAGCCGAACATAAACATCCCGCTTTATCTAGTCGCCCCAGAAGACCGCCGGGCGAAAGTGATGACAGAAGTGAATCGTCCGACGTTCTCGCGGCTATCACCACCGCTTGCTAGCATTTGCCGGTATATTGCTTTCAGCACCCTGCAAAAGCGGATCGCCGAAGTCGCATCGGTCTTGAAATACCTCAAGCCGGAGTTCTTGGAAGAGCTATCTGAAACTTGCGAAATCGATGAGGACTAAGACATGCCATCGCTTTACGTTATCGCAGGCCCGAACGGCGCAGGGAAGACGACTTTCGTCAAGCGCTTCGCGCCGCGTGAACTCGCACTGCTCGACTTTATCAATGCCGACGAAATCGCCCGCGGACTTTCGCCGTTCGTGCCCGAGCGGGCGCAGGTCGAAGCGGGAAGACTGGTGCTCACGCGCTTCCGGCAGTTTGTTGAGGAACGGCGAGATTTCGTGCTGGAAACAACTCTCAGCGGGCGCGGCTACCGCAAGCATTTCGAGGCGGCGCGCACCGCAGGCTATCATGTCCGACTCGATTTCCTGTTGCTGCCCGACTTGGAAGACTCCATCCGCCGCGTCGCGGATCGGGTCGAGCAAGGCGGCCACAACGTGCCGCTCGATGACTTGCGCCGTCGCTTCAAAGTCAGCGTGTAAAACCTTTTCAAGATCTACCGCCCCATGATTGATCGCTGGTCCATCTACGACAACGGCCAACACGCAGCGGTGCTCCTCGCGTTCGGCGATGCCAGGACGCTTACCGCTGTCGCAAAGAACGCCTTTGAGAAGGTCGTCTGCGACTTTAACCTAACTCTATGAAAGACGAATTCCCTCTCGCTCCAGGCATTCCGATGCATCTTCTCACGGAACGCGGCCTCAATGAATCTTTCCTCGATGTCGTTGAACGCCATCGGCGTGAGGACTTGCCAGTGGTCGTTCGCCGCGCAGGAAAAGTGGTCGCTTTGCCCGTCGATCAACTCCTCCCCGAAATGACCAAGGCACGCAACCGCATCGCCGAACTCACCGCCGAGATCGAGAAATACGAACGGTCGGCTTTTTCCGTCAACGAAACGCCCCGATGAAAAAGAAGCCGACGCCACTTTATCGGAAGAAGAGCTTGCGGGATGTGACTACGCGTGACCACATTGGCACTATGAAGGCTCCTGCATCACCCATCCTCCGTGGAAACGACGACGAAACCATGTCTTCGGTCGTGCGCGAATTCAGCGAATTGCCCGGTGTGGGACACACCATCAGCGTGCGGGCGGCCAAGGCGCATTTGTCCGGCTTGCTGGAGGAAGTCGCCGCGGGGCGCGAAGTTGTGATCACGAGCGACGGCGTGCCGAAGGCGCGGCTCGTGCCAGTGGATCGCGAACCCAAAGGCAAGCCGTTCACCGGGACGTGGGAGCACCTCGCCCGCATGCCCAAATGGAAGGGCGGCCCGACGGCGGATGAAATCATTCGGGAGGATCGGGACGCACGCGGCTAGTCATGTATCTCGACAGCGCCATTATCGTGAAACTGCTCGTCGCTGAGCCCGATACTTCGGCGATCGCGCGCGGCCTCGTCGGACATACGCTTTCGTCTTCCGAACTGGCGGTGGCGGAGGTGTTTGCCGCCTTGCTGCGCAAAGAGCGCGACAAAATGATCAACCCTGCCCAGCGGGCCGACGCCTGGCAGTCTTTCAATGACCGCATCGGCGGGCGGGAAATCGTGCTGCATCCCATCAACAGTACTTTGCTAAAAAAGGTGAACCACATTCTCGAACGCTGCCACCCGGCGGTGCCGCTGCGCACGCTGGACGCCATCCACACGGCGGCGTGCGATCTCAGCCAGGACTTCCCGCTTTGCACCACAGACAAGCGGATGCGTGACGCGGCCCGCGTTCTCGGCATTCCCCTGTTTCCAGAAACCGAAACGTCGCCCAGCTAACCCTTACCCCTTTTCCCAACCTGCCTGATGTATAACCAAAACGAAAAAGTCGAAAAAGTGAACGTGGCCGAGGAGATGTCGAAGTCCTTTCTCGACTACTCGATGTCGGTCATTGTTTCCCGCGCCTTGCCGGATGCTCGCGATGGGTTGAAGCCGTCGCAGCGGCGCATCCTGTATGCGATGAACGGGCTGGGGGTGCAGCCGAATCGCAAGCATCTCAAGTGCGCGCGCATCGTGGGCGAGACGATGGGTAAGTATCATCCCCACGGCGATCAGGCGATTTACCCGACGCTCGTGCATATGGCGCAGCCGTGGGCGATGCGCGAAATGCTCATCGACGGCCAGGGCAACTTCGGCAGCGTGGAAGGCGATCCACCAGCGTCCATGCGTTACACTGAGGCGCGCTTGCAACACCTGGGTGCCGTCCTGATGGAAGATATGGACAAGGGGACGGTGGATTTTGTCCCGAACTACGACGAGAGCGAAACCGAGCCGACCGTCTTCCCAGCGGCTTTTCCCAACTTGCTGGTCAATGGCGGCACGGGCATCGCGGTGGGTATGGCGACAAACATGCCGCCGCATAACTTGAGCGAGTGCATCAATGGCATCTGCGCGCAGATCGAGGATCCGGACATCACCATCGACGGGCTGATGGCGCATGTGAAAGGGCCGGACTTTCCGACGGGCTGCATTCTCCAGGGCACGGCGGGCATCAAGCAATACTTCGAGACCGGGCGCGGGCAGGTCCGCGTGCGCGGGCGCGTGGGTGTGGCGGAGGTAAAGGGCGGGCGCGAACAGATCATCATCACGGAAATTCCGTATAACGTGAACCGTGCGGAGTTGGTGAAGCGCATCGCCGATTTGACCAACGAGAAGGTGCTCACCGGCATCAGTGACGTCCGCGATGAGAGCGCCGAGGACACGCGCGTGGTCATCGACTTGAAGCGAGACGGGAACCCGAAGGTCATTATCAACAACCTCTATAAGCACACTTCGCTGGAAACGTCCTTCAGCGTCAACGCGCTGGCCATTGACCACGGCAAACCGCGCCTGCTGTCGCTCAAGGACGCCATCGCCTGCTACATCGAGCATCGCCGCGAGGTCGTGCTGCGTCGCACGCGCTTTCTGCTCAATGCGGCGGAAGTCGAAGCTGAAAAGCTTGAAGGCTTCCTCATCGCGCTGGCGAATCTCGATGACTTCATCCGCATCATCCGCGACTCTCGCGACCGCGATGACGCCAAGCAAAAGCTCCTCGCGCTCTCGTGGGCCCGGGCGGCGGTTGAGCAGATTGGCATCCTTATTCGCGATGAGGCCCGGCTGACCGACGGGAAATATAAGTTCACCGAGAAGCAGGTCGGCCACATCCTCGACCTGCGCCTTTACCAACTCACCGGTCTCGAGCGCGATAGCATCCAGAACGAATATGACGCGCTGATCGAGACGATCAAAGACCTGCTGGACATCATCGCGAAAGAGAAGCGGGTTTTAAAAATCATCACCGGCGAGTTGCGCGAGTTGCAGAAGAAATACGGTAACGAGCGCCGCACCCAGATCGTCCCGGCGGAAGGCGAGATCAGCATCGAGGACCTCATCGCCAACGAAGGCTGCATCATCACGATCACCCACAACGGCTTCATCAAACGCACGGCCGTCTCCGCGTATCGGGCGCAGCGCCGCGGGGGCAAAGGCGTCATCGGCATGACCGCGCGCGAAGCGGAGAACGAGGAGGACAGCGATTTCGTGGAGCATCTCTTCACCGCCGCGACGCATGACTACCTCATGTTCTTTACTGCTGACGGACGCTGTTACGTCGAGCGGGTCTTTGAAATCCCTGAAGGCTCGCGCGCCAGCAAGGGCCGCTCGATCGCGAATCTGCTCGAGTTGCGCAGCGAGGAGAAAATCGCCGCGACCATCCGCATCCAGGGCCAGAAAAACGACGAGGATACCTGGACCGACAAGCTGCACATCGTTTTTGCGAGCCGCAGTGGCATCGTGAAAAAATCCAACCTCAGCGACTTCAAAAACATCCGCAAAGGCGGCATCATCGCGATCAAGATCGAAGAAGGCGACCGGCTCATCGACGCAAAGCTGACCATCGGTCATCAGGAGATTGTGCTCATCACGCATGAGGGCATGAGCATTCGTTTCAGCGAGGAAGAGATGCGCGACCAGGGCCGCGACACCGTGGGCGTCTGGGGCATCCGGCCCGATGCCGGCGATTACGTGGTCGGCGCGGCGCTGATGAACAACGAGGCGATGCTCCTCGTGGCCGGCGAAAACGGCCTCGGCAAGCGCACCAAGTTTGACGAGTACCGGCTCCAGTCGCGCGGCGGCAAAGGTGTCATCACGATGAAGACCACCGAACGCACCGGCGGCGTCGCTGGCGCACTGACCGTGCGCGATGGCGATGAACTCATGCTCATCACCAACAAGGGCAAGATGGTCCGCACCCGCGTCGCCGAGATCCGCGAGACCGGCCGCAATGCGCAGGGCGTGAAACTCATCGACATGCGCGAAGGCGAAAGTCTTTCCGGCATCGCCCCCGTCGTCCGCGACGAGGAGGAAGACGCCGCAGAAGCAGGCGCTTAATCGTTGCCCATTGCCGAAGACGCAGACGATCGAGGGCTATCGCCTGCTTGAAAAGGGCGATGAACCCGTGGCCGTTCTCGCCCTCGGCCAGACGCTGACTAGGCAGTGTTCACGAATTCCTGAGAATCAGGAAAGCGGCGACGAGGCAAAAGAGCGGCGAGGAAGGTGGCCAGCTTGGCGTAGCGGGTGGCGAGGCGGCGAAACTGTTGGAGCTTGTTGAAGAAGCGTTCGTTGCGATTGCGACCGCGATAGAGTTCCTTGTCATCGGGCAGTTTTGGGCAGCGGGTGCTGCTCGGGGGAATGACCGCTTCGATGCCGTCGCGGGCGAGGCGCTCCAGGATGCGATCGGCATCGTCGCCTTTGTCGAGGGCGGCAAACTCCAGGACGTTGGCGCGGTCGAGGCCTTCGTAGAAGGCTTCGAATTGCCGGTCATCGTGGGCTTGGCCCGCCGTCCGGTGGAGGGCAACTTTGGTCATCCGCCGTTCCAATCACGCTCAAGGCTTTTCCTACACACTATAAGCCTAAAAACGTGAATGAGGGGCCGGTCCGCAGGTAGGACGGGCGGACTGCAGGCGGGATTTTCTGCGCACCGGCGGGGTGCTCAGCCGGAGAGGAGGGGTTCGGCGGCGGGCGGGAGGGGGCCGAGCCATTTTCCACCCAGCCAGTGACGGCAGATGGGGGTCAAGAGCAGGGTCCAGCGTTGCTCGATGGTCCAGTGCTCCGCGATGGCGTGGAAGCGGCATAAGGTGTTGCTGACCTGCGTGATGGCGGCGGTGAGGAGGTCGCTCTTTTCGTGCGCCACGCTGACTTTGATGGTGCGCTGGCCGCCGCTGCCGATGCGCCGCCCGACGCCGTGGAGCAGCGCGGGCCGGCTGGTGATGGCTTCGCGGTGGTGCGCGCCGTCGTAGAGCCGGGCGTAGAGGTGCCACCAGTTGTAGAGGAGCGCGATGAGGTTGGCCAGGAGCCGGCTGGGGGCGAGCGCCTGCGTGGTATAGCCGCACCAGCCCCATTGGTTTTTGAGTTCGTCGTAGATGTTCTCCGCATCGGCGCGCTCCCGGTAGAGCCGGGCGAGCGCGCCGGCGGGGTAGGCGGATTCATCGAGGGTGGTGACGAGGACGGCGATCCGCCCGGCCCAGGGCGCGGGGCTTTGCGGCCAGCCTTCGGCGCCGGGCAGCGCGGGCGCGAAGGTGTCGCGGCGGCGGCGCGCCTGCTCGCCGACGGGGGCGAGGGCGGGCGTCTCGCGCACCAGCACCACGCGGCGCTCGCGGCTCCAGCCGCTCAGGCGCCGCCGGGCTTCGAGGACTTCCCAGCCCGCTCCGGCATCGGTCCACACGGCTCCCGCGCGCTGCATTTGCGTGAGCAGGGTTTTGACTTTCGCCGTATGGCGCAGTTTGAAAAAGCACGGCAGGGCGCGCGCCTCGCATGCGCCCAGGAGCACTTCGTTTCCGTAGCCGCAGTCGCCGCGCACGAAGGCCGGCCAGTGGGTGCGCGGCAGCGCGTCGAGCCGGGCAGCCCGTGCCGGGCGGCGTGCTCCTTTCCACCCGCCACCTCGACGCCCAGGCACAGCCGCGTATTGGCCATGAAGTAGCTGTGATACCAAACTCAGTTGAAGACTGGACGATACGAATCGGTGCGTTGCGCGATTTCCTTCGGTTCTCGGACTTTGGAAGGTGTCGGTTTTCAACTGTGTTTGGTATGATAGGCGTGGCTCGGCCGCCCCGGCTTGTGCGGGTTGTGGCCGATCTGCGCCCCTTGCTGATGGCCGTAAAGCGGCTTGACCGTCACGTCGATGTCCAGGATCCATGGCTGGCTCAGGACCGGCTCGACGCACGCGCGCCGTTCGCCCGCCAGCCAGGCGAGGCCCGTGGGCTCGTCGATGCGCTGCATCGCGCGGCGCACCACGTCTTCGCTGACCACATGGGTCATGCCGAGCAGCGGCGGATTGAGCGTGTCGCCGCGCACCGCGTTGATGTGCGCGTAGCGCCAGTGCCCGCAAAGGATCGAGAGCGCCGCGGTGCCCACCACATTGGTCGCGCCACTGCCGCGATTGCCGTAGTAGCGCAGCGGGCAACCCTCCAGCAGCCGCGCCCAACGCCCGCCCGTGTGCAGGAACTGCGCAAAGAAAATGAGCTGCCCCTCGCGCGTCACCGGCGCATCCAGGTCCAGCTCCGCGTAATAACGCCCGCCCGGCGTGTCCACCGGCCACGCGGGCCGCGGCGATGAAGGGCCGAAAAAGGTCTCACCCGCAGGGTGAGGGCAAATCTCCCGCAAAGACGCTGGCATCCCCAACCACACCAGCTTCTTGCACAAAACAACAGCGTTCTCCAATCACGCTTTTAGGATAA
>JBBQCM010000063.1:0-37610 GCA_038318725.1 Chthoniobacterales bacterium
CACCTCCATTCCGTCACCGCTCGACCCCCAGCTCACCACCGTCACCTGCGACCTCTCCCATCTCCCCGTCGGCACCACCTTTCGCCTCATCTTCCGCCTCATCAACAACGACCGCGACCGCCAGACCACGGTCCGTCTCTCCGAAATCGGCCTCGGCGGCGGCGGCAGTCCCACACCCGCGCCGGCACCCGCAGCCACGCAGCTCCTCACGGGCGCACCCATCGACTTCGCCAGCCTCTCCGACGTGTCCGCCAGCACCGCCGCCATCTATGGCCGCACTTCCTTTGCAGGAAAAGGGAACGATCTCTTCGCCGACCTCGTCCTGCGCAACGCCGGCAGTTACCCCTTCGGCAAAACTCTCATCGTCGCCCTGGCCGACCTCAACGATCCGTCCGTCCGCATCATCAATGCCGATGGCTTCACCCCAGACGGGTTGCCCTACTTCGACCTCACCGAACTGCTCGCCGCCACTCGCCTCGCGCCCGGCGAGAGCACCGGCGCGCGCCGCCTCATCTTCTCCAATCCGAACCGCGCCCAATTCACCTACCGCCTTGTCGTCCTCAGCCAGTTGAACCGCCCGCCGCAGATTACCTCCATTCCGAACATCGAGGCATTGGTTGGAAAACCCTACACCTATCCCGTTCTCGGCAGCGACCCCGACGGCGACCCGCTCACCTATTCCCTCACGCGATTCCCGCCGGGCATGGTCATCGACATTGCGACAGGCAGGATCACATGGACGCCAGTTGCGGGTAACGTGGGCACGCACGACGTGACGGTCCACGTCGAAGACGGTCGCAGCGGTTCCGCCGAGCAGCACTACATCCTCTCCGTCATCACCCCACCTCCGAATCGCCCGCCCGTCATTACCAGTACTCCAGTGGTTTCCGTCGCGCTCACGACGACGCCACCGATCGAGCCGCCCTACGAGTATCGAGTAAAGGCCACGGATCCAGACGGAGACGCGCTCACCTACTCGTTAAATCTTTCGCCCACCGGAATGACGATCAATGTCAGCAGTGGCGTCATCTCGTGGACACCGACCGCCGCGCAACTGGGCAACAACAACGTCTCCGTGCAGGTCTCCGACGGTCGGGGTGGCATCGCCGTGCAGAGTTTCGTCGTCGTCGTCAGCGCCGATCTCCTGAACCATCCGCCAGTCATCACCAGCCAGCCCGTCACGACTGGCGCTGTCAGCGCGCCTTACATCTATCAGGCCGCGGCGCTCGATGCGGACGGTGATGCCTTGCAGTATTCCCTCGTCGCTAACCCACCGGGCATGACGGTCGATGCCACCACCGGCAAGATCACCTGGACTCCCACAGAAGTCGGGTCGAATGCCGTCACCGTCCGCGTGAGCGACGGGCGCGGCGGCTTCGATCAGCAGACCTACGCGATCAATGTCCTGCCCATTCCTACCGCCGAAATCCGGGGCATGGTGTTTGAAGACACGAATGGTGACGGGATCAGTACCAAACCATTGAAGCTCGAACTGACGTTTGATTCGCTTCCGTCCACGCAAGGTTGGATATATCAAGCATTAGGTAACACAGCCTCTGAGGCCAGCGTGTTTTCCGTTACCGGCAGCAGTTTGCTACAAAACACAGTTGGCCTCGGCGCAGCCGGGCAGGGCCACAACATGTACTCGTATGCTGGCATAGCCGATCCGTTATTGCCGTTTGCACTCGACGTGAGAGTGCGAGTCCCGGTGGTTGAGGATTTGAACAACCCCGCGTCGCCCCTGAACCACTTTGGATTCCATTTTGGATTCGCGACAGGCAGCGAGTGGTATGCGATCGGCATAGGCCCCGGTGTGATCGTCAACGGTTCGTTTGGGGTGATGGCAAACCTTGATGTATCGGCATTCCATGACTATCGGATTGAGTCCGCTCCCGGACAAACATTCGATCTATCGATTGATGGAGTGAAGGTCGCTTCGGCACTTCCTCGATCGATTTCGCTGCCGATTGCTTTGACTCTGGGCGACACCACCGGAGGTGAGAACGCTCGGGCGGAAGTGCAGAAGTTTGTTTTCACTCAGTTCGCCCCTGAGCCAGCACTCGCAAATTTCGTCGTTTACCTCGATGCGAATCTAAACGGCGCGCGCGATGCCGGCGAGCGGTTCGCGGTCGCCGACGCGCAAGGCCACTATGCCTTTACCGGCTTGCAAGTGGGCAGCTACACCGTCCGTCAGGAACTCCAAGCCGGCTGGATTCAAACCGCCCCGCCGAATGGCTTCCATGCCGTCAACCTCGGTGTCGGCGAGATTCGGACCGGCGTGGACTTCGGAAACCGGCGCCTCGGGCCTGATGAAACGGGTGACTTGACCATTGCACAGATCGACCAGACGGGGTTGGTCTATGAAGGGCAGGCGCTGACGGTGGAGGGGAATGTTTCGTGCGTCATCGGCAATGGCGGTGGCGGGCGTGTCGATGGGCCGTTTGAGGTGATGTTCTTTGAGGATCGCAATTTGAACGGTTCCTATGACGACGGGATCGACAGTTTGCTGGGGAAGACCACGGTGACGGCGTCGCTGGCGCCGGGTGAGCAGCGTTCCGTCACGGCACCGTTATCGGGGTATGTGCTCTTCCCCGGCAACCTCGTCTGGGGATTTGTCGATAGCTTCAACGCCGTCTTCGAGACGAATGAAGCCAACAACCTCGCCATCAGTGGCGTGAATTGTCAGTCGCCACCGGGAACTCCCACGCCCGACCTGATTGCCTGCTACCTGCGCTCGACGGTTGCCGCTCAGACGACGACCTATACCGCGCGAGTGGGCAACGGCGGCGCGATCCTGGCGGCGGCGGGCGTCGAGGTCGCGTTCTACAATGGCAATCCCGCCGCGGGCGGAACTCTCCTTGGTCTCGCATCCACCACGAAGAGCCTTGTTCCGGGTGATTTCGAGGACGTCAGCCTCGTGGTCACGAAGCCGGCCGTCGCGGATGTATGGGTCATGGCTGATGGTGCCGGAGCCTACACATTCGAAACGATCGACGTTCCGACCACGACAAATAACGTGGCTGATGGCGTCAACTCCGTGGGTCAGGCCGTGGGCTCAGCCAATATCGGTGGAACTCAGACTGCCTACCTTCGGAGTGGAGAGGGCTTCAGCACGTTCAATGTCCCCGGCGCGTTTTATACCCAGCCGGAGGACATCAACGACCGTGGGCAAATCGTTGGGGTATACCTGGTGAACGGAGTTGGCTATTTTGGTTTCCTCACCACGACCGCTGCTTTCGGGACAATTACATCGATCAATGTGCCTGGCACTGTCGCTACGACAGTTCCGTACGGCATCAACCAGGCGGGCGAGATCGTCGGCCAATACAACACAGGCAGCGATCGCCACGGTTTCTTGCGGCGCGTGGACGGATCGTATGTCACGATCGACTATCCCGGTGCCTCTTCAACCTGGGCGTTGGGGATCAACGATTCTGGCCAGATCGTCGGTGAATGGGGGACTGGAAGTGTTGGGGGCCACGCCTGGATTCGGGACGCCAGTGGCCAGTTCACCGACTTTGGCATCCCGCTCGCCACGTCCACTATCCCGTTCGACGTGAATGATGCCGGCCAGGTCGTCGGCAGCTTCCGAGACGCCAGCGGGAATGAACACGGTTTCCTCCGCGACGCCTCGGGTGCTTTTAGCGTGTTTGACCCACCCGGTTCCACTCGCACCGGCGTTAGAGGAATCAGCGACGCGGGCCGGATCGCGGGGTCATGGCAGGATGGCGCTGGTGACTATCACGGATATGTGGCGACTCCCATCGGCGCGGTGCGCGAGTGCAATGAGGATAACAATTTGTATCACGCGGTGCTTCCCGGCTCGGGTGAGATTCACGGGACGGTGTTCAATGACTTGAACGGTGACGGCCAACGAAACAATGGCAATCTGCTGATTTCCAGCGCAAAGAATGACCGCATCCTCCAGTATGCTGAAACCTCCGGTGCGTTCCTCGGAATTTTTGCCGCGAATGCGGGCTTGCATGTCCCCGAAGGCATGGCGCGAGGGCCTGACGGTGCCATTTACGTCATCAGCAAACCGGACAACTCTGTTCTTCGTTTCGATGGCGGGACAGGCGCTTATATAGATGCATTCGTCGGGTCTGGCAGTGGTGGTCTCAGCGAACCGCACGGCATGACGTTCGGTTACGATGGCAGTCTTTATGTCGGCAGTCGTGGAAACAACCGAGTGCTTCGTTATGACGGACACACCGGTGCATTTCTCAACATTGCCGCTCAACTCCCCAACCGTACGCTGCAATGCGCCATTGGTCCGGATGGCGCATTGTACGCGTCGAGCAGCGACAACGCGGTTCGACGATTCGATGCTATCACTGGCGCACTTCTCAATGTTTTCGTGACGCCGGGCAGTGGGGGCTTGAACGAACCGCATCACATCACCTTTGGCCCCGACGGCGATCTCTACACCACCAGCTACAGCCAGCAAGTGTTACGGTACGACGGCCACAATGGTGCGTTTAAGGGTGCCCTTGTTTCGACCGGCAGTGGTGGGTTGAATACGCCTACCGCCTTGATCTTCGGCCCCGATGGCAAGCTCTATGTCAGCAGTTACGCGACTGATCAAGTGCTGCGCTACGACGCCCTCACCGGCGCGTTTCTGGACATTTTTGTTCCGACCGGAAAAGGTGGCCTTTCGGGACCTGACTTCATGATCTTCGACTTTGAACCTAGTCTGGCTGGGTGGGTAGTCTATTTGGATTCAAATCAGAACGGCAAGCGCGATCCGGGCGAAAGGTTCACGATCACTGACGGTCGTCGCGACGGGCAATACTCTTTCAGCAATCTTCCCCCCGGCACATACGTCGTCGCGGAGGAGTTGCAGTCGGGCTGGATTCAAACCGCGCCCCTAGGTGGCACATATACTGTCAGCCTTGCCAACGGACAGATCGCGACTGGATTCAACTTCGGCAACCAACAATCCGATGTGCCGCCGCCAAACCATCCGCCCGCCTTCACCAGCACGCCACCCGCCAGCGCCAGCCCCGGCCAGCTTTTGCGCTATGACGCGACCGCGAGCGATCCCGATGGTGACGACCTGACTTTCGACCTGACGCTGGCACCGACAGGCATGGCGGTGAGTGGAACGAGTGGCGTGCTCGTGTGGGTGCCTGCCGCGGAACAGGCGGGCCCGAATGAGGTCATCCTGCGGGTGCAGGATGGGAAAGGCGGGTCGGTGTTGCAGTCGTTCACGGTCACGGTAAGCGCGCCGAACACGCTGCCAGCCATCACCTCCCAGCCGAAAGGCCCGGCGGTGGTCGGCGTGCCTTACCAATATCAAGTCCGGGCGCAGGATGCGGATGGCGATCCGATTGTGTTCCAAATCGACGTTGGCCCAGCGGGGATGGCGATCAACGCTGGCACGGGCTTGCTGACGTGGACGCCAATCGCCGCGCAGATCGGGACGCAGCACGTTGAAATCAGGGCGAGCGACAATCGCGGCGGCGCGACCACTCAGTCCTTCGATCTTCCCGTCGTTGCGATTGCGGCGAACGATCCGCCGACCATTACTTCGGTGCCGCGCAGTTCAGTCCGCCTCGGCGATACCTGGCTCTACGCCGTCGTCGCATCCGATCCGAATGGCGATCCGCTCACCTATTCGCTGCCGGCCTTTCCAGCGGGGATGACGATTGATTCCGCGGGTCTGGTGACGTGGAAGCCGACGGCGGCGCAGTTTGGCCCGAATCCGGTGCAGGTGAAAGTGGACGATGGCCGCGGCGGAGCCGTGATCCAGAGTTTCACGGTCCAGGTCGTCTCGAGCGCCGGCAATCAGCCGCCGAACATCACCTCGACGCCGCGCTTTGCCGCGACGGCGGCCAAGCCCTACGCCTACGATGCGAAGGCGACCGATCCCGATGGCGATCCGCTGGTCTGGAGTCTGGACACCAAGCCCACTGGCATGTCGATCGACGCAAGCCTCGGCACCCTGCGCTGGACGCCGACGCTCGATCAACTCGGCACGCAAGCCATCGTCCTCCGCGTGACCGACGCGCAGGGTGGGTATGCCACCCAGAGTTATTCCATCATCGTGCGGGCGGTGAACCTGCCGCCGAAGGTCACCTCGATTCCGCCGACCACGGCGGCCGTCAGCACCGCTTACACCTACCCCATCGACGCAAGCGATCCCGAAGGCGAGGCGCTGACTTACTCGCTGACGACCAAGCCGGTGGGCATGGTCATCGACGCGGCGACGGGCGTGATCCAGTGGACGCCAACTGCCGCGCAGCTTGGTTCGGAGAACGTCGTCGTGAAGGTGCAGGACCCGGACGGCGGCATCGCCACGCAGAGTTATACCGTGGTGGTTTTCGCCACGGCGGAAAACCGCGCACCGGTCATCACCTCGACACCGGGCTTCGCCGCCACCGTCGGAGTCGCGTATCTGTATCCGATCACCGCCAGCGATGCGGACGGCGAGACGCTGACCTTCTCGCTGCTCACCAAACCCACCGGCATGAGCATCAACGCCGCGACTGGCGTGATCGCCTGGACGCCGACGCTCGCCCAGGTCGGCCTGCAAACAGTGGTGGTGGCCGCCACCGATCCGCGCGGCGCGGTCGGTGGACAGTCCTTCACCATCGCCGTCGCCGGGATCAACCGCCCGCCGGTGATCACCTCGACGCCGGAAAATGTGGTCTTCGCCGGTCAGACTTATCGCTACGATGTGAAGGCCAGCGACCCGGACGGCGACCCGCTCACTTACAAGCTCACCCAGTTGCCGCCGGGCATGACCATCGATGCGCTGGGCCGCCTCGCCTGGACGCCGACGGCCAGCGACGCGGGCACCCGGCAAGTCACGGTGCTCGTCGAGGACAACAAAGGGCTGGGCCGCACCCAGACTTTCGACCTGACCGTGGTCGCCGACACCACGCCGCCCTTCGTGCTGCTCGGCCATGCCGATGACCGCCTGCCGCGCGGCGCGATCCTGGACATCACCGCGCGAGCCACCGACAGCAGCGGCATCGCGTCCCTGACGCTGACCATCGGCGGAGTGCCGGTCCCGCTCGACGCAAAAGGCCACGCGGAGGTGGTGCTCAATCAGCTCGGCACCTTTGCAGTGCTGGCGCGGGCCGTGGACAAGGCAGGCAACGTGGGACAGGACAGTTACGAACTCACCGTCTTTACTCCGGTCATCGACCCGACCGCGCCGGTCGTGGCGATGACTTCGCCAGCCGACGGTGCCGTGCTCTCCGCGCCGACGACCATCGTCGGCACGGTGCAGGATACCAACCTTCTGCGTTACACCCTCCAAGTCATCCGCGCGAGCGATGGCCTTGTCGCGCAGACCATTCACGGCACGGTGCCGGTGGTGAACGGCCCGCTTGGCAAGCTCGATACTTCCGTCCTCGCGAATGAAGCCTACACCCTGCGGCTGACCGCCGAGGATACGGGTGGCAACGTCTCCACCGTGGAAATCGGGATCAGCGTCGAGGGCGAACTCAAGGTCGGCAATTTCCGCCTCTCGTTCACCGACCTTTCCATCCCGGTCAACGGCGTGCCCATTACTGTCGGACGGACTTATGATTCGCTCGATGCCCGCCAGAGCGGCGCGTTTGGCCAGGGGTGGCGGCTGGAGTTCCGCGAAACCAATCTGCGCAACAACCTGCCGCCGCGCACGCCGGACGACATTGATTTCGGCGTCTTCCAAAGTTTCACCGGCCGCACCCGCGTCTATGTCACCGTGCCCGGTGGCCGGCGCGAAGGCTTCACCTTTCAGCCGGTGCGCATGGCCGGATTCGCCGGAAGTTTCTTTGGCTATCACAAGCCGGCCTTTGTGGCGGATGCGGGCGTGACCAGTCAGCTCACCGTACCCGATGGGCCGAACATCGTGCTCCAGAGGGATGCGGATGGGAATTGGAATGCCGTGGACGGCGGTGGCGGCACCACGCCTTACAACCCGGACGATCCGGTGCTCGGCGGCACCTACACGCTGACCACGAAAGAGGGTCTGGCTTACCGCATCGACGCGGCCAGCCGGCAGCTCTCCCAGGTGATCGACGCCAACGCAAACACCCTGACCTTTACGGCCAGTGATGTCGTCAGTTCCTCCGGCCCGCGTGTGACTTTCGAGCGCGACGCGCAGGGCCGCATCACGGCGGTCGCAGACCCGATGGGCAGGAAAGTGCGCTATGCCTACGACGCGACGGGTGATCTGGTATCGGTGACTGACCGTGAGAGCAACGTGACGCAGTTCGTCTATGACTCCCCGCTGCCGCACTATCTGACCAGGGTTATCGACCCATTGGGCCGCACCGGAGTGCGCGGCGAATACGACGCGCAGGGCCGCCTGTCAAAGCTCGTCGATGCCGCGGGCAATCCCGTCGAGCTGACCCATGACACCGACAACTCGACTGAGTTCGTCAAAGATCCGCTCGGCAACGTCACCCGCTTCAAATACGACGATCGCGGCAACGTGACTGAGGAAGAGAACGCGGTCGGCGCGATTACCCGGCGCACCTACGATGGGAACAACTTCATGACTGACGAGACCGATCCGCTGGGCAAGACCACGACCTTTACCTACGACGGCGACGGCAATGTGCTCACGCGCACCGACCCGCTCGGCAACGTGACGCGCAACACCTATCTCTCGTTGCGTCCCCGCGGCTGGTTCGACTTCAGCGGGCGGACCATCACTGTGCCGCAAACCACGAGCGACGCGCTCGGCAACACCACGCAGAATACTTATGACACCGGCGGAAACCTGCTCTCGACCACCGACCCATCGGGCAAGGTGACGCGTTACACCGTGGATGGCGCGGGCAATCAGACTTCCATCACCGACGCGCTCGGCAAGCTGACGCGGTTTGCCTACGACGGCGCCGGGCATTTGATGAAGCAAACCGACGCCCTGGGTAACGAGACGGCCTTCACCTACGATGGCAACGGCAACCAACTCACGCAGGCCACCAAGGCTACCATCGGTGGGGTGCTGCGCACCCTCACGACCTTGACGAGCTACGACAGCAATGGCCGCCCCACTTCCGTGATGGACGCCGAGGGTCAAATCACGCAGACCGAATACGACCAGCTCGGCCACCAGACCGCCACAATCGATGCGCTCGGGCATCACACCGGGTTCCTCTACGACGAGCGCGGCCAGTTGACCGAGACGCATTTTGCCGACGGCACCGTGAGCAAGGTGGAATACGACGCGGCGGGGCACCGCACGGCGTCCATCGATCGAGCCGGGGGCCGAACCGAGTTTCAGTACGATGCCGCCGCGCGGCTGGCGAAGACCATTTACCCGGACGACACTCCGGCCAATCCGAACGACAATCCCTTCACGACCACCGAATACGACATCGCGGGCCGGGTGCTCGCGCAGATCGACGAGCGTGGCAATCGCACGGAGTTCGGCTACGACGACGCCGGCCGGCAGACTACGATTACGGACGCCCTCGGCCACATCACGCAGAGCGCCTACGACACCGCCGGACGGAAGACCACCGACACCGATGCCCTGGGCCGCAGCACGCGCTTTTCTTACGATGCGCTCGGACGCCGCGTGCAGACCCTCTTTGCCGATGGCAAGACCAAGGCCACGGCTTACGATACGCTCGGGCGGGTCGTCACGGAGACGGATCAGACGGGCGTGCAGACGAAGTTTGAATACGACGCGCTGGGCCGCCTCCTGGCCGTGGTCGATGCGCTAAACCAACGCACCGAATACACCTACAACGAGCCCGGCAACCTCATCGCGCAGAAGGACGCCAAGGGCCGCGTCACGGGCTACGATTACGACGGCCTCGGACGACGAGTCGGCACCAAGCTGCCTCTCGGGCAGACTTCAGCCACGACCTTCAACGCCCTCGGCAACGTCGCCACGTCCACCGACTTCCGCGGCTTCACCACCACCTTCGATTACGACCTCAACAACCGGCTCACCAAGAAAACTCCCCCGCCTCAACTCGCCGCGCTCAACCCGCAACCCATCCAGTTCACCTACACTGCCACGGGCCGGCGCGAGACCGTCACCGACCCACGCGGCGTCACCACCTTTGCCTACGACGCGCGCGAGCGACTCGTCTCCCGCACCGATCCCGATGGCCGCCGGATCGCCTACACCTACGACGCCGCCGGCAATCGCACCTCGGTGCAGACCTTTGACCCCGCGGGCAACCCGGTGAACACCACCTCCTACGGCTTCGATGAACTGAACCGCCTCGTCCGAGTCACCGACAGCGATGGCGGCAACACCCTGTTCACCTACGACGAAGTGAACAACGTCCGCGTCGCCACCTTCCCGAACGGCACCACGCGCAACGACACCTACGACGCGCTCCATCGCCTCACCGGGCGCGAGCACCGCAACGCCGGCGGCGTCTTCGCCAGCTACCAGTTCACCCTCGGCCCCACCGGCAACCGCACGAAGGTCGTCGAGGAAAGCGGACGGACGGTGCAATACGCCTACGACAATCTCTACCGACTCACGCAGGAAAAGATCACCGACACCGTGGCCGGCAACCGCACCATCGACTACACCATGGACGCCGTCGGCAACCGCCTCACCCGCGCCGATTCCGTGGAAGGCACCACCACCTCCGCCTACAACGACAACGACCAGTTGCTCACCGAAACCCTCGGCGGCGTCCCCACCACCTACACCTACGACGCGAACGGCAACACCCTCACGAAATCGAAGAACGCCGCCAATCAGGCCACCTACCGCTGGGACTTCCAGAATCGCCTCGCCGGCGCCGACGTAACCGAAACGGGCGCGACCAAAAACCTCGGCTACGCCTACGACGACGACGGCATCCGCGTCGCCTCCACCGTCACCGCCGGAGGCAATACCACAGCAACCGCCTACCTCATCGACGCCAACCGCCCCTTCGCGCAAGTGGTCGAAGAGTGGACCTCTCTCAACTCTCAACCATCAACTCTCAACGCCGCCTACACCTACGGCCCGCATCAACCCATCTCCCAAGCCCGCGCCGGCACCCGCAGCTACTACCACGCCGACGGCCTCGGCAGCACCCGCGCCCTGACCAGCCCGACCGGCACCGCCACCGACCGCTACGCCTTCGATGCCTACGGCCGCACCCTCACCCAAATCGGCACCACCGACAACGCCTACCTATTCGCCGGCGAGCAGCGGGACAGGAATTTGGGTTTGGATTACCTAAGAGCGAGGTATCTGAATTTCAATGCGGGGAGGTTCGTTAGTGCGGACCCGGAGGAACCAAAAAATGAGGAACCCGCCTCACTAAACCCGTTCACATATGCATTTAACAATTCAGTCAATCAGGCTGATCCGACTGGGAAGTGGCCAACCGAGATTCATGAGCATTTCCTTGAAAAGGCGTTGGGCTCGGAGTTACACGACTGGTGGCAGCTCGCGACACTAGAGCGCGTGAGTCAGGAGCAAGATCTCACTTGGGGACAATTTCCGCACAATAGTTATCAACACGCTATGCGCTCGGTTCTGGAAAGTCCGGAGCACGCCAGAGCACATTACAACAGCTTCCTTGATGAAAACCGCAGGAAAGCTCGTGCGATGCATATACCAGGGGCCTCGACCCTTAATGAACTGGAACTCGAGTTGCTTGGAAAAAATCTGCATGCTATAGCGGATAGCACTTCTCCATCTCACAAGGGTTTTCAAGTGTGGTCGCCAAGCCTTAGTGGTCATTTCCTCCTGAGCTTTGGTACCCACTACCTTGATGAAAAGTATTACACACGCGATGAAGAAGCGGAAACCATCGAGAAATTGCGAACAGAGTTTTACATTTTTGACTCCATGGTCGGCTTAGGGAGGAGGCCGCCTGTAATTTCCGATACGTTGGGCTTCTTGTCAGACTTAGTAGCAGCGGCAGGTTTGCCTTTCCTGTTCAGTTTCTGAATATTTATTTCCATTTAGTGCGAGGAAGTCTTACAAAGATTTGTTCGCGCCGTAAAATCTCCCGAGCTTGCGAAATGGTTTACCGATCACGCTGCGCCGACGACCGGTGTAGTTTGGTTGCGAGCAGTCAACTCACGCGGAGTCCTCAACGTAACCTCCAACGCCTCTGGCTCCGTTGAGCAAATTCATTTGATCCTACAAAACCAACTCAACTCGGCAGGAAATTCCTGCTTTTTTGAATCTCAATGGCGTGGCGTCCCCACCGCGGCAGGAGCCATTGGGAAGGATAAGGGGACCTATTATTGACCAGGACTCCGTGGTAGCAGGACCGTTTGTTTCGCACCGAGGGGATCTTATGGCCTCTAATACCAAACTCAGTTGAAGACTGGACGATACGAATCGGTGCGTTGCGCGATTTCCTTCGGTTCTCGGACTTTGGAAGGTGTCGGTTTTCAACTGTGTTTGGTATAACTCGCCCGCCCTGCCGTTTTCCCGATTCCCCTCCGCCTCCTCGGCAGGCGAGAACGCTCACAGGCCCGGCACCCACGGACACCCCTTCCACGCGAAACAGAACCGAGTCCGCGAGAGAGCCGATCCAAACCGCATTGCTCACCCTCGGCGCGGGCCGGCGCAAAGTAGTTCCGGGCTTCAGCCCGACTGGTGCGGTCCCCCGGCTAGAGCGGATTAAATAAAACTAAAGCCACAGGAGGCGAACCAGCCGGGGGCGTCTATGGGCGTCACGGCGGCCAGGGCGGCGGCGATGGCGGGGATCAATTCGGCGGGGCTGCGGCAGGGCGGACGGGTCGAGGCCGGGCGCTTTGATCTGGTCGAGGAAAGCTGTCTCAAAGACGCAGGCGTTTTTGGAACCGGGGAGGCGCACGGCGGCGAAGACTTCCGCCGGGAGCACATGGAGGAGCGGCGGCGCCTGCGCCGACTGGAGCTGAGTTTGTAGTTCGCGAGCGTTCATGGGTGGGGAGGAGGTTCGGCGAGGAGAAGTTCATCCGGAGTCGCTTTTCGGAGGCTGCCTGTCTGCTGCGGCGAGCGCAATCGCGCAGGGGGAGACCCGCTCGACCTTTCCTGTTTGTAATTGAGGCGAAAGGCGCGGGTCAGGTTGGCGGAGTCAAATCGTGGCAACCAGTAATGCCATCGCGGCAACCACCGCGGTGCGCAGCAGCTCCCGAAACCACTTCGTTTATGACTTCCGAACAAACCCGCGACATTATCAGGAAGGTGCGGCAGATCGAAATCCGCACCAACCGGCTCGTGACCGACACGCTCGCCGGGCAATACCACAGCGTCTTCAAAGGCCGCGGCATGAACTTCGACGCTGTGCGCGAGTACGTGCCGGGCGACGAGGTGCGCACGATCGACTGGAACGTGACGGCGCGAGCGGGGCGGCCGTTTGTGAAGAAGTTCGTGGAGGAACGCGAACTCACGCTCCTCCTCATGGTCGATGTGAGCGCGTCCGGCGACTTCGGCTCGGGCGCGCAGAGCAAACGCGAGCTGGCGGCGGAGATCGCGAGCGTGCTGGCCTTCTCCGCGGTGAAGAACAGCGACAAGGTCGGCCTCGTACTTTTCACCGACCAGGTGGAACTCTACGTGCCGCCGCGCAAAGGCCGCCGCCATGTGCTGCGGATCGTGCGCGAAGTGCTGGGCTTCGAGCCCGCGCGGCGCGGCACCGACCTTGTGCAGGCGCTCGACTTCGTGAACGACGTGATCGAACGCCGCGCCATCGTCTTCCTGCTCTCCGATTTCCAAACCGCAGGCACGCCCACTGAGGACCTGCGCCGCGCGCTTCGCCAGACCAATCGCCGCCACGATCTCGTCGCGCTGCCGATCGATGACGCCCGCGAGCACACGCTCCCCGACCTCGGCATCATCGCCATCGAGGACGCCGAAACCGGCGAACTCATCGAGCTGGACACGCGCAATCCGTACGTCCGCCAGCGTTTCACCGAAGTCGCGCAGGACCGCGCCGCGCAGCTCCAGCGCACCTTCAATGCCGAGGCCGTCGATTCGCTCCGCCTCTCCACCGACCAGCCCTACGTGGCCGGCCTCATGGCATTTTTTAAGAGCCGTTCCCACAGACGGTCCTGAGCAACCACGCCACTGGGTAAAAGCGCGGGCCGCTCCCTGAAGAGTGGCCCGCGTGTTTGCTGTAAAAACAGCCGTCAATTCACCGCTTCAACAGCTCTTAAGGATTGGCGACGACGTAAATCGTGCTGCCGCCGTACATTTTCGGGCTGTAGTAATTGCCGTTGGCGAAGTAGTAGGTCTTTCCGAAGACGACGACGGGCGCGGCGCCGGATGGGAGAGTGCGCAGTGCGCCAGAGGGAAGCGACGAACTCGGAGCGCTGCTGCTGCCGCTGGACTGAATGCTGGTGGTGTCCCCGTAGTAGCCATAGGGAAAGGCGCCGTAACCAAAGCCTCGATATACTCCGGCGCGGTAACCACGGCCGGCGGCGAGGGCCAGGCCGCGGGCTTCCGCTGCGCTCTGGGCAAAACACAGCACCGAGCCGGCGAGCAGGACAAGATGCCGCATCCGGGAGGAGATTGCGAAGGATGGATTGATGCGAGGAGCGGTCGATTTCATAAAGCGGTCTGGTCGGTTGGAGGGAAGGAAACGGGACAAGGGGAGAGTGGTGGCCCAGCGTCGGACTAGTTCTTTTTTGGCGGCGCTTTCCTCCGGGCCGCGGCGATCCCGGCTGTGGTGAGCATCTCGATCTTCATGGCGCCCTTGGGGGGCACAAAGGCGAAGTCCCGGGCGGAGACATTGGCGGCGAGATTCCAGTCCATGAAGTCCGTCCTGATTTGCGGCCGGCTGGGACGATCTTTGAAAGCAACGATCAATCTCCGCGGGAGCTGGTCCTTTATCCCAATCCATAACTCGGTGTCGGCGACTTTACCCGAGAGCGCCACGCGCCGGCACTCGCTTCCGCCGAACCCGAGGAATCCCGCGGGCACGTAACCGCGGCCCAGTTCGGCGATGCTCTGCGACTTGTGCCGGATGTCGGCATAGACATCGCTGAGGGCGAACTCCGCCAGCGGCGGCATGAATCCATACTTTACGGCGATCTGCTCTACGAGTCCGTCGATGGAGGTGCGCATCGGCACAGTCGCATAGTGGTTCATCTTCTCATCGAGGATCGTGAAGGTGCGTCCATCGGCGACGAAGCGCTTGGTCTCCCACCGGCTGACGGAACGGGCGGAGAGTTTGTCCGGACGCAGCACGGCGACGGTAATGCGCGCCTTCTCCGGCACATCGCGCCCCTCGACCAGCGCGGCAGCGATCTCGCGCTGGGCCGTGACGCTGAAGCTCCTGGCCGCGGCAAGTTTCCCGGACATCTGCCGCAGGAGTTGATCGGCGTCGGCTTCCGCCGCGGTGGCCGGCATGAGCGCCGCAGCGAGAAGGGTTAACACGGTCAGGGGTGGGATGTTTCTCATTTCGACTTCTTTTCGATGATGGGGCGGTGGTGCTAGCTCTGGGGTGATAGTGGCAAAAAGGCGCGCGGCTGACGTCGCCGCTCTGGGTTAAGCCGGGGGGCTGAAAAGTATAAGTTCTTTGGTCATTTCCTCAGCGACCCCGAGCGCCGTGTCTTGTCTTATTGATATTCCACGCCCGCCGGGACAGCGCTCTGAGGATTCCGAAGATCGCCGCGGCGGTCAATCCAAACATCCTGACGGCTTTCGCCGCTTCGAGAGACTCGCTCGGTTCAGCGCGCGCAACCCTTCACGTTTGTAATCGGGAGGAAAGGGCGGGGTCAGGTTCCCGGAGTCAAATGACCGCATGAAGCAACCGCACCGCTGAGGTGTCCGCGCCGAGAAACCAAATACCCACATGCCCTCATGAAAACTCTCATCCATCGCTTTCCCCTCTCCCCCGAGAAGGCCGCTGCCGTCGTCGCGTTCAGTTTCTTTGGTCTGACCGCATTCGCCGCGCCACAGCCGGGCCCGGTGGCCGTCGCTCCGCCGACGGCCACCGGCGCCCACTCGGCACCCGCCACTCCGGCTGCTCCCGAGGAGGACATCCTCGATATCCGTGGCCCGATCCACATCCCGGCACCTTTCCCGTGGGCCTGGACCACGGGCTCGCTCGCCGCGGCGGGCCTCAGTTTCGGCGTGTGGGCGATCCTGCGTCGCCCAAGGCGCAAACTGCCGTATGAAGTCGCGCTCGAGAAACTTGCGCAGACCCGTCTGCTGATGGCACTGGAAAGCACGGAGCCCTTCTCATTCGCGGTTTCGGAAATTGTGAGGCTCTTCACCGAGGAATGCCTGCCGGTGCGCGCCGCGCATCGCACCACCAGCGAGTTTCTGCACGACCTGCTCAAGATGCCGGAGAGCGCGCTGGCTGAACACAGCGACGCGCTCGAGGATTTCCTCACTCATTGCGATCTCGCGAAGTTCGCGCGCTGGTCGCTCACCGTCCCGCAGATGGAAGCGATGCTCGAAAGCGCACGCGCGTTTGTCATCGCCATCGGCAAACCCAAACCCGCGAAGAAACAACCCGCGACGCCAGTTCCCTCGCCGACGGGCCGGGCTGTTGCCGCTCTCTCCTAACTCACCCACTGCCATGATCCGTTTCCTCTACCCATCGTTCCTCTGGCTGCTCGCCTTCTTGCCGCTGCTCGCGCTGTTGCGCGGACGCCGCGGCCCGGTTGCTGCCGTGAAATTCTCCAGCGCCGACATCGCCCGCCAGGTGGCGCGCGAGACGCGTAGCCGCGCGGGCCGCTGGCGGGCCCCGCTCTCGCTCCTCGCGCTCGCGCTGCTCATCGTCGCGCTCGCCCGTCCGCAGTTTGGCCGCAGCACCTCGACCGTCGAAGCCAGTGGGGTGGACATGATCCTCGCGATGGACTGCTCTGGCTCGATGGAGGCGCTCGACTTCAAACTCGAAGGCCAGCCCGCCAACCGACTCGATGTCGTGAAGTCCGTCGTTTCCAAGTTCATCGACGCGCGGAAGAATGACCGCATCGGCCTCGTCGGTTTCGCCGGCGCGCCCTATCTCGTCAGCCCGCTCACGCTCGATCATGACTGGCTCCAGCAGAACCTCGACCGCGTGCAAATCGGCACCGTGGAAGACGGCACCGCCATCGGCGCGGCGCTGGCCACGAGCGTCAATCGCCTGCGTGAACAGCCCAGCAAATCGAAGATCGTCGTGCTCCTCACCGACGGCCAGAACAACGCCGGCAAGGTCATGCCCGAAACCGCCGCGCAGGCCGCGAAGGCGCTTGGCGTCAAGGTTTACACCATCGGCGCCGGTGTGCGCGGCGAGGCTCCGATGCCTGTCACCGACGCCTTCGGCAACAAGCGCCTGGCCATGGCCAAGGTGGATGTCGATGAGGATACGCTGAAAAAGATCGCCGACGAAACCGGCGGAAAATTCTTCCGCGCGACCGACACAGCGTCGCTCGAAAACATCTACTCCGAGATCGACCGCTTGGAAAAAACCACGCACCAGCTTAAGAAATTCGAGCACCACAGCGAGCTGTTCGCCTTCGCCGTCATCCCCGCGCTCGGCCTGCTCGGCGTCAGCCTCGGCCTCGCGCACACCCGCTTCCGTCGCCTGCCCTAACTGCCCTCTTGGACCGCGCGCTGGCGGGCCGCCAGATATGTGTCGAACTCGGCGATGCTCCCAAAGACGGAGACGCCGGGCAGGGCTTTCACGATCTCGAAGACTTCCTGAATCTGCGGCTGCAAATGGACGAAGGAGACCTGCTCGTTTTTCTGCTTCATGAACTTGCGGCTGGCGGCAAAAACGCGGAGGCCGGCGCTGCTGATGAACGTCAGTTTTTCGAGGTCGAAGATCAGGTTGTGGACCGAGGCGTCGAGCGCAGTGGCGAGCTGCTTTTCGAGCTGCGGCGCGGTGGCGGTGTCGAGACTGCCGCCGAGTTCCACGGTCACGGTCGATTGATTGTGGGCGGCAGGGGTGCGTTTGATTTTGATGTCGAGGGGCATAAGTTCGGGCAGGTTTGGTTGGTGTGGTGAAAAAGACAAGTCCCGGCTAGGAGGGCGGGAGGTGTTTGGTCAGGCGAAGGACGTTTTCCTCTCCTTCCCGCTCGTAGTGCAGCTCTTCAATGTAGTGCCGGACGAGGTGGATGCCGAGGCCGCCGATCTCGCGCTCATCAGGGTCTTCGTCGAGAGCGGGTGTGGCGGCTTGCAGAGGATCGAAGGCCGGGCCGTGGTCGCGCAGCTCTACGCTGAAGCGGTCGCCGTCGTGCTGCATCGTCAGGCGAAAGGTCTGCGTCGCGTCCCGCTGATAGGCGTGGTTCACGACATTGCTCGCCATCTCTTCGACAGCCAGCATCAGCGCTTGAATCGCTTTCACGGGAACATCCTGTTCGCCGCAAAACTGTTCCAACTGCTCGACGCCGCGCATCACATCCTCCGGCGTGGCCGGCAGCTCCATGGTCATCTCTTTCACGGCGTCGGGAGTCGGAGCACGAGCGCGGCGATGTCGTCGGACGGCGACGCGCCATTGACGAATGTGCGGACGTCTTGCAGGAGTCGTGCGACTACGGCGGGCGCAGCGGTGCCAGTCGATTCCGCGAGGTCGGCGAGTAGGCGGTCGTTGCCGTAACATTCGCTCTGCGGGTTGAAGGCTTCGTTCACGCCGTCGGTGTAAAGCACCACCGCATCGCCGGGTTGGAGAGACATTTCGGTGCGCTGGAAATCGAGACCGGGCTCAAAGCCCAGCGCGGTGCCGAGCGCGGGCACGACCCAGTCCGGCGGCTGGCCCGGACGCAGGAGCACGGGCTTGCAGTGGCCGCCGTTGGCGAGCGTGAGGCGGCGGGTGGTGCGATCGAAGACGGCGCAGAGCATCGTGCAAAACATGAGCGAAGGATTCTCCTCGGAAAGCTCGTCGTTCAGTGCGGCGAGGATGAGTTCCGGCTCGCGGATTTGCCGCGCGAGCAGCCGCACGAGCGTGCTCGACCGGACCATGAAGAGCGACGCCGGGATGCCCTTGCCTGAGACATCACCCATGACTAGCACGAGCCGGTCAGCGTCCGCGGCGAAGGCGCAATACAGGTCGCCGCCGACTTCGCGCGCCGGGACGAGCGCGGCGGCGAGCTCGACGCCGAACTGCTTTTCCAGCGACGTGAAATCCTGCGGGATCATGCCCATCTGGATGTCGTGCGCCACGCGGAGATCGGCCGCGAGCTGCTCTTTGACCGAGTCGCTGTAGGCCTTCGCCTTGAGCAGCGAACGCACGCGGACCTGCACTTCGAGCATTTCAAACGGCTTCGTGATGTAGTCATTCGCGCCGACCTCGAAGCCGCGCGCCTTGTTCTGCACTTCATCGAGCGACGACAGAAAAACCACCGGCACGTCGGCCATTTCCGGCATGTTTCGAAAACGCTGGCAGACTTCGTAGCCATCGAGGCCGGGCATCATGATGTCGAGCAGCACGAGGTCGGGTGGCGTGCGCGCGGCAATCTGCAAGGCTGCCTCGCCGCTCAGCGCGACGCTCAGCTTGTAATCCTGCTTCAGCGCGGCGACGAGAATGTCGATGTTCGTCTTCGCATCATCGACGAGCAGGATGCGGCATTCGGAGAGATCTTTCATGGGAGGTCCAATTCAGCGGTGCGTTTTTCGAGCTCGGCCTGCGCGTCGCCGAACGCATAGTCCTCGACGTGCTTGGAAAATCGCGCGAAATCCTCGGGCGGGAAGAGCGAGCTGAGAGCGGCGCGGTGAGTCTCCAGCGTTTCGGCGGCGGCGGTGTCGAACTCCGCGAGTTGTTTGAGCATCTCGGCGACGATCGCCGGCAATTTCGCGGAATCGACTGGGGCCGCCGGAGCAACCGGCGCCGCCACGACCTCCGCGCCAAGGGCCGGACGCAGTCGCGCGAGCAGGTCGAAAAGCACGTCCCCGAATTCCTGCCGCAGCGACTCCAACCGGGCCGGCTCGTTCCCCGCGCGGATCGCCTTTTCCAATTCCCCGGCCGCCGCCTGCACGCCACCCGCGGCGAGATTTCCGGCGATTCCTTTGACGGTATGCGCCGTGCGCTCGGCAGTCGCGAAGTCGCCCGCTGTGAACTGCGCGGCGATCTGCGCCGGGGCGTCGGCCTGTTGCTCGGCGAACTGGCGGAGCAATTTCAAATACAGCTTTCGATTGCCCGCCACGCGGCGCAGTCCATCGGCCGCGTCCAAACCCGCGATGGCCGGCAGGTCATCGGCCACGTTGGCCTCGGCAGGTGAAGCCGCGACTGCCGCTGGCACCGGCGCCGGCTGGCAGTAGCGCGCGACCGTCGCGAACAGGGCCTCCGGGTCGATCGGCTTCCCGACATGATCATTCATCCCCGCATCGAGGCAGCGTTGCCGCTCCTCCACCGTCGCGTGCGCCGTCATGGCGATGATCGGCAGCTTGGCAAAACGTGCGTCTGCCCGGACCATTGCGGTGGTCTGGTAGCCGTCCATCACGGGCATTTGCAGATCAGTCAGCAACACGTCGTAGCGCGTCTCGGAGCCGGTCGCCAGCAGCTTGTCCACGGCTTCCCGACCGTTGTTCGCCACGTCCACGCTGGCGCCCACGCCTTCGAGCAGTTCCACGGCGATCTGCTGATTGATCTCGTTGTCTTCCGCCAAAAGGATGCGCACGCCGCGCAACCGGCTGCTGTCGTCCACGGCCACGGCGTTGGACGCCTCCTTAGCGCCCGGCGCGAAGACCGTAACCAGCGTATCCACGAGCATCGACTTCGTGACCGGCTTTTCGAGGAAGCCGTCGATGTCCAGGCGCTCGGCTTCCGCGCGGACCTCTTCGCGGCCGAAAGCCGTGACCAACACCACGCTCGGCTGTTTCGCGAGTGCGGTGTTTTCTTTGATCCGCTGCGTCGCCTGCAGGCCGTCCATGCCGGGCATGCGCCAGTCCATGAAGATCACATCGTAAGGCGTTTCTCCGTCGTGCTGCGCCACCGCGGCCACCGCCTCGGCCCCTGAGCTGACGGCATCGATCTGCCCCGCCACGCCCGCGAGCGCGTCCACGAGGATCTCGCGCGCGGCGGAATTGTCGTCCACGACGAGCACGTGGAGCCGATGCAATTGTTCCGGCACGATTTTCCCGCGACCGCTTTCCGCACCGACGCCCAGCCAGACAGTGAAGAGGAACGTGCTGCCCACGCCGGCCTCGCTCTCGATCCAGATACGCCCGCCCATCATCTCCACCAGCTTGCGCGAAATCGTGAGGCCCAGTCCGGTGCCGCCGTGCTTGCGCGTGGTGGACATGTCGGCCTGCGTGAACGGCTGGAAGAGCCGCGCCGACTGCTCGCGCGACATGCCGATGCCAGTATCGCGGACGGAAAAGCGGAGCTGCACTTTCTCGCCGGTACGTTCGACGCATTCCGCCTTTAGATGAATCTCGCCGCGCTCGGTGAACTTCACCGCGTTGTTCACCAGGTTCGTCAAAATCTGCCCGAGCCGCAGCGAATCGCCGACGAGATGTGCGGGCACGGACGGCGGCACATCGGCGAGAAACTCCAGTCCCTTCTCGTGCGCCTTCTGCCCTGTCAGCGTCGTCACCGAGGAGATCACATCGTCCAGCGAAAAAGGCGCGGCTTCGATGTCGAGTTTGCCAGCCTCGATCTTGGAGAAGTCGAGAATGTCGTTGATGATCGCGAGCAGCGAGGTGCCGGCGTTGTGGACCTTGCCCACGTAGTCGCGCTGCTTCGGCGTGAGCTGCGTTTTCAAGGCGAGATGCGCAAGCCCGATGATCGCGTTCATCGGCGTGCGAATTTCGTGGCTCATGTTCGCGAGGAACATCGACTTCATCGTCGTCGCCTCTTCGGCTTTTTCCTTGGCCCCGAGCAATTCCGTTTCCAGTCGTTTGAGGTCGGTGATGTCCTGATAGACGCCATACATGAAGCGGATCTTGCCATCATCCCCGCGGACCAATGACCCAGCCGCGTGGAGCCAGATGATCCGGCCGTCGTTCGGTCGCTTGTAAGGATAAGTTGCGTCGTAGGTCTGGTATTTCCCGTCTATCGCACCTTGATACCGTTCGCCGGCTGCATTGGCCGCTTCCGGACTCGCTTCCATCAGGCGGTTGAACCACTCATTCTGGAGGTGATAACGACCGTCGGGTTTGATTTCCTCGCCGACAATTTTTGCCGCCCGTTCGGACTGGTAGTAATACTCCGGGTCGCAGTAGTCCACATGCCAGTAGCCGCAGTTAGTTAACTCCAGCGCCATGTCCGCCAGGAAATTGGCCTGTTTTAACTGCTGCTCGGCGCGCTTGCGATCGGTGATGTCGGTGAAGCTCACCACGGAACCCACGATGACCCCGTCTTTCAAAATCGGCGTGGCCCCGTATTCGACCGGCACACCGCCGCCGTCCTTGCGCCAGAGAAATTCGTCATCAACGCGGCTGACCTTCCCGTGCTCGTAAGCCGCGAACATCGGGCATTCTTCCAGCGGATACGCACTGCCATCGGGCCGTTGGTGGTGGAAGGTCGCGTGGGAAGGCTGCCCGACCAACTCCTCCGCCGTGAATCCGAGCATCCGGCAGGCGGCAGAGTTGACGAAGGTGATGCGCCCTTCGACATCCGTGCCAAAAATCCCCTCCGCGCTCGATTCGAGAATGAGCCGGTTGCGCTCCTCGGCCCGCTGCCGCTCCTCGCTCTCCAAAGCGAAGCGCAGTGCGTTGGCCACGGTATCGGCGGCTTTCTCCAGCCAGCGGGTCTGGGTTTCGGTCAGCGGCTTGAACAGGCAAATCTCCAGGACTCCGACGGGAGCGTCGTTGGCCATGAGCGGCCAGGCGGTCACCTGCGAGGGAGCCGTCTCGCCAAATCCAAAATGCACACGGAGCTTTTTGCTCTCCGGCTCGGTGAAAATCGGGCGCCGGGACTGTGCGGACTGTCCTACCGTCCCGCTGCCGACGGCAAAGGATTTGGGGAGGTCAGCGTTTTCCGGGTAAGCGTGCGCAGCTAGACGATGAAGCCTTCCGTCCCCTCCCCCGACAAATAAGGCTCCCATGGGTGCTCCCAGAAATTCAACCGCGCCCGCGAGGCCCTGTTCGGCGACCTGCGCCACGGTCAAACTTCCGCGCAGGCTCGTGTTGAGCGCCGACAGGCTTGTCTCCAGCGTGGCCCGTTCCTCGGATTCGCATGTGAGTTTTTCCAGTTCGCCGGCGCGGGTGGTCAGTTCGGCAGTGCGCGCCCCGACGGTGCGCTCCAGGTTTTGATTCAACTCCGCCAGGCTCTGCTCGCGCGTCCGGATTTCCCGCGCCATCTTTTGAAAGCTGCGCGCCAGTTCGCCCAGTTCGTCCCGGCGCTGCGGGAGTTCGCCCAGCATGTCTTCTTGAAAGTTTCCTTGCTCGATGGCGGAGGCTGTCTGAGTGAGACCCAAAAGCGGATCGGCCAGGCGTCGCGCGATGAGGAAAACCACCCCGATCAAGGACGCCAAACCGGCCACGCCGATCAATGCCGAGTGCCATGCGAGCTGCCGGACGGGAGCCAGGACTTCGTCCGCAGAAATGTTGAGGACGACCTTCCAGCCGGTCAGCGGCGACGTGGCCCAGTAAATGAGCCGGCGTTGACCATCCACCATGGCATCCGTGAACCCGTCGGACTTCGCCGCCACCGCTTCTCCACCGGGCCGGCTCGTCAGATCGGCACCGGGAAAGCCTTTCTGGAGCAGGAGGGCTTCATCCGGGTGCGCAATGATTTTGCCCGCGCGGCTGACGAGATACACGAATTCCTTGGTGCCGCTTCGCCCGCCTTCCGTGGCCGTGCGGAAGCGGGCCGCTCTCACCAGTTTGCGGATGGCATCCAGTGCGAGGTCCGCTCCGGCCACCCCGATGAAGTTTTTTCCTGCATCGAAGACGGGCACGGTCACGCTCACCATGGAGATGTCCGACGCCCCTTCGTCGAAGTAAGGTTCGGTGACATAGATTGACCCGGAGACTTTCGGGCCGTGGAACCATTCCTGTTCCGGGTCGTGGAAGTCGTATTTCACCGGTGCCACGTCCGGCCAGCTTTTGCGGTCGAACCCCGGGATTGAGTTCGAATCGTGCCAGTCCATGCGCTCGTAGGCGATATAGAGTCCAAAGACTTCTTCCGCCGGAGTCACCCGGAGGAGTTCACGCAAATAAGCAACCATCCCCGGGTCAGGTTCGTCCCCAAACGCCTGCTGGCGAACGGCGATGCCTCGCGGCAACATGCCGATGCGGGCGACGAAGTCATCCACCCGGCGCGCGGTGGCGCGAGTTTCGGCGATGGCCTTGGCGTTGGTCTGTTCCTCCAACTCAGCGTGCGCCGTGCGATAGTTGAACCAGAGGGTCAGTCCGAGCACCACCCCGGCGGCAATCCCGACGACCAACTGAAGCCGGCGCGCGATGCTCTTGCTGGTGAACGATGACTTCATAAGGTGATGCGAAAGCTATCCCTTGTGCCGGGCGTATCGTACGCAGCCCTGTTCTTTGCCGCGATGACGCGCATTCAGACTGGCCGGGGCGCAGACGAACTGTCGCCGGGCCGTTTGCAGGGTGAGAAACATCGCGCGGAAACTACGCCACCGGCCTCACGCAGTGCACCTCTAATCCCGCATCTGAAGCTACCGCAGTGGGACGCGGTGCTGGAAAGAGCGTGCATGCGCCTCGGAGAGTGAGCGCCCAGAGCTTCGCGGGCACCTTTCACGTTAGGGCTGGCGCAGTACCCGCGAGGATCTCAGCACGCGTCAAGTGAAGGTGCCGCTGGAGAAATTCCATTGAGCGATGCTCGCCGCGCCGGCGTCGACCGACTGGAAAAGACCACGCACCAACTCAAGAAATTCGAGCACCACTCCGAACTGTTCGCCTTCGCCGTGATCCCCGCACTCGGCCTCTTCGGCCGCGCGATGGCGATGCGCCCCGGCAGTCCGGCCATCCAGACCAGGAAAACCAGCCCCGCCATGACGGTGACGAAGAGCGCGAATAAAGTCGCGAAGTCCCAGAAGTCCAATTCAAAGCCAAACGTAAGCGCGGCCGGCGGTGATGGTGTTTTTAGAAAAAATATCCGACGCGCGCTTCGAGCCACTGGTTGTAGCTGTCGTTACCCCGCACCAGACCATATTGGTATTCGAGCGAGGCGATCCAGCGGCTGCCAAACCTCCTCCCGATCATGAGGTCCAGCGGCACGAACCATTTGTCCGTGTAAAGATCGTAGGTGAGTTTTGGGGACGTGTTCACGAACCATTGGTTCGGCAGGCCGATATTCAAGAAGGGCTCCAGGCCAAACTTATTGATGTTCTTGCGCGAGGAACTCCCGGCCACACTGACAAACTGCCGCAGGATGACTCCCACATTGCTGCGCTCGTTGATCTCCGGCAGTTCCCTGCGCAACGCGATGGTCGGGACAAGCTGCAGTTTCCCGTCGCCGAAGGCGTCGCCCGTCGCGGTCGGAATGATCATCCGCAGCCCCACGGCCCCGGCCCAGCGCTGATCGAAGGTCCGCACATAAAGCCCCTGCACCAGGAAATCGCCGAGGCCAAACTGCGTGAGCCCGCGGGGGTTCTCGGAGGTTGGCTTATTGCTCCAGACCAGGGGCAGATCGAACCGGAGCGCGAGCTGGTCCGGTTTCGACAAAAGCAGGAGATCGCTGCGCAGGGTCAGCCTTTCCGCATGCCGGTCGTCAAAGAACCGGCCCGATTTCGTGACGTTGGGCAGAGTCTCGAACTGGAAACGCAGTTCGAAACGATTGAGCGGTTTCGTGGGATCCTCACCGTTGTGGCTCAGATTTTCCGCGGATTGCATGCCCGGTGCGCCCGGGCTGACCGGCAAACTACGGTCCTGAGCGTCGGCTGTAATGACTCCACCGATGGCCAGAGCCACGAGGGTGATGTTCGCTTGGATAAGTTTCATTGTTCGGATGGATTATAGCTGTCACTTCACCCGTGAAATCGCGGGCCGTCTGTCGTGAGGAGACAGCCCGCGCGTTTCACGATCGGGTTACTTTGCCACCTTCACCGCGCCGGCTCGAGTTTGTCGCCGAGGACCTTGATGCCTGCCCCAAGACCCTTGAACCAATGGTCAACATCCTCAGCCCCGGCCTTGGCTTCCTTGCCGACCTCCTGGCCGGCCTTCTTGACTGCGTCCACCGATTTCTGGGTGCCCTCATCGAGCTTGTGACCCGACCATTTGGCCGCGCCCTCCAGTCCGGCCCCGGCCTTCTTGAGCGCTGCGGTGGAATCCTGGCCCGCCTTGTGGGTCTGCTCCGCCGTCTTGTGCCAGCAGTCGGCGATTTCATGGTCCACCCTGGCAAAGGTCTTCCTGAGTTCGTCGCCTGACTTCACCGTACCGTTCTTTACGCCCTCTCCGAGTTTATCCAGTTCAGTCCCGGCCTTCTTCAAGCCAGCCTTGGACTCGTCGGCGACTTTCTCCGACTCCGCTCGGACGGAGTCCGCGGCTTTCGCCAGGTGCTCGGAAGCCTTCTTCGTATCCCCCTTGATGAAGGATTCGTGGGCGGCCGCCATGGTCTTGTCCGGTTCGGTTTGGAAATCGGCGCTGGAAGTCTGTCCGTAACTGGTCGGGAGCAGCGCCAGCAAGGCGGCCATGAAGATTGATTTCGTGAGGGTGGCGGGGTTCGTTTTCATTTGTCTGGTGTTTCGTTTCATTGGTTGATCTGTCTTCCGGGTTGTTTGCGTTCAGTCCCTCTCAAAGGCGAAGATGCGTTTCCAGTCAACCGTCATGCTGATGACCTTCCAGCCGTCCTTCTTCGCCTCGGCCATGAGCGCGTCGCTGAAGGTGCCGATGTGCGACTTCGCCATACTCGAATTCACGCACCGCGTCGTCGTGATGCACCAGCATCATCAGCCGCGCGCCGCTGCCGCCTTGCGTCCACTCCAGCATCTGTTGGTCACCATCGGAATTGCCAAACGCCGCGATGGGCCGCCGGCCGATGTGCGCGTTGATGCCGACCGGCTTGCCGGTCTTGTCGTCGATGAAGTTCAGCTCCGGCAGGCGCACGAGCACGGGTTTGCCATCGCGCATTTCAAACTCCGTCTTGATGCTGCTGCCCACGACCTGCTCGGGCGGGATGCCATAGACTTTCTCCGTCCACGGCCGCATGAATTCGATGCCACCCCCCGATACGATGAACGTCTTGAACCCATTCGCGCGCAGATAGGCGAGCAACTCGACCATCGGCTGATAGACGCACGCGGTGAAGGGCTGCTTGAATTTTGGATGCTTCGCGGTGGCAATCCAGTCATTGACGATTTGCTCAAATTCCGTCGTGGTCATGCCCGCGTGCGTCACCATGACGATCTCCGCGATAGCCTTTTCACCGCCCGCGAGCGCGGCTTTCACGTCGCCCTTGAGCAGCGAGGCAAACGGCTCCTTGTCCTTCCATTCGGGATGTTTCGGCGCGAGCTCTTTCACGCGGTCGAGCGCGAAGAAGAGCTGGGAATACATCGGCTGCTCGCACCAGAGCGTCCCGTCATTGTCGAAGGTCGCGACGCGCTCAGTGGGCGGCACGAAGCCGGTGCTGCCTTCCTTTGTGACTTTCTCGACGAACGTAACGATAGCTGTCTTGGCCGGGCCGTCATTCCACGAGGGCAGCGCGTCTTGGGCGTTGGCGGTGTTGATGCGCGCGGAGGCCAGGGCCAGCAGCGCGATGGTGGTGCGGATCGGTTTCATAGTTTTGGTGTTGGTGGTTTCGCCAGTGAAGTCGCTGGCCTCCTCGCAGGAGACGGCCCGCGCGTTTCACGATCGAAACAGAATTACTTCACCATCTTGGCCGCTGGTAGCTGAAGAGGAAACGAGAGGCACGAGGTTCACGGGAAGCGTCCGATCAGCGGATGACGGTGGTGCCGTACGGGCCGTAGTGCACGACCGTGGGTCCGTAATATGGAGCACGGCACCGATGAAGAGGAGTTGCCCGATCTCGACACCGACATTGAAAAACAGCAACGCCACCGGGATATGTGCTGGCGGCAAACCCACTGCGCTCAACGCGCCGGCGAACCCGAACCCGTGCAGCAGGCCAAAAGTGAACGCGACGATCCAGGGTGCGCGGGCGGTAAGGCCGATGACACCGCGCCGCGCGTGGATGATCTCCGCCGCGACGAAGACGATGCTCACGGCGATGACGGCTTCGACGGGCGCGGTCGGCACATGAACAAATCCAAGCGTCGCCAGCCCCAGCGTAATACTGTGCGCCACGGTGAACGCGGTCATGGTTTTGATGAGCCGCATCGTGCCTTTGGTGATAATCAAAAGCGCGAGCACGAAGAGCAGATGATCGATGGCAAAGAAGATATGCTCCGACGCCGAGCTTCGCGTATTCGCCGGCCACGGCCCAGCCGCTTTGATGCGGAGCCAGCGCGATCCACGCCTGCGACGGGCGGACGATGGTCGCCGTGTGCTGCCGTCGAGCCATTGGTTGCGCACGAGCACATCGGTGATCGTGGCTTGCAGTCCCACGAAGTCGATCCGCTGGCCGGCGAGGCCGTCCGCGCCGGTCTCGAGGATGTGGCGCTCGACGAGCAAATCGAAAAGCTGCTGCGTCACCGGCTCTGCGGTGTTGCGCACGCCCTCCGGCAATTTCAACGCCACGGGCAGCTTCATGCCGGAGAGGGCAGGCGTGCGCCAAAGCAAGCTGTAGCGGCCCGGCGCGGTTTCTTTGATTTCCAAATACGCCGGACGCGACTCGTGGGCGGCGGCGGAAAAAGTGAGCGCGAGGAGCGCAATGATGTTGCCTGGCGTGGAGTCGCTCGAAGTGTATTCAGCGGCGCATACCGGGGACCGATCTGCCCATGAGCAATGGGGCGACATGGTCGCGAATGAATTCCATCTTGATGTTGTCGAAATGGTGACCGTAGTCGCCATCCTTCTCGAGCTTCGCGGTCCACGCGATGGACACGATCTTTTCCTTGTAGAGCTTGCGCGTCTCCGCAGTGGCACCGAGCGGAAGGATAAAGCCGGTGATCCCTGCACCCGGGTCGTTGAACTTCCGATCGGCAGTCCCCGTGAAGGGCATCAGAAAGCCGAGCATGCGGTCGTTTGTCGAAGTGTAGAGATACATGTGACCTTTGACTCGCTTGAGAGCCTTCGTCAGGTCGTAGTCCCGGCTGATCGAAGCGCCGAGGAGAACCACGTTCTCCACCTGCGTGGTCGCCGGCACTTGCTCGAGGGCGAAGACAGCCTCGGCACATCCCGCCGAAAAACCGAGGATGTCTATCGGGGCGTTAGGAAAGGCTTGGGCCTGCCGCTGGAGTTCGTCGGCCATCGTTTTCGCTTTCTTGCGTTTGTAAACGTCGCTGGCGTCCTGGTCCGCGAGGATTCCCTTGCCCTCCTCCCATGAGAACATTTCACCCGCACCGGTGTAGCCGGCGGCCAATAGACCCTCCCTAACACCCGACGCCCAGTTCTTCTTGGCCGTCCCGCCGCCGGCGCCATCCAGATAGTAGATATAGCCGTGCTGCATGCGCGCTTCGCGGTCGGGCAGCGGCTGGGGCAGCCCGGTGGGCGTGCTCGCGCACCCTCCCACGAAGACCGCGCTGGCGGCGACAGCGAAAACGACCCGCCGCCAATTGCCGGGAGAAACAGCCTTGTGAGATATGGAGATCCGTTTCATGGGTGATGGGGTGTTGTGTTAGGAAATCAGTGGAAAAAGCAATCTGAAGATTGATCGACGGATTTACGCTTGCGCTTCCTTGCCTTCTTTTTCTTTTTTCTTGTCCTTGTCCTTTTTCACCGGGCAGCGCGCATCATAGGCCCCCTGCATCGTCCGCAGCTTGAGGATGCCGTAGGTCACGGTCACGGCCATGATGAGGACGAGGGCCCCGGCAAAAGCCCTTTCCGCCCGGAAATTGTTCGCATGGTTGGCGGCGTAGCTGGCGACGATCAAACCGAGGATGCTGAGGTTGAGAGCCCAGTTCACCGTCTTGGAAACCACGTAATGCAGGGTGCCAAAGCCGGCGAGTTGATAGAGCATGAAGGGCAGGATGGCGACAGCCGGAAGGAGTTCGGAAATCCCCAGCGACACATCGACGGCGTCGGCCGCGTGGGCGTGCAGCAGCGTACTATTGGCGAGCTGATGGAAGAGCGGCGGGACGGCGCAGAGGAAGGGCACGGCGCTGAGTAACTCCATGACCAAAGAGCAACTCGCGACGCCGACCCTGGACGAAACATCGCCCCCACCTCCGACAGACTGGCTGGCAACGAAAAGTCCCGCGACCACGGCGGCGGCACTGGAGAGCATGAGCAGTTCGACGGTGATGCCGAAGCCGGCCGGTTCCCCGGTTTTGAGCAGCAGCAGGGCCATGAAGCCGGGGGTGTAAAACATCACCCGGACGAGTTTCGCCCAGACGCGCACATCGCGATCGGGGGGCAGGATGGGCAGCGGGAGTCCGTCCGTGCCGATGGTTAGTCTATCTATTACTTTTGACATAGGATTTTGATGATTGCAGCGGGGTGAATGCGACCTCGCTCTCAGACGGTTTCCAAATCATCGGCCAGCAGCATCTGCGGCACGGCGACAAAACGATAACGCAGTTCCTCCCCAGGCTGACGCACCAGGATCCAGATCAGGTCGAAGCGCTCATCCGGCCAGCGGTGGGGAACGTCGTCCACATTCACCAGCGGGAAGTGGCGGACGATTTTCGCCATGGTCCCATGATGCCAGACGATCAGCACCGGTTCCGGCTGGGCGAGCACCACCTTGGCGAGATCCTCTTCATTGCCATGGGTGTGGGAGTCCTCGATCTCCAGCTTCAACCGTTTGGCGGTGGGTGCCGCCGTGTGGATCTCCCGCTTGCTCCTGGCTTCCTCGGTCGGCTTGGTGGCGAGGATGCGGCCGGGCCGCACCAGATGCGGATGGGCCTTGGATGGGGCATGGGCAAACAGTCCTGCGAGGGCCCCCGCGCGCGTCCAGCCCTGCACGGAAAGGGAGTGCCCATCATGCTCGCCATGATGGTTGACGCCGTGCGGTTTTGAATCCTCGCCGGGCTTCTCGCCGTGGCGCACGAACATGATGATTTCAGGGGCTTCTTGGTTTTTATGATGGGTCATAGGATACATTTCGATCGATCGGTCTTTGGTTTTAGGAAGCTGCGCGACTCAAGTCAAACTGCCGTTGCCTCAAGCTCATTGGAGGCGGTCAACCTTCGTCGGCCCGCCCTCGCGCCCGGTCGCGTCTGCTCACGCGGAAGCGGAGTCGGTGGAGCGGCACCCTGCGCGGCGGTCAGCACGGCACCGATGATGGCGAGCACCACCCCGGCCATCACCTGCTTGAGGGAGTTGCGAAAGGGCCTCATTTCGCGAGCTGGCTCAAGGCACTGAGCATCGGCTCGCTGGAAATCCGGAGCAGGCCCGCGAAGGGTTGGTCCAGTTCCAGGATGAGGAAGACGGCGCCGGCCACCGAAAGCGCGGCCATAAACTGCGCGGTGATCACGGTGGCGTTCGTGGGCGCGAAAAGGCCCACGCTGATGAACGTCAGGGCGAGCCAGAACACCACGATCGTGAGCAACGGCGGGGAAATGGAGGATTCGCCCTGTTCGAAAAGCAACCAGCGCATCTGGCCGAGGCTGTTGGCGAGTTTGGCGGCCTGCCGTTTGAACGTGCGCTGCGCCTCATCCGTCGGGGAAAGCTGCTGAATCGCCTTGGGCAGTTCCGCGCTCAACAGCACGCTGGGTTCGATAGTACCATGCTCGATGGGCGCGTCGGGCCAGATCCGGTGGGTGGCCGATTGCACGGCGCTCCGGAGCACGGCACGCGCTTCCGTCGCCTCCGGTCCGTAGTTGGCCAGGACTCGGTCGAGGTGGACGAGCTTGGCGGCCAGCTCGTGAACTTCGTGCCTCTCCGCATCGTAAGCCTCCTTGGCAGACGCGACGAGCAAACCGAGCAACAGCGCGGCCATCGTGGCCACCGAGCCCATGCCGATGTTCACCGCTTCCTTTGTCTCGGTGCTCAAGTGGTGACGGGGCAACCGGCCGCGCAGCCGCAAGCCCAGCAAGGCCGAGCCGAAGAGGAAGGCGAAGATCAGGGCAGCGTTGAGGAATGGACTCATATCTCGCTAGTGTATTCCGCCAAGCAGACTGCATCTTATCTTCCCAATGAAAATAAGCATGTTTTCAACACATCCATCCGGTTTTACCTCGTAAGAGCAGGTTGTTGATAATCGTCATGTCGGTTGGTGAGCCAGCTTTGCTCTTCGCCGTTTCAGGATTTGCAATTGTTGATCCTGAAAATCCTGCGCCAGCGTCAGCAACACACCGGTGGACCAGGCGAACGTCATCAGCCCGGCAATGGCAATCATTCCTTCGAGCAAGCGCCAGTGCAGCGGCAGGTTGTAGGGGCAGCCCAGCGTGGTGTAGTCGAGAAGGGCAAAGTAGTAGGCAAGGCTGAAGTTGGGCATCGCGCCTTTCGCCAGAAAAAAACCAGCCCACACCAGCACTTCCACGAGATGCACGAGGATGATCATCCAGCTCGCGAGAATGATGACCCCGATCCCCAGGACAAAGGACTCATTGCGCGCGAAGCGCTGCTTCACCGCGGCGATCGCGCGGCTCGTCCAGACCATCCCAAAGCCGTGCATGGCCAGGGTGATGGCGACGAGCGTTCCGCCATAGATGATCTCCTCCAGAGAGGTGACGTATTGCAGGTCTTCGAGGGGAATGTTCATGGTTTCCGGGGGAATGACGCTCCGCATCAGGCGATGCGCTCCGCATGGGTTGCACCTTATGCCATTTCGCGAGTCAGTCGCCAGGCTTGAAAAATTCGCGGATCACTTCGGTCTTGGTTCGGCCGCTGGGGTCGCCGCATCCGGCAGCGGCGGTCGCCAGGAAGAAGTCCCTGGCCAGCTTCGCCGCCTCTTCCGCGGAACCGGCCTTCGCCATGGCGGATACTTCGAGCGTCGTCATCGTCCGCCCCGCCTTCTCCAAGCGCCAGCACTCAACAGTCACCGGCGTCGGAAAGCGGCGCGGTTTCATGGATTCATTTGGTGGGTGGTGGCGGAAAACCTGGCAGGCCCTCCCGGATCCGGGCGGAGAAATCCGGGGCGTCGCCATTGGCGCGGGCGCGGGCATCGATCAGGCTGACTTGGCGCAGTTCCGCAAGCGGCAGCGAGGTATCGATTGCGCCGAGTTCATAAGCGCGCTCGGCGATGAATCCATTGATCAAAATCTGCCAATCCCACCGATGCGCGACTCCGATATCCTTGATGTTGTGCCGGATGTTCGTCGTGCAGTTGGTCGTCAGGGCGTTATACCATTCCGGCTTTTCGCGGAGGGCGTTGGTGCTCTTCATATAGGAAAGGAAGAGCTTGACCGCCTCATGCGGAGGCACCTTCTGGAGGTGGTAGAGGCGGATATCTTCGAGCCGGAAATTCGTGCGAATGCCCACGATGTCGCGCTCATCGCCGATGATATAAGTGAGCTCGAACTGCCGGTAGAAACCGCGGATCGCGGAGTAGCTTTGGCCGATCACCTTGCGTGTTTCGATCGACGCGCAGACATAACCATCGGGCCCGAAATCGAAACTGAGGAAGGTGTGGCAGATGAACTTCGATCCCCAGAAGTCGGTGAAGAAGTCGATGCCGCGCAGGTTCGAGAGATGCACCGTGCGGGTCTCCCAGCGCTGGTCGTAGTCGGTCTTGGAGCGGTAGTGAAAGTTGCGGAAGTTGTGGATGACCACGCGGTCACCCTCGATTTCCGCATAGGCGGTTTGGGCTACATCCGGCTGCCAGTCGCGGTCGTTAGTCGGCTGGATCGTAAACCACCACGCGGCGACGGACGCGACCGCGACCGCGACCGCAAGCTGAGCCCGCCACCACGGCCTGACGAAAATGAGCCCCGCGAGCGCACCCCCCGCAAACAGCACCGCGACCACCCTGCGCAACTGGGCGAACGGCAAGTCGAACCAAAAGGCGCCGAACGCCCACGCCACGCCGATGAGAACCAGCAGCAGGATAATTCCGCGAAGCAACCAGCGGATTAGAGAGCGGAGAAAGGACATGTCTTTCGAGGGGTTACGGTGTGGTAAAAATAAAGCGGCTTGGTCAGCGAGGTTCGTGCACGGGTTTCTTGAAAAGCGCATCGGTTTCCATGCCGTCAGAGGACCGGCCCGAGCATCCCGATGGTGTTATTCCAGAGGCGCCGGGTCATCGGCCATTGCTCCACCATTTCGGGGGTGACGGGATGGGATTGAGCCAGGTAGGCGTCCTGGCGCCGGCGCATTGCGGCGGTCAGTGCCGGATCGCAAAAGAGAATGTTGTTCTCGTAATTCAGCTCGAAACTCCGGCGGTCCATGTTGGCGGAACCGATCAGCGTGATTTCCCCATCGAGGGTCAGGGACTTGGTGTGCAGCAGTCCCCCTTCGTATTCGAAAATGCGGACCCCGGCCGCGAGTAAGTCGCTGTAGTAGCTGCGACTGGCCGCCCCGACAATCCAGGAGTCGTTCCGGGCCGGGAAAATGATGGTGGTGGCCGTCCCCCGTCGGGCGCTGGCACAGAGCGCCGCCTGCATCGCCTCATCGGGCACGTAGTAGGGCGTGGTGATGAAGAGTTCGCGCCGGGCCGCATACATCAGGGTCTCGAACACATCGGGCATGGCGGAATGACGCACCGTCGGCCCACTGCCGATCACTTGAGCGGAACATCCAGGCGGGCCGGGAGGCCATGGTTCCCGCAAAAGGCCGGAGAGGTCTTCATCCACCTGCTCCATCCAATCGCTCGCAAAGAGGCGCTGATTTTGCCGGGCAATCGGACCCTCAAAGCGCATCATGGCATCCACCCACGGTGCGAACTTCGCCTTGATGCGAAACTCCGGGTCCGCGCAATTCTGGCTGCCGCAATAGGTGAGGCGATTGTCTATCACCACAATCTTGCGATGGTTCCGCAGATCAATGCGGCCGTGCAGCGCCCGCCGCAGTGGATTACCGATCGGCAGCGCCACGGCGACCTGGACACCGGCCTGTTGCATGGCCTTCCAGTGCTCGGAAGCAATGAGAATGCGCGACCCCAGGCCATCGGCCATCGCCCGGCAGCGGACCTGGCGCGCGGCCGCCCGCTTCAACGCCTCGGCCACTTTCAGCCCATTGCCGTCGGGCAGCCAGATGTAGAACATCAGATGGACGTGCGCTTTCGCCGCGTCGATGTCCCGGACGAGCGATTCGATGCTGGCATTGGAATTCGGGAGCAACTCCGCACGGTTGCCGCCCACCGGGTTGAACCCGTTCACGGAATGTCCGACCTGGAACAAGTGCGCGTAACGCTCGGGGATGTCCGGTTGAACGGTCGCGGCGTCCATTCCGGGGGCATCGACGGTCTCCGGCAATACGCCCAGCACCTGGCGCATCCGCGCGACTCGCGTCCGCCCGATGTTCGTTTCGCCCAGCAAAATATAGGCGGCGATACCCACGCCCGGCAGGACCAGCATGACGATGAGCCAAGCCACTCGCGAGGCCGGTTCCCGATGCGGTCGCAGAATCGCCCGCATCATGACCGCGACGTGGACCAGAAAATAGAGCAAGGCCCACAGTGCCGCGAAAATCTGGCCCTCCGTCATCGTGTCGAGAGCGGTTTGAAGTATTCGATCATAGGAGAGCGCTCAGATTGTAACAACGGGCCGCTCCCTTTCGAGAGCGACCCATGTGTTTCACAAGTCAATCACTTCACCGCCACCATGCCCGGCAGCTTGATTCGATGGTGCGTGCTCCATCACTCACTTGTTGTAGCCTTTGAAATCCGCCTCGCCGGGCGGGATGTTTGGATACTCTGCCACGCTCTTCTCGTAGTCTCCGATGACATGGAGCATGGGGTCGAAAACCCAACCCATGGTCAGCGTGGTCCACAGGTTGAAATCTTCATGCGGGTCGGTGGACAGATCGAAGAACATCGGAAGCTGCGGGACCATGTAAGCCTGGTTGATGGCATCCTCCGCGGGGCCGGGCACCAGCCGGAAGGGTTAGCATCGCGGCTGTTCCTATCAGGATGTGTTTTGTGATGAGTGTTGGTTTCAAGTATCTTGCTTGGTTAAGTCGAGGTCGGCGGACGGCACAAAAGTAGGAATAAAATTCTTCTAGAGCACGGCGACCCGCTGGATCACCCAAAACATGGCGATGCCGCCGATGGCGTAAGGCGGGATGAGTTCCGTCCAGCGCGGTAGCGGGATCCGGATGCGACGGATGATCGCGATGATACAGAGAACTGCCGCGATGAAGAGGAGTTGACCAATCTCGACGCCGAAATTGAAGAACAACAATGCCACCGGGATATGTGCTGGCGGCAAACCCACTGCGCTCAACGCGCCAGCGAAACCGAACCCGTGCAGGAGGCCAAAGGTGAACGCGACGATCCACGGTGCGCGGGCGGTAAGGCCGATGACACCGCGCCGCGCGTGGATGATCTCCGCCGCGACGAAAACAATGCTCAGCGCGATGACGGCTTCGACGGGCGCGGTCGGCACATGGACAAATCCAAGCGTCGCCAGCCCGAGCGTGATGCTATGAGCCACCGTGAAAGCGGTCACTGTTTTGATGAGCCGCACCGTGCCCTGGGTGATGAGCAACAGTGCGAGAATGAACAGCAGGTGGTCAATACCGGTGAGGATGTGCTCGACGCCGAGCTTGGTATAGACGCCTGCCACGGTGAGCGACGATTCACGCAATGGAATCACCGCAGTGGGCGCACGCGCGGTGAGGCGCTGGGTCCAGGAAGTCCTGTCGGCGAACTCGATGCGCACCAAGGCGTCGGTCATCGTGCTTTCGAGTCCGCGAATGCGCAGCGTTTGGCCGCGCAGTCCGGGAGCGCGCAGGGTCCACGTCTGCACCGCTGCGCCAGTGGGCTTGCGCGTGACGACTTCGGAGATGGCTTTCGTTTCGCCGGAAAAATCCGGTGCGAGCGACAAGCGCATATCGCCGAGCATCGGCGTCTTCCATAACACGCTAAACTCATCGAGCTTCGTCTCGTGCAGTTCGAGATAGGCCGGACGCAGTTCGTGCGCGTGAGCAGGAACGGAACAGAAGAGGATGAACAGGAGGACGTACAGAGTAACGAAGGCTTGGGATATTTTCCTAACCAGGGCGTTGCCCTGGGCTGGCTTGTCTGCGGGCGTTAGGCCCTGCATAGTCTCGAATGAGAAAATGGCACTAGTCTTCATCATTCAGCTCTCGCTCCGTTTCCTCAGTTAGCTCCTGTCGAATCCACGCCCAATTGCCCGACCAGCGGCTTCACGTTTTCATCCATTACCACTTCATATTTCTTCAGCAGGCTGGCGAAATACTTTTCGCTGTCCTCGCGCTGACGCTGTTCGTGCCAGCGTTCGAGCACCTGCACTTTCACTTCGGCAAACTCCCGCTGTCGGCCGGGTTTCAGCTCCGAGATGCGCACCAGATGCAGGCCATAGCCGGACACAATGGGGCCGCTCCACACGCCGGGCTTGAGTGCGAACACGGAGCCCGCAAACTCGCGCCCGAACTGGCCTGAGACGGCCAACGGGTCCACGTTGTGCAGTTCCGCATCCATCAGCAATGCGTCGCCCAGCTCCTCAGCCTTGGCGGTGTCGTCATTCAGTTTTGCCAGCGCGATCTTCGCATCTGCCTCCGCGTCCGTGCGTTTCTCGCGGCTGAAGAAGACGTGCGTGAATGAAACCCGCGCGTCGGTTTGAAACCGCTCCGGGTGCGCCGCATAAAACTTCTGCAAGTCGTCCTCGGTGGGCTCGGCGAGGCGCGAAGTGTCCTCGACAAGGAACTGCACTTTCTGCGCAAGCCGACGGCGGACGATGGTGTCGTTCTCATCAAGTCCCATCTCGCGCGCCTCCCGCGCCAGCAGCTCCTCTTTCAGTAAGTC
>JBBQCM010000064.1:0-37479 GCA_038318725.1 Chthoniobacterales bacterium
GCTGGCGTCGAAGCACTTCGGCGAACGCCTGGCGGTCTACTGGCTCGACCTGGTGCGCTACGCCGACACCGCCGGCTACCACAGTGACAACCACCGCGACATCTCGCCCTACCGCGATTACGTCATCAACGCCTTCAACGACAACAAGCCGTTCGACCGCTTCACCGTCGAGCAACTCGCCGGCGATTTGCTGCCCGAGGCGACGACCGAGCAGCGAGTCGCGAGCGGCTTCAACCGGCTCAATCTCACCACCGAGGAAGGCGGCGCGCAGGCGAAGGACTATGAAGCGCGCACGGTCGCGGATCGTGTGCGGGCCATCGGGACGGTGTGGCTCGCGCAGACCACCGGCTGCTGCCAGTGCCACGATCACAAATTCGACCCGATCCTCACGCGCGACTTCTACCGGCTCGGCGCGTTTTTTGCGGACATCAAAGAGAGCGCCATCGGCCACCGCGAGGATGGGATGCTCGTCACGACGCCAGAGGAGGCGGCGAAGGTGAAGGCTTTCGACGAGCGCATAACGGCGCTGGAAGCGGAGGTGAATGCGCTGCCCAAGGATTTGCCAAAGGCGCTGCCGCTGCCGGGTTTTGAGGACGCGCGCATCTTCGTCGAGGACGCGCGGGAGGAGCGGAAAAAGTTCGTCGCGCCGCTGGCCAAATGCCTCATCTCCGAAGCCGCGCCGCCGCGCACCGTGCGGGTTTTGCCGCGCGGAGACTGGCTGAATGAAACGGGCGAGGCCGTCGAGCCGGGCGTGCCCGCGTTTCTCCCGCAGCCCGCGAACCCTGATGGGCACAGGTTTTCCCGCCTCGACCTCGCGCGCTGGATCGTGGCCCGCGACAACCCGCTGACCGCGCGCGTTTTCGTGAACCGGATGTGGAAGCAGTTCTTCGGCATCGGGCTCTCGAAGGTGCTCGACGACATGGGCGCGCAGGGCGAACCGCCGGTGAACCCCGCGCTGCTCGACTGGCTGGCCTGCGAATTTATGGATCCCTCCGCCTCTCAACTCTCAACTCTCAACTCTCAACCTCCCCGCGGCTGGGACGTGAAACACGTCGTGCGGCTGATGGTGACGAGCGGTGCCTACCGGCAAAGTTCGCAAGCTCCGAAGGCGCTTGTGGAGCGCGATCCTTTCAACCGCGAACTCGCGCGCCAGTCCCGCTTCCGACTCGACGCCGAAATCGTGCGCGACAACGCGCTCGCCATCGCCGGGCTGCTCGTGCGGAAAATCGGCGGGCCGAGCGTGAAGCCCTACCAACCCGCGGGCTATTGGGAGAACCTGAACTTTCCCCTGCGCGAATGGCACGCTGATACCGGCGAAAACCAATGGCGGCGCGGGCTTTACACCTGGTGGCAACGCTCGTATTTGCAGCCCAGCCTGCTCGCCTTCGACGCACCGAGCCGCGAGGAATGCACCGCCGAGCGCAACCGCTCCAACATCCCGCAACAGGCGCTCGCCCTGCTCAACGACCCGACCTACGTGGAAGCCGCGCGCGTCTTCGCGGCGCGCATCGTGCAGGAAGGCGGCGCGGACACCGCGCAGCGCATCGCGTGGGCCTACCGGCAGGCGCTCGGGCGCGCGCCGCGCGCGGATGAGCTGCGCGTGACGACGGCGCTTTTCGGCAAACACCTCGCGCTTTACGCGAACGACGCGCCCGCCGCGGAACAGCTCGTGAAAGCGGGTCTCGCGCCCGTGGCGAAAGACGTGGACGTGAGCGAACTGGCGGCTTGGACCAGCGTCGCGCGGCTCATCCTGAACCTGCACGAAACCATCACCCGCTCGTAGCAGGCGCCCGCTTTTATCGCCGCCGTCGCTGCAGGAGCAGGAGCCCGGGACCGATGAGTAGCAAGGTCGCGGAGGGTTCGGGCACGATGATGATCCGGGCCACGAAGATGTCGCCATTACCGGCATTCACGCCGCCGAGATTACCCGCAGTATAGCCGGCCACGAGAACAGCACCATCCGGGCTCATGGTCAGACCGGAAATGCGGTCATCGCTGGCGGTGGCGAGGAAGGTCGTGGCCAGCAGATTGCCCGCGGTATCGTACTCGGCCACGAAGGCATCAGATCCGCCGGCATTAGTATGCCCGCCAAAGGAACTGCTCGAGGAGCCGCCGATCCAGACGTGGCCGGCAGCGTCCAGGGCCAGGCCGCGACTTTGGTCGTCGCCCGCCCCGCCCAGATACTGTGTCCAAAGCACGTTGCCCAGGCTGTCGAGCTTGGTCAGGAGGGAATCGTAGCTGCCGAAAGGGCCGTGGGTGTAACCGGCGATGTAGATATTGCCGCTGGCGTCCACTTTGATGTCGGCGGCGTTGTCATCGCCCGCGATGCCAAATTGAGTGAGAAAAGTCCGGGTGCCGGCGGCGTCGTAGCGGGCCACGAAAATGTCGCCGCTGCCCTTGTTGGTAAATCCGCTGAAACTCGAAAAAGTCTTGCCGACGAGGTAGGCGTTGCCGGCGCTGTCAAAGGTCGCGCTTTGGCCGAAATCCTGGGTGCCCGCACCGGCGAAACGCGTCCAGACCAGCGTGCCCGCGCTGTCCCGTTTGGTCAGAAAGGCGTCGTAACCGCCGCCGTTGACCTGGCCGTCGAAAGAGCCTGCCGTCCAGCCTGCGGCCAGCAGATGGGTGGCATTGGCGGCGACACCTTCGGCTTGGTCCAAGGCATTGCTACCTGTCCGCACGGTGCCCAGCCAGGTGCCGCTGCCATCGTAGCGCATGGCGTAGTTATCGTAGGCGTCCATGGGCACCGTCCCGTCGAGCGTGGAGCCAGTCACGCCGCTGATGAAGATTGTGCCATTGCCCGCCACCGCCACTCCGCGGCCCACGTCGCTGCTGGAGCCGCCGCGCTGGCGGGAGAAGTCCACCGTGCCGGAGGGCGAAAGCCGGCTGAGGAAAATGTCGCTCGACCCTGCGTTCGGCGCGCCTAGGCTGCCTGCGGTATAACCGGTCACCCAAATCTGCCCTGCGGCATCCACGGTGAGCGCATTGGCCACGTCGGCGGCGCTGGTTCCGTATTGCCGAATCCAAGCCTGAGCCAAGTCGGCCTGAGCCGTAGTCAGAGCCGCAATGAAGGAGAGGAATAATATCGTGGGCAGGCGTGTGGGCGGGTTCATGGGAATGGGAGGCTGCTCTGGTGCGGTCAAACTTTGCGAGCCGCCCTTTACCGCGCATTGTGTCCCCCTCAAGGGCAAAAGATCTCTAAATCTGGAGCGCCCTCTTTAATTTCCAAAAGGTGATGGAAGGCCGATGCGGTGGATCATTCGGTTTTCCAACATCGTTTTCACGGCGGTTGCGGGAAAGCATCGGTGATGCTACCGCGAGGCATGGCCATAAATCCTCCTCCCGCCGCCCGCACACCGGACCTGGGCACCCGCTCCGACCTCGCCCAATTCCACGCCCAGCAGCTCACCCGCCGCGCCTTTCTCGGCCGGGCCTCGCGCGGGCTGGGCGCGCTAGGTTTTGCGTCGTTGCTGCAGCCGGCGCTGCTCGGGGCTGCGCCGGACAAATGGCCGGGCGTCGTCAATCCGCAGCACTTTCCGGCGAAGGCGAAGCGGGTGATCTACCTGTGCATGGCGGGTGGGCCGTCGCATTTGGAGACGTTCGATTTTAAGCCGAAGCTGCGCGAACTCAGCGGGCAGGCGATGCCGGAATCCATCACCAAGGGGAAGCAAATCGCGCAGCTCCAGGGGCAGGCGCTGAAGTGCTTCGGGCCGCAGCATGACTTTCAAAAATTCGGGAAATGCGGCGCGGAAATCTCGGAGCTTTTCCCGCACATCGGCGCGGTGGCGGACGATATCTGCATCATCCGCTCGATGACCACCGAGGCGATCAACCACGATCCCGCGCACTGTTTCATGAACACCGGCACGATGATCTCGGGCCGGCCCGCGATGGGCGCGTGGGCGACTTACGGGCTCGGCAGCGAGGCGGAAAATCTCCCCGGCTTCGTGGTGCTGACTTCGCACGGAAAGGGCGGGCAGAACCAGCCCATCGCCGCGCGGCAATGGTCGGCGGGCTTTCTGCCGAGCCGTTTCCAGGGCGTGCAACTCCGCGGAAAAGGCGACCCGGTTTTGTACCTGAGCAACCCTGCGGGCGTCTCGCGCGATGCGCAGCACGAGGTCATCGAGGCAGTGAACACGATCAACCGCGCGACGAACGAACTGACGGACGACCCGGAAATCGCCACGCGCATCGCGCAGTACGAGATGGCGTTTCAAATGCAGGCGAGCGTGCCGGAACTCATCGACGTGAGCGGCGAACCGGCGAGCGCGCTGGAGCTGTACGGCTGCCAGCCGGGCGACGGCTCCTTTGCCTCGAACTGCCTGCTCGCGCGGCGGCTCGCGGAGCGCGGGGTGCGCTTCATCCAGCTCTACCACAAGGACTGGGACCACCACGGCAACATCAAGGACGACATCAAGACCAAGGCCGGCGAGGTCGATCGCGCGAGCGCCGCGCTCATCCAAGATTTGAAAGCGCGCGACATGCTCAAGGACACGCTCGTCATCTGGGGCGGCGAGTTTGGCCGCACGCCGATGTCGCAGGGCACCGGACGCGACCACCATATCGCCGGCTTCTCGATTTGGATGGCGGGCGCGGGCATCCAAGGCGGCATCTCGCACGGCGCGACGGACGATTTCGGCTACAGCGCCGTCGAGGACGTGGTGGAAGTCCACGACCTGCACGCGACGATGCTGCACCTCCTCGGCATCGACCACAAACGCCTGACCTACCGTTTCCAAGGCCGCGACTTCCGGCTCACGGATGTGAGCGGGAATGTGATCAAAAAGATTCTGGCGTAGCCAGGCGCACGTCGGACGAAGACGCTAACGATTCGCCGCGGCATCGGTTACTTTCCCACCCACTCATCCCCACCACCATGCTCCGCATCTCAGGACAACCCGGTCGCGATCTTTGCGACGCCCACCTCGGCGTTTCGCGCCGCGACATCATCCGCGTCGGCGGCTCGGCCATCATGGGCCTCACGCTCGGCTCGCTTTTCAAACTGCGCGCGGAAACTCCCGCGCCCGCGGCGGCGAAGGGTGGGCCGGGCTGGGGCAAGGCGAAGTCGGTCATCATGGTTTATTTGCAGGGCGGGCCGTCGCACCTCGATCTGTGGGATCCGAAGGAGAACGTGCCGGACAAAATCCGCAGTTCGTTCAAGAACATCCCGACGAAGATTCCGGGCATCAATTTCACCGAAGTCCTGCCGAAGCTCGCGCAGATCAATGACAAGCTGACGATGGTCCGCTCGATGAGCTACACGCCGAACGGGCTCTTCAATCACACGGCGGCGATTTACCAAATCATGACCGGCTACACGACGGACAAGGTTTCGCCGAGCGGCCAGCTCGAACCGCCGAGCCCGAAGGATTATCCGAACTTCGGCTCGAACATCATCCGGCTGAAACCGCCCACGGAGCCGATGCTGCCGTTCGTGATGTTGCCGCGACCTTTGCAGGAAAGTAACGTCGTCGGCAAGGGCGGCACCGCGGGTTTTCTTGGCAAGGGCTTCGATCCGTACACGCTTTTCCCCGACGGCGATGACATGGACATGACGAAGATGAACCGCATCCGCGTGGATGATCTGAATCTGCGGCCCGATGTTTTCGCGATGCGATTGAAACGGCGCGCGTCGCTGCGGCAGTCGATCGAGCAGACCATGCCGGACATCGACAAGGCGGTGGAGGCCTACCATCTCGACGAGTATTACGGAAAGGCGCTCGATCTCATCACCAGTGGCAAGGCGCGCGATGCCTTTGCCATCGATCGCGAGACGGACAAGATGCGCGCGAGCTACGGCTTGAACACCTTTGGCCAAAGCCTGCTGCTCGCGCGGCGACTGGTGGAAGCGGGGACGCGCGTCGTGGAGGTCATCTGGCCGAAGGTCGCGAACTCGGACAACCATTCGTGGGACACGCATGCCGATCTCACCAACCGCATCAAGAACCAGGCCGGGCCGATGCTCGACGCGGGGTTCAGCACGTTCATCGAAGATCTCGATCAGCGCGGTTTGCTCGACGAAACGCTGGTCGTGGCGCTTGGCGAATTTGGCCGCACGCCGGAGCGCGGCGTGAGCACGAGCGGCAATGTGAACAGCGCGGACGGGCGCGACCACTGGCCGTATTGCTATACCGCGTGTGTGGCCGGTGCGGGGATCAAGCGCGGCTACGTCCACGGCGAGAGCGACGCCACCGGATCGAGTCCAAAATCAGATCCCGTGCATCCCACCGAGTTGCTCGCGCTGATCTACCACGCCTGCGGCATCGACCCGGACACCATCGTCTATAACCACCTCAACCAGCCGCGTGAGTTGGTGAAGGCGAAGCCGGTCACGGCGCTTTTCGCGTAGGTTCGGGCGGGCGGCGGTAGCGGATGGCGCTGGCCCAGCGTTGCGCGGGTTTTTCGATCCCGACGTGCAGGACCCACGCCGCGCCGATGCTGGCGATGACCGCCAACGCGAGGACGCCGAGGTTTTCCACCCAGCCGAGATGCCAGCGCAGGCTGAGGGTGATGAGCCGGGTGCCGATGGGGATGTGCAGGAGGTAGAGTGGGTAGGAAATCAGCCCGAGAAAGGCCAGCACCCCCACGCGCCGGCCCGGCCCAAAGGCGATAAGCAAGGCGGTGCCGAGGCCGACGGCGGCGACGGTCCACTGGAGGGCGAATGCTGTGCCCACCGCGGCGACTGCCAGCGCGGCGTAATAGCGCGGGCGATTGAGGAAGCCGTTGCGGTATTGAAAGGTGACGATCCCGAGCAGGAAGAGAAAGCCGTAGTGAAAAAAGAACGCCTCCTGCGGTAGCAGCCACGCGGCCACGCCCGCGGCAGCGAAGACCAGCGCCTGCCACTCGATTCGCGCAGTGGCAACGAGCGGGAAGAGGAGGGCGATGGCGAGGTAGTACTGAAACTCGATGGCCAGGGTCCAGAAAACCGGTGAAAGCCAGTCGGAGCCGGCAAAGGCGTTGAGGTAACCGAGATGGAGGAGCACCTGCGTCGCGGAGAAACCTGCGGACGCACCGGATTGCAGACCCGCTGCCGAGACGAGCCAGGCCTGCGCGAGGATGAGGGCGACGGCGGCGAGATAGGGCGGGTCGATGCGGATGATGCGCTTGAGCAGGAACCGCCCGAAATCCCCGAGGCGATACCCCGCGGCGTGCATGGCGTGCGGGATGATGAAGCCCGAGATGACGAAGAAAATCTCCACTCCCAGCCAGCCGTGCCGGCCCGAGGCGCGGAAGGCCGCCGGCAGTTCAAAGCCGGCCACGGCATTGGTGAAATGGAACCAGCAGACCGCCAGTGCGGCGATCCCGCGAAGGGCATCGACGGTGGGGAGGCGGGAGCTGGCGGACGGTGGCAAAACGCGCGGAAGCTAGCGGGCGGCGGTGAGCGCCGTCGAGCCCGGCGAAACCCGCCTCAATTGCATTATCGGTGTGCATTCGTGGTTCGCTGGCGTTCCGGTTCGGAGTGTGGCGGTTGCGTCTCGTTGTGGTGCCATTTCGGTGGAAGTCTCCCGTTGTCAGCGGGCTTTCCACGTCGATAGTCCCCCCGAATGTTTTTCCCCAACCGCCGCTTGACCGTCCTCCCGTCTCTGCTCCTGCTCCTGCTGGCCCTCGTGGCGCGTGGTGAAGTGATCATCAATGAGATCATGTATCGCCCCGGGACCGGCTTTCCGGAGAATACGGGCTTGGAGTTCATCGAACTGCATAACACCGCGACGGCGGCTGTGGATGTGAGCGGTTGGTCGCTGACCAGCGGCGTGGCCTTCACGCTGCCGGCGAGCACGGTGATCCCGGCGAGTGGCTTTCTCGTCATCGCGGCTGATCCGGCGCAGTTTCTGGCGACCTATGGAATCGGCGGAGCCCTCGGGCCTTGGGCGGCGGGGGCCACGTTGTCGAATAGGGGCGAGAAGATCACGCTTTCCAAACCCGGGGTGCAGCCGGGAACTCTGGCCAAAGTGGACGAGGTCACCTACGCGAGCGAGGGGGATTGGGCGTTGCGGATTCGGGAGGGAACTTTCGGCGGGTGGGACTGGAGCACGCCGGCCAATGGCGCTGGCACGTCGATGGAACTGCGCAACCCGGCGGTGAGCAACGACAACGGCCAGAACTGGGCGGCCTCGACCGCGTTGGCCGGGGCGACGCCGGGCGCAGCCAACTCTGTGTTGAGCGTGAACATTCCGCCCGTCATTCACGGGGTGAAGCACTTTCCGGCGATTCCCAAGTCCACTGACAATGTGACGATCTCCTGTCAGTTGACCGATGAGACGCCGGTGGGTGGCCTCACTGCGACGCTGTTCTGGCGCACATCGGTGGATTTTCAATCCGCACCGATGACGGGCGACGGTAGCGGCGTGTTTTCCGCGATCCTCGGCCCGAAGAATAACCTGACGATCGTCGAATTCTACATCTCGGCCAGCGATGGAGTGAACACCCGCACCTGGCCCGCACCGACGAGCGAAGGCCAGAACGCGAACTGCCAGTACCAGGTGGACAATGAAACGCTGAACGCGACGGACAGTTATTACCGCCTGATTTTGACGGCGGCGGAGAATGCCGCCTACGAAACCCTCGCGGGCAATGGCCCCGGGAGCGACCATGCGAGCGACCGGCAGTTCAACCAGACGCTTGTGGTGGTGCGCGGGGCCGACACCACGATCCGCTACCGCTGCGGGATGCGCATTCGCGGCAACAGCAGCCGCAACTACCAGTTCAAGCCGTTGCGCGTCATCATTCCAAATGACGATCTGTGGGACGGCGCGTCGGTCTTCAATCTCAACCCCAAGGCCAGCTTCCTCCAGTATCTCGGGGCGCGCGCATTCCAGGCGGCAGGCCTGCGCAATGCCGACTCCATCCCGGTCGAACTGCGGCGCAACGGAATCGAGTCCACGACCTCGACCGGCACCACCCCGGATTATGGCAAATGGACGCGGCTGGAGGATGATGGCGGCGACTTGGTGGACAATCATTGGCCCACCGCGAACGGCGGAAATCTCTACAAGAAGGTCGATAACGGTGGGCCGTGGAATTTCTACTGGCGTTCCGGCCAGCCGGCGCCGGCGAATCCCGATCTCCTGCTCGATGGCTGGAGCAAGCAGAACAAAAGCTCAGTCAATGACTGGAGCGACCTGACGGGGTTTTTCACGGTCTGGCAAAACGCCGCGAAAGCGCATTTCCCCGCCGCGCTCGCGACCGATGTCGCCGGCAGCAATGGCATGCGAATCAGCGGCATCGGAGCCTGGAACAGCACGGCTTTCACCCCTGGGGAAATGGCCAGTGTCGAGACGGTGGCCGATCTCGACCAGTGGGCGCGGTGGCTGGCGGTGATGTGCATCCTGCAGGATCTCGAAACGAAAATCTCGAACGGGGTGGACGACGATTACTCGGTGTACTTCGTGCCGTCCGCCGGCGGGCAGCGGCGGATGCAGTTACTCTCGCACGATCTCGACACGATTCTCGGCCTGGGGGACAATCCGCGGGCCTCCAACTACACCGGCCTCTACGACGCGACGGAAGGAGGGCAGAGCAACTATGCCTTTCGCAGTCTGCTCCCGCTGCTCGGGACGACCTCCGTCGCGGGTAACGACGCTTTCCGCGCGAAATACTTCACCGCGATCCGCGAACTTTACGGCACCGTTTTCGACGCCGATACCGCGCTCAATCCGAATCCCGCGTTCTACCAGTTTCTCGACAATCATCTCGGTGGCTGGGTGCCGGCGGCGGTGCTCGCGGCGATGAAAACTTTCGCCACCCAGCGGCAGACGCATCTGCTCGGGCTCATCGGCAGCGCGGCGATCGTCCCGCCGGTGCCCACGTCTTCCGCGACGGTGGTCAGTGCGCCGGGCACCTTGATGATTCACAAAATCCTCGCGAACAATGTCGCTGCGGTGAATGTCGGTGGCGCTTTCCCGGACATCATCGAAATTCGCAACACCGGCGCGGGCATCGCCGACCTGACCGGGATGAGCCTCACGGATGATCCCACGGTGAAGGCAAAGTATGTCTTTCCCGCCGGAACCACGATCGCGAGCGGCGGCTACCTCACCGTCTATGCCGACAGCGCCGCGACCGCCGGTCTGCACACGGGCTTTGGGCTCGATCAGGATGGCGACACGCTGCAACTCTACGGCTCTGTCGCGACCGGCCAGACGCTGCGTGACACGATTACCTTTGGCGCGCAGCCACCCGATTATTCTATCGGCCGGACTGGCGGGGGGCTGGCTACGTGGGCTCTCTGCACAACGACCCTCGGCGCCCCAAATGTGGCCGTGCCCGGCCTCGCGGCGCCGGGTGTCGTGAAAATCAACGAATGGTTCGGCAACGCCGCCTACCAGTTCGACGACGACTTTCTCGAACTTTACAATCCCGCTGCCCAGCCGGTCGCCCTCGGGGGCATGGTGGTGACGGACGACTTCATCAACTACCCCGCCCAGCGCATTCTCCCGCCGCTGACTTTCATGGCTCCGGCGTCGTTTTTGCGGATGAATGCGAAAGGCTCCAGTGCCGCGCCGGGCAGCGCCACGGACCTGCCGTTCAAAATCAACAGCACCGCCGGCTGGCTCGCGCTCATCGGGCAGAATGGCTCCTTTGTGGATCGCGTCGATCTCGTTTCGCAGGCCGCGGATACCTCCACCGGACGCAGTCCGGATGGCGGCGCGATTTTCACCCAATTCGGCCTGCCGACGGGACTGGCCACGCCCGGCGCGAGCAACACCGCGCCGCCGGCAAACATCCTCGCGCTGATGAACGGACTGCGCATTACCGAACTGCTCTACACACCGGGCAATCGCGAATACGTCGAACTCCAAAACATCGGTGCGACCACCCTCGATCTTTCCGGCGTCCGGCTGACGAAGGGCATCACCTACACTTTTGCCGCGGGCACGGCGCCGCTCGCGCCCGGCGGTTTCCTCGTGGTGTGCAAGGATCATACGCAGTTTGGCGGCGCGGTCCCGCTCGCCGCGGGAATCTTCGCCAACTCGTTGTCCGACAGCGGCGAGAGCGTGGCGCTGCGCCTGCCGGCGCCGTGGGAGCCGAATATCCTCAACTTCGCTTACGACGGCGCGTGGTATCCGGCGACCGCGACCGGCGCGTCGCTCAGTATCGTCAATGCCGTCGGCACCGCGCCGTCCGATTGGAAGGAGAAAACCTCGTGGCTGCCCTCAGTCGCGCTTTACGGCACGCCGGGCAATGACGGCCCGCCGAATGTGACCAGTTCGCTGATTGCGTCGAGCATTGTGGGCGATCTTTTCCAGTATCAGATCACGGGCACCAAGTTCCCCACCTCCTACAACGCCACGCCGCTGCCCGCAGGCCTGAGTGTGGACACCGTCTCGGGGCTGATCAGCGGCACGCCCCAAGTGGGCGGGACGTTCAACGTCAGCATCAGCGCCACCAATGCCGTCGGCCCCGACACCAGAACGCTGGTTCTGACCATCGCCGATTCGGGCCCGCTCGCGCGTTTCGCCTGGAGCGCGGTGGCCGCTGTGCAGCAGACCAGCGTGCCCTTTGGTGTCACGCTCACCGCGCAGGACGCGCAAGGCCGCACGGTCACGGCGTTCAATGGGAGCGTGGATCTCACCGCGGCCATCCCCGGCATCGGCAGCGGCGCGACCATCGTTTTCACCGAGGCCGGCCAGAACACGCCGGATTTTTTTGAAATCCAAAACGTCAGCAACCAGGCGGTGAACACCACGGGCTGGTTTGTGACCGTGAACAATGGGACCAATTCCAATCCCAATGCCACCCACACGCTGACCTACAGCCTGCCCGCCTCCACGGCGGCAGGCCAGGTGCTCTATCGCACGGACAGCGCCACGGAAAACTACTGGGGCGAAAACATCTTCTGGACGGACCAACTCCCCGGCTGGGCCATGCTCGTTGACAACCTCGGCGTCATCCGCGATTTCGTGGCCTGGCGCTATACGGCCGCGGAGATTCAAAGCATTAGCGTGATCAAGGGAGGCTTCACCCTGAATCCCTCCGCCCAAGGGGTGTGGAGCGGTGCCGGTGTGCCGAATACCACGACCGCTTTGACGCTCCAGCGCGGTGGCAGCGACGATCATCACGACGCCTCCGACTGGAGCGGCGCGACCCAATCGCGCGGGGTGCAAAATGCCGGCCTCACACTGCCTTTCCTGCCCGGTAGCATCCCCGTGCCGATGACGCCCGCGAGCGTCGCATTTACCGCTGGCGTATTCACCGGCAGCCTCACCCCGCAGGCCGCCGCGAACAGCGTGAGGCTCACCGCCACCGATGGGAGCGGGCACACCGGTCTGTCGAATCTGTTCAATATCATTGTGCTCACCGCGCCAGTCATCACCAGTCCGCTGAGTGCCGTGGCTGTCGTCGGCCAGCCGTTCAGCTATCAGATTCTCGCGACCGAATTGCCGACGGGCTACAACGCGACAAACTTGTCCGCCGGTCTTTCCGTGAACACCACGACCGGCCTCATTTTCAACACGCCCACCGTCCCCGGCACGAAATCCGTGACGCTCTCCGCGAGCAATCTCGGCGGTACCGGCAATGCCACGCTTTCCCTGGAAGTCCAGGCCGACGCCGATGGCGACGGCATGGGCGACGCTTGGGAAATGGCCCACGGCCTCAATCCCGCGAGCTTTGCCGATGCGGCGACGGATCGCGACGGCGACGGACAGAGCAACCGCGCCGAATGGCTCGCCGGCACGTCCCCGGATGATGCCGCCTCACGCCTGGTCATTCTCAGCGAGCAAATTGTCGGAACAGACATCCAGCTCACATGGTCCTCCGTGGTGGGCAAACGCTATCGCGTGCTTCACCGTCCCGCGCTCGGGGCGGGTGCCTGGACAGAAATCACGCCCGCGCCCATCGTCGCCACGGGTGTCACCGCGAACTTCACGCACCTCGGCGGCTTTACCGGCATCGCCCGCTTTTATCGCGTCGAGATTGTGCCGTAGTCAGCCCGCGGTGCGGGCGACATACACGGTGCTGGCGGAATCGCGTTCGAGGAGCGGATTGGGAAACGTGACGGTGTGGGCTTGCGCGGAGGCGAAGACCGTGCCGAGCGCCTGCAAAAACTCGTCGTCCGGCGCATCGTCCGACCACAGCGCGAAGACGCCGCCGGGGAGCAGATGGGCGGCCAGCGCGCGAAGTCCTTCGGGCGCGTAAAACGCTCCGTGGCGCGGGTGCAGCAGATGGCGCGGCGAGTGGTCGATGTCCAGGAGCACCGCATGAAACCGGCGGGCGGGCTGCGCGGGATCGAAACCTGCCGCGGAAGCAGCCAGCGCGAAAAAATCCCCGTGGATCAAGCGGCAGCGCGGATCGCCGGTCAGCTTCGCGCCGAGCGGGACGAGCCCGCTCCGGTGCCAGTCGATGACCGCATCGAGCGCATCCACCACCACCAGTTCGCGCACCGCCGTATGCGCCAGCGCTGCCACCGCCGTGTAGCCGAGCCCCAACCCGCCGACCACGACATCCCACTCGCCCGCCGCGAGCGCGGCCAAACCCAGATCGGCCAGCGCCACCTCCACCTCGTGAAACATGCTCGACATCAAAAACGCGTCCCCGAGTTTGACCTCGAAAACCTCCAGCCCGTCCAGCGCTGCCACCCGCCGCCGGCGCAGCGTCAGTTCGCCCAGCGGGGTCGCGCGGTGATCCAGTTCGGCAAAATCTTTGCTCATCGCGCGAAGCTACGCCTTACGAGTGCTCGCCGGCCATCATGTCCGTCTCCTTGAAAGGAATCGCGAAAGGTTCCAGCGGCATCAGGTGATCGTGCGCGAGATGCTCGGCGCAGATGCGGAAGAAATCCGCCTCCGTCGTGACGCGCCGGATGTGGTGCAGAAACTCCCCGGTCGGCTCCACGCCGAGGCCGAGAAAGTTCACGTATTTTTTCATCTTCTGGACCTTCTGCTCCTCGTTCCGGCCGGCCACGGAAGTCGTCTCGTAGAGCGCCCGCACATACTCGAGTACCTCGTGGCCGCGGGGTTGGAAAATGGCCGCGCCGCTGCGCTGCTGGCGGATTTGCTGGAAAATCCACGGGTTGCGGATCGCCGCCCGCCCGATCATCAGACCGTGCGCGCTGGTCTGCGCCAGCACGGCGGCGGCCTTCGTCGCCGAACAGACGTTGCCATTGGCCAGCACGGGGCAGGGGAGCGCGGCGACAGCGCGGGCGATGAAGTCGTAGTGGACGCCGCTGCGGTAGCGCTCGGCGACGGTGCGCCCGTGGACGGTGACGAGATCGAGCGAGTGCCGGGCGAGGATCGGCAGCAGTTGGTCGAAGATCGCGGGATCATCGAAGCCGATGCGCGTTTTGACTGTGAGCTTCACCCGCACCGCGTCGCGCAGCGCGCCGAGGATCGCGTCGATCCGCGGCAGATCTCGGAGCAGGCCGCCGCCCGCGCACTTGCGATAAACCACCGGCGCGGGACAGCCGAGATTCAGGTCCACCGCCGCAATGTCGTGCTGCTGCAACTCGCGCGCGGTGCGGACGAGCGCCGGGATGTCATTGCCGATCATCTGCGCCACGACCGGCCGCCCGGTCGGATTCTTGGTCACGGATTCGAGAATCCATTTCTCCAAATGCGAGTCCGCGTGAACGCGGAAATACTCCGTGTAATAGACATCCGCGCCGCCATAGCCCGTCATCAACCGCCAGAACGGCAGGTCGGTGACGTCCTGCATCGGCGCGAGCGCGAGCAGCGGCTCGCTGCTGCGCAGCAGGTTTTCAAATGTGGTGAACTGGTCCAAGTGGTCGGTTTGGTGAGGGCCGAACTTGGCCGACGATCCGCCTCCTGCCAAGCCGCGTGCAGTCTCAGCAGGGCCATGCGCCCCACGGCGCGGGCTTGCGCTGGCCCCGCGCCGGAGTGCATAGACTTGCCCGCATGCATCCGCCTGCCACCACGCCGCCGCGCCTGAATCCAGCTCCGCTGGGCGTGATCGCGCTCTTCCTTTTCGCTCTCGCCTGGCGGCTGCCGTATGTGGTTTCACGGGCTTTTACCGAGGCGGATGAACTGTGGTATTCGCTGCCTACGGCGGAGCGCATGGCGCGGGGTGAATGGCTCTTTTACATCTCGGGCACGAACTACGGCGCGCCGGTGCAGGAGTTCCTCGCCAGCCTGCTCATCCGCTGGTTTGGCGTCTCGGAAATTACGCTGCGTCTGCCGGTCGTATTGCTCGGCGGGTGTGCCGTAGCTGTGGCCTATCTCAGCCTGCGGACGGTGGTCCGGGAGCGGGTGGCTTTTGTGCTCGGGCTGCTCCTCGCGCTGCCCGCCTCGGCGGTCACAAATTACACGGCCTTTGCGCATCCGTGCTACGTCACAACTTTTCTCCTCTGCGGGGTGATCCAGATTCTGACCTTCCGCCTCGCCCGCGAGCGCACGGCGGGGAGGTGGTGGGTGCTGGCGGTGACGATGGGCGTGGCGTTCTATGTTTTCAAACTCTCGCTCCTCCAGTCGGCGGTCTCGCTGGCCTGGCTGTGGTGGCGGTCGGAAAATGCGGTACGCGTCCGGGCGCGCGTGGTCACGGCTGCGGGCACGCGGCAGGCGTGGAGCGCGGGTGGCGTGCTTGCACTGGGCGGGGGACTGCTCGCGCCGGTGGCGTATCACTACCTCACTCGGCGGAAGACTTTCGTCATCGCTCCGTGGGAAAAGGGGTTGCTCCTCGCCGCGCTCGCGGTGCTGGGTGTCGGCGCGCTGCTGGCGCTGCGAGTGCTGGCGCGGCCGACGGGGCGTGAGTTGGGGATGGCGATGGTGTGTGCGGCGGCGCTCGCGCTCATCCCGTTGCCGGCGGCGATCTGGTTCGCGCGGGTCGAGGCACCGCGGCTGGCCGCCGGCGGGGGTAAGATTTACGCCGAGGCCACCTATGAGCTGAAACACGTCCACGCCTGGCCGCATCAGGTGCGGCTGGTGCTGCAGGGCATTATCCCGGCACTGGTGCTCGGCGGCTTCGATGACCTCGAAGGCGAACCCACCGAGACCGAGCCGCTCGACTGGCGGGCCGGTGTGAGCGTGGTGCTGCTTGGCACACTCGCGTGGTTTGGCAGACGGCGGCTGCGGCAGGTGGGCTGGCGGGTGTCTCTGAGTGCGGGTAATACTGTGCTCATCGCGCCCTTTCTGCTCGTGGCAGCAGTGATGTTTCCATCGTGGGCGCTGCACAGCGAGTGCTGCTTCCGCTATCTCGTGCCGTTTCTTCCCGGCGGACTGCTGCTCGCGTATCGCGCCCTGGAGGAGCCCATCACGCGCCACCCGCGGGTCGCACTTGGCGTGGTGGCGGTGATCATTTTGCAAAATGCCGCTGACTGCCACTGGCTTCAGCACTGAACCCGCGTGAGGATTGTCCGCCCACGGAAGCGCGATCTGAGCTTGCGGGCCGGGCGCGACCCGATCATTCCCCTTCTGCCATTTTGAACCCAGCCCTGCTTTCCCTGCTCCTTGCGGCGTTTTTCCTGATTCACTGCCTGATCGGCGGAACGCAGCTCGTTTTCAGTCTGCCGGCCGGCGCACTCCTGGCCGCCGCCGCGCTGCTTTCGCGGCGCCTGCCGGCGTTGGGCGCGGCGACGGTTTCTTCGCGCTGTCTGCTCGCTACGGGCGGCGTTTTTTCCTACCTGCTCGTGCGGGCCGCGTTTTCACCAGTCCCGTACCTGGCGCGGGCGGACATTTTCCTGCTGCTCGCCTGCCTCATCGTCTATCTGCTGACGGCACTTTTTTTGGTGACTCCGCGCCAGCGAATGCTGGTGGTGGGCGGGCTTCTGGTGCTGGGCATGGTGCATACGTTGGTGGGTATCGTGCAGGTGGCCGACGGTGAAGATTTCATGCTTTTCGGTTTTCTGCGTGCGCCGAGCGGCTCGCGGGCGAGCGGTTTGTTCATCAGTCCGAATCATTTTGCGGGCTTTTTGGAGATCGCCGGCATCCTCGCGCTCTCCGTGGTTTGGTGGAGTAGTCGGAAGCCGCTGATTAAAGTTTGCGCCGGCTTTGCGGTGCTGAGCGCGTATGCCGGAGTGCTGCTTTCGCAAAGCCGCGGCGGATTCCTGTGCGCGGGCGTCTCGCTGGTCACCTGGGCGGTCCTTTCAGTCCGGACGCATACATTGAAAAAATCGGAAGGCCGCTCGCTGTTTGCCATTCTCCTCGCGCTGGCCGTGCTGGTTTGCGGTGGCGGGTGGTTTACCGCGCAGCATTTTGATTTGCAGGACCGGCTCGCGACCACCTTCGGGCCCGACATTCGCCTGGTTCTCTGGCAGGGCGCGCTGGAGCAGTTTCGCAGTGCGCCCGTCCTTGGCACCGGAGCCGGCACGCACCTTTATCTGGGCCGGCTTTACCGCCAGCCCGAACTCCAGTCGGACCCGATTCACGCGCACAGCGACTGCCTCGAATTGCTCGCCGAATACGGTCTCGTGGGAGCCGTTGGGATGGCGGTTTTTCTCGCGCTGCACGCGTTCAACGGGTGGCAGGCCATTGGCCGGTTTGCGCGGGTGCTGCGGGTCAAGGGGGACTGGGGAGGCGATGAACTGGCGCTGGCCATTGCGGCGCTCGCCGCGCTGGTGGGCTTCGCTGCGCACTCGTTCATCGACTTCAATCTGCACATTCCGGGCAATGCCCTGGTGGTGGCGTTCCTCTGCGGCATCCTGGCCCAACCGTCGATGTCCGGGGAAAACACCGTGCCGCCTCCGCGACTGACGACGGTGGCCGCCCGTTGGGCGCTGCCCGCCCTCGGTGGCGTGTTGCTCGGGTTCGCCATTTTGACGTGGCCGGGGGAGTATTTTACCGAGTGGGCGCGCATCGGCCTGCGCAACGAGGAGTACTCCGCAGCCGCCGCCCGTGCCAAGCGGGCGTGCCGGCTCGATCCCTGGAATCCGTTTGCCTTCTTTTATCTCGGCGAAGCCCACCGTCTCGCCGTGCCGCAGCAGCCCGAATACGTCGGTCGCCAGGCGTCCCGGGCAGGTGCCGAACAGGCTTTTGCGGCGGGGCTGCGGCTTTTTCCGCAGGATGAGAACCTCCTTGTCCGACGAGGCCAGGTGCTCGATGGCCTCGGGCGTTTTGACGAAGCGGAGGCCAGTTTTCAGGCCGCTCTCGCCGCCGATCCCCGGCTCGAAGTCCTCCGGCAGCTTTATGAGCAGCACCGCGAGCGGAGGAGGGACTAGCGGGGCGGGGTTACACCTTCCTGTAAAATAAATCACTTCTTTCGCAAAAAGTGGTGGAAATGTGAGAGGAGATGAGGACAATGCTCGCTTCAAGACCCAACCTTCAAGTTCCATCCCAAAACACCGCCTCCATGTTCAAAGCCATCCGCCTTCCCATCATCGTCGGTACCGTTCTGCTCTTCGCGGCCGAGCCGGCCCTGCACGCTGATTCCGTCAACTCCGTGCTTAAAGAGCTCTATTCAAAATCCGAGGAAGGCGACGCGGGGGATCTTTTCGACTTGATCAAGAAAAACCTGGGCAGCAATTACCAGAACAACTTGGACTTCGTCGATAAGCTGTTTTCCAAACTTGAGGATAACATCGACCAACTCGCCTTTGATGTGGTTAAGAAAGATCTTGAGCGGATCAAGAAAAAACTTCGCAGAAGTATCAAGCGGCAACAGGCGGCGCAATTTGCCACTTCCGGCAGTGGAGGAACGATCGCCCCGCCGACCACCACCGTTGTTGGGGGTTAGGCGTGCGGCGGGCTCTGCGGCCGCCGAATAGGGCCGCCAGCGTGGTCACGCTAAGTGCATGATGAACCTGAGCCAGGCGAGGGTGTATGAGGGCGATGTTCATGGCATTCAGAGTTCGGCGAAGTTTGGAAAGCGCCGGATGATTGGATCATGCCGCACAGGCTGGAGGTATCCGAGTGCGAGTTTGAAAAGCGGATTGACGAGCGGCGAAGTGTGACGCGCATAGAGATCGAGGGGCGCGAGGCGCATGCGAAAGTGGAACTTCGGATCGTAGTTGAGCTGGCCAGTTTCATACCGCGTGAGCCCTTCCGCGACGGCCCAGCGGAAAAGGTCCCGCATGGTCACATAGTAGAGTTGGAGATTGAGGGAGACGGCATAGTCAAAGCCGATGTTGAGATGCTGCATCGTGCCGTCGTGCGCCAGGCAGAGCGCAAAGGCGGCGATCTTTCCTCCGACTCGCCAGACAAAAAAGCGGGCGCGATCCGGCAGTTCGCGGCCGAGGCGGGCGAAGAACTCGGGCGGAAGTTTTTCAAAGCGCATTTTCGAGCGCGCATGGGTCTGCTCGTAGAGCGCGCACAGCTCCGTGGCGAGCGGGGTGACGTCGGTCAGCACTTCCATGGGGATGGGTGGTTGCTTGTTCAGCTTGATGTATTTGTAGCGCAGCTTCCGCCCGAGCCGCACGCTCATGAACTCCTCGAAGCTGGCGAAATCCAGATCGAGCGCGCACCCCGGCATGCTCGGCACCCGCCGGTAGCCGCCGGCGACGAACGGTTCCAGCACCGCGCGATACTCCGCCGGAAAATCCTTCAGCAGCACCATCGAAACTTTCGTCTGCCGGGCATAAATCCCGAGCGCTTCCCATAGGGCCGCCACCACCCAAGGCTCCGCGCAATCCAGCGCGCCGTCGCCTGCCGAGCAGCCTGCCACCAGCATCCGCATGCGCAGCCAGCGGGGAAAAATCCGGCGCGGCCAGACCAGCGCCGCTTGCAACCTGCGAGGCAGGCCGTCGAGCACGTCCTGATCCGCAAAAAAAAGCGGCTGGATGGCGGCCTGCCCGGTGCGGACATTTTCCAAAACGAGCCAGCGGTGCTCAAACTGCGCGCCGAGTGTCTCCGCGCAGATTTCGTAATAGCGCAACTCCTTGGGCTGTCCCGCAAACGCCCGTGCCCGCAGCTCCAGCGGCAGGTCGCGCGCTGAGGGAAGGACGCGCGCGGAACCAAAGGAGGTCTGGAAGCACCACGCCGAGCCCGGCACCGATGCGGACAGGGGCTGCTCTCCGCAGTTCTGCCGCGGGGCGCTGAGGGTCACGGCATTGGATAGATCCATGGTGGGTTCGCGCAGAAGGCCTCCGTTACGTGAATCACGATGCGCAGGTTTTTTGCGGATGGCTGCTTTACGCAAAGGGGTGCGCGCGACGCAAGACGGGGATTTCGCGCCGTGGAAATTCAGTTGCTCATGCGGCTGCGCTTGACTGCGGGTTTGGGCGTGGTGGTAGTCTTGCTGGCGACTGCCTCGGGGGCGGCGGGGGCGGTCGCGGCTTTTTCCAACGCGCTCTCGCGGAGTGCGGGAATGCGGGCGTAGCCGACGAAATCGACGCGCTTTTCCGGATTGTTTGGGTCGGCTTTGGGAATCTTGAAATCGAAGACGCTCACGCCCCAGCGCTGGAGGCCGGCGTAGCTGCGGCCATCGCTTGCACCGAACACCACCCGCTGGCCTGTCTTTCGTTCCCGGCCGACATAAAGCATGACGTGGCTGATTGGGACTTCGTGCCCGGTCTGGTAAGTGCCGGTCCAGGGCGAGCAGCGCGGCCGAAAGTGCGAGGCCAAGAGGAATGAAACGAGCGATTTCACCGCACGGGGTTCGGGTGCGGGGGATTAGCTGGCCGTGGAGAGTTCTTCGAGCAGGGCGCGGTTGAGGCGGATTCCGGCGTGGAAGTTTTCCAGCGGGAAGTTTTCATTCGGGGCGTGAGCGCGGCAATCGGGCAAGGCGAGGCCGAGGAGGAGGGATTCCACGCCGAGGATTTTTTTGAAAGTATTGACGATGGGGATGCTGCCGCCTTCGCGAATGAGCGCGACCTCTTTGCCGGGAAACGCCCTGCGCAGCGCACGCTGGGCGGCGAGGCCGCCGGGGGAATGCGGGTCGGCGACGTAAGGCTCCCCGGCATGGCCGCCGGTCATGGTGAGTCGGACGCCTGGCGGGCAGTGGGCCTCAAGATGGGCGCGCACTTTCGCCATGACGTCCTCGGGCTGCTGTCCTGGGACAAGCCGGAAAGTCAGCTTGGCAAAGGCTTCGCGCGGCAGGACGGTTTTCGTCCCGGTGCCTTGGAAGCCGCCGCCGATCCCATTCACCTCGGCGGTCGGACGCGCCCAAGTCCGTTCCAGACTCGTGTAGCCGGCTTCGCCGAAAAGAGCGGGGGCACCGGTGACCGCGAGAATCTCGTCGTCGCCAAAAGGCAGCCGCGCCCAGGCTTCGCGCTCCCACGTTTCGAGCGGCGCGACGCCATCGTAAAAGCCGTCCACGGCGACGCGCCCGTCGGCATCGTGCAAGCTGGCGACGAGCCGGGCCACGGCGGTCGCGGGATTGGCCACGGCGCCGCCGTAGATGCCGGAGTGCAGATCGGTGGCGGGGCCGGTGACGCGCAGCTCCAGCGCGCCGATGCCACGCAGGCCGTAGGTGAAGGTCGGCACGCCGCGCGCCACCATGCCGGTATCCGAGATGGCGATGAGGTCGCAGCGGAGTTTCTCGCGCTGCGCGAGGAGGAACTCCTCGAGATGCGCGCTGCCGATCTCTTCTTCGCCTTCGACGAGCACGATGAGATTCACTGGCAAGTCGCCCTTTTCGCGCAAGGTCGCGGCGATACCGAGGATGTGCGCAAGGATTTGGCCTTTGTTGTCCGTCGAGCCGCGGGCAAAGACCACGCCATCCGCGATGCGCGGCTCGAAGGGCGGCGAGTCCCACAGCTCCAGCGGATCGACCGGCTGCACATCGTAATGGCCGTAGATCATGACCGTGCGGCGGCCCGGCGCGTGGGCGTTGCGCGCCACCACGATGGGATGCCCCACGGTCGGATGCAGCGTGGTCTCGAGACCGCTCGCCGTCAGCCGCACCGCGAGCCACTCCGCGCAGCGGGCCACGTCCCCGCGGCGCTCCGGGTCCGTGGAGATGCTGGGGAAGCGGAGGAATTCGAGGAGCATTTCGACTTCGGCGGAGGGCATGGGTTCGACGTTACCGGCAAGCGGCGACAGAGCACAATCACCCTCTTACACTGCCGGGGTGAGGCGGGCGAAGAGCTGGGCGGCGAGGGCCTCCGGGGCGGCCGCGGAGCCTTCGGCCTCGGCTTCGCGGGGTGGCTCACCCTCGGGACCGAAGAGGATGGCGCGGAGGTGTAAGCGGCCGCTTTGAAGGGTGGCGCGGACACCGACGGGCAGGCCGCAATCACCCGCGAGGAGACGTTGCAATTCGCGCTCGGCTTTGATCGCCACATGGGTTGCCGGATGGTCGATGCTTTGCAAAAGGGCCGTGACCTCCGCGCGGTCGGCGCGGCTTTGCAAGGCGATGGCCCCCTGCCCGATCGCAGGTAGCAGATGCTCGCCGAGCGACACCGCACGGAAACTCCACGGCGCAAAATCGAGAGCACCGGCAGCGAGATTGTAGCCGAGCCGCTCCAACCCGGCCTGCGCCAGGATGATCCCGGCCACGCGGTCACTCTCGCCGAGCTTGCGCAGCCGCGTCTGCACGTTGCCGCGCCATTCCTCGATGATCAGATCGGGCCGCAGCCAGCGCACCTGCCGCGAGCGCCGGATGCTGCTCGTACCGAGGATTGCGCCGACCGGCAATTCCTCAAAAGCGCGTGCTTCTTTCGCAATGAGCACGTCCGCCACGGCCGCACGCTCGAGGACGGCGGTGACGGCGAGGCCGGGCGGGTTGTGCCCCGGTAAATCCTTCAGGCTGTGGACCGCCACGTCGATGGTCCCGGCGAGAAGCGCGTCTTCGAGTTCCTTGGTAAAGAGCCCTTTGCCGCCCGCTTCCGCCGCACGGATGAGACTCAGATCGAGCTTTTGATCGCCGCGCGTGACGAAGATTTTCTGCTCCACCTCCAGCCCCGGTGCGGCCACCTGCAGAGCCGCGCGCGTCAATTCCGCCTGCGCCAGCGCGAGCGCCGAGCCGCGCGTGCCGAGGACGAAACGCGTCACGGTTTCGCCCCCTCCGGCTCGACCCGCACGAAAGTCTGCCGCTGCCCCGGTTCGCCCGCCAGCCACGCGCCAAACTCCGCCGCGTGCCGCTCGATCATTTGCTCGCAAATGGTGAGTTCCTGCCGGCGCACATTCATGGAGTGCTCGGCGATGGCCTGGAGCGAGTCGATGTCGTAGAGATACACGCCGTCGAGGTCATTGACCGCGGGTTCGATGTCGCGCGGCACCGCGAGGTCGATGCAGAAGAGCGGGCGGTCGGCCCGCGTGCGCATGATCGGCGCGAGCTGCGCGGCGGTGAGGACGTGATGCGGCGCGGCGGTGGAGCCGATGAGGATGTCCACGTCGTGAAAGGTGCGCTGCCATTCGTCGAAGTGGATGGCGGTGCCGTTCATTTTCTGCGCGAGCGTGGCGGCGCGATCGTAGCTGCGGTTGGCGACGAAGATGGACCGCACCCCGCGCGCTTGGAGCGCCCCGGCGGTCAGTTCGCTGGTCTCGCCCGCGCCGAGGATCATCACTTTGCACGACGCCAGACGCCCGAAGATTTTCTCCGCCAGATCGACCGCCGCCGAGCCGACGCTGACCGCGCCGCGGGTGATGTTGGTGTTCGTCCGCACGTCCTTGGCGACGTTGAAGGCGCGCTGGAAGAGCTTGTTCAGATGCTTCGCCGTGGCTCCGCCTTCCGTCGCCGCGGCGTAGGCCTTTTTCACCTGGCCGAGAATCTCCGTCTCGCCGAGGACCATCGAGTCCAGCCCACTGACTACGCGAAAAAGATGCCGCACGCCCGGCGCGGTGGCATGCTGGAAAAAGGCCGTACCCTCCGGCGCCGCGAGGCGCGCGGTGACAAACTCCCGCACGGCCGCCAACCCGGCCGCCGCCTGCTCGGCGGCGACGTAGAATTCCACCCGGTTGCATGTCGAGACGATGACCGCTTCACTGACCCCTGCCTGGCTGCGGAGAGCCGCCGCCGCCGCGCCGATCTCGCCATCGGGGATGGCGAATTTTTCACGCAACTCGATGGGCGCGGTGTGATGGCTAAGGCCGAGGCAGAGGATTTCCATCGCGCGTCAGTGGCCTCCGGGCGGTGTGGTGAAAGTGATCCCCGAAAGCGTGAGCAGCGCCACGCTGAAGGCCGCGACCGAGAGCCACGCCACCCGCCGCGGACTCAATCGATGCCCTTTGCTCAGCGCAAAAATCGCCCCGTAGAGCAGCCACACGCCGACGGACCACGCGACCTTGCTGGTGTGCGACTGCCAGTTTCCCACCATGAAGCCCGCGCCGATGCCGACCGCGAGGAGGGCGACCCCGGTGAAGATCAGCCGACGGTTGGCGACGGCGAGGTCGCGGATCGGCGGGAGGTGGTAAAAGATCGAATGGATGTGGTGGGTCTTGAGCTGCCGTTCCTGGGCGAGGTACATCACGCCCGCCACGCCCGCGAGCGCGAAGGCTCCGTAGGCGACGATCGAGATGGCGGCGTGCAGTTCCATCCACGCATTGGGCGGCAGTTGGGTCCGCACCGGCACATCGCGCAGCAGGAGCAGCGCGATGACTTGCAGGGCAAAGACCAACGGCGAAGTGAAAGCCCCGAGCAGCGAAAGGCGGTAGGTCGGTCCGATGAGCAGATAGAAGAGCACGAGCGCCCAGCTCAGGAAGATGAAGACCTCGAAGAAGCTCGTCAGCGGACACCGCCCGACCTGCTGGCCGCGAAGATAAAGGAACGCGGTCTGGCAGAGGAAGCCGCTGAGGATCGCGAAAAAGTTCAGTCGCGAAGTGTGGTACACGCGCGCCCCGAGGGCGTGCATGGTGTAGGCAAACCCAAATAGAAAACAGAAGGTGGAGATGACCAAGAGGAGGCGATCCATTGGGAAAAGGGGCGGAAAAGTATCGGTTGGGCGGCGGTTTGGCAAACGTGGGCGCGGAAGGTGGGGGCAGTGTGAAAAATGCCGTCTCCAGCGCGCCGGCTGGATATTTTCCCTGCCGCGAGCGACTTCATGCTTTCCATCCACCGAGCGGCATTTAGAAAATCCCACTTCACATGCCTGAACTCACTGTCGCAGTCCTCGGCGCTTCGCAAGATCGGCGCAAATTCGGGAACAAGGCGGTGCGTGCATATCTCGGGTGTGGGCTGACGGTGCTGCCGGTGAATCCGCGCGAGGCAACCATCGAGGGGCTGACGGCGTATCCCAATCTTGATGCGATTGACGGCCCGATCGATTACGTCAGCCTGTATGTGCCGCCGGCGGTGGGAATCCAGCTCCTCCCAGCCATCGCCCGGAAGCAGCCGCAAGAAGTGTGGCTGAATCCCGGTTCCGAGAGCGATGACCTGCTCGAAGCCGCGGCGGACCTGCATCTGCGGACGGTAGTCGCGTGCTCGATCGTGGCTCTCGGGCGCAGTCCGGGCGAGTTTCCGGACGCCTAAACTTTTCCCGCCAATCTGTGAATCCCATCTCCGCCTACCTCTCCTCGTCCATCGGACGAAAATGGATCGTCGCCCTGACCGGTCTCGCGCTCTTCGGCTTCGTCGTCGGCCACCTCATCGGCAATCTCCAGGTCTTCCTCGGGCCGGAGCCGCTGAACCGTTACGGGGCGTTTTTGCAAAGCACGGGCGAACTGCTGTGGGTGGTGCGTTTCGGGTTGCTCGCGATGCTCCTGGCGCACATCTTTTTCACCATTAAACTCCGCCTCGAAAACCGCGGGGCCCGACCCGTTGGCTATGCGGTGACGAAACGCCTCGCGACTACTTTCTCCGCGCGAATGATGACCCTCAGCGGGCTGATGGTGCTCTGCTTCATCATCTTTCATCTGCTCCATTTCACGGCGCAAAAGATTGACCCGAGCTACTTGACGCTGCACGACGCCAAGGGGCGGCACGACATATACCGGATGATGATCCTCGGCTTTTCGAATCCGCTGGCGTCCGGCTTTTACATCGTGGCCGTGGGCCTGCTCGCCATGCACCTCAACCATGGTATCGGCAGTCTTTTCCAAACCCTCGGCCTCAATAGCGCGAAACTGCGCCCGCTGTGGGAGAAAGGCGGCGTGGCTTTCGCGTGGCTGATCTTTCTCGGCTATGCCTCCATCCCCGTCGCCGTGCTTACCGGAGTCGTGAAATAATGAGCGTCATTCTTGATTCGAAAGTCCCGTCCGGCCCGCTCGCGGAGAAGTGGGAGAAGCACAAATTTGAGTCGAAGCTGATCAATCCGGCAAACCGGCGGAAGTATGAGATCATCGTCGTCGGCAGCGGCCTCGCGGGCGCGAGCGCGGCGGCGGCGCTGGGTGAGATGGGCTACAAGGTGAAGTGCTTTTGCTATCAGGATTCGCCGCGCCGGGCCCACTCGATCGCCGCCCAGGGCGGAATCAATGCGGCCAAGAACTACCAGAACGACGGCGACTCGGTGCATCGGCTTTTCTACGACACCATTAAGGGCGGCGACTTTCGCTCGCGGGAGGCCAACGTGTATCGGCTGGCCGAAGTCAGCGCGGCGATCATCGATCAATGCGTGGCGCAGGGCGTGCCCTTCGCGCGGGAATACGGCGGGTTGCTGGCGAATCGCAGCTTCGGCGGCGCGCAGGTTTCGCGAACCTTTTACGCGCGCGGGCAAACCGGCCAGCAACTCCTGCTCGGTGCCTACTCCGCACTCAACCGGCAGATCGGGGAGAAAACGGTCGAGATGTTTCCGCGCACGGAAATGCTCGATGTCGTGCTCGTGGACGGCCACGCGAAAGGCATCGTCGTCCGCGACATGGTCACCGGCGCGATCACCTCGCACGCCGGCGACGCCGTGCTCCTTTGCACCGGCGGCTACGGCAATGTTTTCTACCTTTCGACTAACGCCAAAGGCTGCAACGTCACCGCCTCCTGGCGGGCCTATAAACGCGGCGCGCTCTTCGCCAACCCCTGCTACACGCAGATTCACCCGACGTGCATCCCCGTGGCCGGCGACTACCAGTCGAAGCTCACGCTCATGTCCGAGTCGCTCCGCAACGACGGGCGCGTCTGGGTTCCCAAAAAGAAGGGCGACAACCGCAAGCCGCAGGAAATCCCCGAGGACGAGCGCGACTACTATCTCGAGCGGAAATACCCCAGCTTCGGCAACCTCGCCCCGCGCGACATTTCCTCACGCTCCGCCAAGGAGGCGTGCGACGACGGCCGCGGTGTAGGCCCCGGCGGGCTCGGCGTGTATCTCGATTTTGCGGACGCCATCAAGCGCCTCGGCGAATCCGTCGTTCGCGAACGCTACGGCAACCTTTTCGACATCTACCACCAGATCACCGCCGAGAATGCCTACCAGCAGCCGATGCGCATTTACCCGGCGGTACACTACACCATGGGCGGCCTCTGGGTGGACTACAACCTGATGTCCAATGTCCCCGGCCTCTTCGTCCTCGGCGAAGCGAACTTCTCCGACCACGGCGCGAACCGCCTCGGCGCGAGCGCGCTCATGCAGGGCCTGGCCGATGGCTACTTCGTCATCCCGTACACTATCGGCAACTACCTCGCCCCGCAGATCGGCAAACGGCCGACGACCGACCGGGAGGAGTTTAAGCGCACCGAAGCCGAAGTCCGCACCCGCACCAGCCGCCTGCTCGGCATCAAAGGCAAGCGCACCGTCGATCATTTTCACCGCGAACTCGGACGCATCATGTGGGACTACTGCGGCATGGCCCGCAGCGAGCGCAGCCTCCAACGCGCGCGCGCGCAGATTCCGCCGCTCCGCGAGGAGTTCTGGAAAAACGTCAACGTCCCTGGCGAAGGCGAGGCGCTCAACGTGGCACTCGAAAAGGCCGGGCGCGTCGCCGACTTCCTCGAATTCGGCGAGCTCCTCTGCCTCGACGCCTCCGAGCGTCGCGAAAGCTGCGGCGGCCATTTCCGCGAGGAATTCCAATACCCCGACGGCGAAGCAAAGCGTGATGACGCCAACTTCCAGCACGTCGCCGCCTGGGAGTTCACCGGAGAAAACTCCCCGCCCGTCCGCAACATCGAACCGCTCGTTTTCGAGGAAGTGCATCCGAGCGTGCGCAGCTACAAGTAACCCTTTCAGCCATGAACCTTCATCTCAAAGTCTGGCGGCAAAAGTCCGCCAATGCCGCCGGAGCCCTCGTCGATATCGAAGCGCGGAACATTCCCGCGGACTGCTCGTTTCTGGAGATGCTCGATATCGTCAACGAAGACCTCATGGCCAAAGGAGAAGAGCCCATCGCCTTCGACCACGACTGCCGTGAAGGCATCTGCGGGACGTGCTCGCTCTCGATCAACGGCGTGCCGCACGGGCCGGGTGAGACGACGACCTGCCAGCTCTACATGCGGAAATTCAAGGACGGCGCGACGATCCACGTCGAGCCGTTTCGCGCGAAGTCCTTCCCCGTCGTGCGTGATCTCATCGTGGATCGCAGCGCCTTCGAGCGCATCCAGCAGGCCGGCGGATTCGTCACCGCCCGCACCGGCTCCGCGCCGGACGGCAACGCCATCCCCGTTCCGAAGACCGCCGCCGATGCCGCAATGGAAGCCGCCGCCTGCATTGGCTGCGGGGCCTGCGTAGCGGCGTGCCCAAACGCCAGCGCCATGCTCTTCGTCGGCGCGAAAATCTCCCACCTCGCCCTTCTCCCCCAAGGCCAGGCTGAGCGCACCGCGCGCGCGTTGAAAATGGTCCGCACCATGGACGAGGAGGGTTTCGGCAACTGCTCGAACTACCTCGAGTGCGAAGCGGTCTGCCCTGCGGAAATCCCGGCCTCGGTCATTGCGCGGCTCAATCGCGAATACACCACCGCTTCAGTGAAGGACGGGATCGCCTAGCGAGCAGAGCGGTTTTTCTTCAACCGCTGGGGGAAGACGCCGCAACTTGAGCGGCAAATCGTCCGGTTTGCGCAGGTCTTCGGCGCACTCGGAAAAGAGCCATTCTCGGCCCTTATTTGGCAGGCGATCTGCTTTATGGTGGCTATGGAATTAGCGAAATCGTTCAAGCTAGCATCGGGAAAGCGTCGCAAAATACGCGGCTTCACGCTCGTTGAAGTCGTCTTCGCCGGCTGCCTGCTGGCCATCCTTGCCGCCGGCTCCTTCATCGCCCTGACGCAGATCAACCGCTGGGCCACGAGCGCGCGCTACCGCACCCTGGCCCTGGCGGTCGCGCAGCAACGGATCGACTTCATCCAAACCACGCCCTGGCAGGTAGCCACCACCCGGCCCACGATTCTGACGGCGGGCACGATTACCGAAACCAACCTGCCACTCAATAACGATCCCTTCAATTCTACGACCAGCCTGGCCAGCCCGTACAGCGGCCTCGATGTGCAGGTCATCGACACGCGCACCACTCAAATCACCGACCTCACCGCCCGCACCCTCCGTGCGGTGGTGACGGTGACTTTCACCTACCGCAACCGGCCGCACTCCGTGAGCCTCACCACCTTGCGGGCGACCGACAGCATCTAACCGCCAAACGCTTTCCAAGCCATGACCCGCCCGAAGCAATCCGCATTCACCCTCGCCGAGACGCTTGTCGCCATGAGCGTTTTCGCCGGCGTCACCATTGCGATGCTCTCGTTCGGCCAGACGGCGATCCGGCTCGTGTCGCGCAATCTCGCCACGAATCACAGCCACGAATCCGTGCGGATCTCCGAGTTGCAAATGCTCGACGACCTACACGAAGCGGCGTCGCCCTTCCGCCTCTTCAACTTCGACGGCACGACCTACGCCGACGCCACCCCGGCGGTGACGACCGACCAGGAACTGCTTTCGCTGAAGTATGTGAGTTCCCGCGCCAATGGCGTGCGTTTTCGGATGTACGGCGGCGGGCCCTATCCGCTGAAGGCCAACACCATCCAGACTTCGACCAATCTCACCTTCGATTTCAATGTCGGCGGAGCCCTGCCCTACAAGCCGCAGGTCGGCGACAAAGTGGTCCTGCCACTGGTTTCACGCGAATTCGCGATCACCGCCGTCGTCACCATGCCGACCACGGGCAGCACCCAGGGCACGGTGACCATCAATGACACCGCGGGCGTCGGCTTCACCATCGACACCACGACCGCCGGCAAAGTGACCACGGGCTATTTCTACCGCGAGGTGGCCTACAGCGTTTACGGGGGGCAGTTGCGCCTTCACCAGAATTTCACGGGCACGAACAAGAGTACCTTCAAGGTCGTCCGCGACAGAATCACTTCGCCGCTGCCATTCGGTCTCCTTTACCCGACGAGCACGGCGCAGCCGGAGAACCTCGCCCTCCGCGTCTCGCTCGAGGCCTACGATCCCAATTACACGGGCCGGAAATTTCTCAACGGCACCGCGACTCTCCAGACGATCATTCCACCGCTCGCCATACCCACTCCGGTCTCTGCGACCGATTCCTACTAAAACCACATGAAATCAGTGACCAAACGCTCAAACTCGGGCAGCGGCTTGCTGGCCGTCCTCTTCACCATGAGCATCGTGGCCGCGCTCATCGCCGCTGTCTTCGCGCTGACCAACAACCAGGTCGCCGTAACCAAACGCACCGCGAACCGCGCGACCGCGCTGGCCTATGCCGACGGGGTGATGGAAAGCCTCTACGACCAATGGCGGACCGCGATGATCGGCGTGACCAACGCCACGGATCGCGCGAACGGACTCTCGAACACCTCGCTCACCGCCACCCTCGCCGCGCCCACCACCGCCGCCCTGCCGCTGCCGCCCGGTGTCACCCTCGGAAGCTGGAGCGTCATCGCCTGCACTCCGCTGCTCGCGCCGACGACCGATGCCGGCGGGCGTCCCGTGCCGGAAAACGGGACCAGTTCCAGCCTCCGCGTGCGCCTCTCCTACCTCGCCACGGTCAACGTGAACTTTGCCGCTCCGAGCGGCTACAAGACCGTCACCGTCCAGCGGGCCTTTGCGCGCGCCGGTCGCAATCTTTTCGACAACTTCTTCTTCGGCACCCAGCCCAACATCGAATTCCACCCCGGTCCGGCGATGTACGTCAGCGGCACTTCCTATGTCGGCGGCAATCTTTTCACCGCCCATAATTCCCTGCACTACACCAAGGACGTAACCTTCACCGGCACGCATGCCCTTGGTTATCACCCGCTGGATTCTCGCTACGGGTCGACAACGCCGGACATTACTTCAGGTGGCCTCGGCGATAACTGGGATATCGCCAATCCGCCGCACTACGGCTCGCAGCAAAAGCTTTTCGACACCCCGATCAGCGGCCTCGATGCCGCCTTCCTCGACCACCCGAACGCCAACGACACCGACTCCGACGGCAACAACAACAACGACGGCTACCGCGAAATCATCGAGGAGCAAAACCCTGTCACCAGCGCCAATCCCGACCCCCTCCAACTCGACTCCTCGACCAGTGAGCGGCTCTCCCAAAACGCCGACTACCGCATCTACGTCAGCAGCACCAATGTCGTCACCATCTACAAAGGCCCCGCCACCACCGCCCTCGGCTCCACCGATCCGGAATACGTCGCGATCAAGGGCGCGCTGACCACCGACACCGCGATCAAGGACGTCCGCGAAGGCGACAACGTCCGCACCGTCGCCGTGAACGTGGGCGCGGTCCGCACCGCCTACAACGGCTCCACCATCACCGACAACGTCGGCGGCGGCGACGGCCTCCTCTTCTATATCAAGGACAACAGCGTCGGCACCAGCGTCACCACCAACATCGTCAACTCCTCCACCGGGGCGAGCAGCTCCGTGACCAGCACCAAAAGCCGCGCGGTCAAACTCTTCAACGGTGCCCAACTCCCCGGAGCCGGAAGCACCGGCCTCGCCAAAGGCTTCAGCGTCGTCACCCCCAACCCCGTCTATATCCAGGGCGACTACAACAGCGGCAAGACCGGCAGCAGCCAGCCCCCCTCGAACACCGCCAGCTCCTACACCCCGCCCGTGGATAACCCCAACCCGTACGTCTCCGGCTACGACCGTGTCCCCGCCGCCGTCGTCGGCGACTCCGTCAACATTCTCTCCAACGCCTGGAACGACGCCAACTCCACTGCCGGCATCGGCAGCCGCCTCGCCACTAGTACCACGATCAATACCGCCATCGTCGCCGGCAACGTCCCTACCGGCAGCTCCAGCTCCTACAGCGGCGGCATCGAGAACTTCACCCGCTTCCACGAAGACTGGAGCAACGACTACCTCACCATCTACGGCGCCCTCGCCCTCCTCTTCGACAGTGCCCAAGCCAAAGCCCCTTGGAGCGCTGCCAGCTACAGCCCACCCAACCGCCGCTGGTACTACGACACCCTCCTCCAGGACAACAACCCGCCCGGCTTCCGCGTCGCCCGCACCTACGAACGCGGCCGCTGGGTCAAACGCTGACCGATGAAACTCCGCCTGCTCCCACTCGCCCTCGCCCTCACCCCCTTTGTCGCGAAAGCGCTCGATCTCACTCCAGTCTCCAGCTTCCGTGAGTTGGAAGGCTTCAGGATTCCGATTCTCCTTTTTAGCGACGCTGGAAAAAAAATCTCCTTTCAGCCTCCCCACGAGTGGAAAGTCAGCGGGGGTGGAGATGCGCTCAGCCTGTATCCCACCGGGGAACCGGACGCCGTGATGCAACTCCGCGTCCGTGCCGTCAAACCGCTCGCCGCAGGAGTCGCAGAGGATGTGGAAAAATGGTGCCGCGCTCAACTCCCGCAGGATGCCGCCGAGCCGACCCTCGAGGGCGAAGTCGCCAATATCTTCAACCTCGGCGCGCTGCCCAGCCGCCAGTTCACCTACTCCTACGCTGCACAAGGCCGCCGCTTCACCACCTCCGTGTCCGTCGTGGACTGGAATGCGCGCGAGCGCCTCGCGGTGATTGTCACCGCCCGGACGGCGGAATTCGCCGCCACCCACGAAGCGGCGATGCGCAGCATGTTCTCCTGGGCTCCGCAGTGAGGCTGTGTATCTAGCGTTGCGGGGTTGGTGGTTTTTCAAAACTGCTCTGGCACGAGAGTTCGCGTTCGGGGCAGCCTTCGCTTGACCAACGCGGATCGATGCGGCTTCCGACCGCTCCGCCAGACGAGGGAGCGGACAATTCTCCCCATCTGGCATTGAAACGGCTGAAGAGGATTCGCGAGTCCATGAAAACCCTTTTCAATCACTTCAGGCGGAAAGCAGCCGAGCCCCCGGTCACCTCAGCGCCGCTCCGCGAAATGGCGCAGCCCAACTCGCCGACCACTCCCGCCAGCCCGCAACCGGCGGTGGTGGCGACTCGGGTCGCGACACCCGCATGGCACGCCACCTCTGCACCCAGCGCACCGAGGAAAAAACTCTCAGGACAACCGGAGCGGCAGGCGATGACGGAGATGCTCACGCTGACTCTCGGCGATTTTCTCGACCGCATTCCCGAGAACCTCCTCGACAGCGGACCACATGACCGCTCGATCCCTCTGCCTTTCGACTTGGCGGCCCTGAGCGAGCGCATTGGGCGCGGCGAGACGCAGATCCCGATCAGTGAAATCTACCGGCGCATTCCCGACATTTTCCGCACAGATACGGTCATCCGGCCCGAACTCGCGGTTCGTTTCCCATGGAGGAAAGTGCTCCCCCTCATCACCCAGGCGAGGGATTCCTCCGCAGCCAGCGGCTTCACCAAAGCCGGCCTGGAAACTCTCGTCCTCAAATTGAAGGCGCGAAAATTTCGCCGGCCCGCCATGACGGCCCCCGCCCCGCTGCCCGCCAGCCGAACCAGCCCGCTCCGGCCGGCGATCGAAGCCGCCCCTCCCACCAACGCCCGGAGCGCGGAGCCGCCCGGCGCCAACACGCCGCTCTTGACGCCACCACCGGCACTGTCGGGTGCAGTTGCCGGGTTTATTTCCGTCGCCGAACCGCTGGTCGCAACGGCGGCTTCCGGAGATTTCTCGTCTCCCGAAGCAATGAGAACGGTCCAAGGCAAAGCAGAATTCGAACGACAGCTCACAGCGCTGGCGGAAGAAAGGGACAAGGCCCGCGCCGAAGTCGAGTCGCTCCGCACAAAACTCACCGAGTATTCGAGACAAAGCGCCTCGGAACGCCGCGCCGCTGAGGAAATCTCCAACAGCTTTGCCCTCTTCAAGAAGGAACACGGCGAAATTCTCGCCGCCGGTGGTGCCCTCAAAGCTGAGCGGGACGCCGCCCTGGCCCGGGCCACGGAATTCGGTGCTGAACACGATGCGGCGATTGCCCGCATCGGAGACATCGTTGCCGAGCGCGATGCCGCCGTCGCCCGCACCGCAGAACTCACCACGGAGCGCGATGCTGCCGTCACCCGCACTGCGAAACTTACCCCGGACAGCGATGCCGCGGTGGCTCTCGCGGCGGAAGTCACCATTGAGCGCGATGCGGCGATTGCCCGCACCGTAGAACTCACCACCGAGCGCGATGTCGCTGTCGCCCGCACCGCAGAACTCACTGCTGAACGCGATGCCGCCGTCGCCCTTGCTGCAAAACTCACCGCCGACAGCGATGCCGCGGTGACCCTCGCGGCGAAAGTCGCAACCGAGCGCGATGCCGCGCTTGCCCGCACCACGGAACTGACCACCGAGCGGGAGGCGGAGGTCGCCCTTACCGCGAAACTCACCGCCGAACGCGATGCCGCTGACGCCCTTACTGCTAAACTCACCGCCGACAGCGATGCCGCGGTTGCGCTCGCCGCAGAAGTCACCACCGAGCGCGATGCCGCGCTTGCCCGCACCGCCGAACTGACCACCGAGCGCGATGCGGCCGTCGCTCGCGCTGCGGATCTTCTCAAGATCGGCAATACTACTCCCGCGAGCACGCCGACGCCCGACCAAGTCGCCTGGGAATCGCGAACCGTCGCCAAGTTCGCCGCGGACATCGAAGGTTACCGCAATACCATTCAGGCGCTCCTCCGGGAGCGCGATGCGCTGCGCCTCGAGCAAAATAAACAAACCGCTCAATGTGAAATTCCCACCTCCGCGGCACCCGTGCTCGCCGAGGAAAAGGCGACGCTGCCCGTTAGCGCGACCGATTCGCTCCCCGTAAGCGCGACCGATTCGCTTCCCCTTAGCGCGGTCGATTCGCTCCCTGATGCATACTCAGCGCTCTTTCCCCCGCGTTTGTGGCTTCAGCGCGCCGCCGCCGCCCTGCTGCTGGGCTTCATCGGCATCGGCATCGCCAGTCGGTTCGGCGGTGGCTACACGCTGGAAGGGCGCACCGAAACCCCCGTCGTCCCGTCGATGCCAAGCCCGGAGTTGCCTTTCACTCTTCCCACGCTGACGCCGGCAGCCCTCCCGGAGAGTGAGTTCACGCTGGAAACGCCGGCCACCGAGGAGACGATGACCCTTCTCGAGTCGGAACCGCTGATCGTCGGTCTAGGTCCTGAGCGCATCGACTGGAAGCCGATCACTTCGCGGCGGGGGCATTGAATGGGAGATTGCCGGTCGCCTGCACTCTGCGGCGGAAAATTTTGTCGCCGTTAGTGACGTAGAGGTATTCGAGTTTCGGCCCGGCGAGCGCGCAACTGGTGAGCGGCTTGGTGGGTTGGGGCGCGGGGAGCACGCCGCACAGCCGGCCAGTCGGATCAAAGACCTGCACGCCCAGCGCGCTCGTCACGTAATAGCGCCCGGCCGTGTCGCTCGTCATCCCGTCGCCGTTCGCCGATTTTTTCAGGGGCGGCGGTTCGTTGAATTTGAATTCTCCCGCCGGATCGATCGGCCGGCGCAGCGTCATGGAGGGTTCCTTCGCGTCGAGCGAACCGTCGGCCTGGGTGCGGAACGTCCACACGTTTTCGCCGCCGTACTCGCTCACCGCGAGCGTGCCCTGGTCGGGGGAAAGGGTGATCCCGTTGGGCGCATTGATGCCCGTATCCGCGACGCGTTTCTCCCTGGTCTTCGCATCCACAAACGTCACCTGCTGCTTTCCGGTTTCCGTGAAATAAATGTGCCCGCGCGCCGTCACCGCGAGATCGTTTGGCTGCACCTGCTCGGCGAGCACCTCGACTGCTGGGGGCGTCGCTTTCAGGTCGATCGCCACCAGCCGTTTCTTCGATCCCTGGCAGGCGTAAAGCCGTCCGTCGGCACCCCATTTCAAGCCGCTTCCCGGCTCATCCAGGATCTTCGTCTTCGCGCCGGCGGGCGTGATTTGAAAGATCGCGTTCGCCTTCAGGTCCGAGAAATACAGGTTCCCCTCCGCATCCGTCACCGGCCCGTCGGCAAAGCCGATCCCCTCCGCCACGAGCTGCCAGTCCTCGCCGGGGATGAGCAGACGGTGCAGCGTCAGGTCGCCGCCGAGATCGCCCTTCGTGACGATTTCCGGGGTCGTCGCGTCCTTGCGCCAGAGCCATTTCAGCGCCTCGGGGAAGATGCTCCCGCCGTGATTCGAGTTGTGCCCGTAACCCTCCGCGAAATCGAAGCGGCAGTCGTAGCCCATGTATTTCAGCGCGGCGTGCAGTTGCTTGTTCGCGGTCGGCCAGTGGCCAAAGGGGTTGTCGAGATCGCCGCTCGAGTCCTGCTGGAAGACGCGGATCGGTTTCCGCTCCGTCTTGCGGATGAGCGAGGGATACGCGTCACCGCCGCGCAGATTGACAAACGAGCCGATCGTCGAGAGCACCTTGCGAAAAGCATCCGGTCTCTCCCAAGCGACCGTAAAGGCGCAGATCCCACCACTCGATGCGCCGCAAATCGCGCGCTTCTCCGGATCCTTGGAAAGTGGATGGGTCTTCTCCACCTCAGGTAGCATCTCCTCGACGAGAAACCGCGCATAGCGGTCGCCGAGCGAGTCGTATTCGAGGCTGCGGTTGTTCGCGCTCCACGCGTTCTTTTTCTCACCCTTGCTCACGTCGTGGCCGGGGTTGAGGAAGATCGCGACCGTTGGCGGCATCGCCCCGCTCGCGATGAGATTGTCGAAAACCACCGGCACCCGCCAGTTGCCCTTTTCCCCCACGTAATCGTGCCCATCCTGAAAGACCATCACCGCCGCGCTCCCGTCCGGCTGGTATTGCGCGGGCACATAGACCCACCAGTCCCGCTCCGTCCCGGGAAAGATCTTCGACGCCCACGGCGGCATCTTCGTCACCGTGCCATGTGGCACCGCCGCATTTACCGCGTGCTCCGGCGCGGGCTGAAATATGTCATCAGCGTGGACCGGCACCGCGAGCAGAAGTGCCGCCGAGAGCGGGAGGAAAAGGAGGGAATGCATGCCCGCGAGACTGCCGCGCCCCGCGATGGGGTGGCAAGGCCCAAGGCGGAAGAGATTTGCCGTCTCGGGAAAGCCGTCGCCGCAGGGTTACGCCTTCCTTCTCCCCACCAGATTCGAGCCCGCCTTCAGCGTCACCGTCCACCGCGCGCACCGCCGTATCGTACTCATCCTGCGCCTTGGGCTCGAATTGATCGATCAGCGCCTCATACTGCGCCGGCGTCTGGGCATTGATTTTTGTGGAAGCCAGATACGTCTGCCAGACTGGCAGCGTGGCATTGGCGCGGGCGCGGGTGATTTCCCAGTATTCCATGTGTGCGGTTCCCAGCGAGGGGAGAAACCGCCACCCCGCGAGCCCCCAGCGACTGCCCGCCCACCCGCCCCCGCGCGGACGCCCCGCAGCCGGGCATCGCCGACCACCGCGTGCCGAAGCCGGAGCTGCGGCACGCGGGAGGAATTTTACCCCCTCTCCTCAGAAAAAGCTTCCCCCCCCCCCCCCCCCCCCCCCAGTGGAGCACCCCCCAGCGCCCCCCCCCCCACGACGGGGCCGGCCGACCCCCCCCCCCCGCGGGC
>JBBQCM010000065.1:0-36343 GCA_038318725.1 Chthoniobacterales bacterium
GACCCTCGAAGACGTGCTCAACATCTGCGAGCAGGAGAGCGAAAACCTCTTCGGCGTCATCGTGCAATTCGGCGGCCAGACCCCGCTGAACCTCGCCGCCGGCCTGCAAGCCGCCGGCGTCCCGATCATCGGCACCTCGCCCAAGTCCATCGAGATCGCGGAAGACCGCAAACTCTTCGGCGCGATGCTCGACAAACTCGGCATCCGCCAGACCAGCGGCGGCACCGCCGTGACCGAAGACGAAGCGGTCGCCGTCGCCGAGCGCGTCGGCTACCCGGTCCTCGTGCGCCCGAGCTTCGTCCTCGGCGGACGCGGCATGATGCTCGTCCACAACGAAACCGACCTGCGCAAATACGTAAGGGAAGCGATCGGCAGTAGGGCAGATTTCCAATCTGCCCGCCCGGCGGCGGTCCCCGCCGCAGTCGCCACGGTCGGGACGACCGCTGGGCCGGCGGATTTGAAATCCGCCCTACGCTTTCGCGCTTTCGACCCGCGTGCCGCGGTGGAGATTCGCCGTCGCCGGCTGCCGCATTGGCGCCAGGCCGGTGCGACCTATTTCGTCACCTTCCGCCTGGGTGATGCCATCCCCGCGCACCTGCTCGCGCAATGGCGCGAGGAACTCGAGACGTGGAAAAAATTCCATCCCGAACCTTGGGACGCCAAAGCCGCCGAGGAATACCGCCGCCGCTTCATCGAGCCGCGCGAAGAATGGCTCGACGCCGGCCACGGCGAAGGCCTGCTGCGCCGCGGCGAACTGCGCCAGGTGGTGACCGAGGCGCTCCGGCATTTCGACGGCGACCGTTATGTGCTGGACGCGTTTGTGGTCATGCCGAATCACGTCCACGCTCTGGTGAAGCCGCTGGGCGATCACGACCTCAGTGAGATTGTGCAATCGTGGAAACGGTTTACGGCGCGGACGATCAATCAACAGACGGAGCGCGTGGGGGAGCTTTGGCAGGAGGAGTATTACGATCACATCGTCCGGGATGGGGAGGAGTTGGAGCGGATGCGGCGGTATATTGCGCGGAATCCGGAGGGGTTGAGCGAGGGGGAGTTTACGGTGGTGAGGGAGGGAGTGTTGTTGGCGGAGGAGGCGGCGGGGACCGCCGCGGGGCGGGCAGATTTGAAATCTGCCCTACAGGCGGAGCATCCCATCCTCGTCGATCACTTCCTCGAAGACGCGGTGGAGGTGGACGTGGATTGCATCAGCGACGGCGAGATCGTGGTCATCGGCGCGATCATGGAGCACATCGAAGAAGCCGGCATCCACAGCGGCGACAGCTCGTGCGTGATCCCGTCGTTCAGCTTGAAGCCCGAAGTGAAAGCCGAGATCACCCGCGCGACCAAGGCGATGGCGACCGAGTTGAACGTGCGCGGCCTGATGAACGTGCAATTCGCCGTAAAGGATGACGTCGTCTATGTCCTCGAAGTGAATCCGCGCGCCAGTCGCACCGCGCCCTTCGTGAGCAAGGCGATCGGCGTCCAGTTGCCGAAGCTCGCCGCGAAGATCATGGCCGGAAAGACGCTCAAGGAACTCGGCTTCACCGAGGAGATCATCCCGAACCACTTCAGCGTGAAGGAAGCCGTCTTCCCCTTCATCCGCTTCCCCGGCATCGACATCGTCCTCGGCCCGGAAATGAAATCGACCGGCGAAGTAATGGGCATAGACGAAAGCATGGGCCTCGCCTTTGCCAAAGCGCAGATGGCCGCGCAACCCGCGCTGCCGACCACGGGCAACATCTTCATCAGCGTCGCCGACCGCCAGAAATCCAAGATCGCCGAACTCGCCCGCGGCTTCGTCGATCTCGGTTTCACGCTTTATGCGACGAGCGGCACCGCGGTCGCACTGAAAGCCGCGGACATCCCGGTGAAGAAACTTTTCAAGCTCAACGAAGGCCGCCCCAACGCGCTCGACATGATCAAGAACGGCGAACTCGCCATGATCATCAACACTCCGAGCGGCAAAGTGGCCCGTGAGGACGAGATCAAAATCCGCAGCACCGCCACGGCCAACCGCATCCCGATCATTACCACCCTGCGCGCCGCAACGGCCAGCCTCGAAGGCATCCGTGCGTTGAAAGAGCACGGTCTGCATGTCAAGTCGCTCCAAGAATACCACGGCCTGGCGTAGGCAAGAGCCGAGCAAGGACAGCGCACCGCTCCGCCCGCGAATGTGCACGGAGTGCCATCCCTGCCAGGGCGCTGTGTGACGAAACCGTCACAAAGTACACGCACACGTAACGCACTGATTTCCCGAACCTGTGGTTTCATCGGTCATATGAAAACCGCCAATGACCTCCGCCAAGGAGCCAAAGACCATCGGTTTCCCCAGACCAAGTGGTATCGCGTGCGCCCCGCCATTAGTTGGACATTCGCGCTGGGCGTGGCCGTGTGGCTTGGACTGCTCGTGCAGCCCGAGACGCGCGATGTCGTCCTCGCCCAACACCTCCCGACCCTGGCTCGCTGGGTGGAGCTTTACCAATCGGCACTCCTCAAATACGGCCCGCTACTCCTGAATGTGCTGGCCCTGTTGTCCGTAATCGTACTGCTTACGGCAGCCCTGCGCACCCTCCGCCTCCTGCGTCCGCTTCGCCTCAAAATCGAACGCTCCCTGCGCTTCACCCAACGCCTGCAGCCCGGTTCCAGCACCGCGCGGGCTTAGTCAGCAGGCCTCAGCCGGCAGCCGCGCGGCGCTGACTTCGGCAAGTCGCGCGCGCAGCAGCTCGCGCAAAGTCTCGCGTTCCTCGCGGCGCATTTTGCCGCGGCGGATGAGAGCGAAAAGCTGCTCGCACTGCTTGCGCTGCGGATCCTGCCAACGGGCGGTGGTGAGGCCGGCAGCTTCCATCGCGGCCTGCATCCGGGCGCTGTGGATGGTCGCTTCATCGCGGCGGGCGTGGGCGCGATTGATGACGTAGCAAAAGGTGCCGAGTGCGCGATCGAGCAGGATCCACGGGAAATTGATCGCCCCATACGGTCCGACCGAGAGCGCGCTTCCGCCGAGCCGCAGCCCGCCGGGCAGCCACGGCGTTTTGATCTTCAGCTCGGGCCGCTTTTTCCCGACGACGAAGCCCGTGATCGCGCCCGCACCCGCCCCCACGATGGTGGGGATGCCGATGGAATGCCCTACCGTCGCGAGGTCGAAGAGCGCGCCCGCCGCCGCGCCTCCGATCATTCCGGCGGCGACGAGCTGCCGCTCGTCAAGCCCGAACGCGCGCCAGGTGTCGTCGCTGAACAGGCCGGCGTCGAAAAGCTGCTCGCCGGTTGTCTCGGTGCGCACGCGGTGGTGGCCGAAAAGTTTGATGATCGCCTTGTGGGCCCGGGCCTCGCGGGCGCTCACGGTTTTGATGAAGCGCGCCTTCAGCTCCTCGCCGGCCGCTGCGCGCCGGGACCGCGATTCCGCATCCACGCCCGCGACTTCGCGATGAGTGAGCGCGTCGGCGAGCAGCTCGACGATGATTTCCGCGCATTCACCGAGCCGTCGATCCCACTCCTCGCGGAAGATGGCCACGGCGCGCATGAGCTTCGGTTTCCAGCCCTGCTCGATGCCGGCGAGCGTTTCGAGCAGTTCCAGCCGGTCGGCGAAAGTGGCGTGGTGTGCGTTGAATTCCCGCACCGCGTTGAAGTGCAGTCCGAGGCGGCGTTTCCAGTCCTGGACATGATCGTCGGAGCTAGTGCGGTTGATGATGGCGAGCCGCGGCGAGCCGGTCAGGCGCAGGATTTCCATCTCCGCCGCGTGGATTTCGAGCAGCGGCTCCGAGCCATCGACCACATAGACGATGCCCGCGCCCTCGACGACCGGCTGGAAAAGCACGCACTCCGCCGCGAACTCGGCCTCCGGGCGATGTCGCGTGATGAACTCGCGAAAGACCGCCAGCGGCTCGCGCGCCTGCGCCGCCGGCGCGAGCTGGGCCAGAGCCTCGATGGCGTTTTGAAAACCGGGCGTGTCGTAAAAGACGAAGAGATCGCGCAGCTCGAAACGCTGGCATTGCACGGTTTCGCCGGGCATCGCGCTGATCCGCACCTGGTCATTTTCCGAGAGCGTGGAAACGACCGAGGATTTGCCGTGGTTGACCGCGCCCACGATGGCGAATGTCGGCGTGGCGTCGCTCATGCGGGGCTCCATTTCTCCAGGCTGAGGCGCAGGCCGTGGATGGCCTGGAAGTTCCGCCAGTGCGTCAGCTCCCCGTCTTCCACCGGAGCGAAACCCGTGCCGTCTTTGCGTCCGACGAGCAGCAAAATCAACTCGGTTTTGGCGCCCGCGGTCTCCGCGACCTTTTGCAGAAAGAGCGCGATCGCCTTGATCGGTGCCCGCCGCGCGCGGGTGACGACGACGATGCTCGCGCAGCTCGCGCCTTCGCTCGCCAGCGCGACGAACGTCTCGGCGTTGCCGCTCGGATGGTCGATCTGCGCGGGGAGGGTTTTCGCCACGTTCCAGCCAAAGGTTCTGCCGAGGTATTCGGCAAGCTGTTCCGCGGGCAACTCGACATCAGCGGCCACGAGCGCGAGACAGACTCCGCCGCGCGCCGCGTGGGCGGCAGACAGCACGGCGGTCGCGGGGATTTCCAACGCCGAGGTATCGGGCTGCGCCTGCACCACGGGCCCCGTGAGCCGGCGGAAAAGTGCGTTGCAGCCTTCGTGATCAAAGCTCAGCTCACGCAAACCCGCGCGCAGTTTCATCACGGCGAAGACGAGCAGCGCGCCGCGCAGCAGCAGCCCGTAGAAAGCGACCGCATAGCAGAGAAACGGCCACCACGACGCCATCGCCGCACGGTCGAGCGGAGCGATCCCTTCGCTGTAGGAAAAGCGGCTGGCGATGACTTCGGTCAGCGTCGGATGGGCGTTTGGCGCGAACCACGCCCACGGCGCGGCCAGCGCCGAGACGATGCGGTAGGCGGCTTCCGGACCGAGGTGCAGCGTGGACTGCCAGCCAAAGGCGAGGTCCGTGGTGCTGACGTGCGTGAGGAGCAGCGCGAGGACGCCCAGATTGTAGCCGACCGCGAAAAGCTGCGTGACGATGAGGAACGGCCACGCCGCCAGCGAACCGTAAATTTCGCGCTTCCGCCCGAGGACGGCGAGGCCCGCACGCAGCCGCTCCCGCTGCGCACCCGGGAGCCGGCGCAACCCTCCGCTGCACCACCAAACCAGCCCCGCGAGCAGCCCGCGGAGTGGATGAAAATCGTCGAACCAATCCGTGGCCGCGCGCAGCAGCCAGAGGAGCACGGCGGCGGCGAGGACGAGCATCTGCACGCCCACGGTGCAGGCGAGGAACCATGAGACGTTGACCGGCTCATCGCCTTTGTAGTGCAGCAGCGCGCCCGTCACGCTCGCCCCGAACGCGGTCCCCGCGATCAGGCCCAGCAGCAACAGCGTGCCCCAGCCGCCCGCCACGCTTTCTCCAGGCAGCGCCTCGCTGGCTTCATCCCTGCGCAGATCAAGCCAGGCTTTGAAAAGACGCCGCCGTCCGTCCGCATCGTCGCCCAACGGCACGTCCGGCAACCGTCCGCGCCAGCGCGTTTCTTCAGCATCCGTCCCGCCCGCGAGCAGGCACTCGAAGTCGATGAGATCAGCGATTTTCCAAGGCGTGGGGCGACTCACGCCTGTTGACTAGGTTTCGCGCCTTGGGATGTCATTCAGATTCTCGTGCGACGACGGGATGGCGCGGTGGATTCTACCACTCCACCGCCACGCTGCGGCGCTGCTGAAAGCGGTCGTTGTAGAAAAGCTGTTTTTTCGCCGCGCCGAACTCGTGCACGAGCTTGGTGCATTTTACGTCAAAGCAGCAGTACTCGGCGATCTCCCGGAGCTTGCCCTCGCGCCACCAGCGGATGGCGTCGAGGCCGTCGCCGGTTTTTCCGACCCCGAGGGAGGCTGAGGCCAGCGCGTCGAGGCCGAGGCGGTGTCCGAGTTTTTTCTCGATCTCCACGAGCATGTCGAGCGTGTGGCAGAGATGCGGCAGATCGTAGGCGGTGTAGCCCATGAGAACTTCGTAATCGAAGCTGATGACATTGAAGCCGACGACGAGATCGGCGCGCATGAGTTGATCGACGAGGTCTTTCACGCGCTTCTCCGGGTAGATGCGGTACTCGCCGAGTCGCGTGCTGTAGGTGACGCCGACGGACATGCCCATCGCCGCCTTCTTATCCCAGCCGCCCGCGTCGTTGGCGGTGCGCTGCGTTTCGAGGTCGAAGTAAACGATGTCGCGGCTCATTTTACTTCCCCGCCCACTCGTAGTCGCCCGCGTCGAAGGCCATCGTGTTCGCGATCCGGCGGGCCTTGAACTCCTCCACGACCGCGCCGTCGCTTTGGAAAACAGTCACGACCTTGCCGCCCTCCCGGCCCATCACGGCCCATTTGAGCGCGGGTGTTTCGGTGAGCGTGCGGAGAGGAAGGCCATCGGGCGTGAGGAGGAACGCGCCTTTTGCATCAAAGCTGATCTGCACGTCGAGGTCGTGCGTGGCGTCTTGAAAGAGCGGGTTGGGCACGAGGCGCACACGAATTTTTTCCTCGGGCTTGAAGGGCTGTGGTCGTTCGAGATGGGTGGCGATGGCGGCGAAGGTGTCGCTCGCGATGATGGATTTTGAGAGAACGGTTTTCCATGTCGAGGTGGCGTCCGCGCCGTCCTTCGCGGAGGCCGCTTCGAGCGTGAGGCCGCGGACGCGCTGGAGACCGGGCTTTTCTTCGATCAGGAAAAGAAGGTCGCTGGTGCGGGAGGCGAAGACGCGCACCGGCGCGGGTTCGGCGGGGTCGATGGCGAGACGGCGGTGAAACTCGCCGCCGAGGCTGAACTCCTTCACCTCGGTGCCCTCGGGCGTCTGGTCGATGACCCACACGCGGTCATCGCGCCCGAGGCTGGCGTCGAGCGGCTTCACGAGATCGGGCAGGGGCAGGACGCGCGTTTCGCCTTTCTCGATGACCGCGACTTTGCCGTCGGCGACGTCGGCGCGCGGCGGCTCGTCGGCTTTCTCGCCCACCGCGCCGTCGCCGAGCGCCAGCGCGGCGGTCTGCGGGTCGAGCGGGATCTCGCCGGCGAATTCCCCGGCCTGATCCGCGCGCACGAGTTGGCGTTTGCCATCGGCACCCTCGGCCCACAGCGCCAGGCGTCCGCTTTTCCTCAACTCGATCGCGAGGATGCGGCGCAGGCGTGGCGAGTCGTCGGCGATCATCCACTCGTTGCCGTGGTAGGCTTCACCCTGCACGTCGATGTCCCCGATCGCGAAGCCGCGCGCGGTGTAGGTGCCGGCAGGCATGGGCTTGCCGGCGTCGTCGCGCCCGTCCCAGTGAGTGATGAAGCCGTTTAGCCCCACCGTGAAATCCTTTTTCGTCGCCTCGCGCGCCAGCACGCGGACGAGCTTTCCCTTTTTGTCGTAGATGCCGAGACTCAGCGTGCCCGTGGTGGGCGGCGGGAGGAAGGTGATCTGGACGCCGCCTTTCTTTGGCGGCGGCGCGGGTTCGTCCTCTTGGGCAAAGGATGAAGGATGAAGGATGAAGGATGAAAGGAGCAGCGCGACGATAAATGGCCAGACCGCGCGGGCGCGGCTTTCATCCTTCATCCTTCCGCCTTCATCCTTGGCAAGCTCACGCATAGTACCGCCAGTCGAGATTGGGGAAGAGGTTGTCGCGCCATTCGCAATTCGCGAGGAAGGCTTCGTCGAGGTCGCGGGCGCGGAGTTGGTCGTAGAGGCGGGTGAAGCGGAGGAGGTGGTCTTTCGTTCGTTTGCTCGCGTAATTGCGGGCCGTGCCGGTTTTCATGAGGAAAGCCCAGTCGCTGGATTGCGCGAGGAGGAGTTCGCGGGCCATCTGTTTGAGCGCGCGCTCGTGGAGGGGCGTCGGGGTTTCGCGGGAAAAGGCGCGGGCCATTTCGGTCATGCGTTTTGCGGCCATGTGGAGATGGGGATAAATCCACGCGTTGCTGTCGTCGAGCCACACTTCCCAATAGCCCTTATGCCCCCAGCTCGAGGCTGACGGAACGAGGAGTTGCTGGGTGTCGTGCGCGGCGAGATAGGCGGTCGGCGTGGTCAGCGTGAAGACGTTCTGGTCATAGACGGCTTTGCGGATGAAGAGGTTCAGGAACTCCGGCCCCTCGAACCACCAGTGGCCGAAAAGTTCCGCGTCGAACGGGCTGACAATGATCGGCGGCACGTTCATATTCCCCCGGAGATGCTGGATCTGCGCGGCGCGCGCACCCATGAAGTTTCCGGCGTGCGCATCCGCCGCGCCCATCGCCCAGCCGCGGTTGTAGATTTCCTTTTCCTGCGTCGGCCCGGTGATGCGGTGGTATTTCAGCCCGGTGAATTTGCGCGTGCCGTCGGCGGGGAGAAAGTCGCGCAAGTACTCAACCGAGAGATCGAAGCCGATGTCGCGGTAGAAATCGCGGTAGGCGGGGTCGCCCGGATAGCCCTCTTCCGCGCTCCAGACTTGGCGGCTCGATTCGCGGTCGCGGCCGAAAGCCGCCGGCCCCGCGGGCGTGAAAACCGGCGTATAGATGGCGTAACGCGGGCGCGGGGTGCCAAACATGATCCCGTGCGAATCGAGGATGAACCAGCGCAGGTTGGCTTCGGCGAGCACCTGATCGAGGCTCGCGGTGTAGGCGCATTCCGGCAGCCAGATGCCGCGCGGATCGCGCCCGAACATTTCGCGGTAATGATCCCGCGCGACAAGAATCTGCGCGCGGACCGCCTCGGGAAAATTCTCCATGAGCGGCAGAAACCCGTGCGTCGCCGCGCAGGTGATGATCTCGATCACGCCGCGCTCCTGGAGTGCGCCGAACGCGCCGACCAGATCGCGCTGCCAGCGCTCCACGTAGTCCCGCCGGCACTGGGTCAGCCGGTGAAAGTAAAACCGCGCGACTTCTCCCACGGGCCCGGAATCCTGGTTGCGAGCCATTTCCCGCCGGGCGAGTTCGACCGAACGTTCGAGATAGCGCTCCGTGCGCTCCTGGAGCAGCGGGTCGCGCAGCATGTGGCAGAGGGGCGGGGAAAGTGTGAGCGTGAGCGCGAATGGCACGCCGTCATCCGCGAGGCCGTGGAGCATTTGCAGCAGCGGGAGGTAGGTCTCGGTGATGGCCTCGTAGAGCCAGTCCTCCTCCAGGAATTCGTCGTACTCCGGGTGCCGAACATAGGGCAGATGGGCGTGGAGGACGAGGGCGAGGTATCCGTGCGGTGCCATGAATGCGAAAGTGCGGCGGACGTTACCAGCGCGAGGGGGGCGGACAAGCGTCAACGTCACCGAATCGCTACAGGACCCACCCAAGATTCGCCTTGCCCACGCCGGTGGGCCGCGCTTTTATCCCGCCGTGGGAAAGCGGGACAACCCGTAATCCTCATTGCCGAAACGCCTTCGCAAGCGCGGTGATGCCGGAGCCGTGAAAGCGCGGAAACTTTTCCGTGAAGTCACAAGCCATGCGAACCCCGAAACCACAATCACTGCGCGTGCGGCGCTCCCCGCCCGCGCCGAAGAAAACCGTCTCCCTATTCTAATCCAAAATCGTGTCAATGGCCGGATCCGCGCCCGCGAAGTCCGCGTGATCCTCGCCTCCACCGGCGAGCAGCTCGGTGTCTTGAAACTGTCCGACGCCATCCGCCGGGCCCAGGAAATGGGCCTCGACCTTGTCGAAGTCGCCGCCAACGCCAATCCGCCGGTCTGCCGCATCGTGGACTTCGGCAAGTTCAAATATGAGGCGTCGAAGCAGGAAAAGGAGAAGAAGAACTCCGGCTCGAAGCTCAAGGAGATCAAGTTTCGCGTGAATTGCGCCTCTCACGACTACGAGACCAAGATGCGGCACGCCGAGGAGTTCCTCGACAAAGGAAACAAGGTGCGCATCCAACTCCAGTTCCGAGGGCGTGAAATGGCTCACCAGGAACTCGGCATGGCGCTCATGACCCGGGTGAAAACCGATCTCGTGGACATGGCCCACGTCGAGACCGAGCCCAAGCTCATGGGCAAAAGCGTCACCATGACCCTGGCTCCGCTCCCGGCGAACAAGCGCCAACGCCGCTTCTTCAGCGATCACGATCTTCCTCCGCTCGATAACGACGACGACGAAGAGGATGAGGATCAAGACGACAAGGATTAGGCCGACTTTGCGGGCGCGCTTTCACCCTTCCGCCGATCCAGACCGCTACCGGAAACCACTGGATTGTTGCGGGGTCGTGCCGATAATCACCGCCGTGCAATTTATCCGGTTCGGAGCGACTTGGATTTTCCTTCCACCGAAACGCCGTTTCCGGGGTTAACCGCACATAGCCGATGGACATTTACATTTTGCGAGACGGCAAGGAGATCGGGCCATTCAGTGAGGAAGCCACGGGAACGCTGCTTCAGGACGGCAGCATCCGCGAGGTCGATCTCGCGTGGCATTCCGGACTGCCCAAATGGATCCCGCTCGCCGACGTGCTCAATCCCGCGACTCCCGCGCTGGAAACACCGCCGCCGCCGCCGCCGGCCGCTGCGGAAACTCCGCGGCCCAGCCTCTCGCCGGCAGGCGATCTCCCCAAAGCCGGGGAGTCCGCGACGGAAAAGCAGAAGGCGCTCCTCGGCTACCTCGGCATGGTCCATCCACCCGACATCTCCAAAGACCAGGCGGCGCTCCTCGTCAACGACGCCATGGAGGACGCCAAAAACGCGACGCGGCTCGCCCAGTGGAACAACGACCGTCTGAAGCTGCATCCCGACCTTTTCGCCGCGGAGATTCAGGCCAAAAAGGACGGCCGGGCGAGCGACTTTTTTGAAATCTGTCAGACCGGAGGCGCGGAGTATTTCACCAAGATCACCAAAGCGCACTGCCAGGTGCTCGTGGGCTATCTCGACGTGAAGTTTCCCAACTGGGACACGGACGAAAAGGAGGCCGCGCAGAAATACTTCTACCCGGCGGTCGCCGAAAAATTTCCGCAGCTCGTCGCCAAGCAGTGGAAGGGCAAGCTGCTCTACGCCACCGGGCCGAAAGTCGCCGCCGAACTTTCCCGGCAGCGTCCGGCAACGGGAAAACTGCGGAAAAGAAAATCCACGGCTGGCCGTCCGCTCGCCGCCGTCGGCCGCGGCCTGGTCTTCGGCGGGCTGATCCTGGCGATGTTCTATTTCGTGCAAAAGGTCTTCAAGGCCCCCGCCTCCGGCGAAAAGGCTCCGGCAGGCGAAGCGGCGAATCCCACCTCCAATACGCTCACGCCCATTCCCGCGCCGGTGAAACCCGAGGCGTTTCCACCGATCGAGCCCGAAAAAATGGCTGCCCAGGCCGATGCCGGAGCTGCGATTATCGATCCGGCAAATCCTGCGATCCCCGCACCGATTTCTCTGCTCCCCGCCGATCCGCTCATGGCGGCGAATCCAGCCTCTCCCGTGGCCGCGGCAAATCCGCTCGATCCGGCAATGGCCGCCCATCCGCCCGATCCCGACATGGCTGCCGACCCTGCTGCACCCAAACCCGCCGCGCCGCTGCCCGGTTTTCCGCCGGACCCGCCCGTTGTGGCTGGCTCGCTGTTCAACCCCGATCCAGCCACTCCGGTGAAGCCCGCGCCGGTGCCGGATCCGGTCGCCCCGGTCGCACCCGCCGCCGTTCCTGCGGCTCCCGTCGATCCCGCGGCTGCGCCGCGCATCAACCTGAAACTCACCAAGCCGGTCGAAGTGCAACTCGCCTACGGCAAAATGAAGCTGCCGGTGGGCACGCCGGTGAAGCTCGTTTCCCGCGAGGGCAATGCGGTAAAGGTCAATTATCTCAACACCGTGCTCACGGTGCCCGCCAACTTTACGGACATCGGCGACGCCGTGGCAGCCCCGGCCACCGCGCCCGCGCCGCTCGCGCCGGCCCCGGCTACGGCACCAGCTCCCGCGCCGACTCCAGCGTCGGATTTGTAACCGCCGCCGGGGCGTTCCTGCGCGGGCGGGTGGTGATGACCAGCGCCACCGCCGCGACGATCAATGCCGCGCCCGCGAGCATGGAAGACGTGAGCTTTTCCCCGCCGAAGCCCGCGCCGAGCAGCACAGCGACAACGGGATTCACGTAGGCATAAGTCGCCACCTGCGCCGGCGGGCAGTGCCTCAGCAGCCAGAGGTAGGCGGAGTAGCCGACGATCGCGCCGATGAAGACGAGGTAGAAAAACGCGAACGCGGATTTCGGCGTGACCTGCGCCATCGTGAAACCCGCCAGCTCCCCGCGCAGCAGCGCACCCGGCAGCAGCACCACGCCGGCGGTGAGCATTTGCATCCCGGCCATCAGCGCTGGGTCGGTGCCTTGGCCGGCTTGGCGAGAGTACAGTGACCCTGCCGACCAGATCAAACCGCCAACGAGAATCACGCCGACGCCGAGGAGAAAGCGCGGGTGCATTTCCACTGCCGCATCCGGCCTTGCCAGCAGCGCCACGCCAGCAAGGCCACAGGCCAGGCCCCACCAGACGCGCCGCGTCGGGCGCGGCGACTGGCCCGAGAGCCAGCCGAGCAGCGCCATAAAAACCGGCACCAGCGCGATGAGCAGCGCGGCCAAACCTGATGGCACATACAGCTCCGCGAAAGTCAGCCCGCCATTGCCGACCACGAGCAAGCAGCCGCCGACAATGGCCGCGCGGCCCCACGCTGCACGCGTCGGTTTCACCGCCCCGCGCCAGCGCGCCCAGCCATAGAGCAGCACTCCGGCGCAGAGGAATCGCGCCGACGCCATGAGCAGCGGTGGCACCGAATCGATGGCCAGCTTGATGCCCAAATACGTGGATCCCCAGATCACATAGACGGCGGCAAACGCCGTCACCACCGCGCCGCGGGACGGCGCGTTCACGACGCGCCGTTCCCCACGCGCAGCTCCGCCTCGGGTACGGCGCTCACGAGCACCAGCCCTTTGCCGCGGAGTTCGCAGGACTCACCAGCGGGCAGCACCGTATCGGTCGCCGAGCCTTCACGCGTGATCCATACTGCGCCGCTCAGGCAGCGAATCGGCAGCCCGCCGCGACCCAGCTCAATCCGCCAGAGATCGCCACGGCGCAGCGACATCTGGAAAGCCGGTGACGGCATGGAGACGGAGCGATAGGCGCGATGGGTTTGGTCGAGCGTGGTCATGGTGGGAGAATCGTCGAGGCCGCTGCCAGATACAGACTCAGCTCGAAACATTTTGCAGCGGTACAGATCGCAGTCTATGGCAACTGTGCTCCCGCGCTTTCGCGATCACTGTCTCTTTTCTGCCGTCCACATTCACCCACCATTTGCAGCCATGATCCACGACGACACTTCGACTGCCGGACTGCTCTACGAAAAGGTCGCCGGCAAGATCAGCAAACTGATCCACGACGGCGTGCTCCGTCCCGGCGACCGCATCCCGTCCGTCCGCCGCGCCAGCCAGCAGCATCGCGTGAGCGTCACCACCGCGGTGCAGGCTTACCTCGCTTTGGAAAACCGCGGCCTCATCGAGGCGCGGCCCAAGTCCGGTTTCTACGTCCGCTACCGCCGCCGCGAGGAACTCGCCGAGCCGCGTCTTTCCAAGCCGGCAAGCCGCGCCGCATCCGTCGGCATGGTCGATCTCGTCACCCGCTTTTTCGAGACTGCCGCGCGTCCCGGCGTCGTCCCGCTCGGGGCGGCGCTGCCCGGCGAGGAACTGCTCCCGTATGTGAAACTGAACCGCCTGCTCGCCAGCATCAGTCGCACCTCCGGCGGACGCAGCGCCACCTACGACATCCCGCCCGGCTGCGAGCCGCTGCGCCGCGAAGTCGCCCGCCGCTCGCTCGATTTCGGCAGCCCGGTGGACATGAATGAAATCATCACCACCTGCGGCGCGACCGAGGCGCTCGTCCTCTGCCTGCGGGCTGTGAGCAAGCCCGGCGACATCATCGCCGTCGAATCACCCACCTACTACGGCTTCCTCAAAACCATCGAGGGCCTTGGCCTCAAAGCCGTCGAAATTTCCACTCACCCGCGCGACGGCCTCGACCTCGATGCCCTCGCCGTCGCGCTCCGCCGGCACAAAATCGCCGCCGTCCTCGCCATGCCAAGCTTCAATAACCCGCTCGGCTCGCTGATGCCCGACGACAACCGCCGCCGCCTCGTCGAACTGCTCGCGAAAAAAGAAATCCCGCTCATCGAGGACGACGTCTATGGCGATCTGCATTTCGACGACACCCGCCCGCGCGTCGCCCGCGCCCACGACCGCGAGGGCCTCGTCATGCTCTGTGGTTCCTTTTCCAAAACGCTCGCGCCCGGCTATCGCGTCGGCTGGTGCGCGCCAGGCCGCTTTCTCCAGCGCGTGAAGACGCTGAAATTCACCAACACCATCGCCACCGCCACGCTCCCGCAGCTCGCCATCGCCGAGTTTTTGAAAAACGGCGGCTACGACCACCACCTGCGCACGCTCCGCCGGACTTACGCCGAACAGGTCCAGCGCTTCAGCGAAGCCATCGCTGAGTCCTTTCCCGCCGACACCAAGCTGACCCGCCCGCGCGGCGGCTTCGTCCTCTGGATCGAGTTGGCAGCCAAGGTCGATGTCCTCGCCCTCCACGAGCAGGCGCTGCGCGAAAACATCAGCATTGCCCCCGGCCCGCTCTTCTCCGCCAAGCAGCAGTTCCGCAACTTCATCCGCATCAGTTGTGGCCATCCGTGGTCCGGCCGCATCGAGCGCGCCATCGGGGTTCTCGGCTATTTGGTGAAAAAGGCCGCCGTCTAACTTTGGCTCGCACCGCGGGTCATGTTGGGCGGTGAATCCCCGCATGCCATTTCCCCACCGCGTCCTCCGCTGCCTCGCCGCTTTTGGCGTAGTCGCATCGGCGCTGGCTGGTGATCCCGCGCCCCCGCCGGTCAGCTTCCGCAAAGACATCGCGCCCGTGCTTCAGCGCCGCTGCGCGACCTGCCACAATGCGGATTCAGCGAAAGGCGGCTACCGGCTGGATTCCTTTGCCCGGCTGACCAAGCCGGGCGATAGCGACTTGCCCGCGCTGACCGCCGGACAAGCCGCGGACTCCGAACTTTACAGTCTGCTCGTCGAGCCCGAGGCGCGCGACCGCATGCCGCAGAAAGCCGACGCGCTCCCTGTCCGCGAGATCGCACTAATCAAACGCTGGGTCGAAGAAGGCGCGGTCAACGACAGCGGCGCCGCCGAACGCCCGCTCATTGAAGTCGTCCGCGAATCGCTGCTCCAGCCCGCGCCGCCGGTTTATCCGCACGCCGTGCCCGTCACCGCCCTCGCCTTCAGCCCAGACGGCACGCAGCTCGCCGTCTCCGGCTACTACGAAGTCACGCTCTGGAACCTCACCGACGGCGCGCTTGCTCAGCGCATCGGCGGCCTGCCCGAACGCATCACCGCGCTCGCCTGGCATCCGCAGACCAACCTCCTCGCCGCCGCCGGCGGCACGCCCGGCCAGTGGGGCACCGTCGCGCTCATCGACCCCGCCGCCGGTTTTCAAACACGCCTGCTCTGCGATCTTTCCGAGACTGCCCTTGCCGTCGTCTTCAGCCCGGATGGGAAACAGCTCGCGCTCGGCGCGGGCGATCGCACGCTCCGCCTCTTCGACACCGCCAGCGGAAAGCAAACGCGTGTCTTGCGGCTGCATGCGGACTGGGTGCAATCCGTCGCCTACAGTGCCAACGGCACGCACCTCGTCTCCGCCAGCCGCGACCGCACCGTCCGCATCGCTCGCGCCGACAACGGGGAGATCGAAACGACCTACACGCATCACGACGCACCGGTCTTCGCCGCGCTCTTTTCCTGCGACGGCAAGACCGTCCTCTCTGCCGCCAGCACCGGCCCAGTCCACCTGTGGGATGCCGCCACCGGCGAGCTCCGCAAAAAGAACCTCGAAGTTCCCGGTCGCGCCGAACGCCTCGCGCTGCTGACGGGCGCGCTCGCCGTAGGCTGTGCCGACGGCCTCATTCGCATCTGCGAGCCCGCCGAGCGGCAGATTCCTTTCACCCTCTACGGTCACAGCGACGCTATCACCGCACTCGCCGTAGACCCGTCCGGCAAAACCCTCGCCAGCGGCAGCTACGACGGTACCGTCTGCGTCTGGGATCTTGCCTGCGGCACCTGGACCCACCGCTTCACCGCCAGCCCGCGCTAACCGATTGTGTAAAAAGTCGGTGTTACTGGCGCAGGAGCGCCGTGCCAGGCGCGCAGGAGCGCTTGGCTCCGAAAAATCCCGCGGAGCCGAGCGCTCCTGCGCGACCACGCGGCTTATTTCACAATCTCTAAGCGAAAATCTCCGTCACCGGCTTCCCATCCGCCGCCATCACCGGACGCCCGGCGGCCGTGCGCAGCTCGCTGTGCGGGTCGATGCCCAGCGCGTAGTAGATCGTCGCCGCGAGATCGTCGGGCCGCACCGGATTCTCCGCGGGATAAGCGCCCGTCTTGTCCGACGCGCCATAGACGAAGCCGCGCTTCACTCCGGCCCCGGCGAGCAGCGTGGTATAGCACTGCGGCCAGTGGTCGCGGCTCACGTTTTTATTGATGTTCGGCGTGCGCCCAAACTCGCCCATCCACACGACCAGCGTGGTGTCGAGCAGTCCGCGCTGATCGAGATCGTTGAGCAGCGTCGGCAGCGTCTGCTCGGTGATCGGCAGATGGAATTTCTCCACGATCGGAAACATCCGCGTGTTGTTGAAACCGTGCGTGTCCCAGCCGCCTTCCGTGGTGCTTTGGCCTCCGATGCTCGGAGAAAAATAGACCGTCACAAACTTCGTTCCCGCCTCGACCAGCCGCCGCGCGAGCAGACAGCTCTGTCCGTAAGTCGTGCGCCCATAAGCTTCGCGCATCACCACCGGCTCGGCGGAGAGATCGAAAGCCGCGCGCAGCTTCGGCGATTGCAGCATGCCGATCGCGCGGTCGTAGTAGCCGTCGAACCCGCGCGCCTGCGGGGAGAACTCGAGTAGCCGCGCCTGCTGGTCGATAAGTTGCTGGAGCTCGCGCCGCGCCTGGAGGCGCTCAAACGGAATGCCCTCCGGCAGACTCAACTCCGGCAGCGCGAAACTCGGCGAGTTGGGATCCTGCAGCACCGTCAACGGGTCGTGTCCTTTGCCCAGAAAACTCGCGTGCTGCCCTGGCGTGACCGAGCCGTCGCTGATCACATGCGGATACGAAACAGCCGTCGGCATCTCGCCGCTGATCGGCGCGAGCTTGTCCACCACCGACGAGTAGCCGGGAAAAAGATCGAGCGAATCGCGCAGCCGCTGATCGTCTGTCGCCGGCGCGTGTCCCGTCAGCGCGTAATAGCCGGCGGAGTTGTGATTCTTCATCGTGTGCGTCATCGAACGGATGAGCGTCACCTTATCCATGATCTGCGCCGTCTTTGGCAGATGCTCGGAAACCTGAATGCCATCGGCCTTGCTGGAGATCGGCTTGTGCGGCCCGCGAATGCCCTCCGGCGCGTCCGGCTTCATGTCGAACATGTCGATGTGCGACGGCCCGCCCCACTGGAAAAGGAAGATCACCGACTTCGCACGCGCCTTGATTTTCGCGGCGTTGGCGATCGCTTCAGCATTGACGATCCGCGGGAAGTTCATTCCGAGCAGCGCCAACCCGCCAACCTTCAGCGCGTGCCGACGCGTGATCGCACGGTGAAAGTTGGGGCAGGCGAAATCGGCCATGTTTCTTCCGTAATCAAGCTTTTGACCCTTGGCAAACTTAGGCTCCAGCGGCTTTGACGCGCCGGTTGCAGTGGGTGGTTTCCTATGGTTAGTGAGGCGCACTTTACTCCGTGTCGCTTTCCATTTCCGCCCAAACCCTCCTCGATACTGCGCCAGAGTCCACATTCGACGTGCTGACGAAGCTCGCCGCGCACCTGCTGCACGTCCCTGTGTCCCTCATCTCGGTGCTCGATGACCATCGGCAATTCTTCAAAAGCCAATGTGGGCTGCCGGAGCCGTGGGCCTCGCGCCGCGAGACCCCACTCAGCCATTCCTTCTGCCAGCACGTCACTGCCACGGGCACACCGCTCATTGTCGAGGATGCGCGCCGGGATGCGCTCGTGCGCGAAAATCTGGCCGTCATCGATGTCGGCGTCATCGCCTACCTCGGCGTGCCTCTCTGTGATGCTCATGGGGTCACCTACGGCGCGCTTTGCGCGATCTGCTCGGAGCCGCGCATCTGGACGGAAGGAGACTTCGAGATCATGCAGGCGCTCGCCGCGCAGGTCATGAGCGAGGTCAGCCTGCGCGTGCAAGTGCGCGAACAGCGCCAGGAACTCACCGCTTTCGAAAAAGCTGAGCAAGAACGCGCCTTTGCCGCCCGAGCGGATCGCCACGACCTGCGCACGCCGCTCAACGCACTCCTGCTCAGCCTGCAAGGTATGCGGATTCTCGGCGATCTGAATGAAGATCAAACCGCTTCCCTCGACATGGCGGAACGCAACGGTCGCGAAATCACCAAGATGATCGACCAGATGCTCGATATCGGCGGCATCGACATCCGTGGCCAGTCCGCTCTGACGAAATGTAAAATCGAGCCGCAAGCTCTGGTTGCCCGGGCCCTTGAGCAGGTCGCCATGCTCGCCGGGGTCAAAAAGCAGACTTTGCAATGCTCCGCCGGGCCCGTTGAGACCCTCTTGGCCGACGCCGAAAAAGTTGTGCGGGTTCTCGTTAATCTCCTCGGAAACGCCATCAAATTTGCGCCGGAGAAAGGAACGATTGCCATCGACGTTGCCGATTCTACTGAAGCCGGGCATCCGGCCGTGACTTTTACCGTGCGAGACAACGGGATCGGTCTCTCCGAAGTCGATGCCCAGCGCGTTTTCACCGAAGGCTTTCGCGTCGATCCCAGCGCTCCAACCCGCCGCTCCACCGGCATCGGGCTTACCTTTTGCAAGCGCATCGTCGAAGCGCATGGCGGCCGGATCTGGATCGACAGCAAACCCAGCGAAGGCGCCACTTTCCGCTTCGTTCTACCGGTTTTTAGTTAAGCGGGCCGCGTGGCGCGTCGCTGTATTCGCAGCGGTTGATTACTGGCGGAAGACGAATTCCTTCGAGTTCAGGAGCGCCCAGGCGAGGTCCTCGCCGGCGCGGCGGCGGTTCTCGGAGGTGGCAAGGAGCGCGGTGCTGCGGGCCAGTTCTGCCGCGCTCGGCGGGCGGGAAAGCGCGGCCTGGAAAAGTGCCTCGACGATTTCCGCGTCGGGCTTTCCGGAGGCGACGAGCGTGCCGAGGACATTGCCTTTTCGCGTGAGCAACTGCTGGATCAGCGGGCCGCTGATGAGCTGGAAAACCTGCGGCATCGCGGTCTCGTTGCTGCGTTCGCAGTCGGAGGCGATGAGCCGCGGAGGCTTGCCGAAGGCGGTCACGAAATGATCCACGTCGTTTTTCTTCGGTTTGTAATGTTTTCGTCCCTCGGCGAGTTGCGCGAGGCGGGTGCCGGTGTCCGCCCCGTCGAGCGGCAGCGGCGTCGCGAGCACTTTGCTGATCGAGTCGAGCATCTGCTCCGCCGTGAGCCGGCGCACGATGGCGTGAGAAAGATTCGTCTCATCGTCCACATTCGTCGCATTTGGCGCGGCCGCGAGCTGGTAGGTGCGCGAGCTGGTGATCGTGCGGATGAGCCGGCGCAGATCGTAGCCGTTCGCCGCGAAATCCTTCGCCAGCGCGTCGAGCAGTGCGGGGTGCGACGGCGGGTTGCTCGCGCGGAAGTCATCCACCGGATCGACCAGCCCGCGGCCCATGAGGTGAAACCACACGCGGTTCACCTGCGTGCGCGCAAACATGGGATTGCGCGGAAGCCAGTCGGCGACCGCCAGCAGCTCGTCGCGATCCTTGGAAACCTGCGGGCTTTCGCCGCCGAGAAAACGCGGCTGCGCGGCCTCGCCGGTGCGCGCATTCGTGATCGAGGCGCTCGCTTTGATGAGCACTGTCTGGTCGCCGCGGAATTCCTTCTGATCGTTTTCATCCTTCGGCTTTTCGCCGGAGAGCTTGTAGTCGAGCCGCGCGAAGAGCGCCGCCCAGTTGTAGTAGTCGTCCTGCGTCCAGCGCTCGAACGGATGATTATGGCACTGCGCGCAGTTGAGCTGGGTGCCGAGAAAAACGCGCGCGGTGTTTTCCGCCCGCGTCACCGGATCGCGGTTGGCGCGCCACCAGTTTGCCGGCGGATTTTGCAGCGTGCTCCCGCGGGCGGCGATGAGTTCGCGGGCGAACTGATCGAGCGGCTTGTTCTGCGCGATGCTCTCGCGAATCCAGCCGTGAAAAACCTTCATCCCGTCGTAGTCGAGCTGGCGCTGCTCGATCTTTAGCAAGTCGGCCCATTTCAGCGCCCAGAAATCCGCGAACTCGCCGCGCTCCAGCAGCGCATCGACGAGCTTCGCGCGCTTGTCCGGTGCAGGATTGGCGGCAAAGACGCGCGCCGTTTCCGCCGTCGGCACGAGGCCGAGCAAATCGAGATACGCGCGCCGGAGATAGACCGTGTCGCTGCACAGCTCGGATGGATTCATCCGCAGTGTGCGCAGCTTTCGGAAGACCTGCTCGTCGATGAAATTCGCCGCCGCTGGCTCGCTCCACATAAAGTCCGGCCGCGCCGGCACGAAGGCGAAAGGCACCGCGACCTGCTGATCGAGATAGCGCACCAGCACCGTGGTTTCGCCAGCCTTCTCGCGCGTCACCAGCCCGTCCGCGCTGACCTTCGCGGTGAAATTGTTCGGCTCATACACGGCGAGGCTGGTCACGTCGCGCTCCGTGCCGTCGGCAAAAACCGCAACCGCCCGCAGCTTCACTTCCGTCGCCGGCTCGACGAGCACACTTGGCGGCGCACTGACATCCAGCTTCACCAGTTTCGGCGCCGTCGCGCCCGAATCCGCGGCCCCATCGCGAATCCAGCGCAGGAGGATTTCATACTGCTGCGCACCCACCGCAAACCGTTGCCCGCCTTCATGCGCCAGTGCCGCCGTCGCTTTCAGCAGCAGCAGACTCTGCTCTGGCTGAAGCAGATTCACACGCCGCCCGCCTTGCTCGCGGGTCAGCGCCAGCCAGTCGAGATCGGGGTCCTGCCCGCGCAGCGAAAGCTTCAGTCCGCCCTTTCCCGTCGCGTTTCCGTGACAGCCGCCGGCATTGCACCCCGCTTTGGAAATCACCGCCATCGCCTCCCGGCGGAAGAGCACCTCGTCAGCGCGCATCGCCGTGACGCTGGCGAGCAGCACGGCGGCGCATAGAATTCGCGGGATGGGGACGGGAAGCATGTTCGCGGCGGGCGCCAGTTAGAAAAGCATGCGCCTCCTGTGAACCATAGGGACATTTTTCATCCCCAAGCGGGAGCTTACTGCCTTGGCGCGGCAGCCTTCGCCCGCTGCGGGGCGCGATCGTCTTGCGGCGGTTCGTCGGCGAACTGATCGTCGTCTTTCACCTCCTTCTTGATTCGCGCGAGTTCCAGTTTGAGTTCGTCGATCTCCTCCGCGTAGTCGGGCGCGTTGTAGGCGTTGTTGAGTTCGTCCGGGTCTTTCACGAGGTCGTAGAATTCCCACGAGTCGATCTTGTTGAAATAGATCAGCTTCGCCGTCTTGGTGCGGACCCCGTAGTGAGGCTGCACGCGATGGTCCTGCGGATAGTGGTAGTAGCGGTAGTACATCGCCTTGCGCCAATCAGCGGGTTTCTCGCCGCGGAGAATCGGCACAAGGCTGCGGCCCTGCATATCCGCCGGCACGGCCAGGCCGGCGAGGTCCATGAGCGTCGGCGCGAAGTCCGTGTTCAGCACCATCAGTTCGTTCACGCTGCCGGGTTTGGTCACACCAGGAGCCTTGATCAGCAAAGGAATGCGGAGCGAGTACTCGTACATGAACCGCTTGTCGAACCATCCGTGGTCGCCGAGGTAAAAGCCGTTGTCGCTCGCGTAGATGATAACCGTGTTTTCCATCAGCTTATTCTTTTCAAGGTAGTCGAGGATGCGCCCCACGTTGTCATCCATCGAGGCCACGCAGCGCAGGTAGTCCTTAATGTAGCGCTGGTATTTCCACTTCTTCAGCGCCGGGCCCGCGAGGCCGGCGGGCGGCTCGCCTTTCGTGTCGCTGGGCTTGAGATCGCGGTCGATGCGCATCGTCGCTTCGGTCGCCGCGGAGGAGCGCCCGGCGTAGTCGTCGTTGAAAGTCGCGGGCTCCGGGATGTCGATGTCGTCGTACATATGCGCGTGCTTTTCATCCGGTTCCCACGGTCGATGCGGCGCTTTCGGATTGGAGAAAAGCAGGAACGGCTGGTCCTTCGGCCGCTTCTCGAGAAAGGCGATTGTTTGGTCGGCGATGATGTCGCTCACGTAGCCCTTGACCACTTTCGTCGTCCCCATCTCGATGAACTGCGGATCATGATACCGGCCCTGTCCCGGCAGGATGCTCCAGTAGTCGAACCCCGTCGGATCGCTGCCCAGATGCCACTTCCCGATCATCCCCGTGTGATAGCCCGCGGCTTGGAGATACTTCGCCACGGTCGGCTGCGCGCTGTCGAAGCGGTTGAAAACCGGCACGCCGTTGATGTGCGAATACTTGCCCGTGAGCAGCGTCGCCCGGCTCGGCGTGCAGATGGAGTTGGTCACGAAGGCATTCGTGAACCGCATCCCACCCGACGCAATCCGATCGAGGTTCGGCGTCGTGTTGATCTTACTCCCGTAGCAACTCAGCGCGTGCGAGGCGTGGTCGTCAGAGAAGATGACCAGGATGTTTGGCCGCTGCGGCTTGGCCGACTCGGCAGCCAGGACTGAAGCACTGATGGCGGCGAAAACGATGACGAAGAGGGAACGGAGTTTGAGGTTCACGGGGAAATCAATGACACCGATTTCCGCGGGAGTAACTCCGAAAATGAAGCGACTGCGGCCGACTACTCGACCGCGAGCATCTCCGTCGTCGCCGGCTTGTTGCGCGTCATCAGTGAACGGATTTCCGGCGGGGTGAGCGCGCGATCGGCGACGAAAAGTTCATCGAGCGCGCCGCGGAAATGCTCACCGGATTCCCGGCCGGCGAGATTGCGGCCGATCCACAGAGACTCGTCGGCGGAACCGGCGATCTCGCGAGGCTCAGCCTGTCCGCCGCGGACGCGCTTTCCGGTTCGCCGCGCGGACAGACCGTCGAGCCGGCCATCGACATACTGGCGAATCTGCGGCGCGGCGTCGGCCTTCTGCCTGGGCGAAAAGACCACCGCGAGATGATGCCAGCGCCCGTCCCGGAGCGGCGTGGTGCCGGTGAGGGAATTGCGGGCGGCCGTCGTCCGCAGCGTGCCGAGCGCGCCGTCGAGCGGTTGGCGATTCCAGCCGATCTCCACACCGCGACCGGCGTTGCCCAGCGGCCAGGCGAGCATCGCGCCAGCGTCGGGCAGCGGAGCGTCGGCGGGCACCTTGATCCAGAAAGCTGCGGTGCGAGCGGCGCGTTTGTTGATGCCGGGGAAGGGCACTTTGGCGAAAGTTTTGCCGTCGAGTTGGAGCGCGCGCTGCCAGCGGCCCTCGGTGCGCGTGCCGGCAGAGAGAGCCTCGCTGGCGGGTTCGAGTTGGGCGGTGAAATTATCATTGGCCAGTCCGATGGTCTGCGCGTGCGCCGGGCCGGCTTCCTCGTCGAAAGACCAGTGGACGTAGTTCGCCGGCCGGGTGAAACGCTCGAGCGCGATCTTGCGGTTCAGCTTCGCCAGCTTGGCGTCGCGGTCATGGACATCCGTGCTGCCCGCCACGGCAAAGCGGCGCGCCTGCTTTTCGCGCAGCACCACCGGCTCGCCGGAATTGCCCGCCGCATCGCGCGCCGCGGCCTCCACGGAACCCTGCAGGACAAAGACCTCGGTCGCCCCGCTGGCATCCGCGACCATGCTGAACTCCGTGCCGAGATCCACGACCTCGACGCTCGGATTCGAGACCCGGAAGCCGATGGCTTCGTGCGGGACGTTCGCCTTGAGCGTGCCGCGATTCAGCACCGCGTCCCAAGCCGAGCTGAGATCCAGCGAGGCCGGACCTTCCAGCGTGACCTGCGCGCCGCAGTCGAACGTGATCTCCGCGAACCCGCTCTGCAGCTCGATCCGCTGGCCGCGCCGCAACTCCGCGCCGGGTTGCAGCGCCGCGCCCACCCAGCGGCAATCTTTTGCCCCGGAGAGCCGCGCGACTGATTCGTCGCTGCTCTCCTGCTCGGCGTTCGCAATCTCATTCGCGCCGCCCAGCCAGAAAGCCAGCGCCACGCTCGCGGCCGCCGCGAGTGAGCCGATCGTCCACACCCACTTCGGCACGCGCACGACGCGTGGCAACGGCACGTCGGGCGCGTCGGCCTGCATTTCGCCGGCGTAGTCGAAAAGACTCGCGGAGAGCGCCATCGCGCGGACGTAGAAACGGCGCGCGTCCTCCGACGCGGCGAGCACCTGCTCCAGCCGGACGCGCTCCGATTCCGTGATCGCGCCGTCAATCAGCGCATTGCAAAGCCCGTTCAGCTCCAGCAGTTCGTGGTCGGGCAGATTCATGCCACGCCCTCCATCGAGAGCTGATTGTTCACGCAATCCAGGAGCAGCTTGCGCAGCCGTGCGAGCGCCTTGTAAGCCGCCTCCAGCGAGCGGCCGGAGCGCTGCGCCGCCAGCTCGACGCCGCTCCCCGGTTCGTAGCGCGTCAGCAGCAGCTCCCGATCGCGCGGATGGAGCTTTTGCAGGCATTTCGCGAGCGCTTCGTGCCGCGCGCTGGCCTGCGGCACCATCTCCGAAGCGGTCTCGGCGATGGCGTCCACGACCTCCTGATTGAACACGACCTTGGCTCGCGCGAATTTTTGCCGCGCCCGCCGGACCTCCCAATAGGCGATCTGGCAGGCCCACGCCGCGAAGTCCGTGCCAGGCTGGAACTGGTCGAACTTCTCGCAGACCACGAGGCTCGTCTCCTGGAGAATGTCCTCCGCATCTGCCCGGTTCGGCACAAGCGTGTAGATGTAACCGAAGAGGCGGCGCTGGTGCTGCGTCATGAGCAGCATCAACTGCTTGCTCCGGTCGAGCTGTGGATTGGCGTCGCGGTTCATGCGTCGGGAAAAGGCTACACCGCCGCGCCGCGGTCAGACGGCGTTTTTCTTCTTCGCGCCCCTACCGGCTTTGGCGCTGTTGTTGGCCTTGCCGTGCCTGCCGACTTTGATCTTGGCGATTTCGTCGTCGCCGAGCGTGCCGTCGGAGTTGAGGTCGAGTGTCTTGAGCGGCCCGGTCTTGTCGGCATCGAAGGCCTTGCGCAGCGCTGTGCTTTCGTCGCCGGTGATGGCGCCGTCTTTGTTCGTGTCGAGCGGCGCGACCGCCTTGTGCGCCTGGCGCGCGGCTTTTTTGGCGGGATCGACTTTACCTTCTGGTTTGGCTTTGGCGGCGAGAGCCAGTGGCGAGGCGAGGACGAGGAGCGCGGTGGTGAGGGTGAGGATCTGGGTCAGTTTCATTTGGACTAGGTTGGGTTGATTTGGATTTTGCACTGCACCGGCTTAACAGCGGTGGGTTTGCGGATTGGGACATGGGCTCGAAAAAACTTCGCCTGCAACCTCGGCGGGCAGAAAGGGTTGGAAAGGCCATCCTCTTGCTTTTCGTGAAAACGTCCTCCCTCCTCGCTTTCTCCATCGCCCTGCTACCCGCCGCCACCGCTTTCGCAGCGCTCGATGAAGCCGCCAAACCGGCCGCCCAAATCACCGCCGAGCAGCGGGATTTTTTTGAGAAAAAGATCCGGCCCGTGCTCGCGGACAAGTGCTACAAATGCCACGCGGAAAACTCCGATAAGATCAAGGGCGGGCTGACGCTCGACACGCGCGAGGGCCTTCGCCGTGGCGGCGAAAACGGGCCGGCCGTGGTGCCCGGTGATCTCAAGGAGAGCCTGCTGATTGAGGCGGTGCGGTATGCGAACAAGGACTTTGCCATGCCGCCGGAAAAAGCTGGCGGGAGGCTGGCGGACGAGGTGATCAAGGATTTCGAAAAGTGGGTGCAGATGGGTGCGCCCGATCCGCGCGCCGGGACGGCTAAGATCGTGAAGAAATACGACGCGGAGAAGGCAAAGGAATGGTGGTCGTATCAGCCGCCGAAGAAGTCTCCGCCGCTGGTGGTGAAGGACGCGGCTTGGCCGAAGACGGATCTCGATCGCTTCATTCTCGCGGGGCTGGAGGCGAAAGGACTGAAGCCGGTGCCGGATGCGGACAAGCTCACGCTCATTCGGCGCGTCTATTTCGATCTCGCCGGGCTGCCGCCGTCGATGCCGGAGATCACGGCTTTCGTGCAGGACAAAGCGCCGGACGCTTTCGCGAAGGTCGTGGACCGACTGCTGGCATCGCCGCAGTTTGGCGAGCGCTGGGGGCGGCACTGGCTGGATGTGGCGCGCTTCGCGGAGTCGAGCGGGAAGGATTTCAACACCGCCTACCCGCACTCCTGGCGGTATCGCGATTACGTCATTGCGGCCTTCAATGCGGACAAGCCCTACGACGAGTTCATCCGCGAGCAGATCGCCGGCGACCTGCTGCCGGCGAAGGACGACCGGGAGCGCGCCGAGCATCAGATCGCCACGGGCTATCTGGCCATCGGCACGAAGTCGCTCAACGAGCAAAACCCGCGGCAGTTTGCGCTCGACGTGGCGGACGAGCAGATCGACACGATCTCGCAGGGCATTCTCGGCATGACCATCGCCTGCGCGCGGTGCCACGATCACAAGTTCGACCCGATCCCGCAGCGCGAATATTACGCGATGGCCGGCATTTTCCTGAGCACCGACACGCGCTACGGCACGGCGGCGGGTTTGCAAAATCGGCACCCCTCGAAGCTGATCGAGCTGCCGACCGGCGCGAACGTGCCGAAGCTGGCGAAGACGATGAGTGCCGAAGAGCGCACGCGGAAGGAAATCCAGCTCGTGGCGCTGAAAAAGGAGCGCGACGAACTCATAGCCGAGCGGCAGAAGGCCCGGCGCTCCGGCGCGGCGGAGAACCCGCAGGCCGGAGTGCGCGCGCTGCGGCTCATCGCGCAGGTCGGCGAACTCGAAGCAGAACTGAATGCCTTCGACACGGCGGGCCAGCCGAAGGGGCTGGCGATGGGCGTGATGGACCGTCCGGCGGCGGGCTCCGCCGAAGGTTTCGGCGGCCGGTTCCGCGAAGGCATCCGCAGTCAGATTTACGCGCGGCCGGCAGCGTTTGGCGCGATCACCGACAGCCCGCTTTTCGCCCGGGGCGAGCCGGACAAGCCAGGCGAGAAAGTGCCGCGCGGCTTTATCTCCGCGCTCAGCCACGCGGAGGCTCCCGCCATTCCCGCGCGGAGCAGCGGACGCCGTGAATTCGCGGACTGGATGACCGCGGCGGAGAATCCGCTGACCGCGCGCGTGATGACGAACCGTGTGTGGCACTGGCTCTTCGGGCGCGGGATCGTCGAGAGCACGGACAATTTCGGCACGACCGGCCAAATGCCCAAGAACCAGGCGCTGCTCGACGACCTCGCGCTGCGCTTTCGCGATGGCGGCTGGTCGGTGAAAAAGCTCGTCCGCGAAATCGTCCTCAGCCGCTCCTACCAACTCGGTTCCGGCTTCGAGGGAAAAGCCTTCGCCGCCGATCCCGAAAACACGCTCAACTGGCGCATGAGCCAGCGCCGCCTCGACGCCGAGTGCATCCGCGACGCCATGCTCGCGACCAGCCGGCAGCTTCAGCTCCAGCCACCCACCGGCTCGCCCGTGGCACTCGCGGGCGAAGGCCCGCTGGCCCGGCCGCGCGGCGGCAACGCCGAGTCGATGATCAACGCGGCGACAAATGTGCGTTCCGTTTATCTGCCGATCGTGCGCGACCTGCTGCCGGATGCGCTGGCGGCTTTCGACTTCCCCGAACCGTCGCTCGTCATCGGTGCGCGGGAGACGACGAACGTGCCGTCGCAAGCGCTCTTTCTGCTCAACAGCCCGTTCGTGGCCGTGCAGGCGCAGCGGCTCGGCGAGCGCGTGGTCGGCTCGTATCCGGCGGGGCCGAATGGCGGCGCGTCCGCGAACCTCGACGAGCGCATCGCCTACGCCTACTGGCTGGTCTTCTGCCGTCCGCCGACGAACAGCGAACGCACCGCAGCGGCGGCGTTTTTCCGCAAATTCCCCGCGGCTTGGAGCAAAGGCGACAACAGCACGCCCGGCTTCCGCAATCCCGAAGCTGTGACCGCCGCTTGGACGAGCTTCTGCCGCGCGCTCTTCGCCAGTGCGGAGTTTCGCTATCTGAACTGAGCCCGGTTGCGGCGGCTACTTCCGCGCCGTCCTCGTGGCGATTTTCGCGCGGCCCTGTTCGAGGATTTTCCGCTCCGAGCGGCTCAGGCTGTGCATCCCGTGCCGGGAGATTTTTTCGAGGATCGGGTCGATCTCCATGCTGATGAACTGGTCCGGGCTCATGCGCGCGAGCCGGGCGGCGCGCTGGCGTTTTTCGAAGATGTAGCGCTGGATGGCGAGCGGGTTTCCAAAGCCGAGCTGTTTCACGTAAATCCACGCGAAAAGGCCCCCCGCAAGGATGCCGGCTGGGGCCAGATGCGGCGCGGTGAGCGTGAGCCAGCAGACGGCGCTGAGACCGGCCAGCGCAAAGGCGAGATACTTGGCGCGCAGACGAAGCGGCAGGACGAAGAACAGATGCACGACGATCTCCAACTCGGGGAGGATGGTGGTGAAAGCGACGAGCACCGCCGCCACACCGGCGGTCACGCCGAGGACCGGGTCGGCCGGCATCGCGAACCATTGCGCGGCTCCGCCGAGGAGGGTGCCGCCGAGATAGATCGCGAGGAAATGCCGCGGGCCGACGATCGGCTCGACCTCGCGCCCGGCAAAGTAGAGCAGCAGCATATTGGCGAACAGGTGCAGCGGATTCTGGTGAAGCAGCGGGAAGGTAAAAAATTTCCAGTATTGCCCGGCCGTCACACCCGCCCGGTCGAGAGCCAGCCAGCCACGCAGCAGCTCATCCTTGATCAGCGGCGCACTTTGCTGCGCCAGTCCATGAGCGTCCTGGCCGGGCAGGAAAAGCTCGGTCAGGAGCTGCGCCGCGTAAGCCCCGATACTGAGCGCCACGAGCACGGCCGTGGCTGAAGGCCGCCCCACGGGCCAGCGCCGGATGAACGGCGGAATTTGGCGGCGGGAGGGACGCATACGGGCGGAAGCTAGGCCACGCGTTTGGGGTTGTAAAATCGGAAAAGGGCGGGCCGCAAAAGCCGGCTATTTCAGCGCGTGCGCCTCGGGTTTCAGGCCCTTGATGCCGCCGTTAAAGCCGTACATCGACGGCTGGAAATCACCGACGATGGTGACGTCCGCCTTGGCCGGGACCTCCAGCCCGGTCGCCCAGAAGGCCCCGTTGATGAGCAGGCGGCGCAGACCTTCGTTGGGCAATTCGTTGGCCGCACCCATCGTGGTGCAGAGCACCTTGTTCACTTTGCCGGATTCGCCCTGGTACTCGCGGGTCCAGACCACCGGCATCATCGGATCGTTCACACCCTGCTCGGCTTTGTCGGTGGCGCGTTTCTTTTTGTAATCGGCGGGTTCGGTATCCGGCGTCATTCCTTTGAGGACCTGGCCGCGGACGAGGATCTTCGCGTCGGCGGGCGGGTAGGCTTCATACACGTCGGTGTTGCCGAAAATATCCGCCACTCCGCGGAGCAGCGGGTCGCCTTTCGCCGCTTCCTCGATGATCCCCTTGGTCGCCTCCTTTTTGTGCGACCCCCAGTGGCTCACCCACTGCTCGCCGAGCACCAGCTTGCCGAAGTCGTTGAACCATTTGTAGGTGCCCTTTACGCCGTTGAAGGCATGCGTGCTCGTGCGCAGGCCGATGAACGGTTTGCCCGCCGCGAGGTAGTCGGCGAAGTGCTTCATCTGCTCATCCGGCCAGGCGCGGTAGCGGAGCGAAGTGATGCACAAGTCCGCGGTGTCCAGCGCCTCGATGCCGGGTTCGTTGTCCGAAGTGTTTGGGTCGATCGTGCCATCGGCGGGGTCGGGATCGGTCGGCAGCAGTTCCGGTTTGTCCGGATTCGCTTTTTTGAAAGCAGCAATCTCTTTGGCCGACCAGCCGGGTTGGTTGATCGAAAAGAGCACCGTGCATTTGAAGCCATGCCGCTGGCTGAGGATTTTCGCTAGCTGTGGGAGGGCTTCTTCGCTCCGGTACTCCTCGTCGCCCGCAAGAAAGACGATATGCTTGCCATTGCCCGGCCCGGCCTTCCCCTCATAGGTCACGCCAGCGGCATTAGCGTGCGAAGCAAAAACAGAAGTAGCGAGAAAGGCGAGCGCAGGGAGGAGTTTCATGGAGTGAAAATGACTGAACTCCCTTCCCCACGAAAGCGAAAAGCTTAGCTACGAAAAGCCAAACGGCGCGCGCTCCGCCGGCTCACAACAGCCGGGAAACGCGCGCCGCTGGGTTGGGACCGAAATCAGGCGGTGGCGAAGGATTCACTGTGCAGGTCGCCACTTTTGCCAAAGGCCTCGGCGACGCTGGGGACGTGCGGAGGCTCGCTGCTGCTGAGCACGTCGGCGTCGCCGCCATTGCCGTTCTTTTCGCGGGTGCTGAATTTCACGCCAACGAGTTTGCTCACGCCGTGCTCTTCCATGGTCACGCCGTAGAGCGCATCGGCGCGGGCGATGGTGCGCTTGTGGTGCGAGATGACGATGAACTGCGACTGCGCGACGAAGCGGTCGAGGATTTTGATGAAGCGGTTGATGTTCGATTCGTCGAGCGGCGCGTCCATTTCATCGAGCACGCAGAAGGGCGAGGGCTTGACCATGTAGATGGAGAAAAGGAGCGCGACGGCGGTCATGGTACGCTCGCCGCCGGAGAGGAGCGTGATGGTCTGGAGCTGCTTGCCGGGTGGCTTGGCGATGATGTCGATGCCGCTTTCGAGCGGGTCGCTTTCGTCGGTGAGCAGAAGGTTCGCTTTGCCGCCGCCGAACAGCTCCGTGAACATCTCGGAGAAGTTCACGCGGATCTTTTCAAACGTTTCGGCGAAGAGCGTCTTCGTGGTGTTGTTGATTTTCGCGATGGTCGCGAGCAGCTCGGTCTTCGCGTTGGTCAGATCGTCGTTCTGCTTTTCGAGGAAGGCGTGGCGTTGCTCAAGTTCGTCGTATTCCTGGATGGCGTCGAGGTTCACCGGGCCCATCGCGTCGAGGCGCTGGTCGAGTTCGCGGACCATGGCGTCGATGCGCTCCCAGTCGATGGCGAAGGCGTCTTCGGGTTCAGGGGACAGATGGGAGATATGGGACTCATTTGTCCCATCAGTCTCATTGGTCTTATCCAGCGCGGTTTCACCTGCGTCGGCTTGCAGGGAGGCTCCACTTTGCGCGCGTTTCGCGTGGTCGCGAATGGCCACGCGGAGGCCGTGGAGGTCGCGCTCGAAGGCCGTGAGGTCGAACTGGTAGCGCTTTTGGATATGCTCGGACAGCGCGGTCAGCTTCATCTCGAACTGCGTGTGCTTCACGTCGAGGCGGCTGCGCTGGTCGTGCGCCTCGGTGAGTTGGTGACGCAGGACACGCAGGCCATTCGCGAGTTCCTCGATGGCGGCGGCCATGCCGGCGCGCTCTTCGAGGAGTGAGGCGACGGCGCTCTCGCCTTCGCCCACCTGACCGCGCAGGGTTTCGAGGTTCGCCTCGATTTCGGAATTTTCCGCGAGCATCGAATGCGCACGCTGTTCGTAGGTGACGATGTCCTGCCGCCGCGCGGCGATCAGCTCCGTGAGCTCGGTGAGCCGCGCTTCCATCGGCTGGCGCTGGTGGTGGAGTGAAGTGTGGCGCTGGCGCTCGGTGGCGACTTTGATCCGCAGTTCGTTGAGTTCGCCGCCGAGTTCGTTCTCGCGGGCGCGCAGGACTTCGAGCTGGTTCTGCGCTTCGGCGCGGCGGGCCTGGAGTTCATCGAGCTGCCCGAGCCCGCTGGCGATCTCGGCTTCCAAGCCCCCCACGCGATCCGCCGCCTCGCGGTGCCGCGCCTCGCTGCTCGCCCGCTCGCCTTCGAGATTCTGCTGTTTGCGTTCGGTGTCTTTGGCCTCGCGTTCGATCATCGCGTGCTGACCGCGGAGCGTGGAGACGAGGACGGTCGCGTTTTGCTTTTCCTCGCGCGCCTCATCAAGCCGCGCCTGGGTGGCCTCGATTTCGGAAAGCAGTTCGTTGCGTCGCTGGGTCACGCCATCGATCTGCCGGTGAAACTGCGCCGCCTCCGCTTCGAGCGCGGCGATCTGGTTCTTTCGCTGGAGCACGGAATTCACCGCCTCACCGCTCTGGCCGCCGTGCAGCACGCCGTGGCCGGTGAGCACTTCACCCGCGAGCGTGACCACCGCCGAGCCGCGGACTTGCGGGAAAACGCGGAGCGCGGTTTCGAGATCGGGCACGAGGACGGTGTGATTGACCAACCGCTCGACGAGCCGCTGCACCTCGGCTTGCGACTTGATCTTGCGGATGAGCCAGTCGATCGCGCCCTCCGGCAGGGTGAGCGGTTCGGACTTGTGATCGAAGTGGGTTTCCAGCTCCCGCAGCGCCAGCCCGGCCTTGCCGAGTTTTTGCGAGGTGAGCGTCTTGATGACGGACTCGGCGATCATCGTGTCCTTCATCACGATCGTCTGGAGATTGGCTCCCAGCCCCGCTTCGACGGCCACGACAAACTCCGGCGCGACCTCGATGAACTGCGCCAGCGCGCCCATGATCGCGGGTTTGAAAAAGTCGGGATTGTCCAGTCCGCGGAGCACCGCTTGCGTGCCTTGCGAGAAACCTTCGCCCCCTTCGTTGAGTGCGCGGAGCACTTCGAGTTTCGAGTCTTTCTCCGCCAGCGCCCGCTGGGCATCGCGCAGCTCGCGGTCGACGCCGGCGAGCCCGCCTTGGGCGTCGCGGAGCTGCGTTTCGCTGTCCGCGAGTTGCGCGGCGCACGTCTCGGCATCGGTCACGGCGCGCTCCAGTTCGGTTTGCGTGTCACGCAGGCGATCGGTGAATTGGGCAAAGGCAAACGTGAGTTGCTCCAACTCGCCGGAGAGGATGCTCAGCCGCGCTTCTGCCCCGTCGCGCTGCTGCGAGACGCTGGAAATCTGCCCGCGCAGCCCGCTGATGCGGCTCTCGATGCGGGCGGAATCATTGGCCACTCCATTGATCGTCCGCTCGGCTTCCTGCCGCTGCCCGGTGAGCGCGGCAGTCGCGGCCTGCAACTCCTCCATCACGCGCAGTTCGCTGGCGAGCATTGTGGTGATCTGCGCCAGCTCGGAATCGGTGTCGTGAAGCTGTGACTCGGCGACGCGGAATTTCTCCTCTGCGCCAGCGACGTCGGAGCGATAACGCTCCACGAGTTGCGTGAATTCCTGCGCGCGCTCCTCGTTGAAAATGATCCGGTTTTCGTGATTGGAGATGCGTGTCTTTAGGTCGTTGACGGATTGCCGCGCCTGATTGAGCTGCTGCTCCATTTCCGCCAGCGCCGAGCGCTGCACCTCGACTTCACCTTCGCGCGATTCGATCTCCTGTTCGCACTCCACCTGACGGTCGGCGAGTCGCGCCAGTTCGTCTTTCGCATTCACGCGCTGCTCTTCCAACGAATCGAACTGCCGCTTCGCCGCATGCGTTTCGAGCATCTTCAAATCGCCGATTAACGACTGGTAGCGCCGCGCTTTCCCCGCCTGCCGCTGCAAGCTGCCGATCTGCCGTTTGACCTCTTTGATGATGTCCGTGAGCCGCAGCAAATTTGCCTCCGTGGCCTCCAGCTTGCGCAGCGCCTCGCGCTTCTGCGCCTTGTATTTCGTGATGCCCGCCGCCTCCTCGAAAATCGCCCGTCGATCCTCCGGCCGCGACGACAGGATCATGTCGATCTTGCCCTGCTCCATGATCGAATACGCTGAGCGTCCGATGCCCGTATCCATGAAAAGCTGCTGGATGTCTTTCAGCCGGCACGGCGTGCGGTTGAGCAGATACTCACTCCCGCCGTCCTTGAACACGCGCCGCGTGATCGTCACCTCATGCCAGTCCAGACCGAGTTGCTCCTCGCATTCCGAGAACGTCATTGAGACTTCCGCCATCCCCACCCCGGCGCGCGAGTCCGTGCCGCTGAAAATCACGTCCGACATTTCACCGCCCCGCAGCGCCTTGGCCGACTGCTCGCCCAGCACCCAGCGCATCGCGTCGAGCACGTTCGATTTGCCGCACCCGTTCGGCCCGACCACCGCGGTCACGCCCCGATGGAATTCCATCTTGGTCCTTGGGGCAAAGGACTTGAAGCCAAAGAGTTCGAGCGACTGGAGATACATCGGGAGTATGGAGTGAAAGACAGGGGAAAAGTGGAGGACGGCGCGTAAATTAGGAACCAGGCGGTTTTGCGGCAAGCACAATATATGGGGGTTTACCTGTTAATAATTCCACTAGATGGTGTGGTTTTGCCATTTAAAGTATGTAGCGGCGACAGTGCTTTCAGAAAGGGCCCGGAGAGCCGCAGCCGGTTTGGGGCAACGCCCCGCACGTCTTGGCGTCCGCCAAAGCGTCATCGCCGCTGCGCACCAAAAAGGCCGCTACGGTTGCAACGAGTCCGTCTTCGGTTCCACGATTGCCGGGATCTCGGCGACCTCCAGCTTGGCGACCACGGCCTCCGGCCCGGTGCTCACTTTCGCCAAAACCGGCGCTGGCGGCTGCCAGACGCGGATGTAGTCGATGGCAAAGAAATTGGGGAAGACGGTGTTTTCGTCCGGCTCACCGGAGGGGCCAAAGCGGGAACTGATGCTGTTGCTGAGGAGCACATACATCGGGGTGCCCGGCACATATTCGGCGTTGATGGTTTTGCGCGCGACGCCATCGACAAACCAGACAGCGCGGCCGGCGGTCCATTCGAGCGCGTAGGTGTGCCAGTCCTTCTCGAAGTCGGTCTCGCTGTCGCCGGTGCTGTCCCACAGCGGTTCGTGCATCGTACCGTGGGCGAGGCCGTGGTGCATCTTGCGCTGGCCGCCGTAGTACTCGGCGATGTCAAACTCCGGGGGCCAGCTCTGGTGCTGCGGCATCAGCCAGAAACACGGCCAGAGCCCCTTGCCGCCGGGATACTTGGCGCGGATTTCGATGTAGCCGTAGGTGAAACTGAATTTGTCGTGTGTCGAAACCAGTCCCTGCGAATAGGCAAACTCGCCGGGAGGATTGTCGCCTTTCACCGCACGCCTGTTCGTCCGCAGTTGCAGCAGGCCGCCGTCTTGCAGCACATCTTCATCGAGCGTGTAGCTGAGGTAGTATTCGTTGTGGTAGCGGGGGCCGTGGGTGCCGACGAAAGCCATGGTCGTGCTCCATTTCGTTGGGTTCAGTTTGGCAGTTTCAAACTCGTCGGCAAAGACAAGTTGCCATTCCGCTGGAGGGGCTGCCTCGGAAGGAGAGCCGATCCATCCCACCAAGGCCAGAAGGCCAATGGCGGCGAGTGGAGAGCGGGTATTTCGCATTCGCGCTGCGGCGCATGGAAAATACCACAAGCCATCAAAATTTCTAGCTTGCTCCATGCCACTGCTCACGCGCGCGGAGGAATTCGGTGCCCGGAGAGATCTCGAAATCTGGCTGACGTTGCGATGCAGTCTCCGTCCCAGTCTCCTCTCGCTCGCCTCGCCATGCGGTAAGATTCTCGAAATACCCTCTTATAACATTACGCCTGGAGATGCGGGCGCAGTTACTTGAGCTGCGCTTTCTTCCGCACATACCACTCGACGGAAGCCACGAGCAGGATCAGCGCGAAATAGATGGGCGAGGACCACAGCTCGGCATCGACGGTGCTTTGCACGCGCTCGGTTTTCGCGGCGATAAGGTCGGGGAGTTTGGCGAGCGTTTCCTCGCGGAAAAAGCCGCCGCCGCTGATCTCGGCCATCTGCTTGAGGATGGCTTCGTTCATGGCCGTCTCGCCCAACTCGAAGGCGGGCTCGGCGACGGTGAATTCGATGACGGTGGCTGGGTCGCTTTTCACCGAAAACTGCTGCACGCCGGGCGCGAGCGCGGTGAAATCGCCGCGATACATGCCGGGCTGCTCGGGCACGGCGCGCAGCGTGACCTCCTGCCGCGGACCGGCCTGCACGCTGGGTTCGGCGACGACGGGCTTGACGGTGTAGCCGCCCTCGACGGTTGCGTCCTTGAGCGGATTGAAGTCCGCGCCGTAGAGCCGCGCATAGACGCTCACGCGGTCGCCGGTCGAGTAGGTCTGTTTGTCCACGGTGAGTTGGGTGCGCTTCGAGCCGCCGAGGAGATGCGACAGTCCCAGCTTTTGCACCACTTGGCCCCAGAGGATCGGGTAAAAGCGGTCCTCGGCGTTTTTGCGCCAGCGCCAAGTGTTGTCGGTCCCGACGTAGAGCACCTGGCCGAGCCCGTACTGCTGCTGCGCGACGACGGGCATTTTGCCAAAGCGCGTGGCTTTCGTGGCGTCGCTGTCCTGAAGCAGGACTTGCGCGGCGGGCTTCGCGCGGGCGACGCGGGCAACCCAGTAGATTTGCGAAAAGCGTTTCCAAAGCGCCACGTTTTCGTCGTCCTTCGGCGAGAGTTTCATCATCGGGCTCGTGCGGCCTTGAGCGGTGAGTTCGAGCG
>JBBQCM010000066.1:0-35730 GCA_038318725.1 Chthoniobacterales bacterium
CGGTCATCGCACAGGCCTCCGCCAGCGCCTGCAGAAAGAAGCGCCGGTCCTCGTCGTCCAGGTAAATGTTCTCCCGCCGATTCCCCCGCGCCATCACATGGTAATACGCTCCCGGAAACTCGATGCGGATGCTGCGTGGCACGCCCTCCCTTGTGGCTTTCTTAGGACCCAGGGTCAAGAATTGTTGCCTGACCCCTATTTCCGGACCCCCGATCTTCAACCACTCGAAAAGATGGCCGCGCGCGATGCCGCACAGATCGGCAATCTGCGCCGAAGTGTGCTCTCCGCGCGCCACCAGCTTGATCGCCAGCAGCCGGTTCTTGCGCCGTCCATCGCGCTCCTTGGCATGTCGCTTCTCGATTCCGGCAGCCACGACGGCCAGCCCCAGCTTCAATTTTCTTCCAAGCATTCGTGCAGTCTATGAACAATCCCAACGTATGTCCGCTTATTTCTGAGAGATGGTATTATACATCCGGCAAGAGCGATATTCTAATGCTGATACCTTCCTCCTGCACGGCAGCCGCTCGCTAACACTTGCCGCGGGGGACGACGCCAACTTATCGGCAACGCGGTTCGCCACGCCTACCGCCTCCAGAAGAACAGCAACCCCGCGAGCAACACGAATGCCGCGACAGCGCCAGTCCACAACAGCGCGTTCGATGGAATTTCCGCGGGAGACGTTGCGGGAGTCGCTGCCGATGACTTGGAAGCGAGGATCGGCGGCGCGGGTGTTGCAGGGGGAGAAGCCGGCACTTCGGGAGTTAGGTCGGGCACCGGGTCGGGCTTGAGGTCTCTCCCTGGCTGCACCGCCTTGTAATTCTTCTCTCGAAAGAACGGCTCGTGCGCGCGCCACCACTCCCGCACGATTTCGCGCAGCTCTTCAGTTGGCGGGGTGTCACTTTTGGGAAAGCGCCGAGCCCAATTGATCACGTCGGCACTGAATGCTGGTGAGTTGCGGATGATCCCTATGACGGTGGGTGCTGTTTGAAAGGAGAGCGGATAAGTGAAAGCGTCGTCGCCAAAACGCCGGTATGGCTCCGGACAAAGTAACGCCGGAGCCAGCATAGGGACCAGTTCAGGATCGCCCGCGGCGCTAAAGGTGGAGGATTGCATGGCGGTTCTGCTATCAGTGCCATCGCGATAGTAGTTCCTGACAAGTTCGTCGCGGGCGGCGGTGTCTCCAAGATAGTAGAGTATTTCGAGAATCTGATCACGCCCCCCTGGACTTGTCTCCGTAGAAAGGTCTTTACGCGTGAACTCGATATAGGCTTCCTTCTTTTCCGCAGGCAGACGTCGTAGAGCTTCTAGCCTCTGATCCCAACGTTGGACACTCTCAAACAACTCGTTCAACTCGCGCCGCTCTTGAGGAATCTCATCTTGCGCCCGTGCGACGAGAGTGATTCCCAAAATGAAAAGGAACGCATTAAGTTTCATGGCAATCCAGCGACGATTTTGCCGGCCACACGGTTTGCTTCTTGCCAATCCTCGTGCCTGATCCAGCGATTGGTCGATGCTTGGAAATGCATGAGTGCTCCGCGGTGATAGAACTGGTGCCCGACTCGTGCGTTTTCGTATACAAGATCCATCGTGTCAGCGCCCATGTCGCTATCAGGAAATGCGCCTGGGTCATGTTGACCACCCGAAGTATCCTTTCTAGTTGCCAGATTCAGTGCGTGGCCGATCTCGTGTGCGCAAGCCCCATCGAATTTGCTGTACTCTCGAAGGTCGAACAGCACGTCGTTGGCAAACTTCTGCGCGAACACGATTACTTTGCGGCTTGTGCCCGGAACAGGACAGAATCCCGCCGTGTCTTTCCTGGTCGGCTTGGCAATGTCCTTTGCGATAATTAAGTTCAACTTCGGGTTGATCTGTGACGAATTAAAGATGGCTTTGTATTCAGCATCAGTCGGCACATCCGTCTGCAGCTTTCCATCCTTTAGCGCGAAGTCATACGGTAGCTCGATTGGCCCGGAGGCGGGATCGAGATCGAAGACGATACAAGCCTGGCGGTAGGTCTCATTGAGACGGCTCAGAATCTTGGCCGCGTTAGGCGTGCTACCCGGAAGCGCCGTGAGGTTAGCTGTATTCGGTTGTGTGGGAGCGGTGACATGCCAGATGCCGAGCTGCACGTGCTGCTCCGGCAGCACCATTACCTTGATCGTGCGAATGGGCTTAAAGTCATCCGGGTTGAGGCGCGCATCTTCTTTCTCAACAACGTGAATCGCTGTTTCGGTCTTCGTCGTTGCGCTTGCTCCCGCGAGTCCCTGGATTCGGAGGCGGGTCTCACTATGCATACCACCCGACGCCGTCACAGCCACCTGAGTGCGGTTATTTTTATCGACGAGAATGGTGTAGCCGGCGGCGATCGTGTCACCAGCAGTTGGTTCTTCATCCTTGCCGAACTGAACCACAATCGAGTCATTCACGTTCAGCGTACCAGCGCGGCTGACGCTCGTCCACCATTCATAAGCCGCCGTGTCTTTAACGTATTGTGGTTGCCCCGTTGTGGAGTTGATCCCAGATCCTACATCATTCGGAATTAGTGGGTCGTAGCCACTCATCAGCAATCCATCCACCGCCTTGAAACTGATCGGATCGCCCTTCGCCGGTTTCGGAATAGCTGCGGGCATTACTGCCACGAAGCTTCCGCCGATGGAGACGCCGGTTGGAGCGCCTATCTCTTGATCTGGCGGAGTGCTGATCTCATTGACCTGAGGTTCGCCTGACTGATCTTTCGTCCAGATAAACTGCCTGTAAATCCACTCCCCTTCGCCGTCACCCTTCAGGCATTCTGCCGAGAACGTCACGGTCGGCCAGTCCGTTTCCGTGTTCACATTAGTTATCAAGTAGGGCACAGCACTCCTGAGCTGGTTCTTAAACTTCTCTGGGAGAAGGTCGTGGAACGTTTGGACTTGTCCGTCCTCATAGAGAAAGCCGAGGTAGCCGCGCTCGGCATCGTATTCCAAGAGGTCGCCGACGATTTGCTTCTGATCGTTGATGGCTTTCGGCCAGGTATCGTCGAGCGCAAGCTGTTCGTGGGTCTGGGTGGCGGAATCCCAAAGGAAGATCCCGCCGTCACCGTAGAGCTCGTAACCCTCCCAGAGCAGCATATCGCCGGGACTGACAGCCAGCCCCATACATGGTAGTTCGCGTAGTCGGTAAATTGGTTCGTCCCAAAAAACGGCGTCAGTTCCAAGGCCCCATCGGCGTGGTCATGATGCCTGATGCCGAAAATCGTTCCGGCTGGGCTGACCAAAAGGTTCCTATCGTACCGTGCATTGGATTCGGTGGCGCTGGTGGCCTCCTCGTAATATCCGGAGGTAAAGGAGAAGGTTCCGGGGTAGGTATCGGAATCAGTTTCCGTGGATACGGTCACCTGCACATCCCCATAGACGTCTCCATCCAGCGTCACACCGGCTGGCCAGGGGCGATGCAGGACATTGGGGGTTGCGAGGTCGTTTCCGTAAGGGTCGTCCTGTCGGTCACAGCCAGGCCGTTTTCCCAGACGACCGAGCGGAGCGCAAACAAACCCGCCGACGGGGCACCGGGCGGGTTGGTGCCATACACCGCGAACGCCACCCGTCCGGCGTCATTGAGGGTGATCATCGTCCCGCCGTCCGCGTTGATGCCAACTGGAGGAACGTCGATCGGAAATGGACCGTCCACGGATTCGCTCAGATCAATCACCCCGTAATAGCGCACCGGGATGTCCTCGGAGCGTTTGGGATCGAGGCCATGCTGGTCGTCCGGGTCGTCGACTCCGTCGCCATCGGTGTCCGGGATGGTGGGGTTGAGTCCGCGGAGGAACTTTTCCAAGTTGGTCATGCCACCGCCCAGGGAGATTTGGCTGGCATCGTCGGCGTTATCAAGAAGCAGACCGTAGAGTGTTTCCCACCAGTCGGGAATGCCGTCGCCATCGCTATCCCGCCACCCGGTCAGGTCCACAAGGTTAGAGGGCGCGGAGTGCAAGGCCGGGTCCGAGCCGTAGGTGTAGCGGACCCGGTAGGTGTGAATTTTTCCGACGACGGGGTTGGGATCGGTGAAATGCAGGAGGTCGCTGGTGTCGGCGCTCCTGGCCGGAACGGTCTCAATGACCTGCCAAGCGGTATCGCCACTCAGCCGCCGCTCGATTTCAAATCCGCCCTCGATGGCCGCAAACCCCAACGGCCATTGCAGGGTGATGGCTCCGGTGGTGGGATTCACGACGCCAGTCAGCCCCGCCGGGGTCGGGAGCGCAAACCAGTTGATCAGGTTCGTCGAGTTGTAAGGGGATTCTTCGCCGGTTTCCTCATCGTACACCCAGAACTCAACTCCTTCGCGGATGTAGGTGTCCGCCTGGAAGGAATAGGCGGGGCTGATCCAGGCGGTGGCGTCGGTGGCGAGGGAGGTGTATTCGGTGGTGGCCACGGCGGCGACGGGGAAATCCGAGCCATCGCGCTGGCGGAGACGGAGCCGCGGGGTGGTGTCGAAAGGCCAGCGGGAGAGGGAGATTTCCAGGACGGTCGGCCTGACCTTCGCCTGATACTTGATTTCCCGGAGGTAATTCGTGGTGTTGCCGACATCCAGCGAAAGCGTCCAATCGTGATCGGAGGTGCCGTTCGTCAGCGACCAGTTGCCCAGCGGCCCGGTGTAAGCCAGCGTCAGCGTCCAGGTGGTTTCGGTCGTGATCCACGGCGTGTCCGAGTGCCAGAAATCGTCCAGCGTGATATTCGAGAGCGCGGAGGGAATGAGTGCATGCGAACTGCCACTCGGCGAAACCAAGGTCAGGGCGTCGGCGGGTTCCGAACCGGGAACTTTGAGAGCAAAGCTGAACTCGCCGGGGGTTCCGGCGGGGAGCGGCCCGGCGACGCCGCCCTGCGCCGTCCAGCCATCGAGCACCCAGACCTGTCCCGCGGAGAACGGGGTCTCGCCCGTCTCCGTCTGCACCATGAGGTTGAACGTCTCACCGGGGTCGAGCAGCGCGGTGAGGACAAAGTAGTCGAAGAAATTTGGCGTGTTATCCAAGGCATAGTCCTCGTAACTCAGAATGGGGCGCAGAGCCGGCTCGCCGGCTGGGGGCGAGGTGAGGGCGAAGGAGCTGTTCTGCGCGACGGTGAAGGTCTGCCCGGAGCGGGTGCTGGCGATGCCAAAGGTCACGGGCACCCGGGTGACACTCGCCGGGGCCAACGGCAGCGACCAGATTTTGGGGGTTGCCAAATTTGCCAGCTCCGAGGTCAGCGCGATGGGCGCGGTGGTGTAGCCGTCGATATTGCGCACCAGCTTGAAATTGGCTCCGACGGCGACGAGGCCGGTGACCTTGGCCGCGCCGACGGGGATGGTCGGATTGCCGGCATTGACCGTCGCGGTGGAAAACGCCGCAGCCACCGCCGTCGGCCACAGGGTCGTGGACGAAGGCACCTGCGTTGGAATCTCGTAGACAAGTATGTCCTGCACCGCTTTGGGGTGGAATCTGGGGGAATGAGTGTCTTCTCTATTAGATTAAACGCGCGAGTTTTGGTGCTTTCCAAAAAATCTGCGGATACAGAGGAAATATTTTCAGGACTGGAGAAGCAAGCCGCTAAGTGCCCCTTCTGTCCAGACTGGATTCCTCATCAAGTTCGCCTCAATCCCGCCTCAGATTGTCACGGTACGAGTCGGGATCTTGATCGTGATCGGGGCAATCCAAGTCGAAGCCAACACAGTCTTGGTCGGGATCGCGGGATTCCAGACAGGAACAACAGCGAGTCTTAGCCGAATCGTTGCCACTGAAAGGTGGAAGCCCGGAGGTCAGCTACCGCGCCGCCTGCTGCTGATGCGCGCTATGATCGACGGCGGCCCCCGCGGGCGTGGGTGCCGCGGGCACGTAGGCGTCCACGTCTTTGACGACGATGAGTTTGCCCCACATGATCTGCCAGTGGCCGGGGAAGGTGCAGACGTATTCGTATTCGCCGGGCTCTTTGGGCGCGGTGATTTTCAGGGTTTCCTTCTGGCCAGGCTCCACGAGTTTGCTCGCGGCGAAGACGTCGGCGTCCTTCTCCGGGACGTAGGCCCGGCCCTGCTTGTCGAGCTTGTCAGGCTTCGCGGTCTGGACGAATTCGGCGACGCGCTGGCGCTGGCCCGGCTTGACGAAGACGATGTTGTGCGGCATCGCGTCCATGTTTTCGATGATGATCTCGAAGGGCGTGCCAGCCTCAACGACGATCTGTGAGATGTCGTAGCGCATCTGCTCGCGGACGGTTTTCACGACAAAGACGCTGACGCCGAGGTTGCGCAGTTCCTTACGGATGCGGGTGGCCTCGGCGGCGGGCAGGAGCGCGGCCATCTCGCTGCCAAACTGCACGGTTTCGATGAATTCCTGCGAAGTGCGCTTGTCGGCAGGCACGGTCTTCGCCCAGCCAAGGATGCTTTCAGCCACGGGAGCGGCCTGCGCCCTGTCCCACGCATCGTGAGGAAGCTGGGTGATGGCGCGCGTGGCGGCACTGCGCTCCAGGCCGCGCTGAATATGCGCGGCGAGGGTCACGAAGTTTCCCTTCGCGTTCTCAGGCCCCATGAGCGGCAGGGCTTTCAACGCGGCGGCGCGCAGACTTCCGCCCGTTTTTGCATCGCTGAGGGTTGCAACCAAGGTCGGCTGGAGTTTCGCACGGAGCGAAGGATCGGGCAGATTGGCGAGCGCGCCGAGCAGGGCGATGCGCGCGTCGTCGGTCTTCGCGGTGGCCCAAGTCGTCGGCGGATTATTGTCGGCTCCGAGCAGCGCCGCCCACGCGGCGCGGCGGACGGCGTCCTGGGTCGCTTTGTCGGCCAGTCCGATAATGCCGGCACGGGCCGCCGCGAGCGCCTTGGCGTCGGTCGCGCCAAGCAGCTTGCCGAGTTCATCGGCAGCGGGACCGCCTTTCGCATCGAGGCGCTGGAGCGCGGCCAGGAGTTCGGTGACGCGGTCAGTCTTGTGCAGCTTGGCAAGTTCGCCGATGGCCTTGTCGCGCTGATCCGCGGACGTGCCCTTGCGTTCGAGGCGCGCGAAGAGCACGGGCTCGACCGACGGCGCTTTGGCCAAGTCCGCATCGTTCATTTTTTCGAGGTACTTCGCGAGGGTTTCCCGATCTTGCGGGAGCGGGATTTCCTTCGACAGGCTTTGAAGTTGCCGGAGCGTCTCCTTGAAGACGTAGTCGAGATAATAGTCGGTGTCGCGTTTGAGGATGGTGAAGGCGACATCGAAGGCCGCGGGCACATCCTTGCCGTCGTAGAAGCTCGCGGCGCGCACCGCTTCGAGGCGGACGCGAGGGCTTTCGTCATCGGCCACGGTCTTGAAGATGGCGAGCGACTCCGGCATGCGGTCGCGCTGATAGAGGAGGACGCGGGCGGCCTGGGCGCGGGCGCGGGGATCGGGCGACAGGAGCACGCGCTTGATCAGGGCCGGATCGACGACGTTGTGGTACTGCTTCACCCACAGCCCTTCGAGGACATTGTGCTCGTAGGTCTTTTCGCTTTTGTCGAGACCGGCGATCCATTTGTCCACCGCCGTCATGACCTGCGCGGTGTCGCGTCCACCGAGTTCGATTTTGACGCGCTCGCGGACGTTGTTTTCCGGCTCCTTCAAAAGATCGAGCAGCTTCTCGATCGGCTCGCCGGAGATTTTCGCGGGCTTGAGCAGTGGCATGCCCGCAAAGGTCAACCGGTAGATGCGGCCATGGGCCATCTCGCGGTTTGGGTCGCGCAGGTGGTGCTGAAGGTGGCCGATGAGCGGCTTGTGCCAGTCCATGAAATAGAGCGAACCATCGGGCGCGACGCTGACGCCGGAGGGGCGAAAATTCGGGTCGGTGGATGAGACCAGATTTTCCAGCGTCTCGCCTTTGATCCCGGAGCCTTCTTCTGTCACCTTCACCCGGAAGATGCCCTGAAAGCCGATGACGTTGCAGTTTAGGAAATTGCCATCGAAGTCCTCCGGCCAGGCGCGGCTGGAGAGGAAAGCGGTGCCGGGGCACGGCCGCATGGGGCGTTTCCAAAACGTGTCCATCCGCGAGTGGCTGGCATCGGTGTGGCCGCTGAAGGCTTCGCCGAAATAGTTATCGTTGCCCGTCGCATCGGTCATGATGTCGTTGCCCCAGTAATCAAAAACCTTCCCGTGCGGGTTGGCGAAACCGTAGGCGATGTAGCGCTCGAACTTAGCCGTGCGCGGCTCCCAGCGGTAAATCGCGGCGTCCCTGTTGCGCACCGGCCCGGTCGCCGTCTCGATCTGGGTGCGGTGGAAAACACCGTCGCTGAGATAAATCGCGCCGCCGGGTTCGATGGCCATCGAGTTCGTCTCGTGATGTGAGTCCGCGGCGTCGAGTCCGTTGAGCACGCGCTCCTGCACCTCGCCTTTGCCGTCGCCATTTTTGTCGCGCAGGAAGAGCAGGTCCGGCGATTTCATCACAAAGACGCCGTCCTTGTAGAATTGGAAACCGGTCGGACAGTTGAGATCGTCATAGTAGGTTATGCATTTGGCGGCCTTGCCGTCCGGGCCGATGTCAAAGACGAGCAGCTTGTCACCCTCCTTGCTCCACGGCGTGCGCTCGGGGTAGTTCTTCCACGCGGAAATCCACAGCCGACCCTTCGTGTCCCAAGCCATCTGCACCGGACTCACGAGCTCTGGAAACTGTTCCTCGCTCGCGACCAGTTCGACCTTCACGCCCTTCGGCACGGTCATCAGTTTGATCGCTTCTTCGGCGCCGACAAACTGGTACGAGCCGTCGGGATTCGGGCCGGGTCGGTTCGTTTTGATCGTGGGCACTTCCGGGGCGTTCGAGTCGTCGATTTTTAGATCGCCGCCCCTGGCCAGCGCCCACACGCGCTTTTCGCGGTTCTCCGTCATGACATCGCGCACTGCCATTTCGGGCCAGAGCACCGCGCGGTTGTCCACCCTCGGGCCACCTTTCCCGTTTTCATAATCCGTGGGCGACTTGGAACGCCCACCGTAAATATTGTACTGGTCCACCGTTCGATAGCGGCTCAACCACATGTCGTTCTTCACCAGCACCGCCGCGCGGATCTTCTCCAGCGCCGCATCCGCCGCGGGTGGTTTGGCGGCGAAAAGCGCCTCGTAAATGACCGGTGCAAGCGCGTGGTAGCCGGCGACCGAGAGATGAATGCCGTTGTGCGTCAGCGGCTGCTTCGCGCTCTTGTAGAGTTCCTGCGAGGGCGCGAAAAGATCGACAAACTGCACGTCATTCGCCTTCGCCACCTCGGCCATCGCCGCGGAGTAGTTCTGGAGGTTCGTGTTATTCGCCGCGGGTTCAGAAAAGTTCGGGTCGGTGTGCTTTTCCTGCGCTATCGGCGAGAAGAGCACCACCCGCGGCGCACCTTTGCCGCTGTAGTTTTTCGCCTTCAAATCCTTGAGGTACTTGTCGAGTTCGGTTTTGAATTTCTCCAGTCCCTCGTAGCCCTTGAACGATTCGTTGTAGCCCCAAAACGCCAGCACCACGTCGGCCTTGGACATCGCGAGGAACGCATCCGTCGTCGGCACCTCGTCCGAGCGCATGTGCGAGGTGATTTCATCCGCCGCAAAGCCGAGATTGCGGATCGCAATGTCATTTTTGGGATACGCCTTGTGAATAAGCGCCTCCAGCGTCCCGTCGTGCTGCATCCGATCGGCGAGAGCGTTGCCGACGATGGCGATGCGCGTGTCTTTTCCGAGTTCGAGCTTGGCCGGTGCCTCTCCGTAAAGCACCACGGTGCCGGCCAGCGTGAGGGAAAGGAGGGAAAGCGTTTGTTTCAGCATGAGAAGAGACAGGTGAGGCTGGAGGTGAAGGTGCGGCGGCTGGGAAGACGTGTCACACCCAGCGCGGAGAGGGCCGAAAACTTAGGCAGACTTTTTCCCGCGACCAAAGAAAATACAGCCGCCTGGCAGCAGTCGCTGCGTCAAGCCGCACGGTCATCCTCATGCGCCACGGCGGGGCTTACGCTTTTGCCGCGGGCGCTTCGATCTGAAGATCGATCTGGACCTCGTCGCCGACCGCGGACACACCCTCGACGACCTTGTTCCAAGTCAGGCCGTAGTCGCTGCGTTTGATCGTGGTCTTCGCCTCCCAACCAGTTTGCAGGCCGCCGGTCATGCCTTTGCCTTTGCCAAGAAACTTGGCCTTGAGCGTCACTTCCTTGGTCACGCCGTGGAGGGTGAAATCACCGGTCACATCCGCGGTGTCCTCGCCGGTGCGCGTAACCTTTTTGCTTTTGAAACTCATGTCCGGAAATTTCTCCACGTCGAAGAAGTCCGGCGACTTTAGGTGACCGTCGCGTTTCTCATTGGCCGTGTTCACGCTCTTCGTTTCGATCTTCACCTCGACGGACGAGTTCTCCGGTTTCGCCGGATCGACGTCGATGGTGCCAGACACCGTGTCGAAGCGGCCGGTGACGTAGCTGAAGAGGTGCTTCACCTTGAAGCCGATGGTGGAATGCACCGGATCGATGGCGAATTTTTCGCCCGCCGAAGCGTGCGCGAGCGTGATGGAAAAAGCAGCGAAAAGAATGTGGAGGGACGTTTTCATGGGCGAACGGATAGGCGCAGGGTGGAGCGAGGAAAAGAGAAAATTCGGTGACATCGCGACGCTCCCGCTTACTCGTCCGTGGCTTCCTTCGCCTCCTCCCACGAACCGCCGCGGTCGGTGATCATCCTTTCAACCGCCGCGAGGTCTTCGTAGGAGAGGTGCTTGCGCTGGTATTTGCGGAAGAGCACGTCGCGCAGCGCGACGAGATCCTCGATGAGCGGCTCATCGTAGTAGGTCCACGACGGATCATTCTTGAGTTTGGCCTGCAAGCGCCAGCGTTTGCCAAATTTTTCGGCGCGGACTTCGCGCTTCTCGCCCTCGGCGGTGGTGGTTTTCCAGACGTGGGTGTTGCGCATCGTGTTTTGTGTGGAGCGGTCGGAACTTTTGGCAAAGATGCGCGGGCATTGAAAGACCTTGCCAAAGTTTTCACCTACTTCGCCGCGGTCATCGTCCTCGGCGCGCTGCTCGCCCCGCCGCTCTACTGGACCGCGCAGGGACTCGCCAGCCGAGGCATTTTTCCCGTCCTCGCGGAGTTCAAGTTTCAGAAGTTCTTCAACCGCGCCGAACTCCTCGCCGCGCTCCTGCTGCTCTGGCCGGTGATCCGCTGGCTGCGCGTGAGCCGTTGGCGCGACCTCGGGATTCAGCCCGACCCGCGCTGGCGGCAGCATCTGCTGGGCGGCTTCGTCATCGCCGGAATCGCGGTGGCGCTGATGGCCGCGGCCTATGTCCACTTCGGCATTTACCGCATCCTGGAGGAAATCGCGTGGGGCAAAATCCCCGTGGTCGCCGTCTCGGCGGTCGCAGTCGCCTTTCTCGAAGAGGCGCTCTTTCGCGGGGCCATCTTCGGCCTGCTGCGGCGCTCGCTGCGTCCGCGCGTGGCGCTGTTCTGCGTCACGGCGCTTTTCGCCATCGTCCACTTTCTCAAGCCCGACGAGCAGGTCGAGATAGCCACGGTCGGCTGGGGTTCCGGCTTCGCCCTTGTGCCACACTCCTTCCACCAATTCGCCGAGCCGATGACGCTCCTCGCGGGCTTCACCACGCTCTTCGCGCTCGGCTGGCTGTGCGGCGATGCCGCGCTCCGCACTCGCGCGCTCTGGCTGAGTATCGGCCTGCACGCGGGCATCGTTTTCGTGAAGATGAGTTTTTCCGTGATGGCAAAGTTCGCGATCAAACCAAAGCACCGCGAAGGGTTTCTCCCGTGGGTCGGCGACCGTTTTGAAAACGGCCTCATCCCCGTCGGCGTACTGCTCCTCGCCTGGCTCGCGGTCACCCTCTGGCTCAGATATGAAAATCGGCACGACCCTGCGCCGCACCGGTGAAGCCCTGCTCTCGCTGCTCTATCCGCCGCATTGCGCGAACTGCGGGGCGGACACGGCCGGCGGCGTGCATCTCTGCCCGGCCTGCGCCGACCAGGCGCGCAAGATCGAGGCGCCGTTCTGCCAGCGCTGCTCAGAGCCGTTCGACGGCGCGATCACCGGCCCGTTCACCTGCGCCAATTGCGCCGAACGCACGCTGCATTTCGACTGCGCCGTTTCGCGTTACCTCAGCCGCGGCGTGGTCCGCGAGTTCATCCATCGGTTCAAGTATGACCGTCATTTTTACCTCCGCCACCCGCTCACCGAGTGGCTGGCCGAGGCGCTCGACGACGACCGTCTCCGCGCGCCGCTCATCGACGCGCTGGTGCCTGTGCCGCTCCACAGCGCCCGGTTGCGCGAGCGCGAGTTCAACCAGGCCGAAGTGCTCGCCCGCCTGCTCGCCCGGCGAACCGGCATGCCACTGCTGGGCGCGCTGACGCGCATCCGCTACACGACCACGCAGACGCGGCTCGACCGGCACGAGCGGATGGAAAACTTGCGCAACGCCTTCCGCGTGCGACAGACTGCCGCCGTGCAAAACCGCCATCTCGTTTTAGTGGACGACATCTTCACCACAGGCTCCACCGTGGATGAATGTGCGCGCGTCCTGCGCGCGGCGGGCGCGGCTTCCGTCCGCGTCCTGACCGTGGCCCGCGGCTGATTCCGCCCAGCTTCCCGACTCATGGGTATTTTCTCCAAACCATCCTTCAACTCCGACAAGAAGCGCGAATTCCCCGAGGGCCTCTGGCAGAAATGCCCGGACTGCGCGGAAATGATCCACAACCTCGAACTCGTGCAGAACTTTCGCGTCTGCCCGAAATGCGACCACCACATGACCCAGAGCGCGCAGGAGCGGCTGGAGATGCTCCTCGACCCCGGTTCATTTGCGGAGCAAGACGCCAACATGGTCTCGGTCGATACGCTGAAATTCACCGGCATGGCCAGCTACACTGACCGGCTGAAGAGCTACCAGAAAAAGACCGGGCTAAAGGATGCGGTCATCAGCGGCGTGGGGGTGATCGACGAGCAGCGCGTTTCCATCGCCGTGATGGATTTCAATTTCATCGCCGCGACGATGGGCTCGGTCGTCGGTGAAAAGCTCACGCGCTGCGTCGAGCGCGCGACCAGGGATCGCCTGCCGGTGATCATCGTCTCCGCTTCCGGCGGCGCGCGCATGTATGAGGGCGTGCTCAGCCTGCTCCAAATGGCCAAAACCTGCGGGGCGCTGGCGCTGCACGCGCAGGCGCGGCTGCCGTACATCTCCGTCCTCACGCACCCGACGACGGGCGGCGTCAGCGCGAGCTTTGCGACGATCGGCGATGTCATCCTCGCCGAGCCGAAAGCGATGATCGGATTCGCCGGGCCGCGCGTCATCAAGGAGACGACCCACCAGGATCTGCCGCCGAATTTCCAGACCGCGGAGTTTCTCGAAGACCACGGGCTGGTGGACAAGATCGTGCATCGCAAAAAGATGCGCGAAACCCTGAGCGATCTGCTCGCCTACCTCGCACCGAAGAAGTGAACTACAACGAGGCCGTCGCCTGGCTTTACGCGACGCAACTCCACGGCATCCACCTTGGGTTGGAGAATATCCAACAGCTCACGAAAGCTCTTGGCATCACGGTTTCCGGGCCGGACGCACCGAGGTTTCTCCATGTCGCCGGGACGAATGGCAAAGGCTCGACGTGCGCCATGCTGGATGCGTGCTGCCGCGCTGCGGGCCTCCGGACGGGGCTGTTCACGTCGCCGCATCTGATCACGTTTCGCGAGCGCATCCGGCTCGACGGCGCGATGATTAGCGAGGAGGAGGTGGCCGCGGGGCTGACCGAAATCCGGGCGCTGATCGAAAGCTGGGATCACGCGCCGACGTTTTTTGAGATCACCACGGGGCTGGCGCTGGCGTGGTTTCAAAAACAGGGCGCGGAAGTGGTCGTGCTGGAGACGGGCCTCGGCGGACGGCTCGATGCGACGAATGTCGTGACGCCTGCCGTCGCGGTCATCACGCCAATCAGCATGGATCATGAGCAGTGGCTTGGAGATTCGCTTCCCGCCATCGCCGTGGAAAAAGCCGGAATCATTAAAGCCGGCGTGCCGGTGGTGACTGCTCCGCAGGAGGATGAGGTGCGGGTCGTCCTCGTGCAGATCGCGATGTGGCGCGGCGCGGAATTGAACTTCGTGGTCACCCCGCTGCGCCAGATGGAGATCGCCCTGGCGGGCAGTCATCAGCGCTGGAATGCCGCGCTCGCCGTCCACGCGCTGGAGCTGGCCGGGCTGAACATTTCCAGCGCGGCGCTCGCTCAGGGGCTGCGAAGCGTGGAATGGCCGGGCCGGTTTCAGCAGATCACGCCGCGTTTCGTGCTCGATGGCGCGCACAATCCGGCCTCGGCACTGCGGCTCGCGGAGACCTGGCGTGAGATGTTTGGCGAAAAGCGGGCGACGCTCATCCTCGGCGTCCTGCAGGACAAGGATGTACGCGGGATCTGCGAGGCGCTGCTGCCGGTGGCCGGCCGCATCCTCGCCGTGCCGGTGCAGAATCCGCGCTCGGCGACCTCCCATGACATTTGCCGCGCCATCGGGCAGATCGCCCCGCGCCAGGAGTGCATCGCCGTGCGCGATTTGCCCGCGGCGATCCGCATCGCGTCGTCGATGGAGCGGCGAACGCTGGTCACGGGCTCGCTCTTTCTGGTCGGCGAGGCGCTGGCGCATTTCCAGTCAACGGAGCCGCGCGAGAGCAGCACGCAGTAGGGAATTCCGGGGGGGAGCCGCGTTACGCGCCGCGGAGCGCGTGGACGGCAGCGGCCATGTCCGCGGCGGCAAAGACGGAAGTCCCAGCGACGAGCGTGTCAGCCCCAGCCTCAATGGACACCGCAGCGGTCGCCGCCGTGATGCCGCCATCGACCTCGATGCGAAAGCCCAGGCCCAGACGGGCGCGGGCGTCCGCCACGGCGCGGACTTTGGACATCATCTCGGCCATGAAAGGCTGGCCGCCAAAGCCGGGCTCCACGGTCATCACGAGGATCAAATCGATCTGCTGGAGAAAGGGTGTCAACTCTTCAAAAGGCGTCGCCGGCCGCAGCGCGAGGCCACAGGTGCAACTCGCCGCGCGGATAGCGGCCAGCGTTTGCGCGACGTCGTGCTGCGCCTCGACGTGGACGGTGATGTTCCGGGCGCTTTTCACGAACCGGGGAAAATAATCATCGGGCCGCTCGACCATGAGATGCACGTCGAGGGGCACCGTGGCGACCTTGGCCGCGGCATCCACAAAGGCCGGGCCGAAGGAAATATTGTCCACGAAATGCCCGTCCATGACGTCGCAGTGCAGCCAGTCGGCGCCGGCGGATTCGGCCCGGCGCACTTCGTCGTGCAAGCGTCCGAAATCGCAGGCGAGCAAAGATGGGGCGACGCAGAGGGAGGGAGTCGGCATGATCTAGACTACCGCGGTTTCACGTCTGGCATCTCGACCTTTGGCGGTGGCGGCGCGGCGCTGCGCCACTCGATGTAGCCCCAGACCCCCGCGGCAAAAAGGAGCACGAGCAGCGCGCAGATGAATTGCCGCGCAGGCGTCGGGTCGGGCGCGGCGGCAGGCATCGGAGCCGCTTATTCGACGAGCGTGTCGATCTTTTCGGCGACTTCGAAGTCGAGATCGGTGACGCCGCCTTCGCTGTGCGTGGAGAGGACCAGGCGCACCTTGCTGTCGCGAATGTCGATGTCCGGATGGTGGTCGTCCTCCTCGGCGATTTCGGCGACGCCATCCACGAATTCGATGGCCTGGGAAAAATCATCGAATTCGAAGGTGCGTTCGATGTGCTTTTTTTCGTGGTCCCACTCGGGGAGTTTTTTGAGCCAGCTTTTGATGTCTTGTGCGTTGAGGAGATCGGCCATGGTGTGTGAGATTGGGTTGCGGGTGGGGAGAAGTAGCATTCGCTTTTCGCATTACAAACGGAAAGTGTGCAGCGGGTCCCAGCGTTCCCACCACCGTCCGGGGCCGAAGCCGGAGCTGTCAGCCATGGACCAATTCCGGGCGTTAATTTCAGCAGGGCTGGCTGACTTTCAACCGGATGAAGCGCTGCGCGGTTCCGCTCATCGGCGACTGATCGCGGGCGGTGATGGTTTCGAAACCCCTATGATCGGTCACTTGCCAGCGTTGCTCGACATCGGCGGCGGTGGCCCGCCACGGAAGCAGCGGCGAGCCGCAGACTTCGGCGATGACGAGGATGTCAGTGGCAGCTTTGACTCCGGTATGGATGAGCGTGAGAAAGCCGGAATCGCTGCCCTCGGGGGGCGGTGCGCTGTCCGTGCCGAAGAGCGGCCCGGTGCCGACGTGGTGTAGAAAATCGTGCCCGCCGACGCGCTGCTGAGCGTGAGTTGGAAGCCCGCGCTGACCTGTCCGCCGTGCTGCGAAAAAGTCGGAGCGTCCACCGACGGGAAGAGACTCCGCTACCGGGGAGGTAGATGACGTGTGGACCCAGTTTTTCCCGACGCGCTCCGAGGGATCGTCTATAAGATCACTCCCGAACCATCAGCAGTCGGCCTGCTCACCCTCGGTGCCATCGGACGGCTGGGCTCCCGGCGGCGGCGGACGTACGTCGGCTCTGAATTCTTGAGCTAAGCGACCGCAAGCACATCGATACTCGGGTTTCCGCGCGCCAGAATGTATTCACTTATCCCAGCCAGCTTACCTCCTCCTGAACCGGGCACCTTGGGGCTGCTGGGCGCTGTCACGATTGGCGTTTTTGCAAGAAGGCGCCGCAGCATCACGACGCTTGACTGTGCGCCCGCAACCCCATGAGAATTCACTCCGTTCTACCCTCCAACAAATACAAATAACCATCCCATAAAACACCATGAAAAAAATCCTCATAGCTCTCACGCCGATCCTCTTCGCGGCCAGCATGGCCCAAGCAACTGTCACCATCTATACGGTGGACCTTTCGGGACCGAATGAGTCCCCCGCGAATGCCTCTCCGGGAATCGGCTCAGGTACGGTTACCATCGACGACGTCCTTTTTACGTTGGCACTCAACTTCGCCTTTTCCGGCCTCACGGGAAATACGACCGCTGCGCACATCCACGCCGCGACCGCCGTTGCCTTTACCAGCACGGCCGGTGTGGCCACGACGACCCCAACATTTGCAGGCTTCCCTCTCGGTGTGACCAGCGGCTCATATACCAACACGCTCGATATGACGCTGGCGTCGAGTTACAACCCAGCGTATGTCACAGCTCACGGCGGCACGACGGCCCAGGCATTCACGGACCTGAATCAGGCCATCATTGATGGGAAAGCTTACTTAAACGTTCACTCAAGCACTTTCGGAGGCGGCGAAATTCGCGGATTTCTGATTCCTGAGCCGACCTCGATCAGTTTGATCGCTTTGAGCTGCGGCGCTCTCGGATTGGTTCGGCGCCGCCAGAAGTAGTTCGCGCCCACCGCACCTTCGCGGTCGGCGCTTGGAGAAATGGGTCCAAAGCCCGCCTCCACAGGCCTGCCTGTGCGCCGCGCTGAGTAAGGCCGACCGTTTCCAAGATATGAAGGCCCTTCTCTTCCTCGCTCCATTCCTGAACCTTGCCAACTTGGTGCAGGGACATGAGCATATTTACCAAGCGACGCTAACGGGATCGAATGAGGATACTCCAAATCTCTCTTCGGGAATCGGCACCAGCAAGGTGACGCTCGACCTCGGCCTGATTACGATGCGGGTGGAGATCTACTTCTCGGGAAAAGAACTGCAACATGTCTGAAATTCTCACGTCCACCTTTGTCCTGGCGGTCCTAGATCTGGCGGCTTCCAAGAGGTTTTATCTGGAAAAGCTGGGTTTCGTCGAAGACTTCAGCATCGAGGGATGGGCCTTCTTGAGTCGCGGCGCTTGCAATCTGCGTCTTGGCCATTGCCCCGAGGCGCTCCCGATTTCGAAGAATCAGGATCACTCGTGGTTCGCCTATCTTCACGTCCGGGACGCTTCTGGTCTTTACGAAGAGATCGTCAGGAATGGCGTGGAGATTTGGCACAAACTCGCGGACAAGCCATGGGGGATGCGCGAATTTGCGATCGTCACTCCAGACGGTCACAGGATTGTGTTTGGGGAAAGACTGCCTGTTTAGCAGGGTGCAAAAACCAAAAGTCAAAAGGCCGCGAATGGCTCCGGCGCACGGCGCGCGGCGCGTGGCCCCATCGGGAAAGGTGGGCCGTTAGTCTTCAAGCCAGACAAAGACGGGCAGTTCCCCTGCCTCCACTTCGATCCCGCCCGTGGTGGCCAGTACTTCCACGGCCGGGGCGTCGCCGGTGGTGAGCGGGGTACGCTCGGCTTTGAGGACTTTCGCCGCGCCGATGGGCAGCGTGGTTTTCACTGCGGCACCGGCGGGTTTCCAGACGGCCAGGACGCGCTGCTTCGCCTCCGCGCCGTGGGTGAACTCATAGACGTAACCCTGCGTCGCATCGGCGCGCACGACTTTGGTCAGCCGGTAGTCGCCGAGGGTTTTGAACAGGTGCGCGACGGCGTGGAAGGCGGGCTTGGGGACGAAGTTGCGAGTGAGCCCGGAGGAGCCGTGGAGGTGCGGGGTGTCGTCATCGTTGAAGAAGTAGAGGTAGGCGCGATCAAGGCCGAGGGCGCAGAGCACGAGGTAGCCGCGGACGGTCCACATGGCCTGCTCGGTTTCGGTGGAGCCGATCCATTTGGCGAAGTCGCCGGTCTTCGGCGCGGGTTTCGTCGTGGCATCCCAGCCAAATTCGGTGAGCCAGACTTCCTTGCCCGGCGCGTGCTCACGCCGCCAGGTGAGGACGTGGCCGATGTCTTTGAGGAAGCCGAGCTGCGGGTCTTCGGGGTAGCTGCGCTTCCAGGTGGGCCAGCCGGTGATCTCCGCGTAGTTGTGGATATTCACGATGTCGTAGAGCGCCTCGAGGCCGGTGAGGCAATCGACGCTCTTCGAGTAGCTCCCGCTCTTGCCGAGATTCGCCGCGCAGGTGGCGATGCGCAGCTTCGGATCGCCCGCGCGCAGCCCGCCGGCCATCGCCTCGAAGAGCTTCCGGTAAGTGGCGTCGTCATATTTCCCCGGCTCGTTACCAATCTCTGCCGCCTCGACGAGCGGCGTTTTCGCCGACGGGCCGAAGGCGGTGGCAAACGCCTGGCCGTAGGCGAAGGCATCGCGCGGGAGATCGCGCCACGCGTTGGGTTTGAGGTTGTCGAAAATCAGACACGCCTCGACGCGATGCCCCGCGCGGACCCAAGAGCCATAGACCTTCGACCAATCGACGCCGTTGCGCGCCATCGGGAATTTGGTCACGTAGCTGGTGTCGTCGCCGAAGTCCCACTCGATCGGGTGATAGTCGCGCACGAGCCGCGTGACCGGTGCATAGAGTTCCGGTTTGAACTGCACGGTATGCCCGCAGAGGCCCATGAAATCACGCATCAGCGGGCGCTCGCGCTCGGCGGCCTGACCCGAAAGCAGGCCGACGGACAGCACGGTTAGGGCGGCAAATAGTGGGGAGAAGCAGGTTTTCGACATGGCCCTCTCTCGCCCAGATCGCCCCGCCAAGGCAAGCCGCCACCTGCGGCGAAAAATCGCGCCCCTTGGCGCGACCAAAATGTAGAAAAATCGTTATTGACCATCCTCCGGCGTTGACACTCTGCGACGAACCCGACATTTTCCCACGCCAGCCGGAAATAAACGTGGTAATTACGAAAATTGACAGCCTCATGGAACACTCAACGACGCACAACCTGATGACCGTGAAGGAAACCGCAGAGTATCTGCGCATCCCTTTGCCCACGGTGTACTACCTCGTGCAGCGCGGCCAGCTCCCCGCCATCCAGATCGGCGGCCGCTGGCGGGTGAAGCGCGACGCCCTCGACCGCGACGTGCTCCGCAATGAGGAGCAGGGCCAGCCCACCGTGCTCGTGGTTGATGACGACGAGTCGTTGCAAAACATGTTCAAGCTGTTTTTGAAAAAGGCGGGCTTCAGCCGGCTGGTTGTCGGCACTGGCAAGGACGCGCTGGCCGCGCTGGGCAAACAGAAATTCGACTTCTGCTTTCTCGACCTCCAGCTCCCCGACATCACCGGCGACGAGATCTACAAGCACGCCAAGGCGATCGATCCCGCGCTGCCCATCGTCATCATCACCGGCTACCCGGACAGCCAGATGCTCGACAATATCCTCAAATTCGGCCCCGTGACCGTGCTGAAAAAGCCCCTGCAGGTGGAGCAGCTCAACCAGACGCTCCGCATCCTCGGCCACAAAACCGCGAAGACGGCGAAGGCGGCGTAGGGAAGTAGCGCGGGCGGCTTTGGTCGCGCGTCTCGGAACACGCGAGCATGGCTGCTCGCTCTCCTGTCCGCCGGATTTTCTTTGGCATCTCCGCTGCGCCCTGTCCAACCTCTCGGGCATGAAACGCCTCGCCTGTCTCCTCCTCGCCTTCGCGCTGCTGCTCCCCTCGCCCGTGCTCCGGGCGGAGGACCCTTTTGATTTTGCCAAGACGCCGGGGAAGCTGCCGAAGAATGTGGTTCCTGTGCATTACGGCATCCGCATTACCCCGGACCTCACGGCCGGCATCTTTGTAGGAACTGTCTTGGTCGCTATCCAAGTCAAGGAACCGACTGATCGGATCGTGATGAACTCCCTAGGGCTTAAAATCACGAGTGCCCAGCTTTTGGGCACCCCAAATAAGGATCTCCCCGCGCTGCTGGACGAAACCGCACAAACGCTGACGCTCACCCTTGATACGCCGCTCCCCGTGGGTCCGCGCGCCGTGACCATCAAATTTACGGGAGTGTTGGGTGAGCAGCCGCAAGGTCTCTATATCTCACGCTATCAAAAAAACGGTGTGGAGCAGAAGGCTCTCGCGACTCAGTTCGAGCCGGCGGATGCACGACGCATGTTCCCCTGTTGGGATGAGCCGGCGTTCCGAGTGAAGATGGACTTGAGCGTGGTTGTGCCTGATGGCGTAGTCGTTCTCTCAAACATGCCGGAAGGTCAGAAAGGCGGATCGGCACCGTTGACCAATGTTGCTGAATTCAAGACTACCCCGCCGATGCCGACCTACCTCCTCGCGCTCTTTGCGGGAGACTTTGAATACGTGGGAGATGAGGTCGATGGAGTGGAACTGCGCGTTTACACCACGCCGGGGAAGAAGGAGCAGGGTCGCTATGCTCTGGAGATCACGAAGGAGATCATGCGGGATTACACGGAATACTTCGGCGTAAAGTATCCGCTGCCGAAGCTCGATCAGCTCGGACTGCCGAATACGGGTGCGGGCGGGATGGAGAATTGGGGCTGCATCGTCTATCGCGAGGACGCGCTGCTTTACGACCCGGCCAAGTCTTCGCAGGCGCAGAAGGAGCGCGTTTACAGCATCGTGGCGCACGAGATCGCGCACCAGTGGTTCGGCGATCTGGTGACGATGGCGTGGTGGGATAATCTGTGGCTGAACGAGGGCTTCGCGAGCTGGATGGCGGTGAAGCAGATGGCGCGGCGACACCCCGCGTGGAAGCCGTGGCTGCGCGCGGCGGCGAGCAAGGAATTCGCCATGCGCCTCGACGCGCGGGCGACCACGCACCCGATCCAGCAGGAGGTGAAAAACGAGGCGCAGGCCGGCGACGCCTTCGACGAAATCACCTACCAAAAAGGCCAGGCGGTGATCCGCATGCTCGAGGAGTGGCTCGGCGAGGAGAAGTTCCGCGAGGGCATCCGCGCCTACATGAAAAAGCACGCGCTTTCCAACACAACGACCGCCGACCTGTGGGCCGCGCTCGGTGCAGCGAGCGGGAAGGATGTGCGGGAGTTTGCGCAAGGCTGGACGGAGCAGCCGGGGTTTCCGGTGGTGCTGGTGGGAACGGTGTCCGAGAAGGACATGACCAAGCCGGTGTGGCTCCAAGAGCGCTTCACGGTGCACCAGCCCAACCCCGTCGCCCAGAAATGGATGATCCCTTTAAACACGGCCCCGGCTGGCGACCCGCAGCGGGCTCTGATGCTGCTGCTGGCACCGAGCCACTTCACCTCCGCGCGGGAGGATGCGGACACCGTGGACGTCGCCAATGTCGGCGGTGCGGGCTATTACCGGGTGCAGTATCCCGATGAGACTTTCAATCGGCTGCTCAAGACGATCGGCCACATGGCCGAGGCCGACCGCCTCACGCTGCTCAATGACACCTGGGCACTGGCTCAGGCGGGACGCCGCCCGCCCACGGATTACCTCACGCTCGCCGATGCCCTCATCGACACCGCCAGTGCCACGGAGCTCGAGCAAATCCTCGGCGTGCTCTGGCAGATCGACCGCCTGGCGCGCGATGCCGACGCCTTGGAGCCAGGGTCGAAAAAGCGCACCAATTTTCATGCGTGGGCGCTCGCCTTTCTCCGTCCGCAGCTCGCCAAGCTCGGCTGGGCAGCGGCGAAGGATGAATCGCCGCTCATTACCCAAACCCGTCCCCGGCTCCTCGCGCTGGCCGGAGCCTTTGGCGACGCGGAGACGCAGCGCGTGGCCCGCTCGCGCTTCGTCCAGTGGCTCGGCGATCCCGCTTCGCTCGACGCCAATCTGCGCGGCCCTGTGCTTGCAATCATCGGCCGCGAAGCCGACAGCGCGCTGTGGGAACAGCTTCACTCGCTCGCGCTCAAAGCGCCCAGTTTTGAGCAAAAGCGCGAGCTTTACACCGCGCTCGCCACGGTGCGCGACGCGGCGCTCGCCGCAAAGACGCTCGGGCTTTCCCTCACCCCTGAGCTGCCGCCGCGCGACGCCACGCGGCTCGTCTCCCGCGTGGCCGACGCCGGCGAACATCTCGCCGCCGCGTGGACTTTTACGCAAGCCAATCTCGACGCGCTTTACGCAAAACTCACCGCGCACCAGGCCAACGAGTACGTCCCCGAACTCTTCACCGCCCTCCCCGCGACTGAGGCTCGCGCCGCCGAGTTGGAAGCGTGGGCCGCAAAAAACCTCCCGCCCGGAGCTGCGGTGAGTGTGGCGAAAGCGGCGGACGAAATCCGTTTCGCCACCGCCTTCCGCACGCGCACCCTCCCGGAAATTGAGGCGTGGTGCGCAACAAAGCCCGCCGCAAAATAGCTTGGCCGCGCCGCGCTCTTGCGCCAATAACTCCGCGCCCTTACGGGCCCGATGGAGTTCGAGATCACGCACGTCACTCATTACCGCTACACGCACCCGGCCGCCGAGGCTTACGGCGAGGCGCGTCTGACCCCACCGCAGCTTCCGACCCAGACCGTGCTCAGCCACCGTCTGGAGCTCGATCCCGCCGTCCCCACCTCCAGCTACACGGATCACTTCGGCAACCGCGTGGACTTCTTCTCGCTGCCCTTCCGCCACCAGCGGCTCGCGGTGACGAACCACTGCACCGTCCGCACCCAAACCGTGCCACGGCCCGCGGAGGCGCTCGAGCTGTGCGTGCAGGAGGCGCGGCAAATCCTTGGCTCGATGCTGACCGACGTTTTCGACTACCTCCAGATGACGCCCGTGGTACAGCCGACGCGAGAGACTTCGGTCTGGGCGAAGCGCTACCTGCCGGGCAACGCCCCGCTCGGCGAGGCGCTCCAGCGCTTGAACGAGGCGATCTATCGCGAGTTCAAATACCGCGCGGGTTCGACGGAAAACAGCACTCCGCTGGCGACCATCTGGAAACAACGCGAAGGCGTGTGCCAGGATTTCGCGCACATCGCCCTGAGCATCCTGCGCAGCGCCGGGCTGCCGGCGCGCTACGTCTGCGGCTACATTGAGACTGATCCCGTGCGGCGCGCGGATGGCACGCTCGCGCGGCTCGTCGGCGCGGTGGCCACGCACGCGTGGGTGGAGGTGCTGGTGCCCGGCCAGGTCTGGGTGGCGCTCGATCCCACGAACTGCCAGTGGGTCGGCGAACGGCATGTGGCGGTGAGCTTCGGGCGCGACTACCGCGACGCCACGCCGCTGCGCGGCACCTTCAAAGGCAGCGGCGGCCAGGGCATGAAAGTGCGGGTGCTGATGAAGCGCCGCACCCCGCGCGTGGAGAAAGTGAAGGTCGCCGCATGAAAATCCGCATCGCCTACCAGACACAGTACGCCTACGCCGAGGCGGTCAGTTTTTCGCTGCATCTCTTCCGACTTTTTCCAAAAACGGGCCGCCATCTCGCGATCCAGCGGCTGGAATTCCAGACCAACTCCGGGGCCGATGTGCATTACCGGCACGACCTTTTCGACAACGAGATCGCCTCCGTTTTCTATCCGGGAAAATCCGCGCTGCTCCAGGCCAGTCTGCTGATCGACCTCGAGGTGCAGGAGCGCAATCCGTTCGGCTTCATTCTGGCGAAGCACGCCATCGATTTCCCGTTCCAATACAAGCCCCGCGAGGCCGACGTGCTCACGCCGTATCTGCGCAGCGACACCGCGCTGGCGCTGCCCTTTTGGACCGCACCGGAGTCGCCGCAGCCCACCGTCGATGTGCTGGTGAGTCTCAACGAAGCGCTGCACAAAAACATCGCCTACGAACGCCGTGAAGAGGGCGTGGCCTATGCGGCAGCGGAGACGCTGCAACTCGGCGGCGGCTCCTGCCGGGATTATGCGGTGCTGCTCGCGGAGGTCGCGCGCGGGCTGGGCGTCGCCGCGCGGCTGGCGAGCGGCTACCTCTGCGAGTTTGAAGGCCGTGAAAAAGTGGCCGAAGGCGCGCTCCACGCGTGGACGGAACTCTATCTGCCCGGCGCGGGCTGGATCGGCTTTGACCCGACCAACGGCTACCTCTGCAACCACTATCATCTCACCGCGGCCGTCGGTCTCACGCCCGATGATATTTCACCCATCGCCGGAACCTTCGCACCGCCGCTGCCATTTCCGCCGACCATGACGGCCGCGCTGCACATCAATCCCGCATGAAAATCCCCAAGTCTCTCGCCCGGGTGGCCGACAAAGTGGATGCCACCTTTGCCGCCCACGGCGTAAAGCTCACGCTCGGCGGCGAGCCGACCTACGTGCCCGATGACCCGCAAGGTCCCGAGTGGAGCATCACCGCGCTCGGGCCGACGAAGCTCCGCTACGGCTACGCGCTGGCCGAGGCGTTGATCGCGCAGGCGCTCCCAAATGCCGTGCCCGTCTATTCTCCCGGCAAGTTCTACCCCGGCGAAGTGAACCCGCGCTGGGCGATCAATCTCGTCTGGAACCGTGACGACTCCCCACTCGTCCCCGCGCTGGCGATCCCAGCTCCGGCCGCGCCTGCCACCCTCGACGCGACCTCGTTTGCGCTTTTCGCTGAAAGCCTTCTCCACCGCTTCGGCCTCGCGTCCGGCTGGATTCGCGGCGTCGATCCCTTCGACGAAGCGCGGCCCGTTCTGGTGCTCCCGCTTGATCACGACGCCGCCGGTTTTCTCACCGGAGACTGGCAGGTCGGCGAGAGCATCGAACTGCTGCGTGCCGAAGGTCATGCCGGCCTGCGCCTGCCGCTCGGCTCGCTGCACGAGGACGTCAACCGCCGCGCGCTCGCCATCGAAATCACGGACGGCGAACTGCACGTCTTTCTCCCGCCGCTGCTGCAAACGCCTTGGCTGGCGCTCGTCGAGCACATCTTCGCGACGCTCCACGAGCTGCGGCTCGGGCCGGCGATTTTGGCCGGCTACGTACCGGGCGATGAGACGGATGGCTGGACAAAGCTCGGCATCGCTTCCGATCCCGGCGTGCTCGAAATCAATCTTCCGCCCTGCGCGACATGGCGCGATTACGCCGGCTGGCTCGACAAGTTGGAGCGCGCCTGCGCGACCGCCGGACTGCGCTCCTTCAAGCAAATCTCCGCCGATGAACAGACCGGCTCGGGCGGCGGGAACCACCTGCTTTTCGGCGGACCGAGCCTCGAGGAAAATGCGTTATTCACCCATCCCGCGTGGGTCACGTCGATCCTCCGCTATTGGCAGCGTCATCCTTCCCTCGCCTATCTTTTCACGGGCCAGTATGTCGGCGCGTCCTCGCAGGCTCCACGTCCGGACGAGTGCGCCAGCTCGCTTTACGATCTTGAGATGGCCTACCAGTTTCTCGAGCAGCTCCCGCCCGGCGATCACCGCTACCTGATCAGTGAGACGCTCCGGCATTTGCACACCGACACCTCCGGCAATACCCACCGCAGCGAGGCCAGCTTCGACAAATTCTGGAACGTCAACTTCGACGGCGGCTGCCGCGGGCTCGTCGAATTCCGCGCCGTCGAATCCCTGCCGCGCGCGGACTGGATGTCGGCCATCGCACTGCTCTGGCACACGCTCGCCGCACATTTGCTCGCGCAGCCGTTCACCGCGCGGCTGGTCGATCACGGCGACGCTTTGCACGACGCCTTTTTCCTACCGACGCACCTCTGGGCGGATTTCGAGAAAGTGCTCCGCGACCTCCGCCGTGCGGGCTTTGCGCTGCCGGCGAAAATGTTCCGCGAGATCTTCGAGTGGCGTTTCCCCATCCTGCTCAGCCACACCGACGGCGAGGCCACGCTGACTATTCGCCGCGCGCACGAAGGCTGGCCGCTGCTTTGCGAGACGCCGCTCGAAGGGGGCAACACCAGCCGCTTCGTCGATACGTCCATCGAGCGGCTCGAATTCACGGCGAGCAAGGTCTTCGCCACGCAATGTCAGATCCGCGTGCATGGCCGGGCGCTGCCGCTCCGCCGGTTTCCGGGCGGGCAAACCGGCGCGGGCCTGCGCTACCGCCGCACCTCGCTCTATCCTTCGCTCCACCCCGGCATCCTGCCGCAGATGCCGCTCTATCTAACGATTACCCGAGGCGAAAAAAACGCGCTCTACAAGCTCGACCAGAACCTGCGCCACTTTGCCCCCGCGCCCCACGAGCCCGCGCCCGCGCTGGACATGAGTCCCTGCAAAAGCCTCCACCCTCGCCTCATCACCTGCGATCTGCGACTGCCTTAGCCGTGCCGCGTCCGGCACCTACTTCGGTGCGAGATCCTTCAGCGGAATGAGGTCGCTCTGGCCCACGATCGTCTGCCCTTCCTCGCTGAGGAGGAAGTCGATGATCTTCTTTTTTTTCCCGACCGGTCTTTCCCCGGTGACGACCATGGCTGGGCGCATGAGCGGATAGCTGGCGTTCACACAATTGGTAACGGTCGGCGCAACCGGTTCACCACTGTCCTCCTTGATCGCGAGGCCGAAGATATTCTTGCCGTCGATGTAATTGATCTGTGCCAGGGCCAGCGAACCTTTGTTGAACTGCACCGTATTGCGCGCGTCCTCGCCATCGACAGTGATGGGAAATTTGCCCAGGGGAGCCTTGCGGCTCTCCTCGTAGAGCCAGGTGACAAAAAGCTCCCAGACCCCGCGTCCGCGTTCGCTGTTAAAAAACTTGAGCGGGAGATCGGCCCCGCCCACCTGCTTCCAGTTGGTGATCTCGCCTTCGTAGATTCCCTTGATTTGCGCCTTCGTCAGCACACGCACGCCGCTGTCCCACACATCGAGGGGCACGATCAGCGCCACCGCCTGCATACCGATTTGGAATTCCTTCAACTCCTTTTCCGGGAAGCGCGCCCGATCCTCCCCCGTCAGTTGGCGCATCATCAGCGCAAACTCCACCTGCCCCGTGCCCAGCATCGACGCCGCAATCGTGCTGCTGCCTTCCACCGCAACCCGGATGTCGATTCCCTGCTTCCGCAGCACGGGCGCGGCCGCGACCATAACGTGCGCCACCACTGGCGAACCCTGCATCTTAAATGATTCCGCACCAGCGCGCGGCGCGAACAACGCGACGATGAGGAGTGCGATTCTGGGAAAAATAGAGGGTGTCATTGGGGTCGAGTCGTCGAGTTATAGCATAGTCGAACTGGCCGCACGCGGCTACTGGCTCCGCACGCAGCGAAAACCAAGATCGGACGCGGCATAAGCCGGCGCGGCTTTCAGACGGGCGCTCGGGCGGTAGGCCGCGCCGTTTGTCTCACTGCTCAGAAAGGAGCCGCCGCGAGCCACGCGCTTCGGCACGCCGGGTTCGTCGGGGTCTTCGCTTTCCTCGGGCCCCGGAGGATTGCGGTGCGGGCTCGTTTTATAATAGTCCGCGCGATACCAGTCCGCGCACCACTCCGCGGCATTGCCGGCCAGATCCGTGAGGCCATAGTTGTTTTCGGGAAAGCTCCCTACCGGCGCGAGGCCCTTGAACCGGTCCTCCCCGGTGTCCTCCACCGGAAAGCGGCCCTGCCAGAAATTCGCCGCCCAGCGCCCGCCCGGCTTCAACTCCGTGCCCCACACGTAGGCCGCGTGCATGATTCCGCCGCGCGCCGCGTACTCCCACTCCGCTTCGGTCGGCAGCCGCTTCCCCGCCCAGCGCGCGTAGGCGGCGGCGTCCTCCCACGAGACCTGCACCACGGGAAACCTCTCCCGCCCGATGAGGTCCGACTGCGGCCCCTCGGGATGCCTCCAGTCCGCCCCCGCCACCGAGCGCCAGCCGCCCGCGTCTTCCCGCGTGCCGTCCACCGGTGCCGTGAAAACCAGCGCTCCCGGCGGCTGTCCCTCGCGCGGGCGCTCGGCCGTGGTGACGTAGCCGGTCGCCTCCGCAAACGACGCAAATTCCGCATTCGTGACCTCCGTCTTGTCCATGAAAAAGCCCGCCACCTTCACATCATGCAACGGCTGCTCGTCAAAACCGCCGTTCGTCGCCCCCATCGTGAAGCGGCCCGCCGCAATCCACACCATGTCGCCGCCGCCCCGCCCGCTGAGCGCGCGGGTCTGCTCCTTCTCGCGCTTGATCCGACGCGCATCGTTTAGCACCCAGAGCATGGTCAGCACGAACCAGCCGAAAAAAAAGACGATGAGGATGACCGCCGAGCGCGTCGCCGGCGGCATTTTGTAGATGGAGGCAGAGTCTTCGCTCACAGGCGTGCAAAGTGGCGGCGGCATCCGGCGGATGCAAGCCCACGGCAGTACTTCCATCCATTCCGCCAGGAATGGTGTCTGTGGTGTCTGTTGAGGGACAAACGTGTCAGAAATACCGGCCCCCCGGCTTGCCATCCGTAGATGTCAGCGCAACAGCATGTTGCTTCTCCCGATACGGCCTGCAAGGAAGAAACGCGTCGGTAATTCTTACAAATCTGCACAAAAAAACTCCGCCACTGGACTCCCCTCACAAAAAAACTTCTAAATCACAAACCACTTGTCGAAAGACTATTGCGTTCCTATAACTGGCTAAAAAAAAGATCGGAGCGGTTTCTGGCCCTGACCCTGCTACCGAAATTGTCTCCTCAGAAATTGTAAAAGAGAGGGCAACGCGGCGCAGCCGCGAGTGGGACGGCAGTCCCTGTCGTCCGCGGGCTGGTTTGCGCCATCGACCCCGCAACGGAGTCGCCCGTGGGCGGCATGGACTGCCGATTCTTCTCCACAGCGGAACAGGACGAAAAAATGGACAGCGAGAACGTCGCCCGGAAGGTGCCCGAGCCGCTGCGCTGGAACTACATTGTCAACCGAAGCAAGGAGCCGCGTTGGCGCAGCTTTTATGTGCTATTTCGCCGTCTGCACGCGCAAGTCGCGCACGGTCGCCCGCCCGGCATCGACGCTGAGCGAAAGAGCGCCCCCGGCAGGATGCGTGTAAGCGCGGGTGGTGAAGGCGTGACGGTCGTTCACGAAGCACTCGATAAGCGTTCCGAGGACGTAGGCCTCGATCCGGACGGGCTGCGTGGGGTCGAGCGCGCACGCGCGGCGGAAGTCCACGCCGGGCGGACCGGTGAGCGCGATCTCACCGCGCTTTGGAAAAACCGTGAGCCGGTACCCGCTCCCGGCCTGCTCGCGGAAGCCGACCGTGAAACTCTCCGCGCCGTCGAGCGCCACGAGGCAGTCCAACCGGTAGTGGTCGGGCACGGCAAAACGCGCGCCGCTGGACGCGCCCACGCCGCCGCCGATTGCGATCTCTTTTTCCACCGCGAATGCGGTCTGCGGAAACGCGGCGCGGATTTCCCCGACTGGCCTGAAACCGAGTTCGCCGGGAGCGGCCTCGAAAACTTCGCGCGGAATGCTTTGCGTGCCGCCCCATTGGTACGGGCCGGCGTCGCGCTCGCCGCCGAGATCGCGCTGCCAACCGGTAATCACATGCCGTCGACCGTCGAACAGGCGCTTCGCCGCGTAGAGGATCGGTGTGTCGATCGGCGTGCCCGGCGCGGGCGACCACGGGCCGCGCAGCGCCGACGCGGTGCGGTACGTCGTCACGCCTTCGCTCGGCGAGACGATGAGATACCATGTCGCGCCGATGCGGAAAATATCCGGGCACTCCGGCGTGCCGCGATAGCCGTCGCAGAGCGGTGCCTGCTGCTGCCAGGTGACAAGATCGCGCGAGATGGCGACGCCGGTAACGGGCCGTTTGTCGCCCGCGGCCCGCGCACAGAGCAGCATCCACCACTGCTCTTCCTCCTCGTTCCAAAAGACGAACGGGTCGCGGAAATCATTCTCCCGCGAGGCATCATAATGTGTCCCGTCGGCGGTAAAGGTGTGTTCCGGGTGCTTCGTCCACGCGATACCGTCCGGGCTCGTGGCGTGGCAAACGTGCTCGCGGTTCACAGGGTGCCGCGGGTTCCAGCCGGTGTAGAAGATGTGCCAGGTGCCGTCGCGCTCGATCACGCTGCCGGTGAACATGTTCTCGCCGTCGGTGCCGTCAGGCGCGCCGTCACTGGTGAGCGCGCGCGGCAGCTCGCGCCAGCGCACGAGATCGCGCGAGACGAGGTGCTCCCACGGCACCTTTCCCGTCTCGGCGAGCAGGTAGAAGATGTGATATTCGCCAGCGTGGAAAAACGGGATCGTGTCCGCCAGCCGGCCTGCCGCCGGGCGGAATTGCACCGGCGATTGCCACGGCTTGGGCAGTGAGACGATGGTATCGCAACGCAGCACGGCAGCCAGTTCCGCGTCGTCGAGCGCGCGCGTCCAGAGCGCGGCCTCGGCCATCTCGCCCGTGAAAAAGCGCGCCGGTTTTCCGTGCTCGGTCTCGGCGCCGAGCAGCACGGGCTCTTGGTTCTGCGTCAGCGCGCCGGACGCCGGTTTTTCGCTCATCACCGCGCCGTCGCACAGGAGCTGGAGCCGCTGGCCGTCGTAGCGCGCGGCGAGATTGTGCCACAGGGTAGCGTCGATTTTTGACACCGGGAAGCTCGTGGAAAAAAAACCGCGGTCGGTGTGAATCTCGAAGCCGATATCCGGTCCCGGCGTCTCCGGGATGTCATAGCCGTAGAGGTTGAAATTGCAGATGTCGTGATGGCCGCGCTTGGCAAAGAGCGCGGTCGTCCAGTTGCCATCGGGAACGCGTGCGCGCAGCAAAACGGTGAGCGCTCCGCCCGGCGCGTTCCACGCTTTCGGCTGATTGAACTCCAGCGCTGCGTCGAAATACGCGTCTCGCAGCCGCGCCACGCGCGTCCCGTCCACGACGACGCCCGGCGTGATTTCGCCGATGGCTTTGAGCATCGGCTGATGCGCATCCGCGCGCTCGCCCGGCTGCCAGTGCAGCGCCGCCTCGGCGATAAGCACGTCGCGTGGCGTTGCCGTGGACGGCGACCGCTTAAGCCGCACGTTGCGAAATTGCACCTTCATCGGCGGCCCGGTGTGGAGTTGCAGCGCGAGGATGCCGCGCGCTTCGGCGCTGTCGGCGTCGTTATCCGTCGTCTCCGCGATAAGCTTGCCATTTACGCGCAACGTCAGCTTCGGCCCGATCGCCGTGAGGTGATACTCGTGCCAATCGTCGAGTTTGAAATCCATCGCGCCGGACTCCATCGCGAGTTTCTCGACGGTCCTCTTTCCATCCGCGTCGAAGACACTGCGCTCGCCGTCGCGCGCGAGGAAGTGCCGGCCGAATTCATCATACAGCCCCACCTTCAACGGTTGGCCGGCATTGATATCGACCTGGTATCCGCCCACGTCGCCATTGGGCAGGCGGCGCGAGCGGAATTGAAAACCGCTGTTCGTATCCGGCGTCGCCGAGCCGGTAAGGCGGAAGTCCAGCTTCAGCTCGAAGTCCTCCACCAGCCCGCCCTGCCAGACGAGATACTGATTCATCGGCGCCGGCCGCTGCGCGGAGATCGTACCGGTAATCGCGCCGTCCTCCACACTCCAAAACGCAGCGTCCTGCCCGCGCCAGCCGGCCAGCGTTTTGCCGTCTGAGATTGGCGAAAAGCCTGGGTCATCCGCATGCGCGGCGAGCACAATGAAAAGCGGGAGCAGAAGGATGAGGCGCATGGAACCACGCTGGGCATTGAGCGGATCAGTTGCGAGCGCGGATTGCTCTTCCGATAGCTCTAGTAACGTGAGCTAACCCTCGATTGGGCGAAGGTCGTCGATCGGTTCCCCGCTACCGTCGAGATCGCCGTGCCAACACCCATCGGCAAACAACCCGTCTATCCGCGGATGCTCTTTCTGCGCCGCGAAGTCCCCCCGCCCGGCCAGCATCCCATGGCCCTGCCCGCGCCGCCTGCCACGCCCGCGCTAGGCACAAACTAGACACTCGCCACTTTGCCAAATCCCTGGCTGATCGGCGCTCGCGCACCAATTTCCCGGACCTTCAAGCCTTCCGACGAAGGATCCGATCCAGCGAATCCGAAGTCTGGTAAATGAGCGCCTCGGGGTAGTGCGGATACGGGTGGAAATACTCGAACGTGACAAAACCTTGGTAGCCTGTCTGATCGAGCGCCTCAATCACCGCCGGCCAATTGGTCGTTCCATCAAGCAGCGGGCGGAACGTCTCGAGCGAATAGTCCGTCCCCTTCTTGGTGAACTCTTTGAAGTGAATGTTTTTCGTCCTCTTTCCGAGGATCGGCACCCAATGCTCGGCGTGCTGAAACATCGAGATATTCCCCGTGTCGAAGTGCACCCGCACATCCTCGCTGCCGAAGCTATCGACAAAGGCGTTCATCTCCATCGGCGTCATCAGGTAGCCGTTGAAAAAGATGTTCTCCATGTTCAGCGAGCTTCAGCTTCTCGGCCTGCTTCGCCAGTTTGCCCATCGCTCCGCGCGCCCGCTGATCGCACACATCGTTCGGCACCGGTTCGTGATCCGTCCGCCACGGGATGTGCACGGCACCCGGCACCACAAGCACGTCTTCGACACCGAGATCATGCGCCGCCTGCGCGATCTTGCCGGCCAGTTCGAGACCGCGCTCGCGCTTCGCCGGATCGTTGCTCGTCAGCGGATACGGCCAGAAAAGGAATGAGCAAAGCCCGCTGATGCGGATGCCGATTTCGTCCGCCATGCGCCGGACCGCCGTGAATTCCGGCGTGCCGGATTTGGGCGAAAGATCATTATCCAAATCGTAGTTTAGCTCGATGCCGTCGAAGCCCGCTTCCTTCGCCAATTGCAGACACTCGCGCAGGCTCATGCGGTCGGGATAAGGAAACGCCCAAAGATTGATCGACTTGAGCATCTGGTAGCGTTTCGTCGCGCCGCGCCGCGCGTCCGGTTTCGCCGGGTCCGCCGCGCGGGCTGGCTCAAAAGCGAGCGCGGAAAGACCGAGCGAGTCAGCCGCCGTCAGCAAAGCGCGCCGCCGCGACATGCCATTTGAGAAGTGATCTTGGTTCATAGGCAAATCATGGCGCGGGCGAACCGTGAGGCGGTTCCCAAGTCGGACCGTCAGCGCCTCCGTCCCCTCACGGTTTCGCGGCGACTTCGGCGCGGGCCTTCTCGAGCACTTCCTGCAACGTGACTTCCATCCCGCCGCGGCGCTTGCTCTCATCGGCTGCTTCCATGAAGGCGTAGATTTCCAGCGTCTCTTCTGCGCTCACCGGGGCGATTCCCGTGCGGAACATTTTCACAATTTCGAAGAGCAGGACATCGTAGCCTTCGTAGCCACCCACCGGCGCCTCGCCTTTCTTGCCGATCGCCTTGCCTCCATACCCCTTGCGATCAGTGCCGTTTTCCTGGCGAAAGATGCCCGTCCGACCTCCCGCCCAAGCACCAACGACTTCCACTTTCCCATCCGCTGCGGTGGAGCGCTTTACCGATTTGCATCCCGGACCCATGACGGTGAACAGCGATTCGCAGCCGTGAATGCCATACCAATAGAGGTCCGGATGGGTCGGCTCGATATTCACGGGGCTGAAGGTTTCGGCGCTCATGACCATGCCGATGGAGCCATCGCGGACCGCTTGAGTAGTCTTGCCATAGCGCAGCGATGACGAGCTGAACATCGGTACCTTCGCCTTCTGCGCGGCATCGAGAATTCGGATCGTGTCCGCAAGCGAGGCCGCGATGGGCTTGTCGATGAAAACAGGCTTGCCCGCCGCGAGGATGGGCTGGAGTTGCTCCCAATGCACACGCCCGTCGTTCGACTCGAGCAGCACGACATCCACCCGCTTCAAAAGGTCCGCGATGGAATCGACGATCTCCACGCCGAGCGCCTTTATTTTCTCGGTGTATTCCGGCACCCGCTTGGTGCTGCTCTCGATGTCGCGGCTGCCTTGCGGATAAGCCGCGACCACCCGGACGCCCGCGACTTTGTCAGCGTCCGCCGGATTTTTGGGACCCTTATTGAGCGTTTGAGTGAAAGCGATCGCGTGAGAAGTATCGAGGCCAATGATGCCCGCCCGCAAAAGCGTCGGTTCCTGCGCGGCTGTCTTCAAGGCAAGCGCGAAAACCGCCAGGAGGAGTGAAGCTTTCATGCAGACATTAGCTGTCGCCGATCCGACCATGGCAAGGAGAGTTCCACGTCGCTGAAGGTGCCAGGACCTGACCGCGATTTTCCTCTCCCACTCGCGGGGCTTTCCGCTACATTCCGCGCCCCTTAATTTATGTACCGCACCCACCATTGCCAACAGCTCCGCCCTTCCGACATCGGCCAGACCGTCACGCTCGCGGGGTGGGTGAATTCGCGGCGGGATCATGGTGGGGTGATCTTTATCGATCTGCGAGACCGCGAGGGTCTGACACAGGTCGTCTTTCGCCCGGAGGAGCATCCGCAGGTGGCAGAGGCGTCGCACGGGCTGCGGAGTGAGGATGTGATTCAACTCACAGGGGTGGTGACGGCACGGCTGACGGGCTCGGAAAATGCGAAGCTGGCGACGGGCGCAGTGGAGATCATCGCGTCCGAGCTGAACGTGCTGAACAAGGCGGACGTGCCACCTTTCCCGCTGGATGACCCGAGCGTGAATGAAGATCTGCGCTTGCAGTATCGCTACCTCGATCTGCGCACGGCGCGGATGCAGCGTAATCTGCGGCTGCGGCATCGCGTAGTGAAGGCGACGCGGGACTATTTGGATGATGCGGGCTTCCTGGAAATCGAGACGCCGATCCTCTCGAACCCGACGCCGGAGGGCGCGCGGGATTTCCTCGTGCCCTCGCGGCTGACGCCGGGCTCCTTTTACGCGCTCCCGCAGGCACCGCAGCAATACAAGCAACTGCTGCAGGTCGCGGGACTGGAGAAGTACTTTCAGATCGCGCGGTGTTTTCGCGACGAAGACTTGCGGGCGGATCGGCAGCCGGAATTCACCCAGATCGACGTCGAGGCGTCATTCATCACGGAGGCGGAAATCCAGACGCTGATCGAGGGTTTGCTCGCGCGCATTTTCAAAGAAGCGCGCGGCGTGGAAATCCCGCTGCCTTTTCCCCGCATGGCCTACAGCGAGGCGATGAACCGCTACGGCAGCGACAAGCCGGACACGCGCTTCGGGCTGGAGCTGGTGGAGCTGGCGGACATTTTCAAGGATTCGCAATTCAAAGTCTTCCGCTCGGTCGTCGATGGCGGCGGGGTGATCAAGGCGCTGAATGCGAAGGGCGCGGCCGCGCTGCTCAGCAAGGAGCAGCTCAAGAAATGGGAGGAGTGGGTGAAGACGGAATTTGGCGCGAAAGGACTGGCCTATATCAAATGGAGCGTCGGCGGCTTTTGGGAGTCGCCTATCTTGAAGTTTTTCCTAGTCTAGGTATTGTCGTCGCTCATCGCCCGGATGGAGTTCGTCGAAGGCGTTGTGCTCTTTTTCGTTGCGGAC
>JBBQCM010000067.1:0-35343 GCA_038318725.1 Chthoniobacterales bacterium
GTCGCGACCCTCACTCGACTAGTCTCGGTTCGGGGGGAACTAAGTTGTGCCTAACTACTATCGGCCCTCTTCCGGGACCCCAAAGCGCTGTCGCCGCACTTATGACCCTTGACAATCCTTCATAGGCGCTGCAGCGCATAGATGGCGCACTGGGTGTTGGCGTCATACAAGTGACTTGTGACAACTCCGGCATCGGAAGGTGTTGTTCGGATTCATTGCCTTGCAGTAGTGACACTCCCACATGACGGGCTCGAAAAGGGAAGTGCCAGCATCGAAGCGGTAGTCCTCACCACGCTGCTTTCCTTGACATGTGTCGCACTCAACAAACTCTCCTTCGTAGTTGTTGCTTCGCATCTGCTTGAAGGCTGTGCAGCGCTGGCGTGATTCGCAGTGCGGGCATAAAAACATCCCTTTCTTGATTTCTGTGCGTCGGGAACGCCGAGACCAGAGAGGGAGGAAATTGAAGAGCATGGAACACGCGTGGCTATGCGCCTAACGAGAAGTAGGCTTCGATGTTGAAGTGCGAAAGGGCAATAGGCTTCACGGGATGAGGGTAGCTGGGAGGACTCAGCTGGGCGAGGGCGTTGTCAGTTTTTAGACGGCGCAGGTAGGGAAGGCTCCGCTTTGTGCACCGAAAAATGGTAGGGATAGGGCTTCGCCAGGGTGCGCTGGAGCGTGACCAAATCATCGTCGAGTTTCACGGCGGATTCCTGAATCTTGGCGGCCTGCGGATGATTGGCGAGAGACTGCCGGCGCAGTTGGCCGCTGTTCCAAAGTTTGTCGCGGGCGTCCACGAGTTCTTTCACGGCGATGGACTGCGCGTCCCACGGCCCGCCGGGCTGCCAGGCGTCGGCGGTCATGCCGGAGATGTTCAGGCCGCGCGCGAGATGCTCCGCGCTGGCTTTGCCGAGCAGCCGCCCTTCGGCGGAAATCTGGTATTCGCCGGGCGGGAGATTTTTGATCGTCAGCAGGTAGCGGTCGATGCCATCAGAGATCGGCACCCAGCGAAAATCCCAGGCACTGAACGCGCCCAAGGTCATCGGCAGGCCCTCGTCCAGTCGCGTGAAGTCGATGCCATTCGCGGCGGGTTTGATTTCGGTGACGCGGCAGCCTTTTGCCTCAACCGCTGCGCCGACGCCGGCGTCGATCACCACGGAGGAAACATCCTCGGGCGCACCGAGCCCTTTAAGCAGCGCGTAAGCCATGGCGAGGTGCCCCAGGTCGCTGAGGTGAATGCCGTCCGCGACATGCATCCGCGTCTGCTTTTTCTCGTCCTTCTCCTTCTCATTCGCCGCCACGATTTTCCGCTGGGCCTCGCGCATCCCGCGCTGGAGATCTACGGTTTCCACGCCGAGCGATTTGGCGAGCGCGAGGCCTTCGTCGGTCATCTTTTGCAGATAGCCGTTCTCCGCCTTGTCGGGCGCTTCCGCGGTGATGGCCGCCGAACAAATGATGGGCCGCACTTGGTGCGCGCGGCATTGCTCGATGATGGCGCGGAGGCCGTCGAGATAGCGTTGCTTGCTTTCGTCATTGGCTTTCATGCCCCAGCCGATGTCGTTGACGCCAAAGGCGACGGTGACGACGGTTGCCCCTTGGCTGAAGACATCGCGCTCGAGCCGTTCGAGACAGCCGGCCGCGGTGTCGCCGCCCTTGCCGGCATTGACGAAGCGCACCTTGCGCTCGGGGAAACGCAGGAGGGTGTAGTGCTCGACGATCTTGGTGTAACCGCGCGCGGCGGTGATGCTGTCGCCGAGGAAGGCGACGGTATCGCCATCGCGCAGCGCGAAATCGGCCCGGGCGGAGGACGCGGCGGCGAAGCAGCAAAGCAGGACGGGGAGGAGCGGGCGGGGGATTTTCATGGCGGGGTTTGTCTCCTGCGAAAGTGAGGCTTTCGGGACGCACCTTTGCGAGGGCAATTTCATGGCGCGGCGGGCGGTTCGCGCCGCCAAGCAGCTACGGGCCGTCCACGCGCAGGCGGACGAAGCCTTCCGTGTCCGCGGAGACGGGTGCAGTGCTGCGCCAGAGTTCGGTCGCGGTGCCGTCGCCGTTGGGCGTCGCGCCGACGAACACGCCGTCCTCGGTCCAGCCCGCGAGGTCGGGCGAAAAGAGAACGTGGTAGCTGAGGTCGTCGGCGTCGGGCTGGCGGCGGAAGGCGAGCGAGAGGTAAATGTCGGAGAGGCCGCCGACGGTGAGCGTCTGGCGGGCAGCGGCGGGCAGCGCGACTTGAGAGCTTTGCCAAGGGTGCGTGCCGAAGGCGTATTCGAGCAGGTTTTTCAGTCCGTCGAATTCCGCGTCGAGCGTTGCATTGGTGATCCCGTAGGGCGCGGCCCAGGTGGCGAAGCTGAAGCTGTCGAGTCCGCCGGGATTTCCTCCGGGCGTGTGGCTGCCGCGCCAGTTGATGCCGAGCGCGTGGTCGGGCAGGGCGGAGGGGAGCTTCAAGATGAGGCTGTAACCGGTGCCGTCGGTGTCGGTGGGCCATGTCGCGTCACTGTTGTAGATGAAGCTGCGGATGGCCGTGGTGCCGTAGCTGAGTTTGATCTCCTCACCTTCGTTTTTCAGCGTCCCGTCGAGATACGGCCCGGCGACCGGCTTGCCCGTGCCGTAGCGCAGGGTGAATGCCGCGACGTTTTTTACGACGAGCGTGGCTGCGCCGGCGGCGAGGGTGGTGCCGGGGGCGAAGTCGAAGTCGATGCCTTTGGTGAAGCGCACGTCGGTCAGATCGACACTCGTCGCGCTGACGTTGCGCACTTCGATGAATTCGAAATCCTCATCACCAAAGCCCGCCGCAAATTCCGCCGGCGTGACCGGCGCGGGATGATACATGACCTCGCTGACCACGAGGCTGGAGGTGTAGGCGCTCACATTCGGCGTGCCCGCGACGAACTGCACCGCCGGGGACCAGCGGCTCCAGCGGCCGGTCGCGTCCTTCATCCGCACCCGCGCGCGGTAGGTGTGGCTGGGCCGTGTGGCGCTGGTCGGCACGCGGATCTGGTTGTTGAAGATGGCGATGTCGCCGGACTTCCAGACGTCGGTGATTTCGTAGGTGAACGGATCGCCGGCGGTGTAGCCGGCGACGCCGGGCGCGGCGATTTCGCCGATGCGCCACTGCATCGCGGCGAAGGTGCCCGGGCCCTGCGGATCGGTGAACGCGCTCGATTGAAAGCGAAGGTCATTTGCCGGAAAGCCGCCGCTGCCGAGGTAGGCGAGCGTCGGGCGGGTGGGTTCCGCGCCGTCGGTCGATTCGAGTTCGAGGTAGTTGTAGCCGTAGCCGCGCTGGTCGCCGTCGCCGACGGCGAAGGTGTTCGGATCGGTGTCGGTCGCGTAGTTGATGAGAAAGTTGCAGATGCCATTGAAGTCCGCGCTGGTGTAGGTGCGCGTCCAAGTGCCGCCAATGCGCCCGTCGCTCGTCGGGTTCGGCAGATAGAAAGCGCCCCGCAGATGAGATCAAGCAGTTCGCGTGGCGGGGAGCACGGCGGTAAAAATGGAGTCGCCGGCGGCGGCATCGCCGCCGGTTCCGTCATCAGTCATCGGCACATAGGTCCAATTCGTCATATAGGACGCATCCGACTTCCGAATGTAAGCACCCGGATCAATCGCCTGATACTCCAGCGTCACCGACGCGACACCGTCCGGGTCCGTCACCTTGGCCGTGATCGTCACCGGCACATTCGCCGCCGGTTGCACCGGCAAGTGATCGACCTGCCGCACCGAGGGAGCGGCGTTGGTCGCGAAGACCGAGTTCTGCGCGCCCGGCGTCGGCGAGCCGCCGTTCTGCGCCGGATCGGTGGACTTCAGCTCGGCATCGAGTGTGAAATCGCTGCTCCCCAGCGAGGAATTCGCGGCAAGAATCGCGATCGTATTCACCCCCGGCACGAGGAAGCTGGACGGATTCAGGATCACCTTTTCGTCCCAGGTATCGCCCTCATGATTCTGTGCCCGCGTATTGAAAAGCGGGTCATCTGTCGTCGTGTGAAAGCTCGCGACCCACTGCCCGTTGAGCCACACCGCGCAGCCGTCATCCACCCGCACGCGGAGCAGCAGGGCATCGGGGATTTGCCCCGCCGTCACGTTGAAGGTGTGGCGGAAAAACACCGACCAGTAGCTGTTCTGCATGTCGGTCAGCACGGTGTTGTCGTCCGCGTCTCCGTAGCCAACGGAGGTGCGCCCGGTGAGCCAGGACGCGTCTTCGGCGAAGCCCGTGAGCCGCCACGCCGTGCGCGGACTCGAGGCCTCGCTCACGCCTTTGCGATAGCGCCACGCCGGATCCGTCGGCGCGATGTAGGTCGTCACCGGCGCCGGATTATCCGGCGTGCCCGAGCTGCGCCACGAGCCGCCGAGATCGTTGTCCAGCGCCGGGCTGATGAGTTCCATCGACGCACCCGCACCCTTCGCCGCCGTGGGCCAGGGAAAGCCGACGCCGTAGGTGACTTCATCGACCAGTGTGCCGACCGAGTTGCGGAGTCGCAGGCGCTCGCCGTCGCTGCTCAGCCCGCCGGTGAAAACGCCGCCCGGCACGAAGCCGAACCGTGTCTGAAACGCCACCGCATTTTCCGCGATGACGAAATACCCGCCCGCTGGGATCACCGTCCCCGCCGGCACATTGAAAGCCACGCCATCTTCCAGCCGCCATCCGCCGATATTCACCGCCACCGCGCCGGGATTGTGCAACTCGACGAACTCGATCGGCTGGGTGTTATCCGGCGGATCGTAGAAGATTTCGTTGATGACGACAAACTGGGCGCAAAGGCTGCCGGAGACGGCGACCAGCGCGCTGACGGCAAAACGACGAAAGACGGGGGAGAGGAGCATCGGGCTGGCGGAGGATAGCCGAGAGGGCTGGTGGCGCAAATGAGGGGTGGGTGGCTGCGTGCTGGGCAGACTCCTCCTTACATTTTCCGCCTTTATGGATTATCAGCCTTGCACGCCTCGCCCCAAACCCATGCGCCTCCTGCCCTTTTGCTGTCTCATTGTCCTTGCTGCGCTGTCTTCGGCGCTGGCCGCCCCGTCCGCGCCCGAGATGGCCAAGGCCGCGCCGCCCGAAGCGCTGCCGCCCGGCGCGCAAATCGCCGGCCTCGACGTGCAGCCTTCCAAAGTCGCGCTCAGCGGCAGATACGAGGGTGCGCAACTTGTCGTTACCGCCAAGCTCGCGGACGGCACGACGGCGGACGTGACGCGGCTGGCGAGCTATCAACTGGCCGGGGATTGCGCGGAGGTCTCAAAAACCGGCCGCCTCGACGCGCGGAAGAATGGTGCGGCATCTCTCGACATTGAGATCGGCGGGCAAAAGGCGGCGGTGCCGGTGGAAGTCGCGGGCGTGGCGGACATCCAGGCGGTCGATTTCATCCGCGATGTGAACCCGGTGATGACGCGGCTGGGCTGCAACGCGGGGACGTGTCACGGCGCGAAGGACGGCAAGTTCGGCTTCAAGCTTTCGCTGCGCGGCTACGATCCGATTTACGACGTGCGCTCGCTGAAGGATGATCTCGCGGGGCGGCGGCTGAACGTGGCGTCGCCGGACGATTCGTTGATGCTGCTCAAAGCGACGTCCGGCGTGCCGCACGAGGGCGGGCAACGGACGAAGCTCGGCGAGAAGTATTATGAAATCCTGCGCGCGTGGATCGCCGACGGCGCGAAGCTGGACTTGGCCGCGACGCGGGTGGTGAAGATCGATGTTTTCCCGCGCGATCCCGTGGTCCAGCAAATCGGCGCGCGGCAGCAGGTGCGGGTCGTGGCGACGTTCGCCGATGGCAAGACGCGCGATGTCACCGCCGAGGCCTTTCTCGACAGCGGCAATACCGACGTGGCGAAGGCTGACGGCGGCGGGATCGTCGAGACGCTGCGCCGGGGCGAGGCCCCGCTGCTCGCGCGCTACGAGGGCAATTACGCCGCGACCACGCTGACCGTCATGGGCGACCGCGCGGGCTTCGCGTGGCAGACGCCGGAGACGTGGGGGCGCATCGACGAACTGGTCGCCGCGAAATGGCAGCGCATGAAAATCGCGCCGTCCGCGCTGTGCGGCGACGCGGAGTTTCTGCGCCGCGTTTCACTCGACCTCGCCGGGCTGCCGCCGACCGCGGAGGAAGTTCGCGCGTTTCTCGCCGACCCGCGGCCGGTGCGCGAGAAGCGCGATGCGGTGATCGAGAAGCTGCTCGCCTCGCCGGAGTTCATCGACCACTCGACGAACAAGTGGGCCGACCTGTTGCAGGTGAACTCGAAGTTCCTCGGCGGCGAAGGCGCGCGGCTGTTCCGCGAGTGGATTCGCAAGGAGATGGCGGCGAACACGCCCTACGATCAGTTCGTGCGGAAAATCCTGACGGCGACGGGCTCGAACAAGGACAACCCCGCGGCGAGCTATTGGAAAATCCTGCGTGAGCCGGCGGAAACGATGGAAAACACCACGCACCTTTTTCTGGCCACGCGCTTCAACTGCAACAAGTGCCACGACCACCCCTTCGAGCGCTGGACGCAGGATCAATACTACCACACGTCCGCTTTCTTCTCGCAGGTCGCGCTCGCCGCCGATCCCGCCGCTGGCGGCGCGAAGCTCGAGGGCACCGCCGTCGAGAAGGCCCGCCCGCTTTATGAAATCGTCAGCGACGCGAAGGAGGGCGAAGTCACCCACCTGCGCACGAACAAAGTCGCCGCGCCGGAGTTTCCGTTTCCCGCGCAGGCGGAGTTGAAAGGCACGCGCCGCGAGCAACTCGCCGCGTGGATGACTTCGCCGGACAATCGCTATTTCGCCACGAGCTACGTGAACCGGCTGTGGGGCTATCTCACCGGCGCGGGCATCATCGAACCGCTCGACGACATCCGCGCCGGCAACCCGCCGACCAACCCTGAACTGCTCGACTACCTGACAAAAGAATTCGTCGGCCACGGTTTCGACGCGCGGCATGTGCTGCGGCTCATCTGCGAGTCGCGCACCTATCAGCTCGACATCGCCACGAACCAATGGAACGCCGACGACAAGATCAACTATTCGCATGCGCTCGCGCGGCGGCTGCCGGCGGAGGTGCTCTATGACGCGGTGCTCAAAGCGGTGGGCTCCGGCCCGCGGCTGCCCGGCGGCTTGCGTGCGGGGCAGCTTCCCGATTCGGCGACGGATCTGCCGAGCGGTTTCCTCGCGAATCTCGGGCGGCCCGCGCGCGAAAGTTCCTGCGAATGTGAGCGCAGCACCGACCTGCGGCTCGGCAGCATCATGGCGCTGCTCGGGGGCCCCGCCGTTTCGGAGGCCATCGGCGACGCGGCGAATGAACTCGCGAAGCTGACCGCCGCGCAGCCCGATGATCGCAAGCTGGTGGACGAACTTTTCTTCCGCGTGCTCAGCCGCCCGGCGAGCGAACAGGAAATCGGCAAGGTGCTGGCAAGCTGGCAGGAAATCGGCGGCGACAACGCCGCGCTGATCGTGCAACTCGACGCCCAGGAAAAAGAGCAGGCCCCGCTCATCGTCAAAGCGGAAGCGGAACGCGTTGCGGCCATCGCTGCGACGAAGGCGGAGCTGGCGCGCTATGAAGCCGAGATCGCGCCGAAGCTCGTGGAGGCGGAAGCCAAGCGCGTCGCTGCCGCCGCCGCCGCGGAGACTGCGGTGAAGGACTACGAGGCCAAGAACCTCGCCACGGCGCAAACCGCTTTCGAGAACACCGCGCCGATCGCCCGCACCTTCACGGGCTGGACGCCGCTCGACATCATCGAAGCCCGCGCCACCGGCGAGATCACGCTCACCAAGCAGCCCGACGGCTCGTTCAAGGCCAGCGGCGCGCGCCCGAGCACGACCGAGTACGTGGTGAAAGCGGATACGAAACTCGCGGGCATCACCGGCATCGGCATCGAAGTGCTGCCCTCCGGTGAGGAGACGAATTCCGGTCCCGGCCGTTTTCCCGCCGACGGCAATTTCGTCCTCGGCGAACTGGCTTTGAAAGTCGGCGAATTCGGCACCGGCGCCAATCCCGCCGACGCGAAATTCAGCGCCGCCGTCGCGGACTTCAACCAGGTGAATTTTGAAATCCAAAAGGCCATCGACGGACGCAAGGGCGACGAGAACAACGGCTGGGCCGTCTCCGGCGGATTCGGCGTGCCGCATTTCGGCGCGCTCACGCTCGCTCAACCGATCGGCGACGCCGCGAAAGGTGTGCGCCTGCGCTTCGAGATGAACCAGCCGCGCAAAGGCGGCTTTGCCATTGCGCGCTTCCGCCTGTGGGTCACGACCGCCGCCGCACCCGTGCAGGTCGGCTACCCGCAGCCGGTCATCGACGCCCTCAAAAAACTCCCCACTGCCCGTACCGACGCCGACAAAGCCGCGCTCGCCGCCTACTGGAACGCCTACGACCCCGAACTCAGCAAGCGCCGCCTCGCCCATGAAAAGAGCAATATGCCGCTCCCCACCGACCCCGGCCTCGTCCAGCGCCGCACCGGCGTCACCACCGCCGAACTCCCCATCACCCTTGACGCCAAACTCGTGCGGATGCGCCAGGACGCTGAGCAATCCAAAGCCCAGCTCGCCAACAAGCGTCTCACCGGCGTCCAAGACCTCGCCTGGGCGCTCATCAACACGCCCTCGTTTTTGTTCAATCACTGAGCAGCGTTTTCGCCAGCTCGCCGGCGCGGCACCGGATGGCTCGACGGCGTTGCGAAAGACGTCGACCAGACATCGTCCGGGTGGTGTAAGAGACGCCGGAGATGCCACCCGTCACGATCGAGTTGGTCACCGTATAGTTAGTGCCACCATCAGCGCGTTGGAAGGCTTGTCGATGTCGAGAGTTACCAAACCGGTGGCAAGGATGGTCAGCAGACTGCCGCCGATCACGTAAATGACCGGCGGCAGCGTTCCCTCACTTGGTCCTCCTGGGCTGGGTGCCCCGCACATCCCGCGCTGAAAACCAATCTCCCTCCCGAATTTACAGACCGTTGGTCTGTTATCCGGGAGGTCCGTACCCGACGGGAAACTTTTACCGCGTCACGGTGATGGTGTAGGTCACGTCCTTGGTGAGGACGAATCCCGGGGCTGGCTGGATCGCGCCAACCAGTCGAACGGTGTGCAGGCCGACCTTCAAGGGTTCGATCAAGACCCGCGTGGATCGTCCGAGAGTTGGAATGATGCAGTCATGGCTGGTGTGCTTTCGTTCTGATGTGATTGTTCTTCACGGACAGTCGCAGCCAGACCATTCGTCTTCACCCTCTAAAGAAGGAACCGCAGCTCAGGATTTCAGAAAAAGTGGACTTTCCTAGTCAACCGCGTTGCCGTTTTCGTGACGGAGAATCGGAGCACTTGCCAAAGATGATTCCCAGCTCTCATCGGGGAAATCGTAGTGTTGTTCGCGCCGCTGGCCTTGAGAACGCGCTTAGTGGGTCACGCGCACGCGGAGAAATCGCGACGGCGCGTCGGCGATGTTCACGGTGTCGCGCACTTCCACCGTTTTTGGGGCAGGCGTGGGATCGTCACCGGAGACGTAGCCGGGACCGGAGAACGGCGCGCCGAGCGTGCTGACGGCGAGCATCGACCACGGACCCGCGGGACTGTCGGCGGCCTGGACTTCGATGGTGACATCGTTATGCGCCGGTTCGCGCTGGAGGAAGACCCGCAGCCGTTCGCCTTCGGTATAGGTGAAGCGATCCACCGGCAGCGGTGCGCCGCCGGGAGTTTCCGGTGGAAGATTCAGGCCGTATTCCGCCAGGGTGCGGAGGCCGTCGCGATCCGGGTCGTCGAGGTCGGGTGCGTTGGGGTCGCCGAGGTGGGTGAGCTTCCACTGCTGGAGCGGCGTGTAGGGAGCGAAGGCTATGATCTGCTCGATGAGACCGGAGCCGGCGTTGAACACGCCCCCGCCGGTGCGACCACGCGCGCGGATCGAACCGCTCGCGGGCAGGCTCAGGCCGGTGCGTTCCCAGCCGCCGCCGATGCGCGTCCCGGCTCCGAGCGCACTCCACGTTTGCCCGGCATTGAGCGACAGCTCGAACGTTACCTGCTCGACTTCCGGTGCGGTGCCGCCGCGCATCCACTGCACGCGCGTGCTGTCGGGTATCGTGATATTTTGGATCGCCGGGCCGTTGATCAGTCGCGCGACTTTGCCGCGATAGCTTCCGTCGGCGTAAAAGAAGTTTCCGCCGACCACGATTTTCCCGTCGGCCTGCAAGGCGAGCGCACCGGCCTGGTCGCCCGTGCCGGCGCCGAAATTGAAAGTCGCCGTGCTCTCCAGCGTGCCATCCGCAAGGAGCCGGGCGATCCGTTTGCGCGGCTGGCCGTTCACGTTAGCAAAACCTCCCCCGAGCAAAATTTTCCCGTCGGCCTGCAAGACGATGCCATCGACGGGATTGTCCGCACCCGTGCCGGGATTGAAAGTGGCGGTGCTTTCCAGTGTCCCATTGGAATTGAGACGGGCGATGTGGTTGCGTGGCTGCCCATTGATGGAGTTGAAAAGTCCGCCGACGAGAATCTTCCCGTCGGGCTGCACGGCGAAGCAATAGACGTAGCTGTCCGCGCCTGTGCCGATGTTGAAAGTGGCGGTGCTCTCCACGGTCCCATTGGCGTTCAAGCGAGCGATCCGGGTGCGCGGCTGGCCGTTGAAGTTCAGAAACTGGCCGCCGAGGAGGACCTTCCCATCCGCCTGCACCGCGACGCTGTAGATGGTGCCGTCGGCTGCCGTCCCCGGATTGAAAGTGGCCGCGCTCTCGACCGCGCCGTTCGGCTGGAGCCGCGCGATGCGGTTGCGCGTCTGCCCGTTCACTCCCAGAAATCCGCCGCCGAGCACGATCTTCCCATCGCTCTGCAAGGCCATGCCAAACACCGCGCCGTTCGAGGCGAGACCGGGCGTGAAAGTGGCCGCGCTTTCCATGCTGCCATCCGCGTTCAGTCGCCCGATCGGATTGTCCAGGTAGCCGCCCACGCCGACGAGAATCTTCCCATTCGCCTGCACCGCGAGCGTCTGGATGGTGCCGCTCACGTTCGTTCCGGGATTGAAAGTGGCGGTGCTTTCCACGGTGCCATCCGCTTGGAGGCGGGCGAGGGGCGAGTTCAGGAAATTGCCGGAACCCACCAGGATTTTCCGATCCGGCTGCATCGCGAGACTGAGGACATCCGTGAAGATGCCGGGATCGAATTCTCCCTCGATGTCACCCGGCACCGGCACCGCGCGGGTGATGGCGATCGTGTAAGTTTTGGTCGTCACGCCATTGCCCGCGGTCACGACGATGTTCACGAGATTCGAGCCCACGCTCAGTCCGACCGGGGCGCTGGTATTGCCCGAAGGGACGGCGATTCCATTGACAGTGATCGTGGCGGTGGACTGCGCGACGGTCGGCGTGAACGTGACCTTATTCACCGAGGAAACCACGCTGGCGCTGTAGCTGGTGGTGCCACTGGCAAACGCGGGAGTGAACGTGCCGCTATTCAGAGTCAGGCCGCTTAAATCCGCGTTGGTGCTGAGCGTGCCGAGGCCGGTGAGCGTGAGGTCGAAGGGATTTTCATCCGCATCATTGTTCGCGATGTGGAGCGCCGCCGTCTTCACTCCGGTTGCCGTCGGGGCGAAGCGCACCGTGAAGGTCGTGCTGCCACCGGGCATCACGGGGACCGGGCTGGCCGTGATCGTGAACATCGCGGCATCGGTGCCGTCCTTGGTGATCGTCAGCGGTGCGAGGTTCGCCGTGCCGGTGTTTTTGATCGTGAAAGTCAGGCTGCCCGTATCGCCGCGCGCGACACTCCCAAAGCTCGCGGTGCCGCCGTCCGCGAGGTCCGTGCCCGGTGGCTGTTCCACCGCGATCTCCGGCGCTTCCGCAGCGAAGGCGGTCACTGTTTCAACCAGCCCGGTGCTGCCGCTGTCCAAGCCACCTGCCGTGCGGCCGCGGGCGCGCAGATGTCCGCTTGCCGGGAGCACGAGCCCGCTCTTTTCCCAACCGCCGGGGAAACGGGTCGCGGTGCCGAGCGCGCTGAAAGTATTCCCGCCATCGGTGGATAGCTCGAAGCTCACCTGCTCGATTTCGGGCGAGGCCCCGGCTCGCAGCCAATCGACCCGATTGCCGCCGGAGGCGCTGAGAAACTGCGGGGCCGGATCATTCTCCAGCCGGGCCGAGCCGTTGCGCGGCGTTCCATTGATGGTGCTGAATCCTCCGCCGACGAAAATCTTTCCGTCGGCCTGGATCGCGACGGCGGAAACGGTGCCGCTGGAACTGGGATTGAACGCCGCATCCAGCGTCCCATCCGCGTTCAGCCGGGCGAGTCGGTTGCGCGCGATTCCGCCGATCGTGGTGAAGCCTCCCGCGACCAAAATTTTCCCGTCGACCTGGAGAACGCAGGCGAAGACGGAGCTGTTAGCATTGGGGTTGAATCCGAAGTCGATCGTCCCATTCGCGTTCAGCCGGGCGATCCGGTTTGCCGGAAAAAATCCGCCGACCGTCGTGAAAAATCCGCCCACGACGATCCGGCCATCTGCCTGCACGGAGACGCTGCGCACCTCGCCACTGACCCCGGGGTTCCATCCCGCATCCAGGGATCCATCGCTGTTGAGTCGCGCGACGCCATTGCGCGAAACTCCGCCAACCTGGAAAAAATTTCCCCCGAGAAGAATCTTACCGTCTGCTTGCACCGCGATGCTGCGAACCGGCCCGTTGGTGCCGGGATTGAATCCAGCGTCAAGCGAGCCGTCCGCGTTCAGCCGCGCGATAAAAAGGCGCGTCCCCGCCGCTCCGAAACTGGTGAACTCTCCACCGACCAGCAGCTTCCCGTCCGCCTGGAGCGTGAGGCAGGAAACATCGCTGCTCGCGTTGAGGGTGAAGCCCGCATCCAGCGAGCCATCCGCATTGAGCCGCGCGAGGCGGCTGTGTGTCACTCCGCCCACTGTGTTGAACGTTCCGCCGATGACGATTTTCCCATCCGCTTGCACCGCGATGCCGTTGACCAGTCCGTTGATCGTCGGCGCAAACGCCACTTCACGCGTTCCGTCCGCAAGGAAAAGGCCCAGACGAACCGTGCTGCCGCCGAGCAGGATTTTCCCATCCGGCTGCACCGCGATGCCGCCGACACTGCCAATGTTCGGGTCGAAGCCAGGGTCCAGCGTGCCCGTCTCCGCATTGAGGATAATGTCGAAGGGATTCCGGCTGCCCGAGACATTGCTGGCGAGGTGCAGCGCGGCGGTCTTCCCGCCCGGCGAGGCGGACGTAAAACGCACCGTGAACGCCGTGCTGCCTCCGGGCTCGAGTGGTGCGGCTGGGCTGGCGACCACCGAAAACTCCGTCGCGTTCGGGCCATCGATGACGATGCCGAGTCCGGTCAAGGGCGCGCCGCCGGGGTTCTTGATCGTGAAGATGCGATCCGACGTGCTGCCCGCCGGACCCGCGGCAAAACTCCGCGCCTCGCCATCGGCTAGCGCCGTGCCCGTTGGCTGCTCGACCACGATCTCCGGCACCGATGCCGCAGTGAGTGCGATGTCGTAAGGATTCTTGCTGCCTTCCACGCTGCTGGCCAGATGCAGCGCGGCGGTCTTCAAACCTTGGACAATCGGGGAATGGCGCACCGTGAAGCTCGTGCTCGCGCCGCCCGCCACCGAAGGCGCGGGTGCGGCGATTACCGCAAACTCCGCCGCATCCGCCCCGTCGATGGTCACGGCCAGCCCGGTGAGACTTTCGCTGCCGGAGTTGGGATTCCTCACCGTGAAAACGAGATCGGCGGCGCTGCCGATTGCGACCGTGCCGTAGCTCTTGCTTCCGCCGTCGGGGACGAGCGTGTTCACCGGCTGCTCGATCGCGATATCCGCCGGCCACTGCGTTCCACCGCTGGCCTCGGTCGCGCGGATGAATTTCAGGTCGCCGTTCGTGCCGTCGTAGTAGCTGATCGCAGCGTTGCCATTGACTGCTCGCAGCGAGGCGTAACTGCCAACGTTGCCGCTGCTGTCCACCGTGACCGGCGTGCCCCACGCGAGCGACGAGGCTCCATCGGCATCGGTCGCGCGGACGTACTTCAAATCGAATGCCGGACCCAGCGTGTAGTAACCAATCGCCGGATTGCCGTTCACGATGGCCAGGGACGGATACCATCCGACCGTGCCGGCACTGTCCAGGGTCACCCGCGTGCCCCAAGCCGAGCCGATCGCATTCACGGCGCGCACATACCGCAAATCACCATTGGTGGTATCATGGTAGGCGATGGCCGGATTTCCGTTCACCAGTTCCAAGGAACATCCGTAATCCACGCCGACCGACCCATCCACGTTCACCGGAGCGCTCCAGGCGGAGCCGCTCATATTCGAGGCCCGCACATACCACAAGCCTCCCGTCCCGCTATAGGCGATGGCCGGGTTGCCACCCACGATTCGCAGCGAGGGATGATAGAAGTTTCCGTTGCCATCCACCAGCAAAGGCGTCCCCCAAGCCGAGCCATTGGCATCGGTGGCGCGGAGATACATCAAATCGTCATTCGGGCCTCCGTGATAGCTAATGGCCGGGTTCCCATTGACCACCGCCATGCTGTAATCAGTCGGGGTGACACTAACTCCGATATTCACGGTCACCGGCGCACCCCACGCTGTCCCTTCGGGATCGGTGGCTCGCGCATATTTTATGACCTGGAGACTGTGATCGTAGTAACAGATCGCCGGGTTGCCATTCACCACCGCGAGACAAGCCCACGTCCCGACAAAGTTCGCGCTGTCCACGATGACCGGGGCCGGCCAGACCGAGCCGCTCGCATCGGACGCCCGGACGTATCTCAGGTCACTGTTCGTTCCGTCCTGGTAGGCAATGGCGGGACGACCGGCGACGATGGCGGCTGAGGCATAAGTGCCCACGTCCGCCGTCCCGCCGGTATCGACCGTCAGCGCTCCGACTGGCTGAAGCGCAAAGATGAAGCTGCAACAAACAGCCATGAAAGCGTGATGCAGTTTCATTCGATGGGCGGTCGTTGCGTCGTTGCACCTTCGAAAAATTCCGAGCGTCCCGTTTCAGGTGCAGCCGTGCTGGCGGCGGCGAAAGCCCAGCAGCGACACGCAGCCTAAAGTGAGCAGCGCAGCGCTCGTGGGCTCGGGTGTGGCGACCGCTAAGACGTTGTCGTAGTAGGCCACAAAATCGCCGCGGTGATTTGTCGCCGTGTCCGGGAAGGCGTAAGTCACCAGCGACTCCCGCAGGAGCACATCGGAGGTGAAGCCCGCATCGAACGGGAACGCGCTGGACGATGTGCCATCGACCAAGAACGTGTACGTATCCGCCGCAAAATCCACGTCGATCCCGAGCGTGTGCCATGCGTTGAGGGTGGTTGGCGCGCTGTAAATCACGCTGCCACTGGTACCGTAGCCATAGATCATTCCATCCGACGAGATCGACAATTCACCCACGCCACCATCACTCGAACGAGCGGCGATATTCGAGGAGAAAAAATCCCCCACGCCTATCACGGGGCCATCGAGCCGCACGTTCGCCTGGATATGCACGATGGGCAGCCCGGCAGCGGCGGTGTCGTAGTCCAGTAGCTTCCGGTAGGAACCGACCGCCGCCAGAGGATCGACCTGGAAGGCGTCCACCATGTCCGCGCCCCGCACCTGCAAGGACTGGAAGCCACTCAGCACGACAGAGTTCGTGATAATCGCTGCGTTTGGACTGAGGAAAGGCACACCGACCCAACCATCCTGCCCCACGAGCTCACTGCCCAAGGCAAAAGGCGGATCTTCAAAGCCGGTGGAGTAGAGGGTTGCCGCCGGTGCGGAATGCAGCGCCGCGGTGATGATGGAAGCGAGGAGGAAGCTCCTGGCTTTTGCCCCGATGGGACATTGGGAGGATGGGTTGATGGATAGGTTCACGGTGTGTTCTTTCTGTTTGAGGTGATGGTTGCTGAGGCCAGCCGCGGCGGTCGCGAACCGGAGTTCGCGACCGCCCCGACCCAAGCCTTCGTCTTCACCCTCTAAAGAAGGAACCGCGGCTCAGGATTACATGGGCTCCCAAAGTTTTTTTTCGACCTCCACCGAAATTTCAGACAACCTGGTCCGGTTGGCGGCCCCTGTGCGGACCATTATCGTTCGTTCGCTGGCGGAAACTCCGGCCACTCCCAGTCCAGCCTCATCGCTTTCAACCGCGTGCGGATGCGGCGCAGATTCCAGATGTGCATTTCTTTCGCGTAAAAGGAAGCGGTGACGAGTTGCGTGCCGTCGGGCGTGAAACTCATCCACGTCGCGCGACCGCCGGACGGGTCGGTGAGCCGGGCGATGGTGCGGCCGGTGGCGGCTTCGGTGATATGGATGACGCCGGACGACGCCTCCAGCGCGAGCAGTTTTCCATCCGGCGAAAATGCGACCTGGCTGCGGTAAAGGGCGTTTCCGCGAGGGAGCCCGCGAATCGGCTGGAACTTCTGCGCATCCCAAAAACTGAACTCATCGGCATACGTCACCATCAGCGTGCGGCTGTCGGGCGCGAACGAAATGGCGATCAGGTTGAAGGCCTCATACTCGTGAATCATTTCTCCGGTGCGGACCTTCCACAGACGCACAAAACTGAAGTGCCATCCCGCCGTGGCGAGCAACTCTCCGTCCGGGCTGAGTGCGACGTAGCACGCGCGCGGATGCGGGAGAACCGCGCTCGCAGCGGCACCTGTCGCAGCGTCCACGACGATCGCGCCGCCTGCGGATTCGCTCACGACGGCCAGCATCTTGCCGTCGCGATCGGAGACGGCCCGACTCGGGGTGAAGGGGAGCGCGATGGTCTGCGCCGAGCCGAGGCGGAGCGGCTGGGCGCCTCCCTCGCGATCCAGAATGGGCCAGCGCTGCAAGCCGGGGTCTCCGCAGGTAATCAATTCGCGACCGTCCGCCGAAAAAAAGGCGGACTGCACGCGCCCCGGCGGCAGGAACGCCAGTTCGCGTCCGCTGGCCAGCTCCCAAACCCGCGCTCCATCGTCCATTCCCATCGCGAGCATGCTGCCATCCGGGCTGATGCCGCCGTCCCAATACGTGTCCACATCGGTGCCGCGGCTGCTGACGATCGTGCGGTATTCCGGACAAGGAGCGACCTCCACGAGATGTTTGGTATCCCCCTCGATCATCGTGCCGAGCCAGCGTCCATCGGCGCTGAAGCCGAAGGCCGATACGTGATGCGGCAGTTGCAGCAACTGACGCCCCGACGCGGGGCACCAGAGACGGAAAACCGCATCGTATCCCTCCGATGCGAGGAGTTCGCCGCCGGGGTGAAAACTCAAGTCGGTCACTTGCTGGACGTGCCCGCCGAGCATCGCCAGCCGGCGCTTTGCCGGGACGTTCCAGATTTGAATGTGAGGGTCGGTGCCGGCCGCTGCGAGGCGGAGCCCGTCCGGGTGCCACGCCACGACCCAGTCCCCGGCGGAGCCGAGGGGCAGACTGGAAAGGAGTTTGCCGTCGGCGAGATCGTAAACTGACGCGACATCCGCGTCCGTGTAGCCGACGGCAAGTTGACGATGCGCGGGGTTAAAAGAAAAGGAGCGCACCTTGCCGACTGCCGTCCATCGCTTGATCTCGCCGCCGGTGGCCAGGTCGATGTGGCGGATCAAATCCCCCTGCCCGGCGACGAATTCCGCCCTGCCTTTGCCAAAGGCAAAACCTCCGCAGTCCTCGATCGGTTCGGAAAGCACCGCCCGCCCGTCGGCAACGCGCCAGACTTGCAAGGCGTGCTGCCTGTCAATCAAACCGACGAACCCGCCGTCGCCACTGAGCCGCCCGCTGAGAGGCGATTGTCCAGTTTCGATGCGCCGAACTTCGCGCCGATCAGGAACGGTGCGCACCGTGATAACTCCCTGCCGGTCCCAAGTCGCGGAAAGCTGGAAGTTTTCGTCCGCCGTGGACGTGAAATCCAGCGTCCAGCCCGGTCCGAGGCGAAGATCGGGCAGGGCCATCGCGGCGATCGCTTCGTCGCGCAGACGATCGTCGGGATGAATGTGCGCGGCCTCGGCGAGCGCGACGAGGCTGTCGAGGCGCTGGCCCATTTGCCCGCTGAAACGGCCCGCGCGGGCGCGATTCAGGAGCGCGTCGAAGAGCCGGTCTTTCGCGTCGGCGAGCGCTGCTCCACGCTGTTGCAAGGCGGCATCCTTTTGATTCTTTTCGCTGCGGATTCGGACATTGCTGAACACCAGACTCACCAGAGCCAGCAGCACCGCGACGGCCACCGCTCCACCCGCCGCGAAGGCGATTCGGTTGCGCTTCACCAATCGGCGGAAGCGGTAGAACTGGCTCACTGGGCGCGCGAGCACGGGCTCGCTGGCGAGGTGGCGCTGGATGTCCATCGCCAGACCGTTCGCGGTCTCGTAGCGGCGCGTGCGGTCTTTTTCGAGCGCCTTCATCACGATCCAGTCGAGATCGCCGCGGACGATTTTGCTCAGTGCGGCGGGGTCGGATTGTCGGTGCTGCGCGACGGTCGCGCAGCGCTCGGCGGCCATCGTTTTCAAAAACATCGAAGGCGTCTGCGGCTCCTGCTCCCGAATGGTGCGGCGGATTTCGTCGTGGCCTTTGCGCATCAGCTCTTCGGGATCGAACGGGGTGCGGCCGGTGAGCAGTTCGTAAAGCAGCACGCCGAGGCTGTAGATGTCGCTGCGCGTGTCGATGTCCAGGCCGCTCATTTCTGCCTGCTCGGGCGACATGTAGAGCGGCGTGCCAATCATCTGCTGCAACTGCGTGTAAATTGTCAGGTCCGTGAGCCGCTGCTGCTGAGTCGCCTTGGCCACGCCGAAGTCGATGACCTTCGGCACGGGCACGCCGTCGTGGAGCGTGACCAGGATGTTCGAGGGCTTGAGGTCGCGGTGGATGATGCCTTTCTGATGCGCATGCTGCACCGCGTTGCAGACCTGGATGAAAAGCGCGAGCCGCTCCGCCGTCGGGAGATTCGCCTGATCGCAATAGTCCGTGATCTTGATCCCGCGGACCAATTCCATGACGAAAAACGGCCGGCCCCACTGCGTCGCGCCGGCGTCCAGCACTTTCGCGATGTGCGGATGCTCCATCAGCGCCAGCGCCTGCCGCTCCTGCTCAAAGCGGGCGATGACTTCCTTCGTATCCATGCCGAGCTTGATGATCTTCAGCGCCACGCGCCGCCGCACCGGCTTTTCCTGATCCGCCACCCAGACGGTGCCGAAACCACCCTGGCCGATTTGCTCCATCAATCTGTATGGCCCGATGCGCTCGCCGGCTTCCTCGGGCTTGAGCCGCGCCAGCTCGGCTTCGGTTTCCGGGGAAAGCGCGAGCTCACTGGCATCGCTGGTCTGGTTGATCGCAGAGACATTGGCAAAAGCGGCACGACCGACGCATGTCGGGCAAAGCCCTTCCAGCGCGCCGGAGGAAAGGTTCGTCCCGCATTGCGGGCAGGTTCGTTCGATGGACATTGGTTTTGACTCCATACAGAAGGAAACGCTTCCGAGGATTACACGCGAGCGTGGAAAGGCACCGGTGCTGGGTGAAGAACCGGACGCTGCCGCCATCGTCGATTAAGGCACGGCGTTCACCTTCACGCGCAGATAGCGAGCAGGCGGGGTGCCGATGAGGATGTTGTCGCGCACCTTGAGGGTCGTGCTGTCGTCCACGAGCACGGTCGTCGTGGCAGGAGAAAAGGCGGACGCGGCGGGCGCATCAGCGGTCTGTACTTCGTAGGTAACGCCGGGGTGTTTGGTGATCGTGATGCTGAGGTAGCCGCCTTCGTTGACCACGGGCGGGAGTGCGTCGGACTTCTTGGGGTTCAGGCCGAAGGCCATCTCCAGCAGTTCGGGGATGCCGTCGTGATCGAAGTCATCGTGCGCGGAATGCCCGTCGGTGGTGCCCCACCACATCTGCTCCCACCAATCCTGCAACCCGTCGCCCTCGGCATCGCCGGCGGGCGGGGCATACTTGACGGTGGCGTAGTCGAAGTCGGTGCCATTGGAAGACTGTCCGGTGACCACTGCACCGCCATCGGCGGTCAGCGCGAGAAAGCTGGCGGTGGGGAAGACTTGGCCCATCCAGTCGGTGTTATGGGCCGGGCCGTCGTAGCGCGCCTCCCAGAGCAGGTGGCCATCGGTGGCGGCATACTTGACCGTGTAATAGTCGTTGTTGCTCCCGTTCCAAGAGTAGCCAGTGACGACCACGTTGCCCGCGCTGTCCACCTTAGCGCTAATGGCCCCGTCCTCGTTATTGCCAGGGCCATCGTAGCGCTTCTCCCAGAGCAGCGCCCCGTTGGCGGCGGCATACTTGGCTGTGTAGTAGTCGAAGCTGCCGCCAAAAGAAGCGCCGGTGACAAATACGTTGCCCGCGCTGTCCACTGCCACGCTGTAGGCGCTGTCGCTGTCGCTGCCCGGGCCGTTGTAGCGCTTCTCCCAGAGCAGCGCCCCGCTGGCGGCGGCGTACTTGGCCGTGTAGTAGTCAGAGTTAAAGCTGCTGTTATAGGACTCGCCAGTGACGATTACGTTGCCCGCGCTATCCACCGCGATGCTGCGGGCTTCGTCGGAGAAGTTGACGGGGCCATTGTAGCGCTTCTCCCAGAGCAGCGCCCCGCTGGCGGCGGCATACTTGGCCGTGTAGTAGTAAGGGTTGCCGCTGGCATTGTAGGAACTGCCGGTGACGGCGACATTGCCCGCACTGTCCACGGCCACGCTGCGGGCACCGTCAACGCCGTTGGCCGGGCCGTTGTAGCGCTTCTCCCACAGCAGCGCTCCATTGGCGGCCGCATACTTGACTGTGTAGTAGTCGGAGTCAGTGGACGCGCCCGTGACGATCACGTTGCCCGCGCTGTCCACCGCCACGCTGTTGGCGAAGCCATTTGCTGAGCGCTGCTCCCACAGCAGCGCCCCGTCGGCGGCGGCATACTTGGCCGTGTAGTAGTCTTCATGGCCGTTGGCGGCGATGGACTGGCCAGTGACGATCACATTCCCCGCTCCATCCACCACCGTGGCCACCGCGTAGTCCGCGTTGCTGGGGCTGGCCGGGCCGTCGTAGCGAGTGGCCCAAACTGGTGTGGCCGTCTGCGCGTGCAGGGCGGGCGCGCCGAAAATGGCGGCGAGGAGTGCGAAAAGACCGGAACTTTTCATGATGAACGTGTTTTTGGTTTTGACTGAAGCTCGAAAGATGTTTGGCCGAAGCGCCTTTCCAAGACGCGGATGGTGGAGCGGTTCGGCTGGCTGACCTCGCGAAGATCGCCAGCCCCGTTTCACACTCTACAGAAGGAACCGCGGCGCAGGATTTCAGGAAAAATGCACTTTTTTCCAAGCGTCGCCGCGACCTTCAGAAAGGATCGAGCGGGCGGGTGATCGGGTCATCGAGGAACCACCGGGCCACTCGTTCGTAGTAGCCGCTGTCCTTGCCGTGCCGGACTTGCCCACTCATTTCCATCCAATCCTCCTGCGGGGCCATTTCGACGTTGCCCTTCGCGTCGAGCCGGATGCCGGCGGTCGCCTCGGCAAACGTGAGGAACCACCCCGGGACGGATTCCGGGACGGGCGGGAATTCCCACACGCGTGCCACATGATCCTCCGTCGCGGTCGCGATGCGTTGCCCGGTCGGATCGAAGCACGCGCTCGTCGTGTGGTGCCCGCCCGTTTCCAGCCATTCGGTGAGCGGCCGGCCCGTGGCGGCATCCCAAATCCGCGCATGTTGCCCCCAAGTCCCCGTTAAAATCCGCGCTCCATCCGGGCTGAAGCACCCTCGTGTCAGGGAGTCCTCGTGCTGCAGCGGCGCCGTGAGCGGCGCGCCGGTCTGGGCATCCCAAAGGCGCGCGGTGCGATCCAGCGAAACGGTGAGCACGCGCCGGCCATCGGGGCTGAAAAGCGCCCTCCCCACCGAGCGCAAATGCCGCAGCGGAAGCCCGATCGCCTTCCCCGTCCGCGCCTCCCACATGCGCGCGGTGTTGTCGCTCGACGCCGTGACCACGCGTGTGCTGTCCGGGCTGAAGTCGGCCCACTCGACGTGATCCAGGTGCCTGAGCGGCGGGCTCACTGCCTGACCCGTCGCGGCGTCCCAGACACGCGCACTGTCATCTTTGGACGCCGTGACGACGAGCCGCCCATCCGGGCTGAAGCGCGCGCACGAGACTTGCGAGGCGTGCTCCAACGGCGGCGTGACCGCTTTTCCCGAGAGCGTCTCCCAGACGCGCGCGGTGCCATCGTTAGATGCGGTCACGAGCCGCGCTCCATCGGGGCTGAAATGAATCATGTGCACCTGCTGCGCGTGTCGCAGAGGACCGGCAATCGCCTGGCTCGTGGCGGCATCCCAGATACGCGCCGTCCCGTCGTCGCCCGCCGTCGCGATGTATTTCCCGTCCGCACTCAGGTCCACGTCGAACACACCTGCCCCGTGCCCAATCCGAACGCCCGCGGGATCTCCGGTGCGGGGATTCCACAATTGCGCCCCGCCTTTCCCTGAGTCGATGAGCAGCGAGTCCCCACGCGGACCGAAGACCACATCCCAGCCGCCTTTTCCCTCGCGAAATTCCCGCGCGTGAGCGGCGCGGAGGCGGATGTCCCACACCTGCGCGCGACCACTGGCGGAGGCGGTGACGAGCCGCCGGTGGTTGCGGCTGAAATCGACGTGGTAAACCTGCTCCCTTTCCCGCATCGGCTGGCAATACAGCGTGCCCGGCGGTCCCACATCGGTCCAGAAGCGCACGGTGTTATCCATGCAAGTCGTGGCCACCTCGACGCCATTCGGCCAGAAGGCGGCGAACCGCACGGCCCCGCGCTGAAAGTAGGGCGGCGCGAGCGCCCGTCCTGTTTCTCCATCCCACACGCGAACCGCACCGTTTTCGGAAGTCGTGACTAAATACATGCTATTCGGGCTGAAAACACCGCACCAGACCCGGGATTCGTGGAGCAAAGAGCAGATTGGTTCGCCGGTGTCCGGGTTTAAGAGCATCGCAGAGCCGCCATCGTGCGCGATGATGAGGCGGCGGCCATTCGGGCTGAACGCCAGCCAGTTCACCGCACCGAATGAGTCGTTCCGCTCAAAGAGCACTTCGCCGGAAACCGCGTCGCAAATGCGGACGGTTCCGGTCGCGCTACCCATGGCCACGCGGCGTCCATCCGGGCTGAAGTGCGCGTGCCGCACTTCAGATCCCGTTTGAAATTCAAACTTCATATCCCCGCTGTCCGCGCTCCAGATGCGTGCGGCATTGTCCGCTGAAGCGGTAAGCACACTTTCGCCATCCGGGCTGAACTCCGCGTCGAAAACATTGCCGCCGTGACGCAGCGCCGGCGTGAGCGGCGCGCCGGTTTCCGCATCCCAAATCCGCGCCGTGCCATCCGCGGACGCCGTCACGAACGCCTTCCCTGCCGGATTGTAGCGCGCCGAATTCAGCACGCCCGCGTGCCGCACAGTGACGATGGACTCGCCCGAGGAGACGGCGCGAATCCGCGCGCTCCCATCCCAGCTCGCGGTCAGCACGTTTTCGCCATCCGGGCTGAAACGCGCACTGACGACCCGTTCCAAATGCGCCAGCGGCGGCGAATCATGGAGCGCCCAGTTGCGATGGATCAGCGCGGAGACGAGGCGGCTGGCGGCGATGCGATTCGCTGGATCGCGGCGCAGTGTCGCCGCGAGGTGGGCCACTCCGAGGCCGGCGTCGCCGTCGCGAAAGAAGCTCTCGGCGCGCTCCAGTTCCAGCAGGCCTACCGTGTCGGCGAGGCGGGTGTTCGATTCGTGCAGGTCGCGATTGGCGGTGTGTTCCGCGCGGCGCGCCGTTTCCGTCTGATTTCGCTCCGCCAAAATTCCCGCCCGGCTGACGATCAGCACAACCACCGTCATCAGCAGCGCGATGGCCACCAGCGTCCCCGCGGCGAAAGCAAATTTGTTACGCTGCACCGTTCTCTGAAAGCGGTAAAACCGGCTCGGCGGACGTGCGAGCACGGGCTCGCTGTCGAGATGACGCCGGATGTCGAGCGCGAGGCCGTTGGCCGTTTCGTAACGGCGTGTGCGATCCTTCTCCAGCGCCTTCATCACGATCCAGTCGAGGTCGCCGCGGATTTGGCTGGTGAGCTTCGCCGAATCGGTCTGGCGCTGCCCCGCCACGCGCTGCCGCTCCTCGCCGGCCATCGTTTGGAGAAACATCGAAGGCGTTTGCGGCTCCTTCTCGCGGATGGTGCGCCGAATTTCGTCGAGGCCCTGCTTCATCAACTCCTCTGGATCGAAAGGCGTCCGGCCGGTGAGCAGTTCGTAGAGCAGCACACCGAGGCTGTAGATGTCGCTGCGCGTGTCGATGTCCAGCCCGCTCATTTCCGCCTGTTCCGGCGACATGTAGAGCGGCGTGCCGATCATCTGCTGGAACTGCGTGTAGATGGTGAGGTCGGTGAGCCGCACCTGTTGCGTCGCCTTGGCCACGCCGAAGTCGATGACCTTTGGCACGGGCACGCCGTCGTGCAGGGTGACGAGGATATTCGACGGCTTGAGGTCACGATGGATGATGCCTTTTTGATGCGCATGCTGCACCGCGTTGCAGACCTGGATGAAGAGCGCGAGCCGGTCCGCCGTCGGGAGGTTCGCCTGATCGCAGTAGTCCGTGATCTTGATCCCGCGGACCAATTCCATGACAAAAAACGGCCGCCCCCACCGCGTTGCTCCAGCGTCGAGGACCTTGGCGATATGCGGGTGTTCCATCATCGCGAGCGCCTGCCGCTCCTGCTCGAAGCGGGCGATGACTTCCTTCGTATCCATCCCGAGCTTGATGATCTTCAGCGCCACGCGCCGCCGCACCGGCTTTTCCTGATCGGCCACCCAGACCGTTCCGAAACCACCTTGGCCGATTTGCTCCATCAATCTGTACGGCCCGATCCACTCGCCGGCTTCCTCGGGCTTGAGCCGCGCGAGTTCGGCTTCGGTTTCCGGGGCGAACACGGGCTCCCCGGCATCGCCTGCTTTTCCTATCGCCGATGCGTTTGCAAAAGCCGCGCGGCCGATGCACGTCGGGCAGAGCCCTTCCAGCGCGTCGCTTGAAAGAGCGGTGCCGCAACGGGGACAGGTGCGTTCAGCGGACACGGTTGGTTACTTTAGGAGAGAAGAAAAACGCGCTCGGGATTACATCGCCCTCGTGCGGACTCGTTCCCAAAACGGAGAGATTATGGGAAAACTAATCGCCGGGCGAGTGGAGAGTATTTGCAGATACCTATGCGGAATCTTTAAGCGCGCACCCGGAAAGCCCCCAAAGAGGACGGCGTCCACTTCGGTAAAGCCGGGCTTCCCGCCAACCGGCCAGTCCCAGCAGCGCGAGGGCGGCCAAAATGGTGGAAGGCTCCGGCACGGGCACGATTTCGCCATTTCCGAGGATTCCTCCGCTGCCGAGGAACCCGGTGCCCGGCCCGCTGAAAAAGCTGATCTGGCCGAGTTGACCGGCATTCAAGCCGCTGCCGTCGGTGCCGAAAAAAACATGGTCCGGGCCGCCGCCGACGGAGGGCACGCCAGTCCAGTTGTAGATGCTCAGCGTCCCCGTCCAGGTGCCCGCGCTGGCGGCGAAGATCAGCGAATTGGCGCTGGCGTTGGTGCCCAAGTCGATCACCGAACTGGCCGAAAGCGTGAGCGCGCCCACGGTCTCCGAGAGGCCCGAGGTGTTGAAAGTGCCGCCGCCGAGCGCGACGACCGCGCTGTCGGAGATGCGATTGCCGCTGCCGCTCAGCAGGAGCGTGCCGCCGGTGTTCACGGCAATTCCGCTGGTCGCGGCCAGGGCCCCGGTGCTGCCGGCTTCGAGGGTGCCGGCATTGATCGTCGTCGCTCCGGTGAAGGTGGTCGCGCCAGTCAATTGCTGGGTGCTCGCGCCGTCCTTGGTGATTCCGCCTGTCCCGGTGATGTCACCGGCAAAGGTGGTTGTGCCGCTGCTCGTCCCGACGGTCAGCGTGTTCGCACCGAGGGCGACGGTCGAGGTCGCCGCGCCAGTCAGCGAAGCCACGGTGTTGTTTTCGCCGAGGCCAAGCGTAGAGCCGCCGCTGCCGCTGTCATCGAGCGTGACTGCGGAGCGCGTCGCCGCAGGCAGCGCGCCGCCGACATTCGCATTCAGGATGCCGCCGTTGCGGATGAAAGTTGGGCCGTTGTAGGTGTTGGCCGCGCCGAGGTTGGTGGTGCCGCCGTTGACGACGAGGTCGCTATTGGCGCTCGCGCCACTGATCACGCCATTCGCGTTGAAGATCGACCCGACGCCGCCCCTAAATTCCAGCGTGGTGCCATTCTTCACGATGCCGCCGGGGATGGTAAGCGTCTGGCCGGCGGCGAGGTCAATCACGCCCGAAGGACCCGGCCCGGCAGCCACGGTGATGCCGCGAGTGGCCGCCATCGTGAAGCCAGTGGTCACGGCGAGCGTGCTGCCTTGGGCCAGCGTAAGCTGGTCCGCCGTGAAGCTGCCCGGCGCGGTGCCGAGATTGGCGTCCGCCAAAATCGAGAGCGTGCCCGCTTCAACTCTGGTCGGACCGCTGTAGCTGCTCATAGCGGGGAGGTGCACATTGCCGCTGCCGCGAAGGACCAGGGTGTCGCTCGCTCCACCGGTGATTGGACCCTGGACGGTCAGGCCGAAGCTCTGGGCGTCGAGGTAATGCAGGCCGCCTCCGGTCAGGGCGATGGTGCGATCGGGGTTCAGGATGATGCCGGACGCTCCCGCCTGGAGCGTGGCGTTGGTCTGGATGGTGACGGTTCCATTGTACGCGCCGAGGGCTACATCGTGATCGATCGTGGTGATGCCGAGGCCGACGATCGTAGCGCTGTGGATGTTGTTGCCGGTCAGCACGTATCGGTTGCTCGCTTGCGCGCCCGTCCGCCCGCCGAGGGTGAGGATAAAAGGCCCCGAGACATCACCTCGCAAGACGGTGGTCGTTCCCGTGCCGTCACTGCTGATGGACGCATCTCCCGTAAGGATGATTTCACCCTGAAACGTGCCGCCCTGCTCGGTGCGGATCACCCCGCGACCCTCGGCGCCGTTGCCGGAAATGAAGAAGCGGTTATTCCACACCGAGCCGGGCCGATTCACATAGACCGCGGAGCCCGCGCCGCCAGAAATGACGGTGATGTCCCCGGTGCCGTAGGGATTCACCACATTATCCGCACCGAGATCGATTCGCCCGGCAAAAAATGAGTTGGCTCCGAGCGTGATTCGCCCGGTGTAATCCTGCGTGGCCGATGAGGTGAGGATGGTGTTGGTGTTGGAGTTACCCGTGAGCGCAAGCGGACCACTGCCGGAGAGCATATTTGGGCTGCCGAGCGTCAGGCCAAAGCCATTGCCGTAAATGGCACCACCGCCAGGGCCGACGTCGATGCCGTGATTCGCATGGAGGGCGAAGTTGGCGGCGGGCTGCAAGGTGCCGCCGTTGAGGACGACATTGTTTTCCGCCACGGTGCTGCCGAGGTTGCTGTCCTGGGTGACGATCAGCGTGCCTTCGTTGAGAAAAGTGCCTGCGGAATAAGAGTTCACCGCAAGCGTTCCCAGCGTCAGGGAGCCGAGCCCGGACTTGACCAAAGCGCTGCTGCTGTTGTCCCTGATCGTAGTATTGATCGTGAGGGCGTCGGACGAGGCCGGAGTGCGCACGACGAGATCCGCGCCGGGAGAAGGCCGGATGAAAGAACCGCCGCTAACGGTCGCATTGGAGCCAGTCTTGAGGAGACCGTTCACGTTCACGATCTGGCCCGCCGCGAGGGTGAAGGCGTGCGCGCCGTTGATCTTCAGCGTGGTGAATTCGGCGTCGGTCTGCGCGGTCACTGCGCCGGTCGTTTCCTGATGCCGCATGGAGGGCAAGGTCACGCCGCCAGCGGTGGTCGCCGTATTCGGATCGGCGGGACCGCTATAGCGCAGCGCGCGGACGTAGCCGGCAGCGTCGTTCCAGGCGAAATTGTCGCCGCCGAAGAACGTGCCGTGATCGAGGAAGGCATCGGGCGCGGCGCTGGTCACAACGATCTTGTTCGAGGAGCCATTCGTGCCGCCGCTGACTACGAAATTTGCCGTGGCTCCGACCGGGCGTGCCACAAGGCTCGTGATGGTAAGGCTGGTCGCGGCGTTGTTGTAGATGGCGCTCAACGTGGCGTTCCCGGCAATGCGACTCACCCCGCTCACCGTTTTGTTTCCGCCATTGATGCCAAACTCACTGGTGCCGACAAAGGTCACCGTCGAGGAACTGGAGAGCGTGCCCGCACCCACCAGTTCCACTTTTCCTCCACCCACCGTCGTGCGGCCGGTGTAGAGCTGCGCCGTGCGAAAGGTCTGCGTGTTCGTGCCCACCTTGGTCACGCCGCCCGAGCCGCTGAGCACCGTATCGGTCAGCCCGCCCAGATTGCTGCCGCCCACGCTAATCGTGTTGGCGCCGAGGTTGAGGCTCCCGATGCCGCCCAGCGCGCCGACTTGATACGTATTCACGCCTGCCGCGCCGAGGTTCACGTTGCCCAAGCTGCCGAGATTGAGCGTGCTGTATTGCAGCGCGAGAACGTGATTCACGTTCAAGTTGCCGCTGGTCACGGTGGTGTCGCCGGTATGGCGATTCGCGCCGGTGAGTCGCTGCGTCACCGACGCCCCGCTTACGAGCAATCCGCCCGCGCCGCTGAGCACGCCGCTGAAGTCCCCGGTGCCGGATAGCAACTGCAAGACGCTGCTCGTCGCGATCTGGATGCGACCCGCGCCGGCGATCGCACCCACGGCGTCCCCGAACGTATTGATCTCGGCAAAGGCGTCGGCCCCGACGTCGAGCAGGCGCGTATTGCTCAAGTAGGGACCCTGCACCGCCCGGAAGCGGGCGAAACCGCGCAGCACCAGATCGCCCTGCAGCGCGGCCTGCCCGCCGCTGCCGTCGAACGAAGGCCCAACCACCAGCGTACCCGCATTCACAGTGACGGTGCCGGGGATGACATTGAGCGTCGAGCCAGCCGTGGACCCCCGCAGCGTGAGCGTCCCGAGCCCTTCTTTGACGAAGCCATTGGTGCTGGTGACGCGCGCGGCGATGGTCGCGCTGGCATTGGTGGTGATGGTCGGCGCCGGGCCCGAAAGGGTGATGGTATCCCCCGTGCCGTTGGCCGCGCCTTGGAGGATGTAGTTGCCGCTGCTGGCCGGATTGAAGGTCAGATTGCCGACGGTGATGGCGCTGCCCACAGTCACCGTGCCCGCCGCGCCATTGCTGCTGCCAAAGATGGCGTCATTCACGGGGGCGTTCGACCAGACCGAGTTCGCAAGGCCGTCCCACCAGACGGTGTTGCCCGCCGTGGTGTTCCAGATGCCGGCACCATCGGTCACGCCGGAGGCAGCACCATTGGCGTCCCAAGTGTAAGTGGCCGCGTCTGCCTGCCCGACGTGGAAATACACGGCGATGGAGACGGCGACGGCGAGCGCACACGCGAGAAGGCGGCGCGCTTTTCTCCAGCAGGACTCCGCCGCGCCAAACCGTGGCAAGCCGGGCGCGACGGGCGGAAACGCGCTTCCTCGAACGCGCTGCCAATCGCTGATCAGAACAAGAGAGCCGGAGCCGGTTTCCATATGCTCCTTTAGAAGGAACTGCGGCGCAGGATTTCAGGAAAAGTGAACTATCTTGCGCAGGCTGGTGCCACCGCGGAACGAGGCGCGGCGGGTTCGCCGTCGATTACCCCTAAACAAGCCTTTCAAAAATTTCTTCCAGCCCATCCTCTTCATCGATCTGGGAACCAATCTTCCGAAAGCTCAACTTCGTGGCGAGGGCTTGGGATGCCGGGTTCTCCGGACTGATGCTGAGAACAAAACGCTGCACTCGATGCTGGGTGCAGGCCCACTGGATCAGAGCCTCGATCGCTTCTTGCGCAAACCCACGCCTCCGCCAAGCCTCGATGACGCTGTAGCCGAGTTCCACCGTTTTCAGCGCCGAGGCCGGAGCATTGAACGGGGCGGAGTGAAATCCGATGTCGCCGATCAATTGGCCTGCACTGCGCAAGACCATGCCGCGGGCCAACCAAGGTTGGAGCGCCGGGCTGGCTTCCAGTTGACGGAGCCACAGCTCAAAAGCACCGCGCTGGATTTCCCAGCTTTGGGGAACAGCAGCGCCGAGCAGTCTCCCAATCTCATTCCGGTCCCCCTCCAGTGCCGCACGGAGGACCGCCGGGGACAACGGGATGAGATCGAGCCGCTTGGTCTGAATGATCACGCTCATCGGTCGAAACGATTCATCGCGGACTACGCAGGAGCGTTTTGGCCTCTTTGTCGGCCAGCCAGACGATGAGGTCGTCAGGGGTCGCGCCGTCCGCGAAGGGCTGGCGTTCGTCCGCAGGCAGCGGTTTCATTTCCGCTTCGGCTTCGGCGAAGAGCTTGCGAGCTTCCGCGGGCTTGCCTTGCTGAAAAAGACTCATCGCCTGGAAAAACCGGGCCGTATCCCGCACATGAGGGTTGTCTTTGCCCTCCAGCTCAGCAGCACTCAGGGCTGCGTCCGCGGCCGGGTAGCTGCCGCTCCGGTATTCGGCCATGCCGAGGGCCATTTGATAGTAGGGCAAATATTGATGCTGCTTACCCAAGTCCACCGCGCGCCGGGCAAGCGTCAGAGCGGCTTCGAGGAACTGCGGATCGGAGGATGGCAGCAGGCAGTAGGCTTTGGCCGCACGATCGGCGACCGAGGGATCGTCGGTCGCTGCGGCCAGTTCGAGCGCTCGCCGACAGGTGGCAGCGTGGTCGGCGTTCTTGCCGAACCAGGCTTGGAGTGCCGTGATTTTTTGAGCCAAAAACGTGTCGGCGAGCGAGCGTGCGGATTCTTCGGCCAGCAACGGGAGCGCCTCTTCCAAGCGGCCAGCCGCAGAGTAGGAATACGCCAGGTCATCAATCGCCCGAATCGTGTCGGGATGTTCCGAACCGCTGACCTTTCGTCGGAGCGTTAGAACGTCTTCCCGCATCTTGAGTGCCTCCTCCTGCCGCCCGGCATCGTAGTAGGACAGCGCCAGATTCGTCATTGCCCATAGAGTGTCGGGATGTTCCGGACCGCTGACCTTCCGGCGAAGTCCGAGCACGTTCGCCCGCATGGCAAGCGCCTCATCTCGGCGACCAGTATCGTGATAGGAATTCGCCAGATGATTCATGGCCCCAAGCGTGCGGGGATGCTCCAGGCCGTCCCACTTCTGTTGAAGCGAAAGCACTTCCTCCCGCAGCTTTAGTGCCTCCTCCAGCCGACCTGCGCCTACATAACAATTTGCGAGTTCGCCCATCGCCCAGCGAGTGCTGTTGTCCTCTGGGCCAAAGATCTTGCGAGCAAGCGGCAGAATCTCTTCCCACATCTGTTGCGCCTCCTCTCCGCGTCCGGCATCGCGATAAGACCATGCGACATCGCCCATCGCCCAAAACGTATTGGGATGCTCCGGGCCATGCACCTTGCTGCAGAGCGTCAGCCCCTCAATTCCCAGTTTGAGCGCATCGTTCGAGCGACCGAGGCGGCGGTAGGAAGTTGCAAGCTCACCCATCGCCCAAAGCGTGTTGGGATGCTCTGGACCGTTCACCTTACGACTAAGCACCAATACCTCCTCTCGCATCCTGAGCGCCTCGCCCTCCCGCCCGGCGTCGGCATAGGAATTCGCAAGTTGGCCCATTGATTCGAGTGTTTCGGAGTGTTCCGGCCCCCACACCTTGCGACAGAGCGCGAATACGTCCTCTTGCATCTTAAGCGCCTCCTCCTTGCGTCCGGCATCAGCATAGGATCTCGCAAGTTCACCCTTCGCGGCAAGCGTTTCGGGGTGTTCCGGGCCGAGGAATTTGAGGTAATGATCCGTGGCCTTCTCTTCTATCGTGATCGCTCTGTGGTGCCGGCCCAAGACTCGGTAGGTCTTGCCGAGAACCAGGTAAAGTCTCGCCCGGCGTTCCGGTTGGTCGGTCAAGTCGCTTTCCAATTTTTTGACAGTCCGGTCGAGCATTTCGGCAACGGTAATGGTGCGGCCATCACGGTTCGGGTCGGGGCTTTGGAAGACCTCGGTGAGGAAAGTGGAGATGGCCTCGGCCTCCTCGCGGGCCGTCCGCTCGGCGCTGGCTTTCGCGAGCGCATCCTTTTTCGCCGCGATCGCGACTTTTGCCTGCCAGACGCTGACGCCGGTGGCGCCCATGAGGATGGCGAAGATCAGCGCGGCGACGCTGAGTGCGGCTTTGTTTCGCCGGACAAATTTGCCGAAGCGATAGCTGGCGGAAGGGGCGGCGGCGCTGACCGGCTGGTCCTCGATGAACCGCTGAATATCGCGGGCAAAATCGCTGGCCGTCTCGTAGCGACGGTTGCGATCTTTTTCGAGCGCCTTCATCACGATCCAATCGAGGTCGCCGCGGATGAGCCCCACGAGCTTCGCGCCCTCGACCTGTCGATGCTGCGCCACATTGGTTCGCAACTCGAAAGCCATCGTGCTCAGGAAGGTGGACGGCTTTTGCGGCTCCTGCTCGCGGATGGTGCGCCGGATTTCGTCCAGGCCCGCTTTCATCAACTCCACGGGATCGAAGGGCGTGCGGCCAGTGAGCAGTTCGTAAAGCAGCACACCGAGGCTGTAGATGTCGCTGCGCGTGTCGATGTCCAGGCCGCTCATCTCCGCCTGCTCGGGGCTCATGTAGAGCGGCGTGCCGATCATTTGTTGGAACTGCGTGTAGATCGTCAGGTCCGTGAGCCGCACCTGCTGGGTCGCCTTGGCCACGCCGAAGTCGATGACCTTTGGCACGGGCACGCCGTCGTGCAGGGTGACGAGGATGTTCGAGGGCTTGAGGTCGCGGTGGATGATCCCTTTTTGGTGCGCGTGCTGCACGGCGTGGCAGACCTGTATGAAAAGCGCGAGCCGGTCGGCGGTGGGTAAGTTCGCCTGATCGCAGTAGTCGGTGATCTTGATGCCGCGCACCAATTCCATCACGAAATACGGTCGCCCCCACTGCGTGGCTCCCGCGTCGAGGACTTTGGCGATGTGCGGATGATCCATCATCGCGAGCGCCTGCCGCTCCTGCTCGAAACGCGCGATCACCTCCTTCGTATCCATGCCCAGCTTGATGATCTTCAGCGCCACGCGCCGGCGCACCGGCTTCTCCTGATCCGCCACCCACACCGTCCCGAAACCGCCCTGCCCGATTTGCTCCATCAACTTATACGGCCCGATCTGGTCGCCGATCTCCTCGGGCTTGAGCCGGGCCATCTCTCCGGCCAAGCCCTCCGCAGAGAGGTCGGCCAGCCGGGGTTCGGGGGTGGACGGATGGGCCGACGGCATGTCGAAGGCGGCGCGGCCCACGCACTTCGGGCAAAGGCCTTCCAGGGCGTCGGGGGACAGGATCGTCCCGCACTGTGGGCAGGTTCGTTCAGCGGGCATGGTGTCCTTTATGGAAGAAGGAAACGACCGGGAGGATTACACGCTATTCTCGCAGGGCTGAGTCAATCCAGGCTGGCAAAGAGGTGGCGCATTTCGACTTTCAGCTCCTCCTCGCTGGCCACCGTTTGCGCGATCTCGGCGCGGACGGTTTCGCGGTAGCGCAGGCGCAGGCGATGCACGGCCACGGCCACCGCGCCGGCGTCCATGCCGAGCTTTTCGGCGAGCGCCGGATATTCGCCATCGCCCGCGACGCCAGAGAGAAATCCTTTCAACGCCTCGAACTGCGGGAGCTTGCCGGACGCCGCAAATTCCGCGCGCAATTGCGCGAGCGCCCGGTCGAGGAGGGTGAGCGCCCAGCGCCGGTCGAAGGCTTTTTCCGCAGATTCAGGCACCGCCGTTTCCCGCATCAGTCGGCCTTCCGCCTCTTCCGCGTCGAGCGAGATGATCTGGTGGCCGCCGCCGCGTTTGAGGGTGCGGGCTTTTTCCCATTCGTTGGCGAGGAGGTGGTTCATCGAGGCCAAAAGGAATGCGCGAAAGCTGCCGAGGCTGCGATCCACGGAGGCCAGATGGTTCTTCTCGATCAAACGCCGGAAAAATTCCTGGGTCACGTCCTCGGCGTCTGTGACAGCCAGACCTTTGCGGCGCACGTAGGCGTAGAGCGGATACCAGTAGGCCCGGCAAAGAGTCTCCAGCGCCTCCGCAGCGTGGGGGGAAAGGTGATTGCCAACGGCGGTGACGACACTCCACCGCGTGGTGTCGAAAGACACCGCCCTCGAAGGAATAACACCGCTGGTATCGCGCAAGGCCACACGCGCACCTCAGCCGAAAACCCTCCCGGTGTTCAAGCGCGTTCTTTCTCGAGGGTGACGACGGGAAGCTGGCAAAACGCGGCATCGTGGCGGGCCGGGACGAAAGGCTAACAATTCCCCAAGGAATTGATTACCTTTTTCACAGCCATCCCTCCTCCCCAAAAATTATGCTCCGCATCTCAGGACAACCCGGTCGCGATCTTTGCGACGCTCACCTCGGCGTTTCGCGCCGCGACATCATCCGCGTCGGCGGCTCGGCGATCATGGGGCTGACGCTCGGGTCGCTTTTCAAACTGCGGGCAGAGGCGGCCGCGGAGCCGGCGGTCGCGAAGGGCGGGCCGGGGTGGGGGAAGGCGAAGTCGGTCATCATGGTCTATCTCCAGGGCGGGCCGTCGCATCTCGATTTGTGGGATCCGAAGGAGAATGTGCCGGAGAAAATCCGTAGCTCGTTCAAGAACATCCCGACGAAGATTCCGGGCATCAATTTCACCGAAGTGCTGCCGAAGCTCGCGTAGATCAATAACAAGCTCACGATGGGGCGCTCGATGAGCTACACGCCGAACGGGCTCTTCAATCACACGGCGGCGATTTACCAGATCATGACGGGCTACACCACGGACAAGGTCTCGCCGTCCGGCCAGCTCGAGCCGCCGAACGCGAAGGACTATCCGAACTTCGGGTCGAACATCATCCGGCTGAAACCTCCAACGGAGCCGATGCTGCCGTTCGTCATGCTGCCGCGGCCTTTGCAGGAAAGTAACGTCGTCGGCAAGGGCGGCACCGCGGGTTTTCTCGGCAAGGGTTTCGATCCCTACACGCTCTTTCCCGACGGCGATGACATGGACATGACGAAGATGAACCGCATCCGCGTGGATGACCTGAACCTGCGGCCCGATGTCTTCGCGATGCGGCTGAAACGGCGCGCTTCGCTGCGGCAGTCCATTGAGCAGACCATGCCAGACATCGACAAGGCGGTGGAGAATTACCACCTCGACGAATACTACGGCAAAGCGCTCGACCTCATCACCAGCGGCAAAGCGCGCGACGCCTTCGCCATCGACCGCGAGACAGAAAAGATGCGCGCGGCTTATGGCCTGAACACCTTCGGCCAAAGCCTGCTGCTCGCGCGGCGTCTGGTGGAAGCCGGGACGCGCGTGGTGGAGGTCATCTGGCCGAAGGTCGCGAACTCCGACAACCATTCGTGGGATACGCACGCGGACCTCACCAACCGCATCAAGAATCAGTCCGGCCCAATGCTCGACGCAGGCTTCAGCACGTTCATCGACGACCTCGACCAGCGCGGCCTTCTCGACGAAACACTCGTGGTGGCGCTCGGTGAATTCGGACGCACTCCCGAGCGCGGTGTGAGC
>JBBQCM010000068.1:0-35281 GCA_038318725.1 Chthoniobacterales bacterium
ACCGCAATACGTGGATCAAAGAACTGGACCTCGCCAAGCCGGAGACGGATTTCAAGGAATAGCGGCGGGGCTTGTGCCGGCTTGGAATCAGCGTTTCCTCAGCTCTCCGTTTCCGCCCGCGCTGCTGGTCATCCCGGATCACCACGGGCGCGGGCATGTCCTCGCGGACGCGAGGTATGGAAGCTTTCCCCGTACTGCTGTGCTCCGGTTCTCGCGCCGACGCGCGGATGGCCAGCGGCTTTGTGGCAGGACTTGATCGCCGGGGTTGCGGTGAAAGTGTGCTCCAAACGCTAGCCTTCCGGCGGCGCCGCAGAGCTGGCGTGGAGAGTCCCAGAGCCAGCGCGCTGAGCGTCGTCGGTACGGGGATCTGGTTTAATGCTCAAACTCGCTCCCCGGAGGTTTCGCCACCAGGAATGATCGTGATCGCAAGTGAAAGTAAACTGCGCCGCGATGAGCGGATCTACTTCAAAAACGAAATCCGAGACCAATGCCTGCACCCCAGGAAGATGCATCGATCTCCGAACTGGTCGCTCCGTCTGAGATGGTAAAGCCGGGCACATAGTCATACCGGGCATAGGCTTCCATGAACCAGCGCTTGGCGGAATCCAGATCAAGTTCAACCGTAAACTGGCCGAAGACGCCGGCCTCGAAATGCTGGCCGGAATGATGGTTGGTCGCACGCGCCAGATTCTTGCCGGGAAGATCGCGCGAGCGCCCATCCGAAGAACCTTTGCCGCCGCTCGCGGAGGCGGAGGGAGCGGAATTGGAGGAGCCAGTACTGCTGACCGTCGGTGCCGTCGAGACCGTGCCGACCGTCCCGTCCGGTTTATTCACCACACCGCCGCCGATGATCGAACTGTCATAGGGGCTCTTGTAGGTTACCACCTGCCCCGTGGTCGTTGTCGTCACCGCTCCTGGATTGAGAAGCTGGTAGTAGGTCTCGGTGGTAAGTTCTTCGTTAAAGATATTCAGCGTCGGGCCGAAGGATACGCGCGTGCGAATGCGGTCTGTAATCTTATAGCTGAAGTCGATCGGGATGGAGATACTATGCATATCCACGTCCAAAGTGGCCGCGCGGAAAGCAGCCACGGTGGCAACCGCCTGGCGGGTGTTTGTCGCAGTACGTTGCGGACCCAGTTTGGAAAGATCGGGGTTGCCAGCCCCAGTACCGTAATTCGCATCATACTGGGTGCCGTCGTAGATCAGATAATACGCATTGGGGTTAGCCGGATCGTTGTTCACAGTTCTCGCATCCAGCGGAGTCACAATCGCGGTATTGGTGCTGAAGAGCTCATCCACGTTGTAAATGAAAGACTGCGCGGTCCGATTTTCTGTCGCCGTCTGCAGGCCGGCCAGTTGAGCGCCAGAATTCATGCTGGAATGATTAAAAGCGTAGCCCACGCCGACACTCACTCCAACTCGATCGCCACTCACGACGTCGTAACTCAGATTAATATACGGATACACGATTTGATCCGAGTCACCGGAGTTAAAGCCGTTCCCGCTGGCCGTCGTGGAATAGGCATAGCGGTCTGAATGGTAAGTGATCTGCCGATTGTTCCCACCATCTCCCTGCTTTGCATCGGCTGTCACTTGTGACGCGTTCTGCACGGTAAAATCCGTGGTTCCGTCACCATAGCCGGAACTATCCCCTGAGAACACCGTGCCATCCAAATACACGGCATTTTGGGTATCGGTGGCAAATCCCAGAAATCCGCCGCCGGACTTTCGGATGAATAATGAATCGATATTGAAACGTTTGGCACGCCCCACGTCGAACGAAGAATGGATCGAGCGCATGCCGGCGCCGGTGGAAACACGCCAGCGGCGATTGTCTGGATCACCGCCAAAGGCAAGAACAGGTGCGAGGTCTTTGTAACCAGTGCGAGCCAGTTGTTTCGCTTCGGATTCGGCCGTCGGAAAGGTGTACTGAAAGGTAGCTGAGAACCAGAGCCGGTCATCCGTCCGATCGACTGGCTGACCTTGGGCGCCCTGAGAGGAGTCACCCAAATCCATCGAGTAGCGAACCCCAAAATTGAGGCTCAAGCCGTCTGTGATGTGGATCGGTACATCCACGCCGGGTTCGAAATTGTTCCAGCCGTTATTCGTGCCGTTGTAGCGGAAATCGTAGCTGATGCCGAGGTTAGGCGACAAACCGATGGCGAAATCCCCACTCTTATAGAGTTCAATCGGTCGCATGGAGACCTTGTATTCGAGGAAGCCCCCAGTGAAAGCGTCGAAGTCGTAAAAGTAATTGACGGTCTGGTTGAGGTACGGAACGCCCGTCCAGTTGAGGCTGGCAGCCGCCTCCATGGTATTATTGACATGGTGGTCTCCCTGAGCCCAAAAGCGCCCGTCGGAGAACCAGTAAAAGTTCATCCCCGCAGTGAGCGACAGATCCTTCGCGATGCGGAACGTGTAATTGGCGAAGAGGTCATACTCTTGGTAACGCTCCCGCGGCGGGGTGCGGAAATCCAGCTGGTTCTTGGGATTGCCGTAAGACCCATCGAAGCCCGCGCCCCCCGGCACGTAACTATCCAAGCTGTTCATGTACCAAAAACCCACGGCGAAATTCTGGATGGACACAGCTCCACTGGTCCCGAAGAACGCACTTTCATTACTCTGGTCGATGCCCGTCCGGTAGGCCACGTCGAGACCGCGGAACATGTAACGGCTGTAGTATCCGGCCGTGCCACTGACATGAACGAGAGACGTATCCACGACGGGTGGCATCAATTCCTTGTCCAGTAATTCTTTCGCCGAAGACTCCGATGCAGGATGCTTTTCACGCAGCGCTGGCTTGGCCCGGAACTGCGGCTTGCGGGGCTCGACCTCGGCAGTTTCCGTCTGCCTTTTTGGAAGCGGGGTTCTCTTGCGGAAAGTCGTGGGAGGTTCGGGTTTCAAGTCCGGGGCTGGGGCAGGTCTGCGCGGCGCTTTCTTTGCGGCGGGCACGCCCGGTTCAGGTGGCGGAACGGCGGCTTCGGAACGGGGTTCCGGTGGGGGAGTGAACGAAGAACTCCAGACGCTGCTTTGGACCGAAACGGCGGTGGGCATGCTGCGCGGTGAGGGGGCGGAAGCGAAGGAGGAAGACCACACGCTGCTTTCGACAGTGACCGCCGGATAAGCGTAAATCAGCTTATTGGTATCAAATGGTGAATTAAACCGCGAAAGGCTCACGGCCCGATCGTCTGCCTGACTCCCGGTGGCGCAGGCCAGGACCGTACCCAAGCCGGCCGTTCGGATAAGGGCGCGCCAACTGGAAGGCCATTGAGTTGAGGGGAAGGAAGGTGCTGGGGTGGGATTTCTTGGTCGCATAATAGATATAATAAACTAGTTGGCCGCTCCGGATGGAGTGCCGGTTAAACCTGAGCCAACTATCGATGTAAAGAGAAGTTTCACGGGAAAATGACACAGCGCTACGGACGGACGGCCCCCCCCTCAATGCTCTCGACCTGCACTTCCCACAAATCCCGCCCGCTCCGGTGCACTGTGACCTGGGAACCCAAGTCGATCGACTTCACCGGCGTCCGCGAAAGCTTGGCGAGGTGCCGCGCAAATTGATCGCGCGAAGCGAGGTTTTCATTGTTTGGCAGTTGCTGCGCGGGAAGTTGGACGTATCTGGGGTCAAACCAGTCCGGGTTTTTGGCAGCGTTGCGGGCTTGGACTTGGATCAAGGTCCGCATCCGCCCGAGCAGTTCACTTTGCTGCCGCTCGTCCTCCGGAAGGATCAGTTCGGGCAAAAGTGTGACACGTCCATCCGCCGCCAGGAGCACCATCCGATAGTCCGCATGGGAGAGGGGGCAATCGAAGGCCAGACTCACCGGGTCTTCGAGAAAGAGATTGCTGATCGGCCAGACGGTATCAGGACGAGGCTTGAGATCGCCGTAGCGCAACGATTGCTCGCGGTGGAGCGGCAGAAAGGCCAGCGACACCTCCCCGGTGTTTTTGCGCAGGTCGAGATGGACGCCGCAAAAAAAACCAGTGGGATCGCCGGGCTGCCGGGGGTCTATGGTGGAACCGGCCCAGCCGATGTACGTGCGGGATAACGACGGAGGCAAGGAAAGGACCGTGGGGGTTGCTTTGGCGCGCAGGACCAAACTCGCGCTCAGTGCGAAATCTCGAATGCGCGCGCCACTCCGGCTCTTCAAGGTGCAGCGGTAGATGCCTGTCGGCAGAGGCGCGAGATGTTTGGTCCCCGCGAAATCCAATGGAATGATCGGACTTTCGCGAGGTGGCTGGGCAGAGGGCTCCTCCTCCAGCGAGCGGATCCAGATGACCTCGGCAGTATCGTAGTCCGTGCCGCCGGGAGGCATGGTCAAGGCGAGGGTAATCATCTCGCGGCGCAGGATGAGCGGAGGTCGAGAAACCGCGGCTGGAGCCCGCCCGCGGCTATTGACGAACCGCGCGGCGACGTAGGCGATCGCCAAGACGAGGCCTACCGAGAAACCCACCGCTAACACCATTCTCCGCGGGATTTCTTTCACCGTGGCGCCTTCCTACCTTGGGTCTTTTTGCAAATCCCAGTCCCCATTTTTTAGGCGGACCACGCGCACCACTTCGCTTCCGGAGTGCAGCCCAAAATAGATGGAACTGCCCTTCACCTTCATGTCGGGATAAGTCTCCATGAGATACTGCGCCTTCTGTTTCGCCTCTTTAAAATTCTCTCCGTAAAGGATGCGGTAATGGTCGGGCCGGATGCTGCCCAAGCGATCCGCCGCCAGCGCTGCGACCCGCGCGCTGCGTGCTTTTTCCCGGAACATTTGTTCCATGCGCACCTTCTCCTGCGCGAGATGCGCGTCATTGAACTCCACCAGCCCGCCATACATGAAGCGGGTCCCGTTTTCCTCCGCCTTGAGCGTCCAGTGGTAATCAAACATGCGGAGGGACGCGTCGAACTCCAGCGTGCGGGGATCGGTTAGTTTGAGGTTCCCGATTATCCCGAGTTCGTCCTTGTCCGCTTTGAGGGATTGGGCGCTGATAACCTCTCCGCCTTTGATGGGCAGAGGATTCACCAGAGCTTTCACGGCCGCCAACTTAGGCGCCACGGTCAGGGAAAAAAAGTAGCCGCCTTCCAACTGCTTATCCTTATTGCGGACTGTGAAGAGTAATCCGAGAAACTCCCCCGACAGCGAGGGAGGCAGAGTATAAAAGCTCAGCGCTTGGGAAGACAGCGGCACCCCGGCTTTCCAGACATGACGCTTGACGTCGAGTTTTGCGGAATCCCCCCCGAGCAAGGTAAAGTCATAGATCCCGGTGGGCAGCGGACGTTCGATTTCTCCCTTGGCGATCCGTAACCTGACCGGGTTCGCCGACGGCGGAACCGCGTCGGGCTCCTGGTTCAGGCGGCCCTGCCACGACGCTTCGAGGTATTCGTAATCCGTGCCGCCCTCGGGAATGATACTGGCCGGAAGGGCCATGCGTTGCCGCGCCAGGCGCGGCCGGTCTTTCACGAGCACGTCGCTTTCCTCGGGAGTGGGCAGAGCCACCTTGACCGCCTGCCAGCCGGGCAGTTGCAATTCCACCTCGGCGGCGGGCCGCTCATCCAGCGCTGCGGGCAGTAGGGCGGTGAGTAGATTGTTTTCCATTTTCAGCGCCACTTCTTTTCCCTGGTGGAACAAGCGCAGACTTTTGGGCAGATCCTTTTTCGTCGCGGGCCAACCCTCGATGTCCAAGCCGCCGACAAAAAACACCCTCCGCGGCGGCGGCGGGGGGGGAGGCATTTCCCCTTCCTGGGTGCTGGTGCTGCCTTGGCCCGCGCCGGTGGCCGCCTCGGCTTTCATCCCCTCAAGCTTCACGACGGGTGAGTTCACCGGCGGCAAGGGACGACTGAAGTGCGACCGCGCCGACCAGCCGCCCACGACGATCAACGCCGCGGCAGACCATCCGGCGACGGCCTTCCAAGGGAAGGGCCGGAGGTTCCACACGGGCAGCGTGGGAGGCAGGAGAAAAGCCCGCTTCGTTTCCGGGCAGATCAGGCGCACGCCGGGTTTCCAGAGGCGGTGGGGGACACGCAGGGTGCTCTTGCGGGAGTACGGAGACACCACCTCGCCCAGTTGGTTTTCATCCACCGTCGCGGTCGGCAGCGGAAGCTCGGCCGGCAGGACGAAAATGCGTCCTGTTTCCAAGCACGTCACGCGGGCCGCGGCGAGCCAGTCCGAAGCGGGAATCCGCACCGCGCCGCGCCGGCCGTACGGACTGAAGGCCACCCCCGGCAGATCGCCCTGGAGCGTTCCCTCGGGCAGCCATTCCGGCAGATCCCGGGGCAGTTGCAGCGGCTGGCTGGTGTGCCCGCAGCGGACGCTTCGGCCGGGCTGCCATTGGTCGGGCGAAATGCGGAACGGTTCCTCGGGCGCGTATGGGCTAATCAGGCATCCCGGTGTGCCCGGCACGAGCTGGGCGAGCAGCGGAGGCCGCTTCGCTGGCAGGAGAAAACGCCGGCCGCTTTCCGGACAGAGCGCGGAGGCTTCCGTCTCCATCCACAGGGCGGGCGGAACCACCAGCTCGGCACGCGAACCGTACGGGCTGCGCACCATGCCCGGCTCGTCCGGCAGCACCTCGGCGGTTTGCACATTGCTTTGGCGCTTTTCCACCGTCTCCAGATCGTGCCTTTCCCAGACCGCCTGCACGAGGACCGCGGTCGCCATGCGGTGCTGCCGCTTGAGCGCATCCGCCGCCTCGGCTGGCGTGCAGCCCGGCTCCGCGAGCGCGTATTGCACAGCCTCCTTTTCCAGCGCGAGCGTGGGAAAGCCAGCGCTGATCGGCGCGCGAAAACGCCGCTGCGTGGCGGGACAGGTCAGGACTTGGCGCGGCCGCCATTCCTCCGCCGTCAGATCCAATTCGGGATGGGGATGATACGGGCTGCGAATCCGCCCCGGGCAACCCGGCACCCATTCGCCATCCATCACCCACTCCTCGACGGCGGCCGGGAGCCGAAACGGACGACCGGTTCCGGCGCACTCCAGGCGCTGGCCCGGCTTCCAGTCGTCCGGCAGCACGTCCTGCACTTCCCCGGAGAAGGGAGATGTCACTTTGCCTGGGGAGCCCGGTTTCACTTTTCCCTCGAGTCCGGGCAAGTCCTCTGGCAAGCGGAAAGCGCGGCCCGTTTCGGGGCAGCGGAGTTGCTGGTTGGGCAGCCACTCATCGGCTGGCACCGGTATTTCCGCGAAAGGTTCGTAAGGACTGCGCACCTTGCCGGACGACAGGCCGGAAATATTGCCCTCGGGAATCCATTCCGGGAGGTGACCGGGCAGCAAAAACTGCAACTGCGTCCGCGGACAAGTCACCGCCGCTCCAGACGTCCAGGCTCTTGGCGGAATGGCCACAATCTCCCCGCTGTATGGCGAGCGCATCACGCCGGGGCGGCCTTCGACTACTTCTCCCGCGAGCAGCGGCAAATCCGCCGGCAGCAAAATCGTCCGCCCGGCCTGCTGAATCGGCACCGTGGCATCGGGGCTCAACGCGGCCGCGGGCACCTGCACCGTGGCTCCCGGACGCCACGCGCTCCCCGGCACTTCCACCGTGGTGCCGGGGCGAAAGGGATTGCTCACCAGCCGGCGCGAGGCATCCACGAGGCGGGCTGGGGCCGGCCAACGATCCACGACCGGCGGCAACCGGAGCGGCTTCCCTGAAACCGGGCAGGGCACCTGGCTCCCTGCGACCCATTCCATCGGCTCGATCTGCCAGGTCTTGGTGGTTTCATACGGTGTGGCCAGCGTGCCCGGGCGGCTGGCTTCGGCCAGCGCTTCCAAGGCTGGCAGGACCTTGGGCAAAACAAAATGCGATTGCGTCGCCGGACACAACACGCTCGCTCCTGCCTCCCAGCGGTTCGGCGGGATCGGAATGGAAGTTACCCCATCGTAAGGGCTGATGATCGCTCCCGCACGCTGCGGCGGCAAAATCCCATCGGGTGCCGGCAAGCCCTGCGGCAGCGCGATGCGCCGGCCGGACTCCGCGCAGACGATTTCGCCGCCGGCCACCCAGTCTTCCCACGGCACCTGCTGCGTCACTTCCGCCACGTAGGGACTTTGAATGATGCCCGGCGCCACCACCCGCGCCAGCAGCGGGTCCAGCTTGCGCGGAAGCCGGAAGGATTTTTGCGTGATCTGACAGCGCACCCGGCCCGAAGGCACCCACAGCTGCGCGAGCAACTGCTGGGTCCTCCGCTCCGGATCGTACGGACTGCGGACCACGCCGGGGCTGACGATTTCGCACACTTTTTCCCCGCCAGCCGCATCCCGCCGCGAAGACTCGCCGACACTCCCGCTGGTCATCGGAGTCGAGGGATGCGCGGACGGGGAAGTGCCGCCGGCCGCCGTGCTGCGGTGTGCGGACAGCGTCGGCGGGAGGTGCTGCCACACGATTCCTTCGTGAGTGCAGAGATCCCGCAAAACCGTGGTCGCATGCGTCCAGGCGTTTTTCCGGCAAAGCAGATCCCGAATCAGGTCATTAGATAACGCTCTCAGATTTGCCACCGGTCCATAAGCTTGGGAAGTGAACTGCGCCGCGGCGCTGACCTCCATGCCACTCATGATGAAATAGACGAGACGCGCGATGGACGGTACCGGGTGCAGGTCGAAATCCGACGTTTCCAGCGATTCCGCGAGGGTTTCTTGCAGGGAGGAAATGGCGCTCGCGGTATCAGCGCGGACGCCCAGCCAAGCCAGCATGCTGAAATGCGCCTGTAACTCCGCCCACGGTGTCAGCGGATCGGGCCCCGCGTCCGCCTTCCCGGAAAGAGGCGTCAGCCAGACTTCGTCCCCGCGTAAAAACACCGTGTTCTGGCCGTGCTCGATGAGGAAATCCAGCGCCTCGGCGATCGGGCGCAGCAGCGTCATGGCCTCGGCGAAAGCCACGGCCTGACCGGCTTCGGCACGCGCCTTGACGACCTCCGCCACGGTTCGGTGCGGCTGCCAGTCTTCGCTCACGGCGAGCCCATCGGCCGCCCACACCACCTGCCGGATCGGGAGCAAAGTCGGGCGCCGCGCGTACTGCCGCGACAACTCCCCCAGCCGGCACCACTGCTCCGCCAGCGCCTCGGTCTCCGGGCTCTCTCCCGCCTCGCTCAGAACCGTGAGCTTCACCCGCTCGCCCGTCGTTTTCTCCTGCGCGACATGACTGCGCCGGGGGGCGCGAGCGGGCAAATCCGTCTCCAGCACGAAACCGCTCGCCAGCCGGTCCGGGAAACGCGTGACCGTAAATCGGGCCTCCTCGGACACCGCCTCAGTCCGCAGATAATCGCGCAGCGCGTGCTGCACTTCCGCGGCGTTCGCGTAGCGCTCCTCCGGCTTCTTGGCGACCATCTTCGCGAGGACGCTCCGGAACTCCGCGCTCAAATGCGGAGGGAGATTCGGCTCATGTTCCTCCGGCATGGTGTGGCGGAGCATGGCGTGGCGCACGCCTTTGAGATCATTGCCCGCCGTGTCCAGGAGCGGGCCTTTCCCCTGCACTAGATACCACAACGTCATCCCCAGCGAATAGATGTCGCTCCGTCCATCCACCGGCTGTTCGCCGATCTGCTCCGGGCTGGCATACATGGGAGAGCCGACGAATTTCTGATTCGCCTCCTGCAGGTTGAGCGCGAAATTCACGAGGCCGAAATCGACAATGCGGCAGAGCCCCTCCTGCTCCTCGAGCCGGTCGGCGATTTGCGACACCCCGAGGCCGGGCTCCAGTTCATCCACGAGCATGATGTTCGACGGCTTGATGTCGCGATGCACTAGTCGGTGGCGCTGATGCACCTCGCGCAACCCGGTGGCCACCTGCAAGCCGATCAACGCCGCCACTTTTTCCGGCAAGACCCGGTAGCGCCGCACGAGACGCGAAAGATCGCCGCCCCGGCACAACTCCATCGCGTAATAGACTTCGCCGTCATCTTCCCCGCAGCGGATGTAATGGATCAGATTCGAGTGCTTGAACTTGGTTAGCGCGACCAGTTCCTGGATCACCTGAAAACGTCGCGACTCGCTGCACAGCAGCGCCGGGTTCAGCACCTTCACCGCGACGTGCTCCTCGATCACGCCCCCGGCGATGGCGTCCGTGCGCACCGCCGCAAAGGTCTTCCCGAAACTCCCTTCCCCCAGCAGGCGCGGTTTGCCGTCCTGGGCACCCTCGATTTCAAACTCTCCGTAGCGGGGCTTTTGTCCCCAATTCGACGGTTCGGCGCGATCCGGCATGGCCATGGCGAGCTCAGCCCAGTTCCGCGCGCCAACGATCCGCGCCCCCGCGCAGCGCTGCAAGCCGGGGCAGGTTGGGGAAAAAAAGTGGCAGATTCACGACGGCTTCAGCCTGCGGAAGCACGGGTGGTTGTCAAGAAATCACCGGGCGCGAGCCCCAGACGCCTCAAGCCAGATTTGTGAGCCGGTAAAATCGATCGTGAGCCGTGAGTCTGCGCAGAGCCCGCTACCGATCTTCGACTCGTTAGCCACCAGCATCGCCTCGACCTTCCGCCAATTCCGTCCGAGGCAGGTCACGCTGGGCAGCGTGAGGCATTCGAATCTCCGCTGTTTCGCGCCGCCCGCGTCCCCCAGACCAAAACGGACGGCGTTAATCCAGCGGGCCTGCTTTCTTATCCCAAATCGCGCCGCCGTGACTTGGTCTATTTCCATTTTCGAAGACGCGCCGGTATCCACCAGTGCCGACCACTCATGGCCCTCCGCCGCCACTTTCACAAACGGAACTCCGCGCTTCACCGCGAACGGCTGCCGACTGGCCGTCGCCGGACTCCCCTGCCGATACCCTTGGCGGAATCCGAAGACCACCTCGCCACGCGGGTAATCGAGAGTGACGTAGGAACACATCGCCCGCAGCGCGCTCATGCCGAGGATGTCGAAGGCGACCCGCGGAGGTGAAAACCATCCGGGCTCTGTGGCAGCCCTGGGGGCCGTGCGCACGACGCAGGGCAAACCCCGCCAGCGCCAGGCGCCGACGGTCACGACGTCCGGAACACCCACCAAGGCGGTTTCCTCCCCCCCCGCACCCGTCACCTCGACCTCGGCCAGCGAGCGATGAATCGTGCGCACTCCGGCGCGTCGCGCGGTCTCGGCCTCGAGCACACACACCTCGCTGCCCGTATCCAAAATCATCCACACTTCCTGACCGTTCACGGAGCACGGTATCGTGGGCACACCGTTCCGAATCTTCATCGCCACCACGACTCGATCCGGGGCCGACCAGGAAACTGGAAAATCCATCGGCCTCCGCCCCGTTTGAACGTTTCTCCGCTGCTCCGCCGTGGACGGAGATCCCTCGGCACCCTTCGCCATCACCGCCGCGAACGCCGCCACGGCCAGCCCGATCGCCGCCGCGCGCCGGGCGTCGGAGCGCCGCCACATGGGCAGCGCGTTGAGGATCATCGCGGAGAACCGGGACACGGCGGGAGTTTCAACGGTGGGTTAAAGGAAGAGCCGGCGAGAAAGGGCGAAGCGAAGTGGAGGCGACATTTTAGGCCACCGCGACGCGAGGGGCGATGTCATTACCATAGAGGCTGACCATGGCGGCATCGCCGAAGGTCGGGAGGAGAGCCAAGGCGACCGTGGTTAAAAGGAGGGATGAGGTGCGCATAAAGCGGCGGATGTTCGCAGCCTTTGCTCCCTTTTCAAGGAGGCGAACTACTTTTTCGCGCGGCGATACGCTTACGCAGCGATCAGCGTCGGGGTGTGCCAGTGGCCATGTCGGGCGCTGGCCTGGAGCCGCGCGCCGCTCGGAGCGCGGCCCCGCCGCCGGGTCATGTTGTTTTCGCCCCCGTTTCATTGAGGAAGACGAGCCTGCGGGATCGAATCCGCCCTGCCGCCGCCGCTAATGCCGGCGCGTTTGCGCGAGGTCGGGCCGGTCTGGCTCGGCGGCACGCAAAGTCTTTTTATATGTCAGTCCCAACTTTTTGGAGCGCGTAGTGAATGGCCGGCAGCGTGCAGTCCAGTCCGACCGGCGTGCGGAGTTCCTGCAGCGTCAGGTCGGGCCGCGCGCCCTGCAACGCACACATCTGGCGATGCTGGGCTTTGAGGATCACCGGCTTGCGCCCGGAGCGGTGATGGCGCGCGCCGATCTCGCCGCTGTGCCAGGAGCGTCTTGACCATGCCCAGCGACCCTCGGAAACGGTGCGCCACCTCCTCCCGCGTCCATAGGAAGGCAGAAATCCGTTCCCGCAAATCCAGCGAACGTGTTTTCCTCTCCCAACCCTGACTCCGCTCACCACAAACGGCTACACTTTTACTTAAAACGCTCTAGCCTAAAGGCGCAGCCGTCGGTGCCTTTTCAAGCGGTCTTCTCCTCCACGAAGTCGTGGTAGATGACCGCCGTGGGGGCGGGCGAGGCGAGGGTGGCGGCGACTTTGCGGGCGAGGGCGTCGATCTCGTAGGGTTTGGCGATCATTGCGGTGAAGCCGTAGTCTTCAAATCTGCTGAGGACCGGGTCATGGGCGTAGCCGCTGGAGACGATGGCGCGGACGGCGGGGTCAATCTCGCGGAGGCGGGCGATGGTCTGAGCCCCGCTCAGGCCGTCGGGCATGGTGAGGTCGGAGATGACGAGTTGATATGGGTGGCCTTCCCGCAGGGCGGTCTCGTAGGCGGCGATGGCGGCCTGCCCGTCGTAGGCTTCAGTAACCTGATAGCCGAGGGGCTCGAGGGTGCAGGTGACGAGGATGCGGGGACTGTTAGCCACGGGCTGGGGCGGGGCACTGGATTCGACGGTGACACATTTTTCGGAGGCGGGAAAGCAGACGGTGAAAGTGGCACCTTCGCCGGGCTGGGAATCGACGCCGATGTGCCCGCCATGGGCCTTGATGATCGAGTAGGCGGCGGCCAAGCCGAGGCCGGCGTTTTTCGGTTTGGTGGTGAAGTAAGGGTCGAATATTTTTTTGAAATACCCCTCGGGGATGCCGATGCCCTGATCTTGCAGGGAAAGTTTCACCCAACGTCCGGCGCGCATGCCAAGGGTCTGCGACCCGGTGGGCAGGTCGAGGTTTTCGCCGGTGATGCGGAGGGTGCCGCCGGCAGGCATGGCTTGGTGGGCGTTGAGGGCGAGAGCGCTGAGCACCTGACTAATCTGGCCCGGGTCGATCTCAACGGGCCAGAGAGTGTTGTCCTGGAGCTGGTACTCGCAGTGGACGGAGGTGCCTTGGAGGGTGAGGCGGAGGGTGTCGCGGACGAGGCTGGGGAGGGCGGAGGTTTGTTTGATGGGGGCGCCGCCTTTGGCAAAGGTGAGGAGCTGGCGGGCCAGATCCTGGGCACGGGTGGTGGCTTTTTTGGCAGCCCCAAGGCGCTCGCCGAGGGTGGGGTCGAGTTCGGGATGGTTGAGGGCTAGGGAGAGGTTGCCGAGGATGGTGGTGAGGAAGTTATTGAAGTCATGGGCGATGCCGCCGGCGACCACGCAGAGGCTGTCGAGTTTGTCGGCTTTCTGCTGCTCCTGCTCGAGGTGGCGGCGTTCGGTGATGTCGCGGAAGACGATGAGGGAGCCGATCTTGCGGTGGGCGGGATCGCGGATGGGCGAGGCGTTTCCCTCGATGAGCCGCTCGCTGCCGGGCGCACCGCCGCGCGCGGCGAGCAAGGCGGGACCTCCCAGACCCTCGGCGGCACCAGTGTCGAGGATGCTCTGGAGGATGCGGGCGCGCGGACGGCGGGTGCGCTCGTGGAGCAGTTGCAGAACGGCGCCGAGAGGCTGGCCGACGGCTTCGATCTGAGTCCAGCCGGTGAGCCGCTCGGCTACGGCATTGAACATGAGGACGCGGCCGTCGTTGCCGATTGTCACGAAGCCGTCGGCGATCGAACGCAGGGTGAGGGCCAGGCGCTCTTTTTCGGCGGCGAGATCCTCCTCCGTGTGTTTGCGCTCAATCTCGGCGGCGGCGCGGGCGGCAAAGATTTGCAGGGTGCTTTCGATAATCTCGGTCTCGCTCAGGGCGTGGCGGTCGAGAATGCCGATGATGCCGACGGGCCGCCCGCGATGATCGGTGAGGGGCACGGCAACAAAGCTCTCGGCGGCGAGATCGATGAGGAGGACATCCTCGGGGAAAAGGGTGCGCACCTGGGCGAGGTGGGCGTGGGGGCCTTTGGCGAGGACTTCGGCGCAGGCGGAGTGGGCGAGATCGTACGGGCAGACGCTGCGGATCGCGCCCTGCTCGGCGACGGTCAGGGTGCCAGCGGTGGGGACGCCGGCGGGGCTTTTACGCAGTTCGACGAGGAAGGCGAAATTGTTGGCGAGAGCTTTCGAGAGCTGCTTGAGGAGGGAGCGGAGGAACTCCTCACCCGTCGTGTGGGAAACGCCGATGCTGATCTGCCGGAGGGTGTCCTCCGAACGCTGGCGCGCCGAGACATCGCGCACGATGGCCACGAACTGCGTGCGGCCCGCGACCTCCATGGCGCTGACGGAAACCTCGATCGGAAAGGGGTAGTAGCCTTCCCGCTGGCCCATCGTGGCGATGGCGGTCCCGCGCCCGCCTTTCATCTCGTGGAAAAAAAGGCGCTGCGGGATGAGCAGGGTAAGGTTCTGGCCGATGACGTCGCCCGCGCGCTGGCTGAAGATGCGTTCGGCGGCGGGGTTGAGGGACTGGACGATGCCCTGGCCATCGACGGTGACGACGCCGTCGAGCGTGTTATCGATGATGGCGCGGGTCTGGGCTTCGGCGGACCTCGCTTTGTCGAGGTGCCAGCGGAAGCCGCGGAAGCTGGCGGAAATGGAGACGATGAGGAAGCCGATGGAGAAGATACCGAAAAGGAGCAATCCGCCCATGAGCAGGAGATGCTCGCGCTGGGCGTTGTCGGCGATCGTTTGAAGCTGTCCCTCGGAATCGCGCTGAAAGCCGTTGAGGGCGACGCGCAGCCCGGTGAAAAGCGAGGTGTCCGCGCCGCGTCCTGCGGTGGCTAGTGGTTCGCGAGCCGGCGCGCGGGCGGCGTTGGCGGGGAGCGCCAGGTCCGTCATCCAGTGCTGAAAATCGGCGGCGATCCGGCGGATGCTGTCCCGGCGCGCAGTCTCTTCGGGGAGCAGGGCGATGAGATCGAGCAGGCGCGCGCGGAAAGCGATGCTGCCGCGGCGGAAGTGCTCCAGCGCGGCGGGTTGGCCGGTGAGGAGATAGGTGCGGTGCGCCGTCGCGAGGCTGGCGAGGTCCGTCTCGGCGCGGGAGGCGTGTCGTAGAATGGCGAACTCCCGGGAACGCCGCTTCTCCACTGTCCTTTCGCGCGCAGCCAGCGCGAAAAAGCCCGCGCCGAACGCGATGATGATGGCAATGCCGATGACCGTGGCCCGGATGTGCCAGCGCGGAAAGCCGTCACCACCCGTGAGCCGCCGTCGCAGTTTGCAGAGGGTCGGGAAGTGCTGGTCGAAAGAACGGACAAACATTTTCCTCCGTACGACTAGCTAGAGGCGTGCCCGGCGGAGGGAAGGTATCGGAGACGCCCTCCACCGTCTGCTTCCTTTTGAGTCGCGGAATGCCCGGCATCGTGCATCTTCCACCCCTCCAATTTCATGCTCCGACACCGCGAAAAAGTCCTGGCTCACGCTGAGCAGCAGCTCCGCTCCCAGGGCGCGCTAAACTCCGGCGAGCTGCTTTCGCTCTACAAAAAGTTCATCAGGATCGAGAACCACCGCATCCGCCTGAAGCACCAGGCCGATGGCGGAGGTCGGGAAATGTGCGCCCAGCGGGCCAGCCTCATGGACATCATCCTGCGCCACCTGCTCGATGCGGCGCTCGAAACCTGCGCACCGGCCGGCAATGGCACGCCGCTCGCCCTCGCGCTCGTGGCCGTCGGCGGCTATGGCCGCGGCGAGCTGAATCCGTTCAGCGATGTGGACATCATGTTTCTCCACCCGGACACGCCCAAGAAGTTCGATCCGCGGGTCGATAAGATCGTTGAAAAAATCCTCTACCTGCTCTGGGACCTGGGTTTCAAAGTCGGCCATTCCACCCGCTCCATCGCGGGTGCCGTGCAGCATGCCAATGAGGAGATGCTCTCCAAGACGGCGCTCCTCGAATCTAGGCTCATTGCCGGGGACGCCCGGCTCTTTGCCCAGTTCCGCACCGGCTTTGTGGCGAAATGTGTGGACGGCCACACGGACGAATACATCTCCGAGCGCGTGACCAACCAGGCCGAGCGCCACGAGAAATTCGGGCGCACCGTTTACATGCAGGAGCCGAACATCAAGAACGGCTGCGGCGGCCTGCGCGACTACCAGAATCTTCTTTGGATCAGCTTCTTCAAGGAGCGCGTGCAATCCACGGCCGGCCTCGTCGAAAAAAAGCTCATCAACGAAACCGAGCGCCGCCAGCTCGACCGCGCCTACGATTTCCTCCTGCGCATCCGCACCGAGCTCCACTACCTGAACAAGCGCTCGACCGATGTCATCCTGATGAGCCAGCAGGTGCAAATCGCGAACCGGCTCAACTATCCGCAGAAAAACGTCCTCCGCCGCAGCGAGGCCTTCATGCGCGACTACTATCAGAACGCCCGGAGTATCTATGGCATCACCGAGGTGCTCACCGAGCGCTTCAGCCTCAGCGCCTCCACCGAGAAAAGCGGCGGTCTGCTCGGCTTCCTGCGCAAACCGAAGCCGCCGAAAACGGAGAGCTTCGACGGCTTCGTCAGCCGCGACGGACGGCTTTTCGCGGAGTCGCCGAATATCTTCAACCAGGAGCCGGCGCGGCTCATGCGCCTCTTCCAGCATCTCCAGCAGCGCAGCCTCCAGCTCAGTCCCGACCTGGCCCAGCTCATCCGCCGCCGGTTGCATCTGGTCGATCGCACCTTCCAGTACCTGAAGGCCGCCCGCGAAACCTTTCTCGCCATCTGCTCGCGCAAAGGCGAGGTCGGGAAAATCCTCCGCGCGATGCACCGGGTCGATTTTCTCGGTCGCTACGTGCCCGAGTTCGGCCAGCTCACCTGCCTCGTGCAGCACGAGTTTTTTCACCGCTACACGGCTGACGAGCACACCCTCGTCTGCATCGAAAAGCTCGACGCACTCATCGACACGACCAACCCGCGGCTCCTCGAATATAAAGCGCTCTTCCAAAAACTTGAAGACCCTGGAGTGCTCTACCTCGCTCTCCTCCTGCACGACACCGGCAAGGCCTCCAACGCCAAGCTCCACGCCGAGGCCAGCGCGCTCTTTGCGCAAAAAGTCTCCCGCCGCCTCCAGCTCACCCCCGAGCAGCGCAAGTCGCTCGTGCTCCTCGTGGACAACCACATCCTGCTTTCGATGACCGCGCAGCGCCGCAATCTCGACGATCCCGCGACCACCGCCGAGTTTGCCAGCCTCATCCGCACCCAGGCCGATCTGGATGCCCTCATGCTCCTCACGCTGGTCGATGGCCAGGGCACCGGCGATGAAAAATGGTCCGACTGGAAGGAGTCCCTCGTCTGGCAGCTCTACCGCAACACCTCGCTCTATTTCGCCGACGGTGAAGCCTTTTACCGCCAGCGCGCGATCGAGCGCGAGGCCCTGCGCGGCGCGGTCACGAAAAAGGTCGCCGCCGAGTTCCGCGAGGAGATCGACGCCCATTTCGAGTTCATGCCCGAGCGCTATTTCCAGACCTACGGCGCCCCGGAAATCATCGAGCACATCCGCCTCTTCCGCCGCTTCCTTTCGGCCCGTTTTCACGACGACAACCTGCGCCTCGCGCCTGCGGTGAAATGGGTCGCACATCCGAACCGCGGCCACAGCGAATTCTGGTTTTGCGGCTGGGACCGCCAGGAATTGCTCGCCCGCATCGCTGGTTCTCTCTCCCTCGCACAGCTCAATATTCTGAGCGCCGACGTCTTCACCCGGGCCGACTCGCTGGTCTTCGACATCTTCCGCGTCTGCAACACCAAGTTTGAGCCCGTGACCGATGAGAAGGACATGGCCCTTGTCGAAAAGCGCCTGCGTCAGGCCCTCGAAGACGAGCGCTTCGACTTCGCCCCGCTCCTCGCCAAGGCCATGAAAAAGAACAGCTCGCACCTCGCGCAGGAAATCGATTTTCCGACCCGCATCGGCATCGATAACGACTCCCATCCTGTTTATACGCTGGTCGATATTCAGACGCCCGACCGCCTCGGCCTGCTCTCCAACCTGCTCAGTGCCTTCAGCCAGACCGGCGTGCAGATCGCCCTCTCCAGAATTGCCACGGAAAAAGACGCCGCCATCGACACCTTCTACATCACTGCCGCCGACGGTAAAAAACTCCGCAACGCCGCGACCATCGCCCGTCTGCAAAAAGCCCTGCAACTCGCCTCGCAAGCCCCGGCTGCGTTGTGAAGTGGCGCAGGCTTCCAGCCGGTGAATGTCCAGCGGGCATCCCGGCCCGCCGAACCCCATGACCCCGCAATTTCCCCGCATCTTCGCCTGGCACGTCCTGCGCAACCTGCGCCGCCACCGTCTCCTCGCGCTGCTCACCGTGCTCAGCATCGCCCTCGGCATCGCCGTCTATCTCGCCATCCAGATCGCCAACCACAGCGCCAACCGCTCCTTCGCCGCCGGCATCGACCTCGTCGCCGGCAAAGCCCACCTCGAAGTCCGGGGCGATGTGGACGAAATGCTCTGGCCCGTACTGAGTAAACAGCCCGGCGTCCGCGCCGTCAGCGGCCTCGTCGAAGGCGTCGTCACCCTTCCGGATTTTCCCGGCGAATACCTCCGCATCCTCGGCGTCGATCTCTTCACCGGCGAGCCCTTCCGCACCTTCGAGATCGGTGCCCATGGCGAGCGGCCCGCGCTGGAAAGCTGGATGGGCGAACCCGGCGGCATCGCGGTCACCGCGCCCTTTGCCGCGCGCTGCGGCTGGAAAGTCGGCGACACTTTCCGGGCGCTCGTGAACAGCGAGACGAAGACCTTGCGCGTCGCGGCCCTGATCGACAGCGGCGACTCGCCCGCCGCCGCGCAGCCGCGCTTCGCGGTCATGGACATCGGCTGGGCGCAGGAGCTTTTTGGCAAACAAGGCCGCGTCAGTTCGCTCCAGCTTTTGCTCGACGACCCGCGCCGCCTCGCCGCCGTCGCCGCCGCGCTGCACCCGTTGCTCCCGCCCGGTCTCAGCGCCGAACCGCCGCGTCAGCGCAGCGCGCAGATTCAGAACATGCTCTCCGCCTTTCAGCTCAACCTCACCGCGCTGAGCATGGTCTCGCTGCTCGTCGGCGTCTTCCTCATCTACAACACCATCTCCGCCTCCGTCGCCCGACGCCGCACCGAGATCGGCATCCTCCGGGCCATCGGCGCGACGCGTGGGGAAGTGCGCGCGCTCTTTCTCGGCGAAGCCTGCCTGCTCGGCGCGCTCGGCATCGCCGTCGGCGCGCTTGGCGGCGTAGCCCTCGCCCGCGTGCTCACCGGCGCGGTCGCGAAAACCATTTCCTCGCTTTACGTCCTGCTCAGTATCGACCGCAGTTGGCTCAGTCCTGCGCAGTTCGTCACCGCCGCTGTCCTCGGGTTCGGCGCGGTGCTGCTGGGCGCGTGGCTTCCGGCGAGCGAGGCGGCGCGCGTCAATCCCGTCGCCGCGCTCAGCCTCGGCGCGCACGCCGAGCAGGCCGTCGCCCGCGCGCCGCGCTGGGGCGGGCTGGGGCTCGTCTTTCTGGCCGCCGCCGCGCTCGCCGCCTGGCTCGCGCTCCGCTTCGGCCCGCCGACGTGGAGCTTTGCCGCCGCCTTCTGCGTCCTCGCAGGCTTCGCGTTTTTCGCGCCTGCGGCCACGAAAGGCTTTGGCGATGTCGCCGCCACCGGCATTCCCTTTGGCATCCTCTGGCGGCTCGCGGCCGACAATCTCCGCCGCTCGATCCATCGCAACGCTGTCACTGTCGCCGCGCTCGCCGCCGCCATCGCCATGATGGTCGGGCTCATGGTCATGATCCACTCCTTCCGCCGCAGCGTGGATGCATGGATCAACCGGGGCATCGTCGCCGACCTTTTCATCGCGCCCGCATCGAATGAAACCATCGGCCTCAGCGCCATCGTCCCGCCCGCGGCCATCGACTGGCTGAGGACTCGTTCCGAAGTCAGCGGCGTGGACACTTTCCGCGAAATGTCCGTGCAAGTCTCCGTGCGAAACGCCGCATCGAAACCCGCGCTGCTGGCCGTGGTGCAAGGCGAGTACCGCCACAACCTCACCTTCCTCGGCGGCGACGATGAGTTGAAAATGGCCCGCGTTTTCCAAGCACGCGGCGTGGCCGTGACCGAGCCGTTCGCGCGCAAGTTTGGCGTGCGCGACGGCGACCGCATCATGCTCACCACCCCGCGCGGCCCGGCGGAGTTTGAAATCGCCGGCATCTATTCCGATTACACGCGTGACCAGGGCGTGATCCTTCTCGCGCGGCCAACCTTCGACGCGTTCTGGAGTGATCCCGGCGTGAACTCCCTCGCCGTCTATCTCCGCGCCGGCCAGGCGTGGGAGCCACTGGCCGACGCTTTTCGTATGCGTTTCAGCGAGGCTGGCCAGTTTGCCATCTATTCCAATCGCTCGCTCCGTCAGCGCATCCTCGCGATTTTCGACCAGACCTTTGCCGTGACCTACATCCTCCGCACCGTCGCCATCCTCGTGGCTATCACCGGCATCTTCCTTTCCGTCACCACACTCGTCGCCGAGCGCGAGCGCGAAATCGGCGCGCTCCGCGCCGTCGGCGCTTCGCGCGGCCAGGTGCAGACGTTGTTGATGATGGAGTCGGCGATGATCGGCCTCGTCGCCACCGCTCTCGGCCTCGCTGCTGGAACGGCGCTCGCGATGACCCTGACGTGGGTGGTGAACCCGGCGTTCTTCGGCTGGACTATTGCTCTGCAATTTCCCCGGCTCGCGCTCGCCACCACGCCGCTCTGGATTCTCCCCGCCACGCTCCTCGCATCCTGGCTCCCCGCCGCCCGCGCCACTCGCTCCTCCATCGCCACCGCCGTCCGCGAAGAATGAAAGCGCTGCTCCTTATGGTCCTTTTCGCCGTCGCCGGAAACGCCGCCGACTGGCGCGCAGCCTTGCCCGGCTGGCAGTATGAGTTCCCGCGGGATCACCGCATCCACCCCGCATTCAAAACCGAATGGTGGTATTTCACCGGCCATCTTGCGGACGAAAGCGGCCACCGCTTCGGTTACGAGCTCACCTTTTTCCGCCAGGGCCTCCGCTCGCCCGGTGCGCCGCCGGCGACCTCGCGCTTCGTCGTCGATGATCTGAAGTTCGCTCACTTCGCCGTCAGCGACATCGCCAGGCAGCACTTCCATTTCGAGCAGAAGATCGGGCGCGGAGCCTTTGGGGAAGCGGGTTTCGGTGCGGACGAAAAACTCGCGTGGATCGAAGATTGGGCGCTCGATCTCCAGTCTGACGGAGGCTTTGCGCTCCGCGCGAAAGGCGCGCATGCCGCCCTCGATCTGCGTCTCACGAGCCGAAAACCGTGGGTCATCCACGGCGAAAACGGCGTCAGCCAAAAGGCTGAAGGTGCAGGACGCGCGTCCCACTATTTTTCTGGTACGCGGCTCGTTACGGACGGCACGCTCGTCGTCGGCGGCAAAAAACTGCGCGTGACAGGTGAAAGCTGGCTGGACCGCGAATGGGCCAGCAATCAACTCGCGCCCGAGCAGGTCGGCTGGAACTGGTTCAGCATCCAGCTCGATGACGGCACCGAGCTGATGCTTTACCAGATGCGCACGCGCGGCGGCGGACTCGATCCGACTTCCAGCGGCACTTTCATCGCTCGTGACGGCTCCACCCAGAATCTCCGCCGCGATGACTACCAACTCACCCCGCTGCGGGAATGGAAAAGCCCGCAGACCGGCGGACGCTATCCCATCGCCTGGCAGCTCAGCGTGCCCAAGCTCGGCGTGGAACTGCGGATCGACACCCCGCTCGCCGCGCAGGAACTCGTGCTCCAACCCATCGCCTATTGGGAGGGGCTAATCGATCTCACCGGCACACGCGCAGGTGCGGCGGTGCGGGGTCAGGGCTACATGGAGCTGACCGGCTACGCCGGTGCCCTCGTCGGCCTGGCCGAGTGATGGTTGCGGCGGATGCACGCTTGCCTTCAAAGAGGGAAAGAGGGAAGGGAAGCGCATGATTATCGGCATACCGAAGGAGATTAAAGCGCAGGAGAATCGCGTCGGGTTGGTGCCGGGGGCGGCTTATCAGCTCACGCGGCGCGGGCATACGGTGCTGGTGGAGAAAGCGGCCGGCGCGGGCTCGGGTTACGCGGATGAGGAGTATGTGAAAGCGGGCGCGCAACTGGTGGAAAAGCACGCGGATGTTTTCGCCCGCGCCGGGATGATCGTGAAGGTGAAGGAGCCGCTGCCTGACGAATATGCGCTGCTGCGCGAGGAGCAGATCCTTTTCACCTACCTGCACCTCGCGGCGAGCAAGCCGCTGACCGAGGCGCTGATGAAAAGCCGCTGCACCGCCATCGCCTACGAAACCGTGGAGGTGAACCGCCGCCTGCCGCTGCTCGAGCCGATGAGCGAGATCGCCGGGCGCATGTCCATCATCATGGGTGGCTACTTTCTCGCCAAGCATACCGGCGGCAAAGGTGTCCTCCTCGGCGGCGTGCCCGGAGTGTTGCCGGGGAAGGTGATCGTGATCGGCGGCGGCTCGGCGGGCGTCAATGCCGCGCGCATGGCCACTGGTCTCGGCGCGGATGTGACGATCCTCGAAGTCGATGTGGAGCGGATGCGGTTCCTCGACACGACCATGAGCAGTGCACACACGCTTTATTCCAGTCAGGCGCATTTGCTGGAACTGATGCCCACGGTCGATCTGCTCATTGGCGCGGTGCTCGTGCCGGGGGCGAAAGCGCCGAAGCTCATCAGCCGCGAAATGCTCCGCATGATGAAGCCGGGCAGCGTGCTCGTGGACATCGCCATCGACCAGGGCGGCTGCGTGGAAACCTCGCGCCCGACCACACACCACGATCCCATCTTTGTGGAGGAAGACGTCACCCACTACTGCGTGGCCAACATGCCCGCCGCCTACGCCCGTACCGCCACCCAGGCGCTGACGAATGTGACCGCCCGCTACATCGAGACCCTCGCCGATTACGGCATCCCCGGCGCCTTCGAGCGCGACCCGCACCTCCTCGGCGGGCTGAATCTGATCGACGGCAAAATCACCTGTCGCGCCGTCGCCGAAGCCCACGGCCTGCCCTGCACCGATTTCGCCAAAGGCCACGGCATCCCACCGCTGGCATTGTAAGAGGGCAGCGCTGCCGACCGACCCTTCCCAAGGCCGCCCCCCGTAAAACGATACGGTGATCCCGCCGGACGACGCCACCCTCGGAACGCATGACCCGCGACTTTTGCATCTACCGCGCCAGCCCCGAACCGGCTGTCGCCGAAGCGCTGGCCGAAGTGTTGCTGGACTGCGTGGAAGGCGGCGCCTCTGTCGGCTTCATGCACCCTCTGTCGCGCGCCAAGGCGGTGGCTTTCTGGCAGGACGCTTTGGCCAGTGCCGCGCGCGGCGAGCGCATCGTGCTGGTGGCTGAAGATGTGGATTCCAACACCATCGTGGGGACGGTGCAGGTCGTGTGGGCCGTGGCTGACAACCAACCGCACCGGGCCGACATGGCCAAGATGCAGGTGCATCGCCGCGCGCGCCGTCGCGGGCTGGGCGCGGCGCTCGTGCAGGCCGCCGAAGCTGCGGCGCGCGGAGCCGGCAAGACATTGCTCGTCCTGGACACCTTCGCCGGCAGCGACGCCGAGCGTTTGTATGCCCGCCTCGGCTGGCAGCGCTGCGGGGAGATCCCCGGATACGCGCTCTGGCCGCAAGGCGGGCTGTGCAGCACCACGGTGTTCTATCGAGTGCTGGCGGACTGATGCCCAAAGATAGTGTCGCCGATCCCGTCGCGGAATATCTGGCCTCGGCTTTCTCGTTTTACGCCTCATTGGTTGACCTTGGAAGATGGCAACACGACAACGGGCGCATGGAGACCGCGGGGACGTTGCTGACCGGGGTATCGTGCTACTGTGCGGTGACCGGCTCGATCGAGAGCGGTGAGGCGTATCAGGAGGCGTTGGAAAACTTGTAAACCCTAGGGCGCTACACGCGGGCGGCGGCGGGGTTTGGGAGCGGATTTGGGCGTTCCATCGCTTTTGAGCGCGGCGACCTCTGGTCCGGTGAGGAGGCGCCATTCGCCGGGCCGCATGTCGGCGATTTTGAGCTGGCCGATGCGGGTGCGGACGAGGCGCTCCACCTCGTAGCCGAGCTCGTAGAGCATGAGGCGGATCTGCCGCTTGATGCCTTGGTTCAAAGTGAGGCGCAGGTGCTTGGGGGCGAGAATTTCCACGCGTTCCGCTTTCGCCCGGCCGCCCATGATGTGAAAGCCACGGAGCATTTTTTCGCGGTCTTTGGGGCTGAACGGTTTGTCGATCAGGACTTCGTATTCCTTATCGACCTTGTAGCGCGGATGGGTGAGCGAGAGGGCGAGGTCGCCATCATTGGTGACGATGAGCAGGCCCTCGCTGTCCATGTCGAGGCGGCCGACATGGCTGACGCGCGGCCAGTTTGCGGGGAGCAGCTCGAAAATGGTCCGGCGCTGGCACTCGTCGTCGGCTGTACAGACAAAGCCGCGCGGTTTGGCCAGGACCGCGGTCAGGGTGTGCTGTTTGCGGACCACGCGGGCACCCACTTTTACGGAATCGTCCGGGCCGACCTGCGTGGCGAGATCGGTGACAACGTGGCCATTGATGCGGACCTGTCCGGTGGTGATGAGTTCCTCGACGCCGCGGCGGGAGCCGAGTCCGGCGGAGGCGAGAAAACGATTGAGGCGCATGGGCGAAGGGGAGCGGTGGAGGTGCGAAAAATTTGGCGGGCGTGGAGTTAGCGCGGAGTGTGTGGAAAAGACTACCCTTTAATCCGACAATCCAGTAATCCCTCGCGCCCTCGCTCAAAATTTTGTCCCATTTCACAAGATGCAGAAGTTAGTCATTCCTCGGAAAACGGTCTATCGCCTCTCGCTTTATTACCGGGCGCTCCAGCGGTTGCGGGCGAACAAAATGGTCACGGTGTCTTCGGCGGCGCTGGCCAAGGCGGCGGGGGTGAAACCGACGCAACTGCGCAAAGACCTGACGTATTTCGGGCAGTTCGGCACGCGGGGCCTGGGCTACAGCGTGGAGGCGCTGAGCAAGCAGCTCACCGACGTGCTCGGGACCACGCGGCTCCAGCCGGTGATCCTCGTCGGCGCGGGCAATCTCGGCGCGGCGCTGCTGCGCTACCACGGTTTTGCCAAGCAGGGCTTCGAGGTGCTGGCAGCATTCGATTTGATTGCGACGCAGGCGCGGGCGCGGCAGATCGGGGTGAAGCTGCTCCCGATGACCAAGCTGGGCGAGTTCGTCGGCGAGCAGCATATCAAGATGGCGATTCTGACGGTGCCGGGAACGGTCGCGCAGGAAGTGGCGAACGAGCTGATCGAGGCGGGGGTGCTGGCGATCTTGAATTTCGCGCCGATCATTTTGCAGGTGCCGGACAACGTCGTCGTGAACAACGTGGATCTGGCCATCGAACTGGAGAATCTGAGTTACTTCATCCAGTGAGCGCGGGAGTTGCGCGCGACCTCGTGGAAGTCGCCGCGCCAGAATTCGATCTAGACGCCACGCTGGGCTGCGGGCAGGTCTTTCATTGGGTGCGCGAGAGTGCGGGTTGGCTGGGGACGATCGGAGATAGGGCGCTTTACGTGGAGCAGAGGGGCGAGAGCGTTTTCGTATCCGCCGGGGTGGAGGAAATGGCGGCGCGGTACTTTGCGCTCGATCATCCGCTGGGGGAAATCTGCGCGACGTTTCCCAGCGATCCGGCGATGACCGAGGCGGCGCGGTTTTGCCGCGGCATGCGGATTGTGCGGCAGCCGGCGTGGGAATGTCTGGCGACGTTCATCACCTCGTCGATGAAGCAGGTCGCGCACATCGCGCAGATTTCGCACACGCTGCGGCGGCGCTTTGGCGTGCGGCTGGAGTCCGGTGGACGCGCGCTTTTCGCCTATCCGCCGGCCGCGGCGCTGGCCCGGCTGAACGAGGCGGATCTGCGCGCGTGTGCGCTCGGCTTTCGCGCGAAGAACCTGCTCGGTGCGGCGCGGCTGATCGCGGAAGGCACGGTCGATTTGACGAAGATCGCGGAGCTGGAAGATGCGGCGGCGCGATACGAGTTGTGCCGCCTCCCGGGGGTGGGCGAGAAGGTGGCCAACTGCGCGCTGCTCTTCGGCTTCGAGCGGCTGCAGGCGTTTCCGATCGACGTGTGGATCGAACGGGTTTTGCGGGAGCTCTATTTCAAACGGAAGAGGAAGGTCACGGCGGCGCGCCTGCGGGAGTTTTCGGCGGAGTATTTCGGCCCGTACGGGGGCTACGCGCAGCAGTACCTGTTTCATCACGCGCGGAAGACTTGGCCGCGGGGCGGGGGAAAGGTTGATGGACGCGGGGATTGATGGATAAATGGCAGGGTGGGCTTGCGGCCTGCCCAAGATTCTTTCCATGCATATCGACGTCGTTCTTCACCCTGCGGAAATCGCCACCATCCTGCCGGTGCGCAATCTTTCCGGGACGACGTGTGTCGTTTTCGACGTGCTCCGCGCGACCTCCTCGATGATCACGGCGCTGGCTCACGGGGCCACGGAAATCTATCCGGTGCGGACGATCGAGGAGGCGCTCACGCTCAAAGTGCGCATGCCGACGGCGGTGCTGGGTGGAGAGAGGCAGGGCGATCTAATCCCCGGTTTTGAAGTGGGTAATTCGCCGGCGGAGTATTCTCGCAAGCGGGTGCGCGGGCGGCAGATTATCACGACGACGACAAACGGCACCATCGCCCTGCGGGCCTGCGAGGGGGCGAAGCGGGTGCTGGTCGGCGCGGTGCTGAACATCGAGGCCGTGGCGGGCGTGCTGCGCGAGACGTGGCCGGACTCTGTCCTGATCGTGTGCGCCGGGACGTTCAGCGATTTTGCGCTCGAGGATGCGTGCGCCGCGGGGTTGCTCATCGCCTATCTGGGCGCGGAAAGTCTGAGCGATTCCGCGCACGCGGCGCTGGCCGTCACGCGGCTTTATGCGGAGCCGGCGGCGGCGCTGCGCGCGGGGCGCAATGGGCGCGTGCTCATGGGCACCGGGCGGACGGCGGATGTGGATTGGTGCGCGCAGCTTTCGCATTTCAATGTCGTCGGGGAAATGCAGTCGGCGGTAGTCAGGACACTCGCGCTATGAGGAGCGCCATCGACCGCTGGAGCGCGCCGCTTTTCGCCTGGATTCCCGACATTTCGGCGGTGCCGCTGCGCCGCCAGATGGTGATTGGCGTGGGCGCCTCGATCATGCTCCATCTGCTTGCCTTCATCGTCATGGCGCTGCTCGCCGGGGTGGTGCGGCAGCCGGTGGAAGTGGCCCCGCCAAAGCCCCAGGAACTGACGCTGGAAATCATCCCGCTCGAAGAGCCAAAGATTCTGCCCGCACCGGTCGAGGCCGAGAAACAGTTCATCGACTCGCGTGGGCTGGCGGCTTCCAAGCCGGCGGAGAATCCGATTTTTGAATCAGACAAAGACATGACGGAAGCGAGTGAGAAAGCGGCGACGGGTGATCTCCCGCTGCCGAGCCAGGAGGGACGCGGCAGGATTGACAACATCTTCGATAACACGAAGTCGATGATCGGGTCGGTGAAGGAACCGCCTGCGCCGGTGCCGGAAATCGCGTCCGCTCCGCCAAGCCCGCCGGTGCCGCCGCCGCCTGCGCAGGAAGTCCCCGCGCCGCCCAAACCTGCGCCGGTATCGGCAGTCTCGACTCCCGCGCCGGTGGCGACCCCACCGCCGAAGACCACGGACAAGCCGGACGCGAGGGCCTTTGCCAAAGCCACCATGGAAAAACTGCGCGAGGTGGAGAAGAAGCGAGACGACGAGATGGCCCTCGCGGCGAAGCCGCTTCCGGCTTTGCCCCCGCCAGTCACCAAAATGGAAAAGCCGGCGCCCGAACCGCCGGTGCTGCCGGCGATCCCCGTCCGTCCGACTCCGCAGCAACTGGCCAAGCTGACGACGCCCTCACCTCTGCTCCAACCGCCCGGCAAACCCGGCTATCAGCCCGAGCAGGAAAAGAGCAGGGTCGAGGGCCGCATCACCAACCGCGGCAAAAACGCCGTCAGTTCCGTGGCGACGCCGCTCGGAAAGTACAAGGCCCAAGTCTATAACGCGATCGGCTCGCGCTGGCTCTACTACGTGAAAGACCAGATGGATCTGCTGGCGATCGGCACGGCGAAAGTCAGCTTTTTCGTCACCCGCACGGGCCGCGTGCAGGGCATTCATGTCGATGGCAACACCGCAAATGCGAGCTTTGCCGGGGTCTGCGAGCGCGCTATCAGGGACGCCGAAATTTCCCAGCCACCCGCCGGTTCGCTCGATCAGATGCGTGACGGACGACTCGAATACACCATCACTTTCACTCTTTATTCCTTTCACGAATGATCCTGTCTCCGCCGCCCGCCGCGTCCTTCCAGTCGGTTTTCCATTTCTTCGAAAACGGCGGCGTCTTCATGTATTTCCTCGCCGCGTGCTCGCTCGTCTCCGTCGCCGTCATCGTGCTGCGGGCGCTGGCCCTGCGGCGGAATCTGGTGGTGCCGCCCTTCATCGAGGGGGAGATCGAAGCCATCCATCCGGGCGATGTGGCGGCGGCGGCGGTGCGGCTGGCGCGCGTCGTGGAAAATGACCCTTCAGCCCTCGGGCGGATCGTGCAAGTGGCGCTCCGGCATCTGAGTTGGCCCAAGTCGGAGAATGTCGAGGCCGTGCAGACACGGGCGCAGCATGAAATCGTACGGCTCGAAACCGGGTTGTTTGTCCTCGAAGTCATCGTCGGCATCGCCCCGCTGCTCGGCTTGCTCGGCGCGGTTTCGGGACTGGTCACGGTCTTCGCGGCCTTTGGCGCGGACGCGGCCTCGCAGGACCCGCGCGGCATTGCCAAAGGCATCTCCGAGGCGCTGAGCACGACGATCGTCGGCCTGGCCATCGCCATTCCGAGCCTCATCGCCTACAGCTATTTTTCGCGAAAGATCGAGACGATGGCCGCGGAGATGGAGTCGCTCACCGCCGATCTGCTCGCCAAGTGCTACTACCAGAAAGCGCGTGCCGCCGAGGCGCCGCGCCGCCCGGCTGGCGAGCCTCAGCCCGAGCAGGAGTCCAGCCAGTACGCTCCGGCCCCGGCCCGCTCAGAAATCCCGCCACCCGCGCTGGGCGTGCGCCCGACGCCGGAGGGCGCGCCATGACTTTCTACCGGCGCAAGCGCCGCATGCCGCAGGTCATCATCGTTTCGCTGATCGATATCTTCGCCATCCTGCTCATCTTCGTCATCGTCACCACGACGTTCAAAAAGGCTCAGCCCGAGGTGACGATCAAACTTCCTGATTCGAAGAGCGCGGTGGCCGCGGACAAATCCGACGAACCGGTGGTGCTCACGATCAAGGATGATGAAACCATCTTTTACGGCACGGCGGACGGGTTCAAAAAGGAGGGGCTAAAACATGCGCTCGCGACAGTTCTTGCCGGCCCGTCCAAGCCGCCCGTCACGCTCAAGGCGGACAGAAATGTTTCGTTCCAATTTGTCCTCGACGTGCTCGAAGAATTGAAGAAAGCGGGAGTCAAAGGCAACGTGTCGTTTTTAACCGAACCGAAATAATGATTCTGGAGATCGTGCATTATGGGAACTCTGTCCTCCGTGAAAAAGGGCGGGAAGTGAAGGAAGTGGACGAAAAAATCCAGAAGCTCGCCACCGACATGCTGGAGACGATGCGCGCCGCGAACGGCGTGGGCCTGGCCGCGCAGCAAGTCGGCGTGCCGGTGCAGATGACGGTCATCGACGTGGCCGATATCGAAGACCGCCCGAGCGCCATGTTCATCGGCGACGATGAAGTGAAGCTCGAAGACTACATGCCGCTCGTGCTCCTCAATCCGCAGCTCAAGCTGAGCAAGGATAAGGAGACGGGCAACGAAGGCTGCCTGAGCTTTCCCGAGATGAGCGCCGAAATCACTCGCGCCTCCGGCGTGCGCTGCAAGGCGAAGCTCCTGGACGGAAAGGAAATCGAGTTCGACGCCTCCGGCCTGCTCGCCCGCGCGCTTCAGCACGAGGTCGATCACCTGCACGGCATCCTTTTCATCGACCGCATGAACGCCGCCGCCAAAGCCAGCGTGGCCGGACGGCTGAAGCGGCTGCAACGGGAAGTGCGGAAGTAAACCATGCCGCAGCCCTCAGCCCGAAAGATTGTCGTCTCCTTTTCCGGCCTGCTGCCGGCCTTAATGGCCCCGGTGCTGTGCGCGCAGGAGCGGCCCGCCGATCACGCGCTGGAGCGACTGATGCATCCGCCGCAATTCACAGCCACCCTTTTCGCGCAACCGCCCGAGGTCAGCCATCCGGTCAGCGTGAGCGCGGCGCCGAATGGGCGGACGGTCTTCGTGGCGGTGGATGAAAACGGTTCGCTCGGCACGGAGCCCGGCCGCGGGCGGGTGGTGCGGTGTGTGGATGCGGATGGCGACGGGAAGGCCGAGCAGTTCACGACGTTTGCGGAGATGGACACACCGCGTGGAGTGCTGTGGGAGCCGCGCGGCGCGGGTGGCGTGCTCTATGTCATGCACCCGCCCAATCTCACGGCTTATTACGACGAGACGGGTTCGGGCGTGGCGCAGCGGAGTGAGGAATTGGTCACGGGTCTGGGCTTCGATCTCAGCTTCCGTGGTGGCGATCACACAACGAATGGCTGCCGGCTTGGGATCGACGGCTGGATTTACATCGCCGTCGGCGACTACGGGGCCGTGGCTGCGAAGGGCCGGGACAGCGCGACGGTGCAGTTGAAGGGCGGCGGCGTGGTCCGCGTGCGGACGGACGGCACCGGGCTGGAGATCGTCTCGCGCGGGCAGCGGAATATCTGCGACGTGGCCATCAGCCCGACGCTCGATCTTTTCACCCGCGACAACTCGAACGACGGCGACGGCTGGAATGACCGGCTCACGCACGTCGTGCCGGGCGCGCATTACGGCTATCCGTCGTTCTTCAAAAACTTCGCCGCCGACTGTCTGCCGGCGCTGGCCGACTACGGCAGTGGCTCGCCATGCGGGGCGCTGTGGCTCGATGAGCCGGCGCTGCCGGAGACCTGGCGGCACGGACTTTTCACGGTCGAGTGGGGGAAGGGGAGTATCGAGCAGCATCCGCTCAGCGCGCTGGGTGCGGGCTGGGAAGCGGGGCTGCGGGAGTTCATCAAAGTGCCGCGGCCCACGGATCTCGAGGCGGATGGCACGGGGCATCTTTACGTCGCGAGCTGGGATGGCGGCGGTTTCACCTTCACCTCGCCGCATGTGGGTTACGTTCTGCGGCTCGCGGCGGACACTACGCGAAAACCTGACGTACCCGACCTGCCCATGCTTGATGATGCCGCGCTTGTCGGCGTTCTCGCCGGATCGAGCGCCGTGTGGCGGCTGGCGGCGCAACGGGAGATTTTGCAGCGCAGTCCGCGCACCAGTCTGGCCGCGCCGCTCGGTGCCCTCGCCGGTTCCGAGGCGCCGCTCGCCGCGCGGGTGGCGGCGATTTTCACGCTGAAGCAAATGCTCGGCGAACGGGCGCACCCGGCGTTGCAGGTGCTCTTGAAAAAAGAAGACGTGCGCGAGTTCGCGCTCAAGGCGCTGGCCGACGATCCGCGCGTGGCCGCAAAAGTGCCCGCGCAACCGTTTATCGCTGCGCTTGCCGATGCCAACCCGCGGGTGCGTTTGCAGGCGGTCACCGGGCTCGGTCGGCTGCAAAAACGCGAGGCGGCGGCGGCCCTCATCCCGCTCGCGGCGGATGCGGACGCCGCTGTCGCGCATCTCGCCACGCGCACGCTGACGGCGCTCGGAGCCGCGGACGCGTGCCTGGCCGCGCTCGATGGCGCGGACGTGAAGGTGCAGCCCGGGGTGTTGCGCGCGCTTTACGGCATGGACGATCTGCGCGTGGTGAACGGGCTCATCGCGCGGCTGCCGACGGTGCGCGGCGAGCTGCGGCGCGGCATTCTCACCGCACTCTGCCGGCTGAACCGCCGCGAGACACCGTACCTGGCCGGCAAATGGTGGGGCACGCGCCCGGACACGACCGGCCCGTTTTTCAAAAGCGACAAATGGGAGGCGAGCAAGGCGATCAGCGCCGCCATGGGCGAGGCTTTGAAAACGGGCGGTGAGGAGGAGGCGCGCTGGCTGGTGCTGACTATGTACCGCTGCAAGATGACCAACTTTCCCGGCCTCGCGGAGCTGGTGCTCGCGAAAGTGGGCGTGGATACCGCGGGCAAGCTCGACGCCGTGGAGAGCATGTTTGCCTCGGATGGCGCGCTCCCGCCTGCGGCCCTCAGCGCGCTCACCGCCGTCGTGGCCAATGACCGTGAACTGCCCGCGCTGCGCGCCCGCGCCCTGCGGCTGGTGCAGCGGGCGGGTGCAGATGTGAGGCAGTTCGACGCCGTGCTCGCGGCCTTCGCGCCGTTCGCCGGGCGGGACCTGCCGGACGCGCCGTCCGCCGCGGTCTTCGAGGATTTCACGCGCGACCCGCAGCACCGCTACCACCTCGCGGAACTCACCCCGCTGGCCCTCGATCCCGACCCGGCGCGGCGCGCGCTCGTGCAGACCATCCTCATGCACCTCTCGACGCGGCCCCTCGGCAAAGCGCAGGAGAACGCCGCCGCCGCAACCGCGCTGGACGCCGCCTGGGCGCGGCCCGCCACCGCGGCTACGCTGCTCGGGGTCATCGCCCGCACCGGCGCGCGGAGCTACGCGGAGGAGGTGAAGCGCCGGCTCAACGATCCGGTGCCCGCCGTCGCCGAGGCCGCGCTTTTCGCCTACCAAAAACTCGGCCTGCACGACGGCGCGGACGGACCCACCGTCCCGCTCATCGGCGCCCTGAAATACGAGGAGGTGATCACCGCCGCCGGCCGGCTGCGCGGAGATGCGGCGCTTGGCCGCCAAATTTTTCTACGCCAGGGTTGCAGCGCCTGCCACACGGTCGCGGCGGACGAGCCGGCGAAAGGGCCGCTCCTCGCGGGTCTCGCCGCGCGCTTTTCACGAGCGCAGCTCGTCGAAGCAATCCTGCGGCCGGACGCGGTCATTGCGCAGGGCTTTGAGGCGCAGTGGTTCGAGACAAAAAAGCAGGGGCGCATCGAGGGCTTTGTCACGCGCTCTGGCGCGGAGACACTGGAGGTGCGCACGGCGGGCGGGGAGGCGCTGACGATCGCGGCGGACGACATCACGGCTCGGGGAAAACGAGACACCTCGATCATGCCCGCGGGGCTCGCGACCGGCTTGCGCGTGGTCGAGCTGGTGGACCTGCTGGCCTACCTCGAGTCGCTCGCGACGCCGTAGAGAGTCAGTACGTTTTGTAGTGCACGCTCAGCGTGCGGAAGACCTGCGAGGGGCCTTGGGCGCAGAAATAAACGAGTTCGATGGCGGTGTTGTTCTGATTCCATTTCCAGCCAACGAGTGTCTGCATGACCTCGCCCTCCGGCTCCTTCTTCCGGGCGATGAGCTGGCCCTGGCCGTAACGCTGGTCGAGCTTCCGCCGGACATCGCCCATGAAGTTGTCATACTTCGCCTCGTCCCAGGCGTCGCTTTGGTACTGCAGCTCGACCTCCACGAGCTCGCTGCCGATGAAATAAAAGACCGTTCGTTTCAACCCCACCTGCACGAGCCCTTCCACGTCCCAAGCCTCGCGCCCCTCGACATTGCGCCGGGCCACAATCCGGGCTTTGGCCCCGGTGAGCAGCCGCGCCATGCGCTCGGCGGTCTCGCCCCAGCGCAGGTTGAAGGGCGGCTTGATCTCCTCCGCGCACCCGAGCCGGGGAGCGGCGAGAATGAGCAGCAGCGTGGCGAGCCAGTTGAAGGTGGAGCGGGACATCAGCGGTGCGTGGCACAGTCGAAGACGAGCCTGCCTAGGACACATCAGCTTGGGAATTTGTCAATCCGCCGGGAGCGTCCGGCGTGGTCGCGAACAATTCCCATTGCCCAATTTCCACGGAGCGCAGAAACTTTCTTATGAGCACAATCCAAAGCCGACTGAGCAAGGACATCGAAGTCACCGGAAGTTTGAAATTCCAAGGTGAGCTGGTTTTTGAAGGCAAGTTCAGCGGGGATCTTGTTCAAGGAAGTTCTCTCGTCATCGCCGAAGGCGCAGAGGTTCGCGCCAAAACCATCATCGTCGATAACCTCACGAGTTCCGGGCTCGTCGATGGGGACGCGCAGGTTTCCCAGCGCTGCTACCTGAAGGCCACGGCCCATCTGCAAGGCAGTCTAAAGACCTTTCGCCTGGCGATGGATGATGGCGCGACGTTCGCTGGTGCCTTGGAGATATCGAAGCCGGCAAATATCGGTTCGCCAAAGCTCGGCAAGCCCGCTCCGGGGCAGCTTGTGTAATTCCAAACTCAGTTGAAGACTGGACGATACGAATCGGTGCGTTGCGCGATTTCCTTCGGTTCTCGGACTTTGGAAGGTGTCGGTTTTCAACTGTGTTTGGTATAAGGGGTTCACCGGCCACAGAGGCTGCTCCATGAATCAGCAATCATGCCGTTCAAACCTCTCAAAAATCGGGCCGGCGAGATTTGAACTCGCGACCTCTTGAACCCCATAGAGAATCGGGCGCTTTCGGCACAGTCCGGCAGGGTGCGGCACAACCGGGAACAGGGCGGCATGACGAGCGGAAAGCCTTTGTGAAAAAGGGTTTGCGGGCCGAAAATGTGCGGCACACGCAGGCACTGCGCGGCATGAGTTTTTTTCGCCGGGGCCACCAGCGGGGCCACCAGATGTTTTAAGCTGGAGACCTCCAGGTTCTCCGCCAGCCGCGCATCTGAACGTGCGCCACGTCTCTGGAAAGCGAGGACGCGGACTTTGTTGTTCGCTAGGCGGAGGAGAGTGGCGTGAAGCGCTATTGAATTTCAAACGGAGAAGCTGAATCTGCGGAAGGTCAAGCAGTTCAGCTTGAAACAAGCGCTCGCGAAATCGATTTCCTCGCTCTGACGGATCAAGAGTTATTCGAGGGCATCGGATAACGAACTGCGCCGCTGACGGGTGGACATATCGGACTCCAAACTTTTGTCGCACCGGAAGTGGAAAGAGTCGGAGGCTTGCCCCCCAGGTGATGCGGCCTGTTCCGGCGCACTGCGCGGCTCGCTCGATTGTAAGCCCGCGCTTTCAGAGCGTTCTCGGCGCGGGAGGCGCGTCGCTCGATCATGGCCGACCCAGAGCCGGCCAGCCCGCGCGAATCCTTCCGTTCGCGTTCGGAGCGAGGCCGTCTCGACTTCCGGGAAGCTCCCAAACGGGAGCCTGACAATGGCGCAAACCCACTACCAAGGAGGTGACTTATGAACATCACCTAATCCAACCATCTACCCAGCAAAAAGGGCTTGCCGAGTTGGTCGCTCGACAAGCCCTAAAGCTTTTTG
>JBBQCM010000069.1:0-34594 GCA_038318725.1 Chthoniobacterales bacterium
GAGAAAATGTGGAGCAAGATCAAACCGTCTCTCCGCAGCACCGAAGCCCGGACCCGCAAAGAACTCGTCCGTCCGATCGCCGCCGCCATGCGAGCAGTCACCCCAAAAGATGCAATGAATTGGTTCGCCTCATGCGGCTACCGTTTTCTTTAATATGCTCTAGTCGCCCTGGCCAACAAGCTGCGCCGCCCGCCGGTGCGCCGGTTTGACGAAGGCGGAAAGCAGGATCAGCTCGCGTCCCAACAAGGCTGGTCCGCCTTCGAAGCCGGGATCGAGGCGCTGGACGCGAAGCTGATTCCCGCAACGGTTCAATGCTCGGAGCACGGCCTCTCCAGAGACCTCCCTTCCCACGCGGCACAGCGGTTGGCCGCGTATGCTCCGCCGCCCGGTCAGTCTCTGCACCGACCGCCCTCAGAGCTCCTTCTGCTCCGCCGGGGAAAGCGGGCGCTCGTCGGGGAAAACCACCTTCACCCGCAACGCCCCACCGTCGCTGAACTTCTCCGCCAGCCACTTCTCTACAAACTCCGTCAGCCGCTGCCGGCCGAGCTCGCGGACGAGCGCCACATTCTTTCGGGCGCGGTTGGCAAGTGCTCCGGTCAGGCCGTCCTTCAGCCGTTCGCGCACTTTGTCCTCATTGCGCCAGACGCTTCCTTCCATGGTGTAGAACTGGAGCGCCGACACATCCAGCGCCGGCGGATTCGCGGAGATCGGCGGCGGGTAAACCGTCAGCTCCGCCCCTTCGCGCGTGAATTCCCAGGGGCCCGCAAAATCCAGGTAATAGGTGTACTCCACCGGAGCCCGCGCCTCCACCACCACCGTCGGCAGCGGGATCAATCCCCACGCCGTGCTCCCCGTCTCCTCGCGCGAGAATACCTCCCCCTCCTTCAGCGTTGCGAATTGAAACCGGCTGGTCCCCGCCAGCTCTGTCGCGTGGCTGATGAACTCCTCCCGCACCGTCCCCTGATTAAACGCCCGCGCCACCTCCGCCACTTTGTCCAGCGTCCGCCCCGGCACCGCCCGCAGCTCCCGCAGCGCCAGCAGCGATCCGCCCACGAGCAGTCCCGCCACCGCGATGATCGTCACCGCTGTGGGCCAGGAATTTTTTCGCACCTCTGTCGTCGCATCAGACATGTAATGGGATACCATTTCGACCAGCGCGCGTTCTTAGGCCATGAGAAAAAACTCCGCGCTCTCTCCTCCCCGTCATGACTTCCCAATTGCCACCTTCTCCCACGCATGCACAATTCCCGCGTCCGCCCGGCATGAACCCACTCGAACAGCGCCTCAAATACAAGTTTCGCAACGCCCTCCTTCTCGCGGAAGCCCTCACCCACCCCAGCCTCGGCCACGAGACCCAGCGCCATCATTTCGACAACCAGCGCCTGGAATTCCTCGGCGACGCCGTCCTCCAGCTCATCTTCACCGAGTATCTCTTCGACCACTTCCCCCAGCTTGCCGAAGGCTACCTCACCAAAATCCGCGCCCGCCTCGTCTCCCGCGACGGCCTCCGCCTCCTCGCCGACCGCCTTGACCTTGGCCGCTACATCATGATGGGCCGGGGCGAAGAATCCAATGGCGGCCGCGGCCGCGCCAGCACCCTCTCCGATGCCTTCGAGGCCCTTATCGGTGCCATGTATCTCGACAGCGACTTCGTCACGGTCCGCCGCGTCGTCCTAAACGAAGCGCGCGAGATCATCGAAAACCTCGAGATCGACCCCGAGGACAACAATCCCAAAGGCCGCCTTCAAGAGCTTCTCCAAGCCATCTCTCCGGTCAGCCCCACCTACGCCATCCTCGACCAGAACGGTCCCGAGCATCTGAAAACTTTCGTTTCCCAAATCCTCTGGGAAGGCCGTGAGCTGGGCCGCGGCGCAGGCCACAGTAAAAAGGAAAGCGAAACGGCCTCCGCACGTGATGCCCTCAAACAGCAGCTTTGGAGAACCTGCCCAACCGCCATGACCGACAACTCTGGGCATATCCCCCCAACAACTCCCAACAGCCCCGCATAACCTTGCCCAAGACCACGTTGTTCCCGCGCCGTCCGACCTGTCCGCCCGGTTATGCCCAGCCGGCATTTGCCGTAGAACCTCCGCCTGCAAAACGCGGAACGGCTCTTCACCCGCTTATTCACAACCTTAAGAAGAAGAAAGAACGCGGGACAAAGTTTCTTCAATCATCAGAACGTGTGAATAAACCCGCGGGAGGGGATTGCCGGAAGAGGATCATCCGCTGTGCAACAACGCGCTTGCGCCCGGCAGGATAGCCGGCAGGGTGCGAGCGTTTCCATGAACCCAGCCCCGCCGAAGATACTCTACTGTCACTGCCAGTATGCCCAAGTGGTGCCGCGGGAAGTGAAGGAGGCGGTGCTCCGGCGGCTCTGCGCAGCAGGCGTGGAATTCGAGGCGGTGGCGGATCTCTGCGAGATGGCGGCGCGGCGTGACCCTGCGCTGAAGCGGCTGGCGGCCGGCGGAAACGTCAAGATCGCGGCGTGTTTTCCCAGGGCAGTAAAAGGGCTTTTTCATCAAACCGGAGCCGATCTGCCGCCGGATGGTGCCGAGATATTGAATATGCGCGTGCAGTCAGAAGAGGAGGTCAGCACCGCATTGCTCGACGGCACACTGCGGCCAAATTTGCCGGTAAAAGATGCGCCTCCGCCGACAGAAGCCGCGGCTTGACGCGCGGCGCTCGCTGGCGTCCGATCTTCCTCCACGAAGACGGCATCCTGCCATCTCACCGTCGCGCTGCGTAGCGTCTAAACCATGTCACTAACCAATCAATCGACTCTTCGCATCGTCCTTTTCGAAGGCGACGGAGCCGCTCCGCTCAGCGGGGATGAGCGTTACGGGGCGCTCAGCACCTTACTCGAAAAGGGCTATGCTGTGTCGCGGACGAGCGTCAGCACAGTGGAAAAACCGGAGCGAGGGGCGCTGCTCGTGCTGGGGAAATTTGCGGCGCAACCGGACACGGCCGAGCCCGGTGTGCGGTTTCAGAACCTGTCCAACCTCGCCCCCGCACAGCTCGGCGACCTCGTCGAAACTGCGCGCACCGAGGCCGGTGCCACGCAGCACGGCGTGTGGAAACCCTGGTTCCCGGTCATCGATTACGACCGCTGCACGAACTGCATGCAGTGCCTCTCGTTCTGCCTCTTCGGCGTCTATGGCGTGGACGGCGACAAACGCATCGAGGTGCAGAACAACGACAACTGCAAAACCAACTGCCCCGCCTGCTCGCGCGTCTGCCCTGAAGCCGCGATCATGTTTCCAAAATACAAAGCCGGCCCGATCAATGGCGACGTGGTCAGCGTCGCCGACCTGCAAAAGGAGAAGATGAAAGTCGATATCTCCGCGCTGCTCGGCGGCGATGTCTATGCCATGCTCCGCCTGCGCAGCGAAAAGGCGAAATCGCGTTTCAGCAAGGAGCGTGACTCCGACAAGGCGCTCGCCGAGCGGCAGAAATGCCTCGTGAAACTCGCCGCCATGGGCGACATCCCGCCCGAAGTGCTCATGTCGCTCCCGTCGCCCGAAGAGATCGCCCGCCGCGCCGAGGAGGCCCAGGCCAAAGCCCAGGCTGCGCTCGCCGCGCAATAAGGCCGTGGACGCCACGCGCCGCCAGTTCCTCGCGACCACCCTCGCGGCGGGACTCAGCGCCACGCTCCCCGCCGTGGAGCCGGAGAAAAAGTGGCGTGTCGCCGTCATCGGTCACACCGGTCGCGGCGATTACGGGCACAGCATCGACGGCATGTGGAAAGGGATGCCCGAGACCGAACTCATCGCCGTCGCCGATGCTGATCCCGCCGGCCTCACCAAAGCCAAAGCGCGGCTCAAGCTCGACCTCGCCTTCGCCGACTACCGCGAAATGCTCGCCCAGACCGCGCCCGACATCGTCGCCATCGGCCCGCGTCATATAGATCAGCACCGCGATTTCATCCTCGCCGCCGCCGCGTCCGGCGCGCGCGGCATCTACATGGAAAAGCCCTACTGCCGCACCCTTGCCGAGGCCGATGAAATGGCCGCCGCGTGCGACAAAGCGGGTATCCGTTTCACCCTCGCCCACCGCAACCGCTATCACCCCGCCATCCCCGCCGTGCAGCGGCTCGTTGCCGACGGCACCATCGGCCAGCTCCTCGAAATCCGCGGTCGCGGCAAAGAGGACCAGCGCGGCGGCGGCCCTCGACCTCTGGGTCCTCGGCTCACATGTCCTGAATCTTTTCCCGCTCCTTGCCGGGCTGCCCACTGCCTGCACCGCCACGCTTTTGCAAGACGACCGACCCGTCACCCGCGACGACATCCGTCCCGGCGCGGAAGGAGTCGGCCCGCTCGGCGGCAACGCCCTCCACGCCCGCTGGGACCTGGCCGGCGGTATCCCCGCCTTCTTCGACTCCCGGCAAAACGCCGGCGGCGCTGCGGCCAACTTCGGTCTTCAGCTCATCGGCACGAAAGGGCTCATCGACCTTCGAATCGACACCCATCCCATCGCCCACCTCGTCCCCGGCAACCCTTTCCTGGCCGCCATAGACCCGCGCCCCTGGATCCCCATCTCCAGCGCCGGCCCGGGCCAGCCCGAACCCATCGCCGACTGCGCCACCCTCGTCGCCAGCCACCGCCTCGCCGCGCGCGACCTTCTCGCCGCGATCCACGAAAACCGCCCGACCCTCTGCGGCCACCCGGAAAACCGCCTCACCCTCGAAATGATCCTCGCCACCTTCGAGTCCCACCGCTTGGGCAGCCAGCGTGTGCCTTTCCCCCTAACCGTCAAAGGCAACCCGCTGGCCGAGATGTAGGGAAAAAGGAAGGTCAGATTCCATGAGCAAGATAGCCCTTTTCTCAAAACCCAGCCGGGACATGAACTCCCGCGCCGTTCTTTGGCTCAGCGCCGCGCTCCTGCTGTGGACGGAATCCACATCGCTGACGCAACTCCCGAAGGACGGCGGCCCGGCGACCCCGCCGCCGAGCAGCGAGCCGGGGCGCATTTGGAATCCGTTCCAGCCGGCGGCGGACAATCATCCGCTGACCCTGCGCATCCTCGTTTTGAACTACAATCCGGTGGTCCCGGCGGAGGGTCACCGGCGGTTGAGCGAGGTTTTCAAATGGAACGAGCCGGAGCGGCTGGCGCTGCGTTACCTCGCGGCGATGGAATACGCGGCGGGCGGCGCGATCCGCTACGAGATCGTGGAGTGGCGGAACCTGAACGAGATCTACGCGCAACGCGACGGCTACCGCTACACGGTCGAGGAATACGTGCGCAACCGGCGCGCGGGCGGCGGCTGGCACGAGGGCAAAGGCCAGGATTATCCGCGGCTGCTGCGCGAGCAGGGAGTGGCGGAAATGGTCTCGCGCGGGATGGTCGATGAGGTGTGGATTTTCAGCGACCACTTCTTCGGCGTGTGGGAGGCGTCGATGGCCGGGCCGGGCGCTTTCAATATCAACGGCGGCGTTTATCCGGAGGTGCCGTCCACGCGGCCGTTCGCGTTCTACGGCTTCAACTACGAACGCGGCGTGGCCGAGATGATGCACGACGCGGCGCATCGCACCGAGGCCACGCTGAACCGCGTCTATGGCGGCTGGAAGCTCGCGAACCCGGTGTCGAACTGGGACAAGTTCAGCGCCAACGCCGCGCAATCCAACGGCGTCGCCGGCGTAGGCACCTGCCACTGGCCGGCCAATGCCGAGCACGACTACGACTACGGCAACCCGCGCACCGTCGAGAGCTGGGCCGACGCCTTTCTCACCTACCCGCAGCTCGACTGGGTGAAAAAGCCCGTCTCCCGCGAAACGTGGGCGAGCGGGCGCGATCATCACACGGATTATATGAAATGGTATTTCGCCCACGTCCCGCGCGCGCCGGGAGTGAACGCGGACGGGCGGCAGAATAACTGGTTCAAATACATCTGGGATTTTGAAAACTACGACCGCGCGGGAAAGCCGCTGCCGGGCCGGGCCAAGGTCATCGGGCAGCCCGTGGCCATGGTCGGCGAGGGTGCCGTGCCGTTTGCCGTGGGGTTCAGCGACGCCGGGCACATCGACCGCGCGAGCCTCGGGGCGGGCGCGCTGGAAGTCCTCGCCCCGGACGGCGCGCGGCTGCCGGTGAGCTTCACCGGCGCGGTCGGGACGACGAGCGGACCGTTTCGCGTGGCCGGCTTTGCCGTCGCGCCCGCGGGCGGAAAGTGGCAGCCGCAGCAGGCGGGGACGTATCGCGTGCGGCTCCGCGCGGGTGCCGTGAAGACCCTCTCCGGCGGGACCCTGGAAGCGGCGGAGATCGGCACCTTCCGCATCGGCGCAGCAGCGGGCGCGGCGCTCGCGGCGGATGCGGATACGCTCCTGCTCTGGCCGGGCGAAGGCGACGCCAGGCTCACCAAAGGCCAGCCGGCCACGCACGCGAACGGGCTCGCCGCCGCGGAGGGCGTGATCGGACGCGGCATCACAATCTCCGCCGCGAGCCGCCTTCATTTTCCCTGCGCCGGCAATCTCGACGCCGCGCAAGGCACGATCGAGTTCTGGCTCAAGCCCGGCTTCGCGGGAGACGACCGCAAAGGCCACACCCTGCTCCGGGCTGGCGCCAGCTTCGACCGCGGCCTGCTCCTCGCGCGCGATGGCGCGGGCAATCTGCGCTTCATCCTCTGGGGCGACGATCGCGCCACGCCCGCCGCCGAAAAGAACGTGGAGCGCGGCCTCGGCACCAGCACCACGAACTGGCCCGCCGGGCAGTGGACGCATCTCGCGTTCACCTGGAACGGCGCGACTGGGCTGATGGAGCTGTATGTGAACGGGCGCGCCGTCGAGTCGAACCAGAACGGCGTGCAGCTCAAGGAATTCAGCACGCGCCATTTCAGCGTCGGCGCGGAGGCCGAAGGCGGCGAGGTAACGCCGGGGATCTTCGACGAGTTGCGCATTTCGGCGCGCGTCCGCAGCGCCGAGGAAATCGCCGCGAGCTACCAGAGCGGCCTGCGCCCCGGTGCGCTCACGCCCAACGCCACGGAACTCCTCCTCGCGCCCGGCGAAAAACGCCGCGTGCTCCTCTCCGAAACCGGCAGCACCAGCGATCCGGCCGACCTCACGCACGCCGCCGTCTGGACCAGCGCCGATCCGGCCGTCGCGACCGTGACCGGCGCGGGCCGCATCACCGCCGCCCAGCCCGGCCGCACCGTGGTGAGCGCCCGCCACGCCGGGCGGAGCGTCGCCCTCCCCGTTGAAGTCCGCGCCGCCCTCCCAACCGCCCGTCTGGCCGCGCGCGAAATGCCGGCCAAACCGAACGATCCCCTGATCGTGAAAATCGCCTACCGCAGCACTCCCGCCCTCGCCCCGGACAGCCTCGGCTCCGGCGACCTCCTCCTCCTCGGCACCAACGGCCTCTTCGCCTTCGCGGACGCCAAACCCGTCTCCGCCGCCAGCACTCCCGGCGAAACCCTTGTCACCTACACCATCCCGGCCCCCGCCGCCGGCTGGCCCGCCGCCGGCGCGCGCGGCCAATTGCAGCTCAAAGCCTGGCAAGTCCACGACCGCGACGGAGCCTTCTTCCCCGAAACCGACCTCGGCCCCCTCGACCTCCCCCCTCGCAGCCCCGCAGCCCCGCGCTGACTCCCCCTTGATGAAGCCGCCCACATCCCTCCCTCGCCCATCTTTTTTGACCAATCGTCGCCCAATTCAGAGTTAGGCCCATAGCGCGCTCATGCCGCAAATCACCGATCATTTTTTCGTCCTAGGATTAGACGCATCTGCATCCGCAACAGAACTCAAAGCAGCCTACCGCCGCGAAATAAGCAAGTGGCATCCCGACCGTTTTCACAGCGATCCAGTGAACCAACCGGCAGCGACCGAGCGCGCCAAGAAGGTCAATGCCGCATATGAGCATCTCTCGGAGCTACACGAGATCGGATCTCTACCTCGCTCCACGCCTCGCGCCGCCCCCCGCGCAACCTTCCAAACCTCAACAAGCCTACCGCACCCAGCACACCTACAACCGAAAGTCCTTCACGCCAGGCTTTCCCGATCCAGACGTTTTCGAGGTGTTCGTCAAGTCCTCCCACATCGTCTCCGCTGGATACAACCGCACAACTGCGACACTCTACATCAAGTTCGACGGAAACGTCGTTTACAGTTACATCCACGTTCCCGAGTCAGTCTTTTCAGCGTTCATGTCCGCAGAGTCACACGGCAAGTTTGCCCATCGCAACATCTATCATCAGTATGAGTCGGTGCGCCACTAACCCACGGCCAATGTCCAGAGAGATACTCGGCTATAGATTTATTCGGCATCGTGCAACCGGCAGGGCTGTGGGGCCGTTGGCCCCAGTCTTCAAGGCCGATTGGCCATACAGGCTACCGCCGCCTTCCCAAATTGTCTGGCGATACCTCGACCTTTGGAAGTTCGAAGACATGCTTCGCACGTCTTCTCTTTACTTTTGCCGCTGCGACAAGTTCCGCGATCCGCTCGAAGGTAGCCTGTCGAAGCTAGGCATTCATGGCACGTCCGCCAGCGACAAAGCATTCACTGCTCGATACCCAATCGCTGCGGACTACCACGCCAGCGCGTCGGCGCAGGAGGTCGCCAGAGGTTGCATGTTCGTCAACTGCTGGCACATGAACACCCGCGAGGGCAATCGCATGTGGAGAGCCTACACGTCCGACCCCGATTCAGTTGTCATCTCATCGTCAGCCAAGGCTCTCCAGCGCGTTATCCCGCCGCAGGAGGTCACTATGTCCAGCGTTCGATATGTTCCGGAGGACATTCCGCGCACCGAATTCGACAAATCGAGTCTGTTCTTCTACAAGGACACTTCGTTCAGTTACGAATGCGAGTTACGTTTGCTTCGCCCATTGCGGGAGGGCGAGCAGGTTTTCATAGAGCGCCCCGAGGATTTCGGACGCGCGATTCAAGTGAATCTTCGGTTGCTCGTTCACCGAGTTATTCTAAACAAGACTATTTCCGATACGGCGAGGCGGCGTGTCACCGATTTGGTTCGACAGTTCTGCAGCAGAGCAACAATTCAAGAGTCAAGCGTATGAACAACCAAGGGCTAACCCGTATGCGCTGCGGCGAACCGCTACGGCTCCTGCTTCCGGCCTCCGCCTTTCCCCTGCCACGCAGGAGCCGCGCCAGCCTCCGCGGGCGCTGAGCTTGAGGTCGTAGGCGATTCGAGCGCGCACTCCATCACATGACTCTTGTTCCCTACACAGACCGAGCCGCTTTCTGGCGCTATCAGAGTGCCTCAATCACGTTCGAGATGGTTTCCGATACTGCCGAGTATCTGATTGCCAACCGTCTCCCAACTTCCCATCAGATTCACGATCCTCTCGTTACGGCGATTTATGCGCTCTACGGTCGCCCCTTCAAGCAGAAGGCTCCTCTACGCCTCGAATTGGCTTTTGTTCCTGCCGAGCATCGAGGCACGCACGACGCACTAATAACTCTCCGCGACAAGATGTTTGCCCACACCGACCTTAATGGACCGGAAACCGTTGACGGAAGCCTCCTCAATGAATTGGCCGGCTTCACAACCAACGCCTTCACGAAGTTTGGATTCACAGTCGTTACTCCCATCCTTCCAACCGTCGTTGAGCTTTCTACCGACTTATCGCAGCGCGCCCGAACAGAAGCCGAGACTATTTGGAGTCGCTATATGTCACGTCAGCGTGTCCCGGACGGAACCACCATCGTCAACCTTTCTCCAGATGACGGCCCATTCCTCATTCCGCACCCAAGAATCGCCTAACTGTTATACCTCGACACGTTGTCCGCAGTTTTGGGGAATCCGGAGCGAGGGGGAGATGCGCCAGAGGGGATGGCGCGGGGAGCGGTGCCGATGGCACCGCTGTAGCGGTGGCCTAGGGGGGGTAAGGGTTTTGGCGAGGCGAGTGGGCGCGGGCAAAGGTTTGCGTTTGTGCGAGGATTGTCTGCTCAGCGCCATGCCCCGTCTTTCCCCGTCTCTGCTCCTCGCCGCCTCGTTTGCGGCGGCGCTGTGCCAGGGCCGTGCGGAGGGCGCGACGCCGACGGAGGGCGGGGAGTTTTTTGAGAAGAAGATCCGCCCGGTGCTGGTGACGGAGTGCTGTGAGTGCCACAACGCGAAGAAGGCCAAGGGCGGGTTGCGGCTGGACTGGCGCGGGGGGTGGCAGGCGGGCGGGGATTCGGGCGCGGTGCTGGTGCCGGGGGATGCGGCGGGGAGTCTGCTCATCCAGGCGATCCGCCACGAAGACCCGGACCTGAAGATGCCGGCCAAGGCCCCAAAGCTGGACGAGGCGGTGATCGCGGATTTCGTGCAGTGGGTGAAGATGGGGGCGCCCGATCCGCGCGACGCGCCGCCGGTGGAGGTGGCGGGGAAGCCGAACTGGGCCGACCTGCTGGCGGCACGCAAAGGCTGGTGGTCGTTGCGGCCGGTGCAGAAGACGGTGCCGCCCGCGGTGCGGGACGCGAGGTGGTCGGAGCATCCGGTGGATCGGTTTCTCCTCGCGCAGATGGAGGCGCACGGGCTCGCGCCGGCGCGCGATGCGGACCCGCGCACGCTGCTCCGGCGGCTGACGTTTGCGCTGACCGGGCTGCCGCCGACGCCGGAGGAGGCGGAGGCTTTTTCCCGCGAGCCGAACGTGGCCGCGGCGGTGGACCGGCTGCTCGCCAGTCCGCGTTTCGGCGAGCACTGGGCGCGGCACTGGATGGACCTGGTGCGCTACGCCGACACGCACGGCAGCGAGGGCGATCCCGAGATTCCCGAGGCCTGGCGCTACCGCGATTATCTCATCCGCGCCTTCAATGCCGACGTGCCGCTCGACCAGCTCATCCGCGAACATCTCGCGGGCGATCTGCTGCGGGAGCCGCGCTGGAACCGGGAGGAGGAGATCAATGAGTCGATGATCGGCCCGGCGCATCTGCGGCTGGTCGAACACGGCTTTCAGCCGGTCGATACGCTGGATGAACAGGTGAAGATCGTGGACAGCCAGATCGACGTGGCGATGAAGGCGTTCCAAGGGCTGACGGTGACGTGCGCGCGCTGCCACGATCACAAATTCGACGCCATCAGCCAGCGCGACTACACGGCGTTGGCGGGCGTTTTCATGTCGAGCCGGCCGGCGATGGTGACGATCGATACGCCGGAGCGGCTGGCCAAAAACCGGACGGAACTGCTGGCGCTGAAACCGAGGATCAAGGCCGCGCTCGCGGAGGCGTGGCAGGCCGAGGCGGCGCGCTTTCCCGAGCGCCTGCTCGGCGAACGAGGACAAGCGACCGAGACAGCGCGGAGGCAAAAGGAAATCGGGGAACTGGCCCTCCGCATTGGGGAGACGGAGTCCGCGGTGCGGCGGCGGATTTTGGCGGCGCGTGGAGTGGCGGTGGTGGAAAACCTGCCGCATCCGCGGGCCCGCTGGTCCTTTGACGGCGATGCGCGCGACGCGCTCGGTGCGCTGCACGGGCATCTCGAAGGCGGCGCGGAGATCCGCGGCGGACGGCTCGTGCTCAATGGGAAGGGCGCGTTTATGCGCACCGATCTGCTGCCACGCGAGCTGCGCGCGAAGACGCTCGAGGCGTGGGTTTCGCCTGCGAACCTCGAGCAGCGGGGCGGCGGCGTGATCACGGTGCAGAGCCCGCGGGGAACGGCTTTCGACTCCATCGTTTTCGCCGAAAACGACTCCGGTCGGTGGGTGGCGGGCAGTGAGGGTTTCCGCCGCTCGCGCCCGCTCGGGGCTCCGAAAGAAAACGCCAGGCCTGGCGAGTTTGTCCACGTCGCTGCGGTCTATCAAAAGGAAGGGGGCATCGCACTCTTTCGCAACGGCGAAGCCTATGGAGCGCGCTATGAGCAAGGCGGTCCGAGTGTGACCTACGCGGCGCAGGACGCGCATTTGCTGTTTGGCCTCCGCCACACCGGCGCGGGCAACGGCTTCTTCGCGGGTGAAATCGAGGAGGCGCGCCTCTACGACCGCGCGCTCACGCCGGAGGAAATTGCGGCGTCCTTCCGGGCCGGCGCGAGCCAGATCGGCGTATCGTCAGAAGAGCTGGCGAAAGCTTGCACGGCCGCTGAGCGCGCGACGCTCGGGAGCTTGCTGACCGATCTGACAAAGCGGCGCGAAGAATTAAAGCGGGCGGAATCCGCATCCGCGAGCGGCTGGAGCGCGGCGCTCGCCGACGCTGCCAAGGACCAGGGGAGTCCGCTGCACGCGTGGGCGAAGTTGCGCGACCGCGGCGGCGCGGAGTTCACGCGGGGCTGGTCGGAGCTGAGCGCGAAGAACGCGGGCGCTGTTACGCCAGCGGTCTGGGATGTGGCGCGCGAAGGTTACGCGCAGTGCTTTCACTACGGTCCGGGCCTGGGCGGGAAACCGGAGGCGTGCGGCGAGTTCAGCATCGCGCCCGAGGGCGAGCGCGTGCTCACCGGCCTGCTGCCGGCCGGCGCACTCACCCATACGCTTTCGCGGAAGCACGGCGGCGTCCTGGCCACGCCGCGTTTTAAGATCGAGTCGGACTTTATCAGTGTGCGCGCGTTTGGCGGCGGCGGCGCGTGGATGCGCCTGATCGTGGACGGCTACCCGCTCGGCAGGGACGGCATCTTTCCGCGCGCCGCGCTCGACAAGGATCAGCCCGCATGGATCACCATCGATGTGAAGTATCGGCGTGGGGCGATGGCGTATCTCGAATTCGCCACGGCGAACGATCTCACCCGCTCAGAGAAGAGCACCGAGGACGGACGGTCGTGGTTCGGCGTCGAACGAATTGTCTTTCACGATGCGGCCGGGAAACCCGCCGAGCCTGCGGCAGCCTGGCTCGCAGGGGACGCGCCGCGGTCTGCCGAGGAACTCGCCGCACGCTGCGCCCAGCGCGTGCAGGCGGCGATTGCCGCGTGGCGCGACGATGCGCTCACCGAGGAGCAGCGCGCCGGGCTCGATTGGTTCGTGCGCCGCGGCTTGCTGCCGGTCGCGCTGCCGCTGCTCGAAAAGGTGCGCCCGCTCGTGGCTGAGTATCGCCGGCTCGAAGCCGAGATTCCGGTGCCGCGCCATGCGCCGGGCGTGGTCGAGGCGGACGGCTACGACGCGCCGCTGCTCCCGCGCGGCGATCATCTGAAACCGGGCGAACCGGTGCCGCGCGCCTTCGTCGCGGTCTTCGGTGGCGAGCCGTTTCAGGCGGGCGCGGCGAGCGGGCGGCGGCAGCTCGCGGAGGCCATTGCCAATCCGGGAAACCCGCTGACCGCCCGCGTGATGGTGAACCGCGTTTGGCACTGGCTCTTTGGCCGCGGGCTTGTCGGGACGCCGGACAACTTTGGCCGGATGGGTGAAAGGCCGACGCATCCCGAGCTGCTGGATTTCCTGGCCGCGCATTGCGTCGAGCACGGCTGGTCGGCGAAAGAGCTGATCCGATTCCTCGTGACCACCCGCGCCTTCCGACTGAGCAGCGAAGCCTCGCCCGCCGTGCGCGAGAGCGATCCGGGCGACCAGTGGCTCTCGCACTTCCGCGTGCGCCGGCTCGAAGCGGAGTCGATCCGCGACGCGCTGCTCGCCGTCTCGGGCCGGCTCGACACGACGATGTTTGGCCCCGGCGTGGACGCGCGCGCGACCGCCGATCAGCAGGCGCGGCGGAGTGTTTATTTCACGATCCGGCGCACCAATCTCAGCCCGTTCCTCGACGTCTTCGACGCGCCGAAACCGTTCAGCACGCTCGGCCGGCGCGAGGCGACGAACGTGCCCGCGCAATCGCTCACGCTGCTCAACGATCCGCTGGTCATCGAGCTCGCGCGCCGCTGGTCGCGGGCCGAGATCGGGCGGAAAGCCCCTGATGCCGAGACGCGCATCCGCGCGATGTTTACGCGCGCCTTGGCCCGGCCGCCGGGCGACGACGAGCTGCGGGCGAGCGCCGCCTTTCTCGACAGCCTCGCCAAAGAACGCCAGCTCGCACCGGAGAAGCGCCTCGCCGATGAGCGGCTGTGGCAGGACTTCGCGCAGTCGTTGTTCAATCTGAAAGAGTTCATCTACCTCCGCTGACTTATGAAAACCCCGCCCATTCCCCGTCGCGCGATGCTGCGCACTTGTTCGCTTGGCTTTGGGGCGCTTGCTTTGCGCGGACTGGTGGCGGATCGCGCCTACGGCTCGCTGGCCGAGGCGGTGAAGCCGCCGGGGCCGCACTTCGCGGCGAAGGTGAAGCACGTCATTTTCGCTTACATGTCGGGCGGCGTGTCGCATCTCGATTCGTGGGATCCGAAGCCGGAACTGGCGAGGCGCCACGGCCAGCCGATGCCCGTGCCGGTGAAGCCGACGATGTTCAACCAGAACGGCAACATCATGGCGTCGCCGTGGGCCGCGAAGCCGCGGGGGCAGAGCGGGATGCTGGTCACGGATCTTTTTCCCCAGCTCGCCGAGCTGGCCGATGACCTCGCGGTGATCCGCTCGATGACCTCCAAAGTGAGCGAGCACGCGCAGGGAAATTATGCGGCGCACACGGGCGTCGCGTTCACCGGGCATCCGAGCGCGGGGGCATGGGTGAGTTATGGTCTCGGCTCGGAGAACAAGGATTTGCCGGGCTTCGTGGTGCTGCAAAGCGGCAGCGCCGCGGCGCCGCACGGCGGGGTCGGGCTGTACAGCAACGGCTTTCTGCCGGGACAGCATCAGGCCTCGATTTTGAAGGCGGACGCGGACGAGGCGCTGGCCAACATCAAACCGCGCGAGGCCGACGGCGTGCAGCGGCAGCGGCTCGGTTTCATCCGCGGGCTGGACGAGCGCTTTCTCCGCGAGGCCGGCGACGCGCAGGTCGAGGCGGCGATCCGTAACTACGAAACGGCTTACCGCATGCAGGCCGCGGTGCCGGAGCTGTGCGATCTGCGCGGCGAGACGGACGCGACAAAAAAGCTCTACGGCCTGGATGCGCCGGAGCCGCAGAAGGCGGCCTACGCGCGGCAATGTCTGGTCGCGCGGCGGCTGATCGAGCGCGGCGTGCGCTTCGTGGAGCTGAGTTGCCTGACGCACAATATCGGCGCGGGCGGCGCGGCGAATCCGTGGGATCAGCATGGCCAGATCAAGCAGGGCCACGGCGCGATGGCCCTGCAGGTCGATCAGCCGCTCGCCGGTTTGATCCGCGATCTGAAAGCGCGCGGGCTCTGGGAATCGACGCTCATCGTCTGGGCGGGCGAGTTTGGGCGGACGCCATTTTCGCAAGGCAGCGACGGACGCGACCACAATCCCGGCGGCTTCAGCGTGTGGCTCGCGGGCGGCGGCGTGAAGGGCGGCACCGTCTATGGCGCGACGGACGAACTCGGCTACAACGCGGTCGAAAACGTGACGACGATCTACGATCTCTACGCCACGATGCTGCACCTCCTCGGGCTCGATCACGAAAAGCTCACGTATCGCTACGGCGGCCGCGATTTCCGGCTGACGGATGTGCATGGGAATGTGCTCAGGGACATCCTCGCCTGACCGCGCGGCAGTGCGTCAGCGAGTTTTTTTGTCGGCGGTCTGACGCTCGATTTGCCGCCAGTTGCGCTCGTAGCGCTGCTGCTGCGGATGGGCGTCGCCGAGCGTCCGCTGGCCGCGCTCGTAGGCTTGTTCGGCAAACTTCCGCGCCTCCTGCACCTTGCCTTCCTTGCGCAGGGTGCAGGCCAGATTGTCCAGGCTGATCAAAGTCACCGGATGCTCCGGCCCGAGCGCCCGCTCTTTGAGCGCCAGCACCACCCGACCCTCGGCTGCCGCCTCTGCGTAGCGCCCCTGGTTTTCAAAACACAGGGCCAGATTGCTTCGCGTGATCAGGGTGCTGGCATGCTCAGGGCCAAGCACCCGGTTTTTGATCGCGAGAGCGGCCCGGTACTCCGTCTCCGCCTCGTCCTCCCGGCCCAAGCGGTCGAGGGCGAGCGCGAGATTGTTGCGCGTGGCGAGAGTATCCGGGTGTTCCGGGCCGAGCACGCGCTGCTGGATGGCGAGAACTGCGCGATATTCCGCCTCCGCGGCGGCGTGCTCGCCGAGATGATCGCGCACGATGGTGAGATCGTTGCGGGTACCCAAAGTGTCCGGGTGCTCCGGCCCGCGGACGCGCTCCTGAAGCGGCAGCACCGCGCGATACTCGGCGACGGCTTCCTTGCGTCGGCCCTGCCCTTCGAGGGTCAGAGCGATGCCGGCGCGGGTGAGCAAGGTTTCGGGATCTTCCGGCCCCAGCACCCATTCACGGAGCTCGAGGACGGCGCGGTATTCCGCCTCGGCCTCGACGTAGCGGCCCTGGCTGTTGAGGGCGGCGGCGAGATTGGCGCGGCTCATCAAGGTCTCCGGGTGCTGTGGGGCGAGGACGCGCTCGCGGATCGCCAGCACCGCCCGATGCTCGGTCTCGGCCTGCGCCGCCTCGCCGAGATTGCGGCGCGCGGCAGCCAGCTTGTCGCGCAACGTCAGCACCTCCAGATCCTCCTCGCCCCGCGCCGGCCGGTACACCTCCAGCGCCGCCTGCAAAACCTGCGCCGCTTCGCGCGACTGGCCGAGATCGTCGAGCACCTCGCCGAGTTTCCACTGGTGCGCGGCCCACTCCAGCGGATCGCGCTCGCGGGCGGTGAGCGCGGCGGCGGCCTGGCTGTGTTCAAGGGCGCGGGCGTAGTGAATCTGTTTGCGCGCGGCCTGGGCCGCGAGGTCGTAAGCCGCGATGGTTTCGCCCGCTTTCTCGCCGCCGTTGAGTTGCCGGGGATCGAGGGCGGCGATGGCTTCGACTTCGGCGCGCACAAAATTCCCGGCCTCGAAAAAAGCCCGCGCCGCCGCCAGCGAATCCGCCGCATTACCGGCACTGACGAGCCACAGCCCGAGGGCGGCACCACCGAGAAGTTTCCATGAGTTCACAATCATACCGGCGCGCTGCAACATGCCCACCGGCCGCGCCGGAGCAAGCACTACGGATGCGTGACGTTGAGGCGAATGTCGCGCTGGGTGGCCGTGCTGACGGGCGTGTTGTCGCGAACGCGAAGCTGGGTCGCGGTGTTCGTTTCCACGGTCGTTCCCGTGGTTGTCCAGGAGAGCGGGGCGGTGAGATCGCCGGTGACTTCGATGCTGAAGGTGATGTCGGTGGCGGCCGGATTTTTTGTGACGGTGAGGCGGAGAAAACTATCAGGGCCGATGGTTTCCAAGTCGGCGACGAGGCCGCTGGCGCCGGCGGTAAGCGGGTCGAGCGCGAGCGCGTATTCGAGAAGGTTCTTCAGGCCGTCGAGGTCAGGATCGGCGTCGTCGCCGGCGATGGACACGATGCCCGCATTCGCGCCGAATTTCGTCTGACGCCATTGCTCGATGGGCGGGAAGTTCACGGTGATCGCGGTGTCGTCGAAAGTTTTCACCTCTCCGTCATTCGCGATGAGCCGCAAGACGTAGCCGCCGCTGGTCGAAAATGAAGCAGACGTATCGACGAGCACGGCGTTGCCGAACGTGACGGTGCCAGGGCCGCTGGCTTTGCTCCAGGTGGTGGCGAGCGGCGAGGGTTTGCCGTCGTCGGTGACGGTGCCGTTGAGGGTGGCGGAGGCGGGCAGGGCGATGGTGGCGTCGAGGCCGGCGCTCACGGTGGGGGCGATATTGGCGACGGCGGGGGTGATGGTGATTTTGTCGAAGACGGCGGTGCCGGCCGTGGCGGTCGAGCCGCTCGCGGCGGCGAGGCCGACGAAAACGGTGCTGCCCATTGCGAGGGTCTGCGCGGTGCCGGCGGTGGTGAAAGTGCCGGGCGTGCCCGCGCTGTCCGGCGCGAACTGCGCGGTGAAGGTGCTGCCGGCGCGGATGAGCCGGACCCAATACGGCTGGCCGGCGGTGACGGTGGCGTTCGCGCTGTTGGCCGCGGCGGTGGCGCGGTAGATCCAGCGTCCGCTGCCCTGGCTGTTCACGCCGGCGAAGGCTTCGAGAGCGTCGGCGGCGAGGCTGTTGCGGATCATCACCCCGGCGCGCGAGTTCGAGCCGTTCACGTTTTGCACACTGACGAGCCGCGCGGTGATGGTGACGCCGCCGGTCACGGGCGTGTTGAGGAAGTAGAAGTCATCGGGCGTGCCGCCGCTCGGGATGCCCACCCCGCCGGCACTTACGGTGTAGGTGCCGGCGGCGAACGTGTGACTCGGCTGGATGGCTTGCGTACCGACTTTGGTGCCGGTGAAGCGCTGATCCACGATGCCGACATTCACGGTCACGTTATCGGTGCCGGAGAATTGGCCGTCGTTCGCCGTGAGGCGCACGACGTAGGTTCCAGTGGCGGAGAAAGTGGCCGTCGTATTCGCTGTGCTTGCGCTCCCAAAGGTGACGGTCCCGGGACCGCTCACTTTGCTCCACGTCAGCGCCAGCGGGCCCGGCAGGCCGTCGTCGGTCGCGGTGGCTTCGAGGATGAGACCCGTGCTCGCGGGAAGGTTCACAGTGGGAGCGTTCGGGCTGGTGATCGTGACCGTCGGGACGACGTCATTGTCGGCAATGGTGACGGTCGCGCTGCCAGATGCGCCGACATTGTAAAAGCCCGCCGCGAGGGTGATGACGACGGTCTCCGGGCCTTCGACGAGCGCGTCGTCAACCGGCGTGACGAGGAGCGTCGTGCTCGCGAACCCGTCGGGGATGATGACGGTCGCAGGCAGCGCGGCGTAGTCGCCGGCCGTGGCGGTGCCGCCGACGGTGAAGTTCACGGTCAGCGCGCCCGCGGTCGAGCCGGTGCGGGTGAAAGTGAACTGGCCGGTGCCCGGTCCCTGCTCGCTGGCGGCGGGGTCGTTCGCGATGACGTTCACGGTCGTCCCCGAGTTCGCGCTGATCGCGACATTATCAAACGTCTTCACCGCGCCATCGTCCGCTGTGAGCCGCAGCGTGTAGTTGCCCGGCACGGTGAAGCTGGCCGTCGTGTCGATGGCGGCAGTATCGCCAAACGTGACCGCGCCAGGGCCGCTGATTTTGCTCCATGCGGTGGTGAAGGCTCCGGGAGGCGCGGGCCTCGCGTCATCGGTCACGGTTCCGTTCAGCGTGGCATTCGCGGGGAAGGTGACGCCTGCGTCAGTGCCGGCGTTGACCAGCGGGCCGACGTTCGTTGGGTTCGGAGTGATGGTGACCTTGTCGATCACCGCGCTGCCCGCCAAAGACGGCGAACCGCTCGTCGCGGCGAGGCCCACGAAAACGGTGCCGCCCATCGCGATGGTTTGCGCGGAGCCGAGAGCGGTGAAAGTGCCGGGCGTGCCCGAAGAATCCGGCGCGATCTGCGCGGTGAAGGAGTTGCCCGTGCGGGTGAGCCGCACCCAGGACGGTTGCGCGACGGTCGCGGTCGCGTTGGCATTGTTCGTCGCGGCGGTCGTGCGGTAGATGAAGCGCCCGCCATTCGCCGCGGTGACGCCGACGAACGCCTGGCGCGCATCTTCGGCGAGCGTCTCGCGAATCATCACCCCGGTGCGCGAATTTGATCCGCCGATGTCCTGCACGCTGACCACGCGCGCGGTCACGGTCACGTTGCCGGTCACCGGAATGTTGAGGAAATAGCAGTCATCCGGCGCACTGCTGCTCGGGATGCCGCTGCCGGCGGCGCTGAGGGTGGAGGCGCCGGACGCCACGGAATAGCCCGGCTCCACGGTCTGCGCGCCGACTTTCCCCGCGGTGAAATCGTAGCCGACGACGCCGGCGTTCACCATCAGGTCGAGCGTGATCGGGGTCGCCGCACCGCTCTCCGTGCAGCGCAGGACGTAGTTGCCATTCGTGGAGAAAGTCGCGCCAGTCGCGAGCGCGGTGGTGGTGTCGAAGGTGACGGTGCCGGGGCCGCTGACTTTGGTCCACGCGAAGGTCGTGCCGGTGCGGCCCGCATTGCTCAACTGGAGGGCGATGCCGACGCCTGCCGGGATGTTCGCAATGGTGTCCGTGGGTGTCACCGGATCGAGCGACTGGAGCGCGAGATACGCGCCGCCGATGACCTGCTGGGTGATGCCGGGCCCCTGCCATGCGACCGCGAGGTGATCGCCGCCGCCGCCTTCCTTGTGCCGCGCCTCAATGTAGTACGGCGTGCCTGCCGTGAGCGCGAGGGCGATGGATTTCTGAGACGCGTTGGCGGTCCATTGATACTGGTTCGAGGCGTTGGCGAGCGTGGCGCGGACCACGGCGCTCGCGGGGGTCGCGTTCGGGCTGATGCGGAGTTCGCTTCCATCGTCCGAGGAAATCCAGAAGGTGTAGCTGCCGGTCGTCGGCGGGATGAGAAAGCCGCGGATGGTGCTGCCGTAGTTGTCGCCGTGCTCCGTGCCGCCGTCGAAGGAGGTGAGGATCTGCTGCGAGTCCGGGTTGTTCGGAAAATTCGCGCTGGCCGTCAGATTGCTCACGTTGTTGCCCGAGATGCCTTCGTAGAAAGAGCGGACGACCGCGCCGGTCTGGTAGCCGGCTGGGACGTTGATGAGCGTGATCGTCACGGTCGCGTCCGCGGTCAATGCCGGCGTGCCATGATCGCTTGCCCGCACGGTCAGCGCATAGACGGCCTGCGTGCTCGCCTCCGTGTCCGCGGCGACGGTGATCTGGCCGGAGACGGCGTCGATGGAAAAGGCGTTCCCCGTATTTCCCGCGACGATCGAGAAGAGCGGAAACTCGAAGCGATCAACATCGTTGCCCGTGACTTTAAAGACGTTCGTGCCGAGGCGCGCGTGCTCGGGAATCGTCACCGCGCCACTGCTGATCGTGGGCAGTTCGTTCACGTCGCTGACGGTGATGACGACGCGGATGGATTCGTTGAGCGCGGGTGCCGTCGTGTCGGTGACGGTGACGAAAAGCTGGAAAGTCGCGAGGTCGTCCCAGCGCGTGGAAAGCGTCTCAAAATTCAACTGCGACGGCGTGGCGACGGTGATCGCGCCAGTGGCCGGGTCGATGGCAAACGCGCCGCCGGTATTGCCGGAGGCGATGGCAAAGGTGAGCGGATTCACGTCGTGGTCGTTGCGTGGCGTCACGCTGCCCACCGCCGTGCTGGCGGGGCTGTTTTCCGCGACGGTGAAACGGTCCGGCTTCACCCCGCTCGCGGCCGTGCCGGTGATCAAATACGCCCCGCGCGAATCGTAATCCGAGTAGCCATCCACGAGCACCGCGCCGCGCCCGACGCCGCTCACCCGGAGCGTGTAATCGCCCGCCGCGAGCGTCGCGGCCACGGTGGCGTTGAGCGCAGCGTCGGGATTGGCCGTGGCCACGAGCGCGTTCGCCGAATTGTAGATTTCCGCGAGGAGGTCGATGTTCGGCCCTGCGTTCACCGTGCTCACCACGAGGCTGACCGCCCCGCCGGCCGTGGTGAAACGGAATGCATCCACATCCGTGGAGGTCTCGATGATGCCTTCATTCGACACCGTGTTGTTCGCGAAGATTTCGAGATACGGCGCGGTCGCAAAGGTCGCGGTGGCGTCGTCCGCGCGGTAGTCCACGCTGTTGTTGTTGCCGACGATGATTGCGAGGTCGTCCTCGGTATTGTTCGCGCTGGTGTATTCGCCTTTCGACCACTGGGAGAGGTTCTGGTAGTAGCCTACGCCCATGATCGGCGCCCACCCGGTTTCGCCCGAACCGTGCCCGCCATAGTAGCCCTCGGAGGGCGAAATGCGCCCGTCGTGCGAAAGCCCCAGCGTGTGCCCGACCTCGTGCGAGACCACCTCCGCCGCGTTCTTTCCGGTCGAGTAAAAGGCCCAGCAGGGGGTGTCGCCGGTGTTGTTGTACGAGCCGACGAAAGCCACGCCGCCCGCGCCCGGTGCGGCGGTGGTGGTGGGCGTGATGATGACATGCATCCGCCGGCCTTGGGTCGCGTTGTCATAGATTCGCCGGTCCGTCGTGATGTTCAGATTGAAGCCCTGGTAATCCTCGGAGACCCGCTGCCAGACGTCCTTGATCTGCGTGTTGTTCGCCCCGGAGGGCGCCGCGTCAAAGTTTCCCCAACCGCTAAACGGCCCCTTCTCGCCGTCGAAATCCAAGTAGATCACGCCCGGCGCACCGGGCAGACTTTGCAAAGGAACCACGCCGTTTTGATAGGTCGGGATCGGGATGGTGATCGGATGGGTCTGCGGCACTTCCTGCGGCCCCACAGCGGCCACCCGCACCGGGTCCGGCAGCTCCAGATTCACACACACCACCTGCTCCAGCGTGTGCTCCACCAGCATCGGCGCTCCGCCTTCGCCCGCCGGATCGACGCGAAAAGCCGCGCTGCTTTTGTCGAAGCGCACACTTCCGACCAGCGATCCGTTGACTCCCGGCACGGTCTGCCGCTGGAAAAAGTAAAACCCGCGCTCCGGTAGCGAGAGCCGGCCCTGCACGAGCAGCACGCCATCGCCATCGCGCTTCACCAGCTCCACCGTGCCCGAGGCCGCGCGTCCATCCGGGAGCGCGAAACTCGCCGTCTGGCCCGTCGCATCGACGAGCTTCTCCAGAAAATCCGGCGCGAGCGGCAGCGAAGCCGGTGGACGCCCATCGCGCCCGATCGCATCCGCCGCTGTCGGCACCCGCCGCACTGCCGGACGTGCGGGCGTGGGAGCTTGCGGCGGCGCGGGAACGACTGGAGAAGCGGGCTCGCTCGTGGTGCTGAGTGCGGGGGCCTCCGGCGTGATCTGTGGCGTCGGGGCGCTTCCCGAGGCCGGAGACCGCGACCGCCGCTGCGGGAGCAGGACGACAAGGGCGACCGCCAGCAGGAGGAGGCAGGTGAACAATAGGACGCGGGGGTTTTTCATGAGGGAGTAGGCGTCGGATGTGGGGAGCTCGCGGCTGGAAACATCGTCGCGCGTGCAGATAAGCGGAGAGAGCACGATCCGCAAGCGGAGGGCTGGCGCGTTTCCTCAACCCGGCTATAGCTCGTGGCTACTTCCACCCCATATGAACGCCCACTTCCGTCTCGCCCTCTTCGTCACTCTGTGCAGCGTCGGCCTCTGCGCGCGCGCGGTCGCGGCGGCGGAGGTTTTCGCGCGGGAAAACCTCGTGGCGTGGTGCATCGTGCCGTTCGATACAAAGAAGCGCGGGCCGGAGGAACGCGCGCAGATGCTGGACGGGCTGGGGTTGAAGCGGCTGGCCTATGACTACCGGGCTGAACACATCCCGACTTTTGACGCGGAGCTGGATGCGCTGAAAAAGCACGGCATCGAGCTGACCGCGTGGTGGTTTCCCACCACCCTGAATGCCGAGGCGAAGAACATCATCGCCGTCATTGCACGGCACGGCGCGCATCCGCAGCTCTGGATCACGGGCGGCGGCGGGCCGGTGAAAACGCCGGAGGAACAGGCGCAGCGGATCGAGCAGGAATGCGCCCGTCTCCGGCCAATCGCGGAAGCCGCGGCGCAACTCGAGCTCAAGGTCGGGCTCTACAATCACGGCGGATGGTTCGGCGAACCGGAGAATCAGCTCGCGATCCTCGCGCAGCTCGGACTGCCGAATGTGGGCCTCGTCTATAACTTCCACCACGGTCACGGGGAAATAGGCCGCTTCCGCGAACTCTGGCCGAAGATGCAGCCACACCTCATCGCGCTGAATATCAACGGCATGGTCCCCGACGGCGAAAAAATCGGGCGCGGCACGATCACGATCGGCACCGGCACGGAGGAAGGCTGGATGCTGCAACTCGTGCGCGACAGCGGCTGGCAAGGGCCGGTGGGAATCGTCGGCGACCGTCCGCAACTCGATGCCGAAGTGGCGCTGCGCGACAACCTCGCCGGGCTGGAAAAAGTGGGAAACGAAATGCCGCGGGCCGTCGGCGACTCGCCGAACGTCGTCATCATCTTCACCGACGATCAGGGCTACGCGGATGTCGGCAGTTTCGGCGCGCAGGGTTTCACCACGCCGAACCTCGACCGCATGGCGCGGGAAGGCCGGCGCTTCACGGACTGGCACGCGGCGCAGGCGGTCTGCTCGGCTTCGCGCGCGGCGCTGCTCACGGGCTGCTATCCGAACCGCATCGGCATCCACGGCGCGCTGTCGCCGGGCTCGAAAATTGGCATCGGCGACCGCGAGGTCACGCTCGCGCAACTCGTGAAACGGTACGATTACGCCACCGCGATCTTTGGCAAATGGCACCTCGGCGACCGGCCGCAGTTTCTGCCGACGCGCCACGGCTTCGATGAATACTTCGGCCTGCCGTACTCCGGCGACATGTGGCCGTTTCACCCGGAAGCCAAGCCCGGTGCCTATCCGCCGCTGCCGCTTTACGACAGCGAAAAGCAGCTCAAAGTCGGCCTCACGCCCGAGGATCAGGAGCAGCTCACCACGCAATACGCGGAGCACGCCGTGAGCTTCATCGAGCGCAACAAAGCGCGTCCGTTTTTCCTCTTCGTGACGCCGAACATGCCGCACGTTCCGCTCTTTGTGAGCGACAAGTTTCGCGGCAAATCCGCGCGCGGACTCTACGGCGACGTGATCATGGAAATCGACTGGCTGGTCGGCGAAATCCTCGGTGCCTTGAAGCAGAATGGCCTCGACGAAAACACGCTCGTCATCTTCACCTCGGACAATGGGCCGTGGCTCAGCTACGGCAACCACGCGGGGTCCGCCGGGCCGCTGCGCGAGGGCAAAGGGACGAGCTTCGACGGCGGGCATCGCGAGCCCTTCATCGCGCGCTGGCCGGGGAAAATCCCCGCCGACACCGTCTGTGCCGAGCCGGCGATGACGATCGACCTTTTGCCGACCATCGCCCGGCTGATCGGCGCCGAGCTACCCGAGCACAAGATCGACGGCCTGGACATCTGGCCGCTCTTCAGCGGCGCGCCCGGCGCGAAGAATCCGCACGACGCTTACTTTTTCTACTACAACCAGAACGAACTCCAGGCGGTGCGCAGCGGCGAGTGGAAGCTCTTCTTCCCGCACACCGCGCGCACCATGCTCGGGCAGGAACCGGGCAAGGACGGAAAGCCCGGAAAATACCGTCCGCTCCCGGTCGCGCAGGCGCTTTACAACGTGCGCCACGACATTGGCGAAACGCAGAACGTCGCGACCGAAAACCCCGCCATCGTCCAGCGCCTCGAAGCGCTCGCCGAGCAGGCCCGGGCCGATCTCGGCGACAAGCTCACCGGCCGTTCCTCCACCGGGGCCCGGGAGCCAGGCAGGACGACGCCGTAGCGGCCGGCGACGAAAAAAGAGGCTTGCTATTTCGTGGCAAATCACAGGCACTCATCATGTTCAGTCAACCTCCCCAAACAAAATGAAACCATCCGCCCACTGCACTCGCAGGGCGTTCCGGCTCTGCGCCGCCACCCTGCTCCTCGCCGCCGTCACCACGACCGCGCGCGCGCAATTGTTGTTCGAGTTCACCTACGGTCCCGGCATCGTCGCGCTCTTCGGTTCCGATCCTGTGACCGCCACGAAAATCACCGTCGGCATGACCGATGCCGGCCTGAAGTGGAGCAGCAGCCTCTTCGATCCCATCACCCTGAAGATCACCGTGGATCTCGACCCTGGCCTGCCCTCAAGCGCATTTGCCGCAGCTTCCCTGGCGAAAATACCCACGGCTTACACCACGGTCAAAAGCGCGCTCGTCGGCGACTTATTTTCCGCCACCGACGCGAGCGCCGTCGCCGCGCTCCAGCCGGGACCGAAGATCGAGGCCATCACCCAGGACACCTCGACCGCCGTGGTCCCCTCACCGGAAATCCGCCTCGGCGGAGCCACCACCGGCATTTGGAACAGCACGCTCGCCGTGGGCCGTCCGAACCTCAAGGCGCTCGGCCTCCTCAGCGGCACCGACGGGATCGCCGGAGCCGATGGCCTGCTCACGATCAACCCCGCGAAGCTGCCCATGTTCGACTTCATCCGCGGCGACGGCATCACGCCCGGCTTCTTCGATTTCACCGGCATCGCCATCCATGAACTGGGGCACCTGATGGGGTTCTCCAGCGGCGTGGATGAGGTGGATTACGCCGGTGACGGCGCTCCCGGCAATCCGGCCGATCTGTCCGGCACGGCCATCTTCACCGTGCTCGACCTTTTCCGCTACAGCCCCCACTCGCTCATCGCACCCAGTCAGCCGACGACGGGCGCGGTGAATGACTGGCGCTTCGGCCCGCCTCCCGCGTCCTTCCTGCCAAAGCCGTATTTCTCAGTCGATGGCGGCACCACGATCATTGCAGCGTTCGCCACCGGCGCCTATCACGGAGACGGAACCCAGCCGAGCCACTTCTCGAGCGGCGTCCCCGCGGTCATGAACCCTGGCTTTCCCCCCGGCACGATCGGCGACCCCACGGCGATCGACATCGCAGCGATGGACGCCATCGGCTGGGACATCGTGCCCGAACCGGCCTCCGCGCTCCTGCTCCTCGGCCCGCTCGCCTTTGCCGCCACGCGCCGCCGGCGGGCTTGAGCGCGCGCCGCGGCGCAGACTTTGAGGATTCCAACCGCGCGGGCGGTGTGCTTTGCTCCCGCCATGAGCGCGCAGTGGTTACATCGATGGCAGTCCCATGCTGGTTCCGGAAACTGAGATCATTGTCAGCCACGGAGGCGCGGTGCTTTCGCGGACCACCGTCCAGCCCGGCGATTACGTCATCGGCTGCGAGGCGGAGTGCGACGTGCGGGTCGAGGCCCGGCTGGTCTCGCGGCGGCACGCGCAGCTCACAGTCAATTTCGACCATGTGCTGATCGAGGATCTCGGCAGCAGCAACGGCACCTTCGTCAACGGGCAACCGGTAAACGAGCCGACGCGGCTTTGGCCAAATCAGAGGATCGAAATCGGCGAGGCCACGATCGAGCTGCGCCGCGTTAAGACCCTCCCGCCGCCTGACGCTTCCTTCGGCCCGGTCGTCGACACCGTGCAGCGGCTGCTCCCGGAGGAACTGTTGCGCGAGCGTAAATACGCCATCGGCCGTGTCGTCGCGGAAGGCGGCATGGGCGCGATCCTCGACGCGAAGGAGGCGGCCACCGACCGCAAAGTAGCGATGAAGGTCATGCTCAGCCAGAGCAACGCCGGCAACGTCCAGCGTTTCATCGAAGAGGCGCAGGTCACAGCGCAACTGGAGCATCCAAACATCGTCCCCGTCCACGAGCTGGGAGTGGATGCGAACGACCAGGTTTTTTACACGATGAAGTTTGTCCGCGGCGATACCCTCCGCGAGGTGCTCGATCGGCTCACGGAAGGCCATGCGCAGACCGTGGAAAAATATTCGCTCGCGGTGCTGCTGACCATTTTCCAGAAGATCTGCGACGCCCTCGCCTTTGCGCATTCTCGCGGGGTCATCCACCGCGATCTGAAGCCGGCGAACATCATGCTGGGTGATTTCGGCGAGGTGCTGGTCATGGATTGGGGTTTGGCAAAACGGCTGAACCGCAATCAGACGGCCACGCCGCGCGGCACCGGCCCGAGGCCCCCAGTCGAGGAAGAATCGCCGTTTCTCACGCAGCCCGGCGCGGTGCTCGGGACTCCGCAATACATGGCTCCCGAGCAGGCCCAGGGTGAGGTCGATGCGCTCGACGCCCGGACCGACATGTATTCCCTCGGCGCGATCCTCTTCCATGTGCTCGCGCTGCGCGCCCCGGTGAAAGGGCGCACGGCGCGCGAGGTCGTGGACAAGGTGGCGCGCGGCGACATCGAGGAGCTCGCGCCGCGCGCCGGGGCGCAGCTCACGCATTTGCCGGACGGACGCATCCCGGCTTCGCTCGCGGCGGTGACCCGCCAGGCCATGGCGTTTGCCCCGGCAGCGCGCTACCAGACGGTGGCCGACCTGCAAGCCGACCTTGCCGCCTACCAGACCGGCTTTGCTACACGGGCGGAAAAGGCCGGCGCGTGGAAACAGCTCACGCTGCTCGTGCGGCGGCATCGCGTCGTCGCGACGGTGGCTGTCACGAGCCTGCTGCTGCTGACGGCGGTTTCGGGTCTTTACACCTTCCACGCGGTCCAGCAGCGCAAACTCGCGGAACAGGCGCGTGATGACAAAGAGCATGAGCGCCAGCGTGCGGATGATGCGCGGACCGAGGCGGAGCTGGCGAAAGCGAATCTGGAGACGGCGCTCGCCCAGGCGAAGGACGCCAGCAAACGGGCCACCGACAAGGCCAGCGAAGCCGAGATGGAGCGGGCCCGGGCCAGGGGCGCGCTGGAGGAATTGCAGAAAAGTGCGCCGGCCTTCTTCGACCTCGCGCAGACCCGCCGGCAGGAGCAGAAATTTGAGGAGGCTCTGACCAAGCTCGATTCCGCCATTTCGCTCGAACCCGACAAGCCGGAGTATCTGCTCGTCCAGGCGCACCTCCTCCAGGCCACCGAACGACTGCGCCGGGCCGCGGAGATTTACCAAAGAATCCTCGGTCTGCGCGCCGAGCCTGCGGATCGGCTGTCCGCCGAGATCAATCTTGCGCTTTGCGAGGAGATCCTCCGCGCGAACGGGAGCGCCGCGGCCTTGAGCGATGCCAGCCGCGGCAAGCTCGTCGCGGCGCTGCTCAGCCAGCAGCGTGGGAGCGACGCCGTGGTGCTCGACAGGAAGACCCGGGGCGGGGCGCAACTCGCGCGCGTGGCCATCATGTCCAAGCTCAGCGACCTGCTCCGATACGATGAGGCTTTCAACTGGAAAAACCGCCTCGGCGAGCTGCCGAACAAGAGCTTCCGGCTCGACCTGACCAGCCTGCAGATTTCCCGCGTGCCCGACCTGACCGGGCTGGCCATCAGCGAGCTGATCCTCGATGGCACGGCGCTGACCAGTCTGGATTCCCTCAAGGGCAGCCGGCTGGAAAAACTCTGGATCAACCGCACCCGAATCTCCGATCTCCGCCCGCTGGCCGGCCTGCCCATCGTCGAATTGAGCCTGCAATTCACGGACGTCGTCAACCTGAGTCCGCTGCGGGACCTGCCGGCCTTGAAGCGATTGAACGTGAGCAATGCGCCGCTGACCGATCTCAGTCCGTTGCAGGGGCTGTCGATTGAGGAACTGTATGCGGACTCGACGAACGTCCGTGACCTCAGTGCCGTCCGCAAACTGCCGCTCAAAGTCCTGACTTTGGCCAACCTGAGGTTTGCCATCGATCTCAGCCCGCTGACCGACTGCCGCACCTTGGTGAAACTGGTGCTGCCGAAGACCAGCATGAGCGCCGATTTGCTCGGCATCCGCGCGCTGCCCGAATTGCGGCGGCTGACTGAGCCAACCTTTCCCGATCTCGTGAAACCTGAAGACCACTGGCAGCAGCGACCGCTCAATGCCCGTGAGGTGGCCCGTCTCCAGGCCGCGATGACTGCGCTCGTGGGCGGGCCCGGGCTTCTGGCCGAGAAACCGCGCCCGGTCCTTAATGAGCAAGGCCTGCTCGAACTCAATCTCCGCGGCTTTCCGGTTACGGATTTGCAACCCCTGCGCGGGCTGCCCATCGCCGTGCTCGATCTTCACGCCGTGCCGGTCACGGATTTCTCTCCGCTCGCCGAGACCCCGGTGAGAACACTCATTCTCGGCGGCCGCTTCTCCGCCGCTCAACCACCGGTGAATTTCCAGACGCTGAAAAAAGTGACCACGCTGACGCATCTCACCATTGACGACTCGACGTTTCGCAACCTCGCAGACCTCGCCGGCTTGAAACTGAAAACGCTGAACATCCCGGACACCGATGTCTCCGATCTTTCGCCGCTCAGCGGGACCAGGATCGAGGAACTGCAGTTTCCCGGAACGCCCGTGCTCGACATCCGGCCGATGCTCCAGATGCCGCTGCTGCGTTCGGCCAGTATCTCGGAATCGGTGACCAACTCCGCTCTCCTCGACCACCTCCCGAACTTCATCTACGGCCCCAAGGACAAGACGGTCAAACCCCTGCCGCGCACCAAGCGCGCGCGCGTCAAGAAACCGTGAGGGTGCTCCGTTGCAACCTTGCGGAGGCGAACGCCGTTTGCTAAAGCCGCGCCATGCAAATCCCGCAAACGGAGGTGGTCGCGCTGGTGGACGGGAGGGAGATCTTCCGCGAGCTGCTGCCACCGGGCGAATACCTCATCGGCCGTGAGGTGGAGGCGCAAATCCGGCTGGATTCCAACAAGGTCTCGTGCCGCCATGCACTGCTCACGCTCAATTACTTCGAGTGGACGATCGAGGACTATGGCAGCACCAACGGGACGCGCGTCGGCGGTGAGCCCGTGACGGAACGCGCACCGATTTTTCCGCAGCAGGCGGTGCAGGTCGGCAATGTCGATCTCCAGCTCCGGCGGTTGCGCATGAGCGAAGCCGGGGACACCCTCGCGCCGCAGACCGCCGCGGTGCTGCGCTATCTGCCGAGCGAAGTGCGCGGAGAGCGCAAGTACAAGGTCAAGGGGGTGATCGCCGTCGGCGGCATGGGCATCGTGCTGGAGGCCGAGGACGTGGCCACGCGCCGCTCGGTGGCGATGAAGACCCTGCGCAAAACGAGATCCGCGGAAGACATCGCGCGCTTCATCGAGGAGGCGCAGATCACCGCGCAGCTCGAGCACCCGAACATCGTCCCGATCTACGAGTTGAACGTGAACGATCTCGACCTGCCGTTTTACACCATGAAGCTGGTCCGCGGGGAATCGCTCCGCCAGGTGTTGGAGCGGCTCCGTCTCGAGCGAGCGGAGACCGTCGAGCAATATCCGCTCGGCGAGCTGCTCGGTATTTTCCAGAAAGTCTGCGACGCCATCGCTTTCGCCCACTCGAAGGGCGTGGTCCATCGCGATCTCAAGCCGGACAACATCCTCCTCGGCAAATACGGCGCCACCGTGGTCATGGACTGGGGCCTGGCGAAACTGCTCGGCCAGCGCGCCGCTGGCTTGGCCAAGGATTTCAGTTCCACGACTCTGGTCACCTCGGCACGCGCGGATGATCCGGGCGGCGTCAGCACCATGAAGGGGCTCGCTCTCGGCACCCCGCAATTCATGTCGCCTGAGCAGGCCAGCGGCGAGTCGCACACCGTCGATGCCCCCGCCGACATCTACGGGCTGGGCGCGATCCTTTACAACATCCTCACGCTCCGCCCGCCCATTGAGGGAGCGGATGCCCAGGAGGTTTTGGAAAACGTCGTCCGCGGCGCGATCACGCCGCCGGAGAAAGCCGTCGAAGGGCTCTCCTTACTTCACCTGCCAGAGGGTCGGCTGCCTGCAGATTTGATTGAGACCGCGCTTCAGGCGATGGCCCTGCGGCCCAAGGATCGGTTTGCATCGGTCGGTGCATTGCAGGCGGAAATCCGCGAATTCCAAAACGGCGAGCGGAAGCGGTCCGCGCTCTTCGGGGTCGAGGGGCTCTTCCGCGGGCGCAAGGCGAAGAGCTGACCGCAAAAAACTCCGCCCATGAAAGTCCACGTCTTCCGCGATGGTGAAACGCTCAGCGAACTCGATCTCGCCGCGGGCGAATACCTCATCGGCAGCGGCGCCTCCGCGCATCTGCGCCTGCCGGGAGACTCTGTTGCGCCGGAGCACGCGCGGCTGACGATCGGTGCCGGCGGGGTGGAAGTGGAAGATCTTGGCAGCGGGCGCGGCACTTATTTGGGCGAACTCGCCCTCACCGGCGCGCAGCCCGTGCCGGATGGTTCGATCCTCCAGTTCGGCGACATCGCGCTGCAAATCTGGGACAGTGAAAGTGCGGTGGAGGCCGCGCCCGAGCCGAGGGAGGAGAGCCGTTATGTCATCGGCGAAATCGTGGCCGAGGGCGCGATGGGGGTGATCCGCCGCGCTCGCGAACTGAGCACCGGTCGGGACGTGGCGATGAAGCAGATGCGCGAAGAAGTCGCCGACGGCAGTGAGGTGGGCGCGGCGCGCTTTGTGCAGGAGGCGAAAATCACCGCGCATCTTGAGCACCCGAACGTCGTCCCCGTCCACGATGTCGGTCATGGCGCGGGCGGCCCGAGCTTTTATACCATGAAAATGGTGCGGGGCATCTCGCTGGAAAAAGTGCTCGAACTTCTCACGCGGCACACCGACACCGCGCTGAAAAAATATCCGCTCGAGGCGCTGCTCACCATTTTCCAAAAGGTCTGCGACGCCCTCGCGTTTGCCCACTCCAAAGGCATCATCCACCGTGACCTGAAACCCGCGAACCTCATGGTCGGCGAATACGGCGAAGTGCTCGTCATGGATTGGGGACTCGCGAAGCTCGTCGGCGAAGCCGCGGAGGAATTGCCTGCGGCCGATCCTGAGACCAACACCGGAGCGGGCAGCAGCAGCGTCACTCTCGCCGGCACGATCATGGGGACGCCTTATTACATGGCCCCCGAGCAGGCGGCCGGCGACATCGCCCTAGTGGACGAGCGCAGCGACATCTACTCCCTCGGCGCGATCCTTTACGAATTGCTCACCCTGCAGACCTCCGTCGAAGGCCGTGGTTTCAAGGAAGTGCTGCAAAAAGTCCGCGACGGAAAAATCACACCGATCCTCCAGCGTGCCGGCAAAATTCCCCTTCCGCATTTGCCCGGCGGAAGAATCCCCGCCTCTCTCGCCGCCGTGGTCACCAAAGCGATGGCCTACTCGCCCGAGCGCCGCTACCAGAAAGTCACCGACTTGCAGGCGGAGATCCGCGCCTTCCAAAGCGGCTTCGCCACCGGCGCGGAAGGGGCCGGCGCCTGGCGGCAATTCACCCTGCTCGTCAAACGGAACAAAGGGGTTGCGACCGCCATCGCCGCGAGCGTCGTGCTCCTCGGCCTGCTCACCGCGATCTACATCGGCGCCGTCCGCCGCGAACGCGACAAGGCTACGACGGCGTTGGCACAGGTGAGTTTGGAGAAGAAGCGCGCCGAGAATGCGCTCGGGGACCTTCGGGCAACGGCACCGATAATGGTTAACGAGGGGCGGCGTCTCATTGACCAACAAAAACTCGCCGAGGCGCTGGCCAAGTTGGACTTGGCTGTATCCCTTGATCCGTCCAATCCCGACTTCCATCTTCTTCGTGCGCATTTGCTGCAAGCCATGGAGCGCTTGAAAGAAGCGGCGAGCGCCTATCGCCAAGTCTCGATTATCCGCCCCACTCAGAGCGTGTCGGACAATCTCGCTTTGTGCGAAAAGCTGCTTCAGGATAATCTCGATCGAGAAGAACTCAGTCAGACGAGCCGCGAGGAATTGCTTCAAGCAATGTTGAAGGAAGGGCGCGCTATTTTTGCCGTGCCCCTGAGTAGCCAGATATCCCAGCCTGCAGCGCTTGTCACTCAATTGAAGTCCCACTGGAATCAAGGTCAGGAACTCGACGCTGTGAATGATTTCCGCGCGCTGAAGAAGTTGAGCATCGACTCGGCGATTCGAACGGCAGCTCTCTCGGCATTTGGAGAGGCGCGCTGGAAGGCTATTTGGTTTCCTTCGCGGTACTCTCCGCTAGGTGCGCTGAAAGAATGGCGTGCATGCGTCGAGCTTCCCGAGGCCGTGGTCACGGAAGTATCTGCGCTCAATTTCCAGTTTCCTTCCGCAGGTCCGCGCGGGCTGAACCTCAACCCTGACTTAAATCAAAGAGGGCCGGGGCCGAAGGAATTTGGCATGATCGCCACGACCCAGCGCGTATTTCCCGCAGGAAAGTGGCGGTTCACCGTTCGCAGCGATGACGGCGCACGCCTTTTCGTGAACGGCACGTTATTAATCGATAACTGGCACTACTCATCCGCCACCGAGAAGTTTGCCGATTTCGTTCAACAGACGACGACATCCGTCGATTTACGGGTTGAGTATTGCCAGAAGGATCAGGGCGCGACGCTTCAACTGTTCGTCGAACCCGTCACCGACTAGCGAACCGCCTGACCGCCCTTTTCAAGTTCTGTCGTTGATTTATCGCATACATGCCTGACCCCGTGGCTGAAGTCATCGTCCGCCGAAGCGATGGCGGCATCCTCGTACGCTGGCCGCTCGCGCCGGGCGAATACACGCTGGGCGGCTCGCGGAACAATGACCTCCAACTCGATGAACGCGGGGTTTCCGGACATCACGCGCGGTTGCGGGTGGGTGAAGGCGGAGTGTTCATCGAGGATCTCGGCAGTCGCTACGGCACGAAACGGGACGGGATGCTGATTGTGGAGGCTGTGCCGGTGACAAAATTTCGCCCGGTCAAAATCGGGAACTTGGTGATCGAGGCCGAGCTGCTCGAACCGCGAAAGATCAGAGAATTGCCGATCGCGACTTTGGCCGCGGATTCCGGGCTGGTGGCGCGGAGCGTGGAGCCGGAGCTGCCGCCGGCCACCGCGCCGCCCGATCCCCTTCGCTCGTACCGCAGCCAGCCGGGCTGGAGCGACACGCGCCTCCGCCCGCTCCTCGGTGGCAGCCACAGCCTCGACCTCAGCGGCCTTGCGCTCGGCGATCTCGGCGCGTTGCTCGGGCTGCCGGTCAATGAACTCGATCTTTCCTACTGCGCACTCGACACGCTGGACGCGTTGCGCGGCTTTGCCCTGCGCCGGCTGGTGCTTACCGGCAATGCGATTCACGATCTCACCCCACTACGCGGCCAGCCGCTGCAGGAGCTGCGCCTCGACGAAACTGGCGTCGCCGACCTGGCTCCACTCGCCGGCCTGCTCCACCTCACCACGCTCACGCTCCACGGCACGCCCGTGAGCAACCTTGCCCCGCTCGCGGGCCTACCGGTGCATACGCTCGATCTCCGCGACCACGACGGTATTCGCGGCTTGCAGCCGCTCCTCGAATGCCGCCACCTCACAGTGCTCATCGCTCCCGCTGCGGCCGATCTCGACTGCCTCCGTGGACATCCCTCCCTCCGGCTCATCGCCCTGCGCACCCCTGCGCCGTCCGACCCCGGCACCGTCGATGGGCCGATGCCGGTAAGCGTTTTCTGGGAAAAATACGATGATCTCATGCGCCACCG
>JBBQCM010000070.1:0-33916 GCA_038318725.1 Chthoniobacterales bacterium
GGCCGCCAGCGCGAACGTATTTCCGGCGACGACGACGATTGCGCCGGGCTGCACCGGGACGCCGGTTTCGTGTTTCTCGTCGTCGTAATCCTCATCCGGCTGAAACGGCGCGCGCACGCCGATGGCCCGCAGGGGCGCGCCATCCGGCAGGGTGAACTCGCGGAATTCCGCCTGCCCGCCAGTGCCCGCGAAGCGCGGGAGTGTCGCGCCCTCGAGCGAGTGCGATTGCTCGATGAGGCGGCCGCCATTTTCCAGCCACAGCGCGAAGTAAAAGCCGCCATCGCGACGCTCGAACTCCGGCATGAACTCCCCTTTGTAGTCTAAGTCCGCCTGGCCGCGCGCGCTCCAGCGGAGCTGGGAAATGAGTGCGGCCGAGCGGGCGCGCAGCCCATCGTCGAACTGCGCCGTGAGCAGCGCGCCCCCGCGCAGATACGCCGTCGCGCACAGCGCGGTAACGAGCGTCGCTCCCGCGGTGATGAGCGCAAAGGTGAGCCGGGCGCGCAGGCTTTTCATCAGGGCGTGAGCACATAGCCCTGGCCGCGCCGCGTGTGGAGGAGCGGGGCACTGCCGGGCGGCTGGATTTTCCGGCGCAGTGCGCACACGGCGGAGTCCACGGTGTTGCTCATCAAGTCCGCATGTTCGTCGTAGAGGTGGGCCTCGATTTCCGTGCGGGAGACGACTTCGCCCGCGCGCAGCGTGAGAAATTCCAGCAGCGCAAACTCGCGCGGGGCGAGTGTCACCGGAACGCCGGCGCGTGCGACGCTGCGGGCGGTGCGGTCGAGCACGAGATCACCCACGGTGAGGCTCGCGCCTTTCCGCCCGTAAGCGCGCCGGCACAGCGCCTCCACGCGGGCGAGCAATTCGGTGAAAACGAACGGCTTCGGCAGGTAGTCATCCGCGCCCGCGCGCAGGCCGCGCACGCGATCATCCACCGCATCACGCGCCGTGAGAATGAGGACGTGCGCCTGCGAGCCGCCCGCGCGCAGGCGTCGGAGCACCACGAGGCCGTCGAGCTTTGGCAGCATGAGATCGAGCACGATGGCGTCATATTCGCGCTCCTGCGCCTTCCACAGCCCATCCTCGCCATCCTCGGCGAAGTCCACCGCGTAGCCCGCGCGACGCAGCCCCGCGGCGAGCGAGCGCCGCAGACGATCGGAATCTTCGATGACGAGCAGATGCATGATGCAGGAGATAGATACAGCGGGGCCTCCGGGCAACGATGCACCCGGAGGCCGGCCATAACAGACAGCGGGGCTTTAGTCCTTCTTTTCCTTTTTGCTGCCCTTCTCCTCCTTCTCGCCCTTCTCGGCTTTTTCGTCAGCAGGGTTTTCGCGTTCGAGCACTTTGCCCTTAGCGTTGAGACGCACCACCACCTTGCCGGCACCTTGCTTGATCGTCGCCTCAAAGAACGTCTTGCCCTTTTCGAGCACCTTCTCGACTTCGAGCACCTCGTTCTTGCCCGCTTCCTTCTCAATGGCCGCGCGAATCGCCTCCGGCGCTTCTGCGAGCGTGATGATCTCCTCCAACCCCAGCACCGTGCCGTCTTTGGCGACGGCGATTTCATGCTGATGGCCATTGGCGTTCCACACGGCCTCGTAGGCGGCCGTGCCGTCCTCATCGCCAAGGACGATGGACTTCAGTTTCGCGTCACCCGCTGCGTTTTTGATCGCCTTGGCGACGGCATCTGGAAGATCCGCGAATTTGACCGGCTTGTCTTCCTTCCCCGCAGCGCGTGCGGTGGCGAATGAGAGGGCGGCCGCGCAGAGCGTGGCGAGGATCGTGTGGATGTTTGGTTTCATGGATTTGTGTGCGCTGGTTTTTTGTTGTTGGTGATGCGGCTAAAGCCGCGTGCGCATCATCGGCAGCGAACATGACCGCAACATTATGGCGGGAGAAAGATTGGCCGGGGCAGCATCCGAGACCGAATTCAGTCGTTACCGGACCATCGGTGCCGTTGACGCGACGCGGTGGTCAGGCCGAAAGCCACCGCCGTATTCGATGCCGACGACAGCCGCCTGAGCGGTGCGCTCGCGCGCATCAACGGCAGGATGCTCGCGCTGCAATCGCGCATCGCCAAGTTTGTGGCGGCGTTCATCGCCCTCCACGCGGTGGCAGGTGTGGTCACGGCGGGCTTCGACCATTTCAAACAGGCGCTCGATGTGGGCGGGCAACTCAACGATCTCTCCGCGAATACGGCGTCGCCGTGAGTGATCTCGTCGTGTTGCAGCAGGAGTTCGCCAACCCGGGCAAGGGCGCGGAGGACCTCGGCCTGGTGTTCGGCAAGATGGCGAAGTCGCTGCAAGGCGGTTCGCCGGACGAGACGTTCAAGAAGCTCGGAATCAATCTTGATGAGCTGAAGAAGAAGACGCCCGCAGAGCAGTTCCGCACACTCGGCGCGGCGATCAATACGGTGCAAGACCCGTCGCAAAAGGCGGCGAGCCGATGGTGTGGGGAAGGGAGAATTCAGCACGGTTCCAACGCGGCCTGTGCGCAAATCCAAGAACGACTAGGCAGCGCCAACGGGAGAGGACACTTACACGCAAAACCGAGGGCTTTTCGCTGCCGCGAACTCTGCGATTGCGAAGATTTCGCACCGTCATAAACTGGGCGGAATGATGTCCTGTGCTAGAGACTGTGCTAAAGTCGCCGAAATCGTTTCCTAGTGTTTCGGAACGTTTCATGCCGATGCTCTAGCACAGAGACAAGTTTTGATCCCTGAAGGGGTAATTACACAGAAGCCGGGGTGGCGAAATTGGCAGACGCGCCAGACTTAGGATCTGGTGGAGCAATCCGTAGGGGTTCGAGTCCCCTCCCCGGCACATTTCTTCAATCGGACGGATAACAAGACTGGCAAAGGATTAGATGGCAATCGACCAGTTGTGAAATCGGCTCTTTTTTGCTGTGCATAGCACGGGCATAGCAGGCAAGCGAAGCGCGCAGTGAAGTTCCTCCCGAGGCTGGGGAGTTGCGAGCGCGCGCCGGAGAGCGCCCTTGCTCGTCACGGGTGCGAGCATTCGGAAGCCCTGCCCACAACCCCTCTCTCGCTCTCTCTAGCCCCTGCGCGGCAATGAGCGCCCGAAGAACCGGCATGAGGCGGCGAGGCCGCCTCTCCTTGCCTCTGAGGCTGCCGAGCCGTCTGAACACTCTCTAGGCGGGCGGGGGAGAGCGCAAAGCATGATCCGGCGCGGCGACGGGCGGGCTTTGCGCCCGGTCGGCACGGTTGGCTTTTCGGGAAGTTTGCAACGTCGGAGCTTCGCGGAGGGGTGCAAGCTTCGCGGTGAATCCCCGGTGGGCGGGGGCAAAGTCTTGGGTCTTTATTTCGCGGAGCAGAGTCGTGGGCCAGCGGGGACGCCGCGCGGCGGAGATGGCAGAGGCCGAAGTCTTCGGGCAGGCTTTTGCCGATGAGACGCTCGGTGTTGGCGTTGGGCCGATAGACGAGGCACGGCCAGCCGCGCAGCTTCATCGCCACGCAGAGGAGAAGATCGTCGAACTGGATGCACTGGTGCCGCCACTCGGCGGGCAGACGCCACAGCGTCTCGGCGATGGCGTGGAGAGTCGGCGTGCGCGTGAGGTAGCCGCGAACCAGGAGGTCCACCGGGCGCACGTCCTTCGTGTCGGCACGAACGTCGCGCCGGCTGTAATCGAGCGAAGGCGGGAACGTGCGGCCGAGTTCGCCGATCACGCCGAAGTCCGGGCACGATGCGGCGACCGCGACCATGCGCCGCACCGCGTCCGGCCCGGTGGCGAAGTCGTCGTCCACAAAGAGCGTGAAGGCGCAGCGATAGGCGAGCAGCGGCACGTAGCGATTGAACGCACCGTAGTTTCCGCCGAGGCGCATCACGCGGTCGGCGAGATCGAAGCCCGCTTTCGGGCGAAATGAATCCGAGGGCGCGGCGTCGATCACCGTCACACGGGAAAACTGATGACTCTGCGCGCGCAGTGCGGTGAGCACGGGCAGCAGATTCTTCGGACGCCGGTGAGTGACGACGACGGCCTCAACGGTGAGCGGCGCGGCGTTCATCGCTCAGAACTCCAGCGCGACGGGTTTCGTCGTGCTCACGCACTCACCGTCGCCGGCGCCGGGCATCGCCGCGAGCTGCGGCCACGCGGCGAGGAAGCGTTCGTAGGCTTGAGGAAAGTCCGCCGCGAGGCGCGCCGGTTCAGCGGCGATTAGCGCAGATGAAAAGCGTTGGTCAGATTCGTCGGCCCGCGTATGAAAAACCTATGCCGCACACGGAACCGACGCTGAACTTTGAACAGAGAGTTCGCGCATTGCTCGACAAGCATTTCGCATGTTGCGCGCTTTCCAACATCCCGATCTTCCGGCCCGATGCGCCTGAGCATCGCGAGCGTGGCTACGAAATTGATCACCTGATTCATGTGCGATCCGACATCGGAGACCGGTTGGTGGTAATCGAATGCAAAGACATTCCCATCATCGGCGATCATCCGGGGCAGAGACCGACGGCGACAGGCAAATGGCAGGTGCTCCGTCACGACGCGACGGAACCGAAGGACGTGAAGCGCACCCAGCTTTTGAATCACGCCCGAGCGCTCCAATCGTATTTGCACGACTACCGCCGCCCGTTGGTCTTCGAGGCGTGGTGCGTATCGAGCTACGACGACACTCCATCGCTGCGCGACGTATGGAACCCGACGATTCACTTTCGTCTTTACGGTCAAACAGACTTCGCGCGCGAGTTGGCTCGCTTGCACGCGGAGGGCAGTGTTCTCCGCGTTGAGCAATCCGCACTGCTGGGTGAGGTTCGCAAGGGCGTTCCGGTGCGCGACATGGGCCATCCGGAGTTGAACAATGCCATCGCCTACGTAGCACGCTGCCGGAAATCCATCGACGTAGAGCTGTTCCGCCTCTTTGAGCGTCGCAAACAACGATGGGCGATCAATGGCGCGGCTGGCATGGGCAAGAGCGTTCTGCTGGCCTACGCACTGTTCGTGTTTTCGTCCAACCGCCGCGTAGCAATCGCCCCGGACGCGCGGGACAGCACACGCTCGCTGCTCGACTTCAGCGAGACGGCTCAGGAGATCGGACTGCCCCCGCATGGAGAGCGTGTGATTTATGCGGCAGCCAAGAAGGACAAGCAGCTTCAAGTGCTGGAACATTACTGGGAGCTTTTCGCCGCCGAGTATTCGCAGCTTGAAGACGGCGGCAGTTTGCGTTTTCAGCGCCCGGTTTTTAGGAAGTGGTCCCTTCCGATTCCGGAGGATTGCAATGTCCTGCTCATCGACGAATCACATGACCTCGACGCCGATGATCAAACTGCCGTTGCGACGTGGCTGAAATCCGAGGGCACACGTTACCTCGCGATTGCCTGCGATAGACACCAAAAGCTCAGACTGGTGGGTTCCAATGCTGTGTTGATCGAAGGTCTGAGCTTTTCTGGGCAGACCACAAAGCTGCGTCGAAATTATCGCAATCCGTTTCCCGTTTATGCGGCGGGCCTCGCACTGATGTTTCGCTGGTTCGCGGCAAACGGCCCGAAAGTCATTCCGACAGCAGCGCAGCTTAAAGACGAGTTTGGCTTTGACGAAGCGGCGGTCACTGATGCGCCGGGGAGTTCGGTTACATTGAGGAAATGGAATGACTCACACCCGGGCAATTACTGGAATTTCACAACCTCGGTGTTCTTTTCCTGTCAGGACGCTTTCGCGCAGCTCGGGAACGCTGGGTTGTCCCGTCGGGATGTGCTTTGGGTGCGCTTCCGGGAAGAGGAGGAGGGCTTCGATTACGAGCAATTGCTCCGTTTCACCTACCACAATGTATTCTCGGACGAGTCCTTTGAACTCGTGGATAAATACGTGAAAGGGCAGGAGTTCCCCATTGTCGTGGTGGAGGGCTTTCCGGCCTTGGCAAACCGCTCTGAATTCAGCGCCGCTATGGATGACGCCGAAAAGGACATGTGGAAAGCGCGCCGGCAGCTCTATCTCTGCTGTAGTCGTTCGACTGCCTTTCTCTACTTTGTCCTTCCAAGCCCGGAAGGCGGTCAATTCAAAGGGCTCGCTTCCGAGATACTGGAGTTGGTGAAGCAGGTTTCGACACCCGAAGACCCGACGACGACAACGAAGCGGATTTGGCGAGTTCAGTTCTACCGCACGAGTCTGTCGCGCACGGTCGATGATTTCGTCTGGGAGAGCCTAGCCGCGATACCGCCGCAACCTGCTGCCGAGGCTGAGGTCACGTCGCCCGTGACTGTCAGGAAACTCTCCGCCGCCGTAAATGTGGACGCCGGAACCTTGTTCACGTCGCTCTTTGCTCACGACTTCACGGTGAAGTTCTCGACAGATATTATTCCCGACGAGATCGCGCGGGAAATCGCTCTGGAGCATGGGGTAATCCTCCGGGTGAAGCCCGGCTCGGAGCCGCCACCGCCTCCCGAGGCGCAGCCAGCCGCCGCGCCGACGCCGACGCAGCCAACTCTGCCTTTGGTGCCTGCGGCGACTTTGCCCGTCCAAGTAGTTTCGACCCCGCCGCCCTCCCGTGAGTCCACGTCAGTTCCAGCGCCGGGAGGCTTGGATACCGATCTCGACAGCTTCCTTCATGCTCCGAATTTTCCGCGATTCGGGCGCGCCGTTGATCAATACCTTTCTATCCTCACATGGTTGGCCGGGAAGCACCCAAGGGGGCGTGAAGCATTACTCAACTACCGTAGAGGTTCGCGCCGCTACTTTGCGACCAGCGCGGAAGAGATCGCGCGATTTGCCCGAAGCCCGAACACGAAGCGCATCGGCGTGACTGGCCTCTACGCGATGACCACCACCGATACCGCGACAAAGCGCGCGATCATTGGCGAATTGTTGCGGACCTGTGGCATCGGTCTGGCCGTTCGGGAAAAGGCGGTTTCGAGCATTCTAAGCTGAGCCACCTGCGCCACGCATCGCGCCGAACTGCTGTGCCGCTGCGCGCGAGTGTGCGCGCCTGAAACCAATCGAGGCCGGTCATAGCGTGTCGGGGATTAGGTCGCGCGCGACTTCGACGAAGAACGTGCGCGTGGTAGTGCGCAGGAACGGCGGGCCGACCTGCGGTTCGTAGTTATTGAGAGCGACCCACTCGAACTCGCCGAGCGCGTTGAACAGCGTGCCCGCGTCCTCCTCGTAATTGGTGAGCGCGCTCGTCAGCTCGGGGCTGTCGAGTTTCACACGGAGCCGATACGCGGTCTGTTCGCCGACGCCGAACTTGCGCCAGTGGTGACCCTCGACGAGCACGTTCTCAGGCTCCAATTCCTTGAGCGCGAATTTGAGCGCGATGAGGTCGAGAAGGGCGAAGTCTTTGTGCGGAGGGGGGCTCGTGCTGCGAGCATCGCGAGCCATTCCACGCCGGAGGCGAGCGGTGGGCGACGTGGGTGGAGTGGCAGGACGGCGGCAGAGTCGGCACGCCGCCACGCGCGCGGGGAAGGCAAAAGGAGCGGGAGGTTCGCGCGGCGGCGAGAGCTAGGCGTAGGCGTTAGCCGGAGCCGAAACGCGGCGCGGGCGAGCGCAGCGAGGGGGGCCGCGGCGACAAGGCGCGGAGCGCCACGCTCGCGAACGGGTTGAGCGCAAACACGCACCGCTCGCAGAACGCGCGTGGCAGGACGGCGGACGTAGCGCGGCGCTGGCCCGAAGGGCAGCCCGACGCTGCGCGCGCCGTGGGAGCTGCGTTAGCGGCGGTGGCGGCCTACCGGGCGGCGCGTCCAGCGCCCGGCTGGGTTGCGCCTGCGGCAGCCGGGGCCGGAGGCCCGCCCGCGGCTGGCGCGGAGCCTGATAGGCGCGCGGAGGCGGGCAAGGCTGGATTGGCGACGTGGACAGCCGCGGGCAAGCGAAGGATGAGCGTGGCTCCCACCGGCGCGCGCCTCGCGCCTGATTTTTCTGCGGGGCAGGATGCGCGGAGACACGGCTTGAGGCGCATGCTGCGGGTTGGAATCAGAGACACTGCCCGGCGGGACGCTGGCCTATTGCGCGGAGCGGGCAGCGGTGTGAAGGCGCGCGGTTTGTGGGCAGGTAGCGTGACTGTGCAGGGTGTCGGGGGTTCGCGGGCGGCACGCTGCACAGGCGCGATACCTGCGGCGGGATGGTCGGCGGTGGGCGGGTGGTGGCCGCGCGCGCGAACCTGGTGACCCCCCGAGGGCCTGGAGGGGGAGGGGGGGGACGCAGGAAAATGCGCGAGTCGGAGGGTGCTGGAGAAGAATTTTTCGGTTATTTAGGGCCGTGGTGTTGAAACGTGCCGTTCCCATGCGATTAGTGGTTCGGAAAGACGTTAGTTCATCCTAGCTGTCCAACCGATCACCGCGGAGTAACATCCGTGGTAGTCCGAAGTAAGTTGAGGAGGCGTAAGAGTCAGTGTTTTGCAGGGGGTTAGAGAATCCCCCTAGTCTCTCAACTCCTAGTTATTTTCACGCAAAGCCGCTGTGTCACTGCTGTCGAAAGACGGCAGTAAGGTGGTGCCCGATTAGCCAACTTTTCTCTGGCGAATCGACGACACAGCGCGGCTCTCGTTCGGCATGCCGTCGAACGCAGAGGCTCTAGTGAAATTCGATAACAGAACACCACCATGCAGCAGAAACATATACGCTCCCGATCCGTTCAGGCGGCTTTGGAACTTCCAACAACCTCAAAGGCTTCGGCCAATTGGCAACTGGGCGAGGCCCAAGAAACAGTCGGCTGGCAGCCGGTCGCCAAGCTACTGAAGATTAAAGAACGAGCCTTCTGGCGGTTGGTTCACGAACAGGGGCTCCCGCACTTCCGACTCAACGCGCGCGTCTTCCGGTTTCTCATATCGGATGTCCAGAACTGGCTTGCGAATTACCGGAAGGGGGAAGCATGAGCCGCGCAATCCTGAACTCTCCTGCGGGGAATCCCGGCGGCCATGAAACCGCTCTCAATCGTCCCGCGGCTCCGGGGATCAAGGCATCAGGGCATCAAAGCGCCGCCGGTCAGCCGGGGCGACGGGCGCGTTTGAAACCATGCCCTGCAAACGGGGTTCACAATTGGGTTTATTATGCGGCGTGTAGCTGCGAAGAGGCAGGGTTGACCGATGCAGAGGCGCTTCCGCTGATCGAATCCAGAATGACTCGCGAGCCAAGTCCGTCGAACGAAGTGGAAAGCGCCCTGGCTGCGGCTTACGGGCAGCGGGGGGCGGTGGCAGGGCCGAAGTGGCCGGAGCGCAACCGTGCGCGCATCGCCGAAATTGCCCGAACCGGGCCGGGACTGGACGGGCTGAGGGCTCTTTCGCCGGTGCAGTGGGCCGACGATGAGCGGCGGTCAGACGAGATTATCGACGCGCTGTTTCCCGGCAACCCGCTGCTGTGCGTGGGCCGGGCTCAAGACCGGGTGGCGACGAAGCCGCGCGAGGCATGGCGTGGGAAGCTGTCCGGCTGCCAATTCATTGTGCCGAATCCGATGAGTGCGCGGACGGGGGTAACGAAGGCGGGCAAGTCGGGTTCCGCTAGGACGGAGGATAATACGGGGCCGCGGCGGTTCCTCGTCGTCGAATGCGACTTCAAGGAAACGGATCAGTTAGGCGTCGATACACCGGACGCGCGGATGTTGCGCGGCCTCGCGGCGGATGGCATCGCCATTGCCGATTTGTGTGCGGCGGTCATCGATCATCAGACGCATTATCTCCCGCTTGCCTTAGTGGTTCACAGCGGCGGGAAATCGTTGCATGGGTGGTTTTCCGTAGTGGGGAGAACTGAAAGGGAACTTGAGGACTTCATGCGCTACGCGGTGTCGCTTGGTGCGGATGACAAGATGTGGCAGAAATGTCAGCTCGCCCGGCTGCCGGATGGGACGCGGGACAATGGGAAACGACAAGAGGTGCTTTATTTCAACCCGGAGGTGCTTCGATGAATACGGAGCCAACATTCCCGCCCGTCCCAAAAGTGAATGACCTGGGCGAAGTGATCGTGCGCCCGTTGGCCCGAAGAGTGTTCGACATCCCTTTGCCAGTAGCAGGCAATGACGAGGAATTGCTAAAACATCGTTTTCTCTGCCGGGGCGGCGGGATGCTTTTTGTCGGCCAGACGGGCGCAGGCAAGTCCGTGTTCGCGATGCAGGCAGCGATTCTTTGGGGGGCCGGACTGCCCTGCTCGGGACTCGTGCCAGCGCGCGCGCTACGCAGCCTATTGATTCAAGCGGAGAATGATGACGGCGATCTTGCCGAGATGCGAGATGGAGTGTTAAAGGGGCTCCGCCTGGATGAGGCCGACGCGATGCGCGCATCTGCCAACACACTCATTCATACCGAGTCGGTTTCTACGTCACAGGCGTTCGTCCATGATGTCTTTGAACCTCTCATCGAGGACAATCGCCCCGACTTGGTTTGGATCGACCCAGCACTGGCGTATTTGGGTGGCGACAGTTCATCGCAGGGGGAGGTGGGGAGGTTTTTACGCAACATGATTAACCCCGTGTTGCACAAGTTCCAATGCGCATGTGTCATCGTGCATCACACCAACAAGCCGGTGGCGGACAAGGCAATGATGACGGGGGCGGATAGCGCCTATCTTGGCACTGGCAGCGCGGAATGGGCGAACTGGGCGCGGGCGGTGGTGGCGCTGTGTCGAACGGGCAATTCTGACGTATATGCGCTGACCTTGGGCAAGCGAGGCGGTCGCGCGCGGTGGAAAGACGACGAGGAACTTGCGACCTATACCCGGCATATCAAACACGCGGAAGGGACAATAGCTTGGGTGGACGCAGAACCGTGTGAGGTGCCAGCCAAAAGGGGCCGTCCGGCAGCCCACACCGTCTCGGATATACTCGCCATTTGGGCGAAGGGTGAGCCCACCTCAAAGTGGAGGGATCGGTGCAAGGATGAAGTAGGAATCAATAGAAGCACATTCTTTAAGCTCCTCAAGGAATCCAAGGACCGGGGCGCGTTGGTGAAGGATAGAGTCGGCTGGCGTGCGATCCCTGATTGGCGACCGAACCGGACGAGCTTCCTCGCGGCAGACCGCGCGGCTGACACTTCGCATGTGGGAGGTAGTCCAGTAATCCAAAGTAGTCCAGAATCGGTGCAGACTAACCCTAGTCCGGGGTCCAGCGAGTCCGCCCCTAAAGGGGCGGGACTGGACTGGACTTCCCCTGACGCGCCGCTCACGGACCATTTCCTTTGAAACTGGACTGCTCCGCGGGAGGCACCGGGCGATGAACGCGACAGAGCGACGCATTGCGCGGTTGTGGGACGGCGCGGTTTTGGCCGTGTGCCGTGAGATTGAAGCGGCGCGGGAGGAACCCACGCTGGCGGAGGATCACCGGCGGCTTTTGTGCGGCCTGATAAATCAGCTCCAGTCTAATTTCCGCGGGCGGGAACTGTTCGCGCGCGGCGAAACGCTGGCCGGACTGGCGCGTAGATATGCCGCCAGCGAACGGACGATAAGCTACTGGAAGGCAGCGGGTTGTCCGTTTAGTGCGGGGCAATGGAAGGTGCTGGACTGGCTTTTCCTCCGCCCTGCGCTGCCGCGACGGACGCGCGCGAAGTTCGCGCGGCAGCTCGCGGGTCGGAGAAGAAGGGCAAAGGACAGGGAGTTCTTGGGGCTTGTCCGCTACGCGCAAGCGCTGGCCCGCATGCTGCCACGGCAGCGAAAGCGGCGGGCGGCGCACAGGTGGTGAGGCCGTGAGCCCCTGCGACCTTGCACCCCGGAAGCGGGCTCACCTGCGCCCTTTGCCGAGCATCGGAATGGCCGGCATCCGGGGTTCCGGGGTTCAAGGTTTCGACCGGACCACCGCGCAAACGTGGTTGCAATGGCGACTGCAATCGCGCGCGCGGGCCGTGTGTGAGAGGCCCCCAGATCGCTCGCAACTGGCGGGGCGGAGCCGAAAAGGCGAAGGTGATTCTTGGCGGCATGGGCGCAAGCTGGCACAGGATGACGCAATGCTTAAACAGGTGCGTCATGTGAGGAGGGCTGACATCATGTGGAGCCTATGCCTGAGCACACGTCAACAACGGCGACAAAAATGAACAAGGAATTCGCACGCCTCAGAGAATATATCGACGCCTGCGTAAATCCCCATTCCGCGCCCGATCATTTACGATCCACGCTCACAACGAATCCGCGCAAACTCCTTGAGATGATCGACGCCTTTGATGCGCAGCTACCCGACACCACTCTCCCGATATACCCAGCATTTACCGAACTTCCCAAGCCCGACCTGAGCTGCACTCCGCGCAAGCGCATCCCGAAAGTTTTGCACGACTGGAGCAAGCAGAACTATCGCCTCCGAGTCAAATACGAAAGTGACCAGCACGCCTTCATGCATCGCCACGTCAACGGTGTGCAAGACTACAAGAACTCCGTGTTCCAACGCCACGTTCTTGAACGCCTGCGCAGAGAGGTGCAGCGCAACACCGTGAATGGAATTCTCCTCGCACCCGAACGCCGGAATTGGATCATACTCCCTCACGGCTCGGAAGGGTTGTCCCAGATGCATCAGTATTGCGATCAGCTTGTTCGCCGCAATCCGAATCTGCAAATCGAGTTCAGCAGGATCGAGCACGTTTATGGTCTCAGTCCTGAAGCGACCTACTGTGGTATCGACGAGTTCGACGGCTATCTCGTATTCTATTTTGGTCGTCCTGGTTTTGCGGTCTTGGAGTGTCCTATCGTCGGCAACGCGCTCTATGTTATTCGCGGAGACTGGGTTTCACTTTCGCGGTTGAGCAAGACAGATTTACTTCGGAATCACTCTGGCAGAGTATCACGCATTATCCATAAAGACCGATGGCGTCACGAACTCACACGGCACCTAACCATGCGCCGCAGTCGCTGAGCTTGGGGTTGTTACGCGACATCACACGCGCTTATGCCCTCGCGAGATTGGAATAAACATAGTCAGGATAAACGAGTCCAAAGGAATGGCTCCGAGAGGAGTGAGTTCCCCGGCCTCACCGAAGAAATCCGCAGAGAGAGGAGCCGCCGCCTTTCGGATGGACCACGCGGCCTTTATCAAACTCAATGTCCGGCTTGCGGGCTTTGCTACCCGCCGGAAGACAAAGCGGCGCATTCCGAATCGTGCGCTGGACACCATGTAGCTCCGCCCCGCGTCAGCATCTACGGGCCTCGACCGAAAAAGAAATCGTATAAGCAGTCATTCGCGTTCAAACCGAAGAAAAAGAAATTGAAGCCCAAGCATTAGCTCTCATCAGCTACGAAAACTGACATGACGCCACCCGCTCTCAAACAGGAAATTTGAGAACTCATTTCCGATTGTGGCGATCTTCCATCTGACGAGCTGAGCCTCTACGCCGCGCATCGTGATGGGGGAAAGTCACGCGCGCTTCGCCGACATAGGCACCACGTTCGCCGGACGGTCGGGCATGATGGCGAACCACTCCTTCGCCTCCGCCTCGCTCACCAGCTCCATGTAGTTCTGTTTTACGATGGCGGGGCTGTTTCCAGCCTCCAGGCTCACGGCGGCGATGTTCTGATTGAGCGCGACGGCATAGGAAATAAAGCTGTGGCGCAAACCGTTGTGCGGCCATTGCACGCCGAGCCGAGCGGCGTAGGCGTGTGAGCGGTCGTCCGCCTTGTCGGTGAATACTTTGCCCGTGCGTCCGTGAAACGGCGCGAGCCATTGCGCGAGGTTGTCGGCCATGCGGATGATGCGACGCCCGCTCACTTTGGCGATGTCGTCGGCAATCACGATCTGGCGTTTCTCAACCTGAACGTGCTTGCCCCATTGAAGCCGCAACATTTCCGCGGAGCGGATTCCACTAAATGCACCGAGCGCAAACCAAAGTTTAGCCTCGTCATTAAGTGGGTGCGCCTCGGTGCCGGTGAGCATCGTGCGGAGTTCGGCGGGTGTGAAAATGCCAATTTTGCCCGCGCGCTTTTTTGGCAGTTGCAGACCGTCGGCCTCGGTCGGCTGGTTCTTCGGCAAATAGCCCATACCGCTCGCGAAGTTGAACACCGTGCGAAGGGTCAGCGTCATGTTTCGGCGGCGGCGTGTGCCCACGTCGCGCGCGCGCAGCCACGCGTCCAAGTGGGCGGTGGTCACGCCGTCAATGTAGGTCGGGAAAGCGGCGGCAAAGCTGTTCCGCTGCTTTTTCCCGGCCTCATTGGGTGCGAGCATGCTGCGGAGCGGTTGCAGATAGTATTCGGATGATCCGTCTGCTTTCTTCACGGCGAGAAATTCAGTGACCACATCAGAAACGAGCTTGCGTGTAATCTGCGCGCTGTGGCGGCTGGCGTAGAATTGAGCGGCGGCGAGCAGGGACGCACCCGCGGGGAGCGCTGCCGCTGCCGCGACATAGCTTTTCACGGCGTCCAGCAACGGCACGCCGAGCGGCTTTAGAATCCCCGCTGCGGCGACGAAGGCATCCCGGTCATTCTCGTTCATCCTCGCGACGCCGAACTGACCCGCGCTCAAAAGCGTGGCCTGTTCGTTCGCATGCGAGAGCGCGTCAGAGAAGCGAGCGAAGTTTTTCAAATGACGCTTACCGGCGTGCCACGATGCGACTTGGTAGGCGGTGCGCCCCCGGTTGCTGATGCGGTAGATTTTCACCTCCGCGCCTCCGCGTTTGACGATGCGCGGCCATTCTTCAGGTTTGGTTTGCGTAGCAGATTTACAGGCTTGCATAGCACCCAAGCTGCCACATAGGGACGCAAACCGCCAACAACTATTCACATTTTACTCTGTTAACACTGAAACTAGTAGGGGTTCGAGTCCCCTCCCCGGCACTTCCTCTAAACTTTCTGTTCAACACAGTTTAGCGGCGGTGACTTCAAAAAGCGATTCGCCCTTATACGCCCCCGAAAACGCTTAAAATCCCTCGCACATTTGGCACTTTTTGACACCAGTTTGGCACCGCAGGTCAACGGCTCGAATCGCAGATGCCGAGCTTTGAAAACAAGATTCTGCCGTCTAGCCTTCTGCAGATGAATGGTCGCCGCTCCAAACTTCTCACCATAGGACTCACCGCAATAGCCTCCGCGGCGGTCACGGCTGTTGCGCGCAATTTCATCAGCGGCGAAAAGAAGATTAAGACCCGCGTGAGCCGGCGCTATGGGAGTTCCGATCCGCAGTTTGAACGGGCGCTCGGTCAACTGCTGGGACCGCCGATCCTCGATGGCAATTTGGTCGTTCCCCTGCGAAACGGTGCCGAGATCTTTCCCGCCATGCTCGCGGCGATCGAAAGCGCGGAGCGGACTGTCACCTTCGAGACGTTTGTTTACTGGGCGGGTGAGATTGCGCAGAGGTTTGCCGACGCTCTCTCAGCCAAGGCACGGAACGGCGTGAAGGTGCATGTGTTGATGGACGGCGTGGGCTGCAACTGCGTGGAAGGCGAATCGCTGCGCCAGATGGCGGATGCAGGGGTCGAGCTGGAGATTTACCACATCGCCAATTTTGCCCGCGCGAATCAGCGCACGCATCGCAAGCTGCTCGTGATTGACGGTCGCATCGGTTTCACGGGCGGCGTGGGCATCGCGGATGAGTGGGATGGAAACGCCGCGACACGAGAGGAATGGCGCGACTCGCACTACCGGGTGGAGGGGCCGGTGGTGGCGCAGATGCAGGCGGCGTTTTTGGATAACTGGATGAAGACGCGGGCCGTCGTGCTGCATGGCGATGACTACTTTCCTGAGCTGCCACCTGCCGGGCCGCATCGCTGTCAGATGTTCAAGAGTTCGCCGATGGAGGGCAGTGAAAGCGCGCGACTGATGTATCTCCTTTCGATCACGGTCGCGGAGCACAGTCTCAAGGTGGGAAATGCCTACTTCGTCCCGGATGACCTCACGACGGAAACGCTCATCGAGGCGGTGGATCGCGGCGTCGACGTGGAGGTGCTGGTGCCGGGACCTCACATTGATTCCGGGCTGGTGCGCAGCGCCTCGCGCCATCGTTGGGGACGGTTGCTGGAGCACGGCGTGCGCATCTTTGAGTTCCAGCCGACGATGTATCACTGCAAAACAATGGTCATTGATGACCTTTGGACTTCGGTCGGATCCGCTAACTTTGATAACCGCTCCTTCCGTCTCAATGACGAGGCAAATTTGAATGTCATCGACCGGGGAATCGCTGCGAAGGAGACGCGCGCCTTCGATGAAGACTTGAAGCGGGCGCGCGAAGTCACCTACGACGAGTGGTGCCACCGGCCAGCCTGGCAGCAGACGACGAACGCCGCCGCGGCATTGTTGAGATCGCAGATGTAACCGCTCCCTTCCGATAACGTTCTATGTCCCAGTCCAACTTACTTGATGTCGTAATCGTGGGCGGGGGGCCTGCGGGCTTGAGCGCGGCGCTCGTGCTCGGTCGCTGTTTGCGCCGCGTGGTGGTGTGCGACACGGGCGCGCCGCGGAATGCGCCAGCCCGCGTCTTCAACGGATTCCTCTCGCGCGACGGCTCGACGCCGGCAGAGTTTTTGCAAATCTGTCGCGAGCAACTCGTCCGCTATGAGACTATTGAATTGCGGAAAGTGAGAGTCACCGCCGCGCTGCGCAATGACGGTATTTTCACCGTGACACTGGAGAGCGGCGAGACCATGGAATCGCGACTGTTGCTATTGGCGACGGGTGTTGTCGATGAGTTGCCAGAGCTTAAGGGGTTCCAAAGATTCTACGGAAAGACGGCGCACAGTTGCCCCTACTGTGATGGCTGGGAACATCGTGGGCAGCCGATGGCCGTGACTGGTGGCAACCAAGAAGCCGACCTGGCTATCGAGTTACTGCTGTGGAGCAAAGACCTGGTGCTTTGCTCCAACGGGCCGCTGAAGTGCGATGCGAAAGCGCGGAAACAAATGGAGAAGGGCGGCATCCGCGTCATCGAAACACCCATCGCGGGACTGGAAGGAGAGGGTGATGAACTCGCCGGAGTTCGGTTCACCGATGGCGCTCTGTTGCCACGCTCAGTTCTTTTCTTTTCTCCAGACCAGCATCAAAAATCGCCGCTGGCGAAACAGCTCGGGTGCGAGTTTTGCAAGGAGGACGGATGCATTCAGTGCGATGAAAAGGCTGCGACGTGCATCCCTGGCCTTTATGCCGCCGGGAATGCGAGCCGTGGCGTGCAACTGGTTATCGCGGCTGCGGCGGAAGGCACTCTCGCCGCCGTGGCGATGAATAATGCGCTCGTCGAAGCGGACGCTGAAAAAGGCGAGCTTTAGCGGAGGGTCCGCCATTAAACCTTCGGCCAGAGTTTTGCCAATCCGTAGTGTTTTTGTGTCCGCAATTTTGTGAGCGGATAGTCTGTCCAAATTGCCGTCGGATTTCCGAGCGCATACATGAATTTGCGTCCGTGAATTCCACCGTGCGCGATACTTGAACGTGGAGACCGTCCGTTGTTCCAAAATCCTCGAAAATCCAGGGGGGCGGGAAAAGTGTCTCGTCTTGATGGACCCAGCAAAGGATCGAACGCTTCCGGCGGCGGGCGAGACCTTGCGCGCGCCATGACTCGCGAAAGTATTCCGCATCTATCCACTGCCTTCACCGACCAGTGGACCCGCATTCGTGGCGTGCGATTGCATTCGGTCGAGTCGGCCCACGTGGGGCAAGTCCCCATCATCCTCATTCCCGGCCTCGCGATGTCTGGCCGGTATTTCCTGCTCCTGGCCCGATTGCTTGCGGAACAACATCCGGTGAGGGTGCTGGAACTGCCGGGCTTCGGGCGCAGCACCGGTCCGCGACGCGCCCTCTCGATGCCGGAACACGCCGCGTGGCTCCATGAGTGGATGCAACAAAGGGGGATTGGAGCAGCGCACGTCGTCGGTCATTCGATGGGCTGTCAGGTGGCCGCGCATTTCGCAACGATGCACGCGGGTGAGGTGAAGACTTTGACCTTGATCGGGCCGACCGTGGACATTCGCGCGCGCAAGCGAGCGACGCAGATTGGCCGCTTGTTGAGTGATCTCACCAAGGAAAAGCCCGCCATTATTTTTTGGGCAATGGCCGATGTGTTGCGGGCCGGGATCGTCCGCACCTGGCGCACCAGCACGGAAATGCTGGCCGATCCCGTCGAAGACCAGTTCGCCCGGATCACGGCACCGACGCTGCTTATCCGCGGACAGAACGACTCGCTCGCCCCCGAGACGTGGCTGGAAACCGCCGCCCGTGCTTTGCCCACAAGCCGGCGGCTGACGATACCCGCGGCCGCGCATTGCGTGCAATTTTCCGAGCCGGCAAAAACCGGTTCGGCCATTCTTTCCTGGATCGACGAGTGGGCAAACGCACGAAAAGAAGCGGTCGTTCCGGCGTCGAAGTAACGTCCGGCGACCGTGCGCGACGCGATGAATCGGTGCCATGCAAAAACTCATCCTCGAAGTCTGCGATGGAAATCAGGGTTGCAGCAGATGAAGGCGGCTTAGCACTTGGAAAAATCTTCCCCTTAATGTCCACCCCGACTCCCGAACCTTCTGCCATAGCGAAGATATTTGTAGTTCTAAACCACCACGCGGGCGGTCAGGCGGACGATGGGATTGAGACGAAGCTGGGCGAACTGTTTCGGGCTCATGGCGTCGAATGCCGGATCCTCAAAATCGGGAACGGCCCTGATCTGGGCGAGTTGCTCGCGGGAAATCATGTGGGCAAAAATGCGATCGTCGTCGCCGGCGGCGGGGATGGAACGATCAACGCGGTGGCCGCCGAGTTGGTCGGCACCGGCAGGTCTCTCGGCGTGCTGCCCTTGGGAACGCTCAACCATTTTGCCAAAGACCTCGGGATTCCACTCGACCTCGAGGGGGCCGTGCGGACGGTGGTGCAGGGCCGCGCGGCGAAGGTCGATGTCGGCGAGGTCAATGGGCGGGTGTTCGTCAATAATTCGGGCCTCGGCATTTACCCGCAGGTCGTGGCCGAGCGCGAGGCCGATCAGAAGCAGCGAGGGACCGCGAAATGGACAGCGTTCGCGCGCGCCGCCTTGAAGGCTTTCCGTCGTTACCCCTTCCTCACTCTGCGGGTGAACTTGGCTGGCGAGGAGCGCCTGCTCAAGACGGCGTTCGTGTTCGTCGGCAATAACGAATACGAGGTGACCGGAATGAACCTGGGGAAACGCGCTTGCTTGAACTCCGGCCGGCTCGGATTTTACGTCGCGAACCGAACGGGCCGCTTTGGACTTCTGCGCCTGGCGTTTCGCGCGCTGGTGGGCCGACTGAATCAGGCGCGCGATTTCGAGGCTTTCTGTATCGACGAAGCGCGGATCGAATCGAGGAAACATTCCTTGATGGTCTCAACCGACGGTGAGGTGAACCGGATCGCACCGCCGCTGCACTACCGCATCCGTCCCGGCGCACTGAGGGTGTTGGTGCCGACGGAGAAAGGGGCGGACTGATGCGCACGATCGTCCATCTTTCCGATCTACACTTCGGCCGGGTAAACCCCGTGATCCTCCCGCCATTGGTCACCTTGATTCGGGAAGTGAAGCCCGACCTCGTCGCGATCTCCGGCGACCTGACGCAGCGCGCACGGTCGGACGAGTTCAAAGCGGCGCGCCAGTTTCTGGACTCGATTCCGTTCGCGCAGATCGTCGTGCCGGGGAACCACGACGTGCCGCTTTACAACGTCCTCGCCAGATTCGTGCGCCGTCTCGACCGGTATTGCCGTTACATCACCGACGACCTCGCGCCCTTTTTTTTCGACGACGAACTCGCCGTGGCCGGGGTGAACACGGCGCGCGCGCTGACCTTCAAGGACGGCCGCATCAACGCCTCGCAGATCGCTGAGCTGCAGACGCGCTTTCAAAATCTCACCGACGCACAGACGAAGATCGTAGTCACTCACCATCCCTTCGATTTGCCCGCGGGCGCGGAAGGCGGACGCGTGGTCGGCCGCGCGCGACAGGCCATGGAGGCCCTCGCTAAAAGTCGGGTCGATTTGCTGCTGGCCGGACATTTTCATATCGCGGACGCCGGTTCCTCCACCACCCGATTCCGCATCCCCGGCTATTCCGCGCTCGTCGTCTCCTCGGGCACCAGCACTTCCACGCGAGGCCGCGGACAGCCAAATTCCTTTAACATCATCCGCACCGATCGCTCCCGGATCGGGATCGAGTGTTGGGCATGGCAGCCCGAACGCGGGCACTTTGAACGGCAGTCTGACGAGAATTTCCAACGGACGCCCGACGGCTGGTCCGCTGCGACGTGACTCGCAGATCCCTCGATCCCCTTTCATGCCAGAAGCTCCTCCACCTCCTCCCAACTCTGCGGAAACTGTGCCGCGAAGAATGGACTCGTTACGCCGCCGATTCCCTGCTCTGGGCAAATGGTTGGAGGCGCGCTTTTCGCCCGAGGGCAATCTCGGGTTGCACCTCACGCTCGGCGCGCTGGCGTTGCTCGCGATGGCGTGGATTTTCGGCAGCATCGGGGAGGACGTGGTGACCCGCGACTCGATTGTCCTGCTCGATCAACGAGTCTCCAACTGGTTTCACGAACACGGTACGGCGACTTTTTTTCGGGCCATGTCCGCGGTCACTTTCTTCGGTTCCGGCCTCTGGATTTTTGGCGTCGCAGCCTCCGGAGCGGTACTCCTGATTTGGCGACGTGCCTGGTATCGCCTGCTCCTCCTCTTCCTAGTCGTTCCGTGCGGTGGGCTGCTCAATCTTTTGCTGAAAATGGCGTTCCGACGACAACGCCCGCTTTGGGAGCATCCGCTCGTCGTGCTTCATAGCTATAGCTTTCCCAGCGGACACACGATGGGGGCCACGTTACTCTACGGGCTGGCGACGGCGATGGGGTTTTATTGGGTGCGCACCTGGCGCGGGCGGGTTTGCCTCGTGGCGACTGGGAGCTGCGTTGTCTTCCTGGTCGGTCTCAGCCGCGTCGCCCTGGGAGTACATTTCCTGAGCGACGTGCTCGCCGGAGCGGCTGCCGGACTCGCGTGGCTGACGCTGTGCGTGACATCCGTCGAAACACTGCGTCGGCGGCATTTGGCGCAGTCGCGCAGCGCGTATGGAATTCACGCCGCCACGAAGTCCAAGGCGCCGCAGGCCAGCGATACACCAAAGTGAAGACCGCCCGTTTTGCCACAGTCGTCGCGAAATGCGGCCGGCCTGAAATCTACCTGGCGCTCATGGCGCCAGAGAAAGATCGAGCCCTCCAAACCGCAGTAAAGGCGCAGCGAGTGATGACTGTATCGCAGGAGTCGGTGGGGATGAAGGCCGATCGCGGTAAGGTCGGTTTCGAGCCAGGTCGCGCGCGTCAATTTCTCATCTTCCCCAAATCCCTGCGGGCTTTCGCGGGCCACACCGTGGTGGGTGTGAAATACGACCTCCTTGGTTCGCGTGAGATTCCCAAGAGTGAGCGAGCCGCGCCGCCTCGGCCTCCCAAAAAGCGGAAGAGCCCTGTTCGCCGGGTCAAGCCAGACCCCGAAATCTCGAAGAAGGTCGTCGTCTTCAAGCCGGCGTCGCAAGAAGACGAGGACGAGGAAGTGACCGACCTGAAGAAACAGGTCCGGCATGCGATGGCGTTGCTGGAGGATGGAAAGGCGGTGGCAGCCTTCAATCTGCTAAAACGAATCGTCGGCGAATGAATGACGCAACCGCGGGCGGTTAGTGCAGCGATTCACCCAGCATGAGAGCACTCTGGAAAGGCGCCATTACGTTCGGTCTTGTGACCATCCCCGTATCGCTGTTTCCGGCGACGCGACGCGAGGAATTGAAATTTCGCCAACTGCGCGCGAGCGATCAGAGCCCCGTGAATTACAAACGCGTGGCGGAAGCAGACGGCAAGGAAGTGCCGTGGGATCAAATCGTGAAAGGCTACGAGTATGAAAAGGGGAAGTTCGTCATCATCAAGGACGAGGACTTCGCCCGCGTGGATGTCGAGGCCACGCAGACCGTGGACATCATGAATTTTGTCAGCATCGACGACGTGGACCCGCTGCTCTTCTACAAGCCCTACTTCCTCGAAGCGTCGAAGGGCGGCGACAAAGCCTACGTTCTCCTTCGCGATGCGCTCATCGACACGGGCAAAATCGCCATCGCGAAAGTAGTGATCCGAACCCGCCAACATCTTGCCGCGGTCAAGCCGCAGAAAAAGGGGCTGATGCTGGAGCTGATGCACTTTCCCAAAGAACTGATCGACGTGTCGGAGTTCAACGAGCCCGCCGAGAAAACCATCGGCAAAGCGGAGATGCAGATGGCCAAGCAACTCATCGCGAGCATGACGACGGATTGGGAGCCCGAGCAATACAACGACGAGTATCATGAGGCGCTGGAAAAGCTCATCGAGGAGAAGATCGAGCACCCTGATGAGGCTGCGCCCGCGCCGAAGAAACGGAAGGAAGCGACCAACGTCATCGACTTGGTTTCAGTCCTCCAGCAAAGCCTCGAGCAATCGAAAGCGAAGCCAGCGGGAAGCAAAAGGAAGGCGGCGGCGGTGAAACCGAAGAAAGCCGCTGCCAGAAAAAAGGCTGCTTAGGCTGCTTAGGCTTTCGCAGGCTGAAGGAGCTACCGGAGCAGCGCCCGCGCGTTCTTGATGGCATACCCGTCGCGGTCGTTATTGAAATACGGCCACACTTTAGTTGCGCCGCGGACTCTTGGGCCGACGCCACAAGAGCTGCGCCGCGTGCAATTTCGCCGCGCGGCCGACATTTTCCGCAGGTTGTTTGGCCTGCCGCGCCTCGCGCTTTATCTGGCGCTCCTCCCGGGCGAGGATCGGCTTTAGGTTGGATGGTGGAGCGGGCCCGGTTGTTCAAGTTTCCCGCACGACCGTGCCCGATTTCCTTTCGTCACGCATGGCCACAAAGGAGCAATGGCGCAGTTTGTCGGCGTCAGTCCATTCGACGAAGGCGACCTGACAAACCAAGGACGGTTTTACCCAACGGCAATCTTTCATCTTCTCAGCCGTGAGCGCTTCGCTCCAGCGGGAAGCCTTTTTCTCAGGCAGATTGGTGAAGGGGCAATCGTCCATGAGCAGCTTTTTGATGGGCGGGAAAATCTCGTCGCGCATTCGCGGGACAAAACCGTCCTTCACCTTCGCGACGTAGATGAGTTGCTTCTTTTCGTAAACGCCGACAATCAGGGCGTCGAAGCCACGAGCGCCCGGCACATATCCGCCGATGACGAATTCCTGCTCCCGGTTCGTCCGTCGTTTTATCCACGCACCGCTGCGCTCGCCCGGTTCGTACATTGAGCCGCTGCGCTTGCCGACGACACCTTCCAACCCAAGTTTTTGCACCGCTTCGAGGATCTCTCCGGCGGGCGCTTGCAGCAGCGGTGACAGCCGGATCGGGTCGGTCGGCGTTGCCAGTAATTCGCCCAACATTTCCCGCCGCCTCTCGATGGGTGAGCGCTGCAAATCTTCGCCGTCACGGTGGAGGAGGTCGAAAGCGTAAAAATAGATTGGTGGTCGCGCGGAGCCACTGTTTTGCAAAAGCTGAAAGGAGGGTCGGCCCTTGGCGTCGAGCGCCACGATCTCCCCATCTACGGCAAAATCGCCCGGCAATTCCGCGAGGGCCGTGGCGAGTGCCGGGAAGCGGTCGTTGAGCTTCTTCTCATTGCGAGAAAAGAGCGCGACCTCGCTACCGACTTTTAGGGCGACGCAGCGGTAGCCGTCGAACTTGATCTCGAACGTCCAGTCTTCGCCATCGGGCAATTCCGTCACTGCCTTGCACTGCATCGGCTCGACGAAGGCAGGCTTCACGATGCGATGGCTCGTTGGACCACGCTTGGCGTGTTTTTCCGCGGGCGTGTTGCTCTGCCATTGCGCGTCGTTGTCGGTCGCGATCTGCCGCATGGAACGCCCGCTGATCGCTGAGGTATCATCCGCCTTGGCGGAAAGGGTCATCGCCTTCCCCGCTTTGATGAGCAGCCATTTGTTGCTGCCCTCTTCCCGTCGGTCTCTCACCAAAATCCATTCTCCCTTCAGCTTCTTCCCGCGCATGATGACGTGCATTTTCCCTTGGTGAAAGGCGGCGGCGGGATTGCCCGTGAGGTCTTCATACTCACCCTGATCCCACACCATCACCGTCCCCGCGCCGTAGTTGCCAGCCGGGATCGTCCCTTCAAAGTTCGCGTATTCGAGCGGATGATCTTCGACGTGCATGGCAAGGCGTGCCTCCCGCAGCTTCATCGGCGGGCCTTTGGGCACCGCCCACGACCGCAGCACGCCTTGCATCTCCAATCGCCAGTCATAGTGCAGGTGACTCGCCTCGTGTTTCTGAATGACAAAGCGCTGCACACCCTTTCCCGTCGACCGCTTCGTCACCGGGCGTGCTGCGGGTTCGGGGGTCTGCGTGTGATCGCGCTTCGCCGCATATTCGCGCAGGCTCTTGTCGTGATCCTGCCCGGACTTGTTGCGATTGCGTGGCCACGACGAAAGTTTCGGCGGCGGACCCGACGCGAGCGCCCTCATGAAGGTGGCCGGCAATTTCTGTTTCATCTTCAGGACCGGCGCGAACAAATCGCCGCGACGTTTGATCCGCTTCACCGCGGCCTCCGGCGTGAAGAAGAGCGGCTTCTCATCGCCGCGTTTCACCGCCCGCGCCAGTTCCGCCCAGGTCACCGGCATGGAGATGGACGGCTCGCCGCGCTTCGCCCGCATCGCATAGACGCAGACGGTGGTTTTGAAGTCCGAGTTCTGGCTCCAGTCGATCAGCACCTTGCCGCGCCTTAAGGTCTTCGCCATTTCGGAAACGACTCGATCCGGCATCTGTTGCACCGCTAGCTCGGCGATAGCTTTAGCGAAAGGCTGCGTCATCTCATAGGTCACGTCCGTGTTCAGCGGCACCGTGAGATGCAGACCTTTCGAGCCTGAAACTTTGACGAAACATTCAAGCTTTAGCGCCTCTAAGACCTTCTTCAAATGCAGAGCGATCTCGCCACAGTCGAGGAGGCCCGCAGGCTCACCCGGATCGAGATCAAAGACCACCGAAGTCGGACGGCTCAACTTCGGCGCGCGGGCGAGCAGGACATGCTTCTCAATGTCGCCGAGGTTCGTCGCCCACACCAGCGTGGCCCGGTCATTGCAAAGGATATAGTGAATGTCCGAGCCCCCTTCGCTGCGCGGCACCGCGAACCGTTTCACCCACGATGGCGTGTGCGCGGGCGCATTCTTTTCGTAGAAATGCTCGCCAGTCACGCCCTCCGGGTGACGCTTCAAAGTGAGCGGCCGATCACGGAGATGCGGCAGAATCGTCTCCGCGATGTCGGAGTAGAAGGCGATGACCTGACCCTTCGTAAAGCCGTTCCCGGGAAAATAGACCTTTCCGACATTCGAGATGCTCAACTCGCGGCCATCGACTTTGATGAGCTGCTTCCTAGTCATATCACCGTGGGAAGACCTGAGACGCTGGGTGAGTCGCCGCAGGCGAGGGTTCCGAGTTGTATTCGAGGGTCGTGCATCGGCAGGAATTCCATCCCCTGAATCGCGCAGATCGGTAAATTCGCGTGGGCAAACTGAGTGTGGTCTGCCGATGTTGGGCACAGATTGGGAGCATGACACACGCGAAGGCGGCCGAGGACGCGAAGTATACAGCGAGAGGGGTTCGAGTGCAGCGCACCGCAGAGTGTAAGTCGTCGCTTGCTGCGCTGGCGTCAGACCACTTTCCCGTTCTCGCCGAAATCGCCGCCCCTAAACCGTCCCCCAATCTACGACTGCCATGCCTGACCAGACACCGCCACGCCAGACCCTCGAAATCACCATCGCATGGGCCACGCTCTTGAAACTGCTTGCGGCGGCTCTGCTGACCTATCTTGCCATCGAACTCTGGCCGCTGCTTTCCCTGCTGCTACTCGCGCTCCTGATCGCGATCACACTTTTCCCAATCCACCATTGGGTCCGCAGGCACGGTTGGCCGGATTGGATCGGCATCCTGCTCGTGGCGATGTTGCTCTTCGTCTCGGTCGCCCTTTTTGCGGGCATCTTGATCCCCACCGTCGGGAACCAAGGCGCAGAGATGATCAAGAAGATGCCGGCCTTTCAGCAAGAGCTCGTCCCGCGGCTGCCGTCGCCCCTCCGCGATGCCGCGAACAAGCTCTTCGAGTCGGCCTCATTCTCCAATCCCGAGGCGATGATGAAACAGTTCCTCGCTTGGGGAACTCTGGCCGTGCATGGCTTTGCCGAGTTTCTCGTCGTCCTGGTCCTGGCCGTATATTTCTTCGCCGACGGCGAAAGGGTGTATCGCTGGCTGCTCGCCTTCCTCCCCGACGCCCATCGGAAAAAGGTCGGCGAAGCGTCTGAGGAGGTCGGCACGGTCGTCAGCAGTTACATGATCGGCCAGTTAATCACCTCGTTGTTCTGCGGCCTCTATGTCTTCGCTATGCTAAGTCTGCTGCACGTTCCCAACGCTGCTTTGCTCGCGGTGATCGCTGCCGTTTTCGACATCTTGCCGTTGATTGGTTTCTTCCTCGCCATCATTCCCGCCTTGATCGTTGCCGCTTCCGTTTCGCCAGCCACCGCTGGGCTGGTCCTGCTCCTCTATGGTGCCTACCACCTCATCGAGAACTACTTCATCGTTCCCAAGGTCTATGGCAATCGACTGCGGCTATCGACCCTCACCGTCTTGGTGTCCTGCATGGCGGCTGGGCTCGTCGCTGGCGTCGTGGGAGCCCTTGTGATCCTGCCATTGGTCGCGTCCTATCCGATCATCGAGTGCATCTGGCTTCGCCGGCATCTGGAATCAGACACCGTAACAAAACATGCTCAGATTGAGGCTGAGGAACATCCGCAAACCTAACGTCCCGGAGAGTGCGCGAGGAGTGCTCAGCTCGATTGAGCCGGAGGATGGCAAAGGTGAAGGCGAGCCCGTTGCATGATCGCTCTCGGCATTCACCGTGCCGACGTGTGCTTTGACGATTTGCTTCACAATGGCCATCCCATGACCCGTGCCTTCCTTCTCCGGGGTAGGCGCAAGCTTATCGAAGGCCCTGAATCGCGGTGATTGTCGATTTATCGAGTTGAAGCTCCAACAAGAGCTCCCCAGCTTGGAGCCGCCACTCGCTAATTTATTTGTTCCTATCGCTGTCCGACAACTTCTGTGTTCGAAGGTGCCTTTCGCCGTCGCGACCGCTTTATGAAATACTGCCAGCACCTCGGCACATTCGCGCAACTTCGCGCAGTGGGTCACCCGCTGCGGAGCCTTGAAGCTGAACTTAAACCGGGTCGCCGTGGTGAAGATCGTCGACGGCACTGGTCTGAGCATGCCGGATACGCCGCAGAACCAGGCGTTTTGGCCCCAATCGAGCGAACAACGGCCGGGCTGCGGCTTTCCGGCCATGAAGCTGGTTGGGCTATTTTCCCTGGGCAGCGGGGCCTTGGTGGAAGGGCGAGCCGGCTTCTCTTCCTATGCAGTGCTGGCTGGCTTGCCCTGGTCGCAGCGAACGACGCGGCAAAAACTATCAACTCCTCAACAAACCTCGCGGCGAATCCGGCAACCTGCCCCGCCGCAATCGCCCCAAGAAGCATCCTAACTCCTCCTTATCTTAGCGCCATTCGAGTCTGTACTTAACTTTTAGAGGTTGGTCAGCGATGTGTTTCTCTGTAGAAGGCCGCCGCTGGTCTTTTCGGAAATGTATCTATGCCATGATTGGCAGTCCTGAGGCCAAGTGTCTTCTCTGTAGAACAACTCGAAAAGTTAGTAACAGGCTCTAGTGACGCGCAGGGGGTTTTGAAGCGAGCAATCCTCGAGAAACTTCGCAGCAAGGGACTCGAGCCCCAGGAGTTCCATGTGTCCGGCTTGCCCTTGCGTGCGCCCTACACCTTTGCCGCCGTCAGAGACATCATGGCTCGATGCCCTGGAGCGCTCATCCTCGCCTTCGCTCGCTGGCGCGATCCCGCCGGAGACGACCGTATCGTCATGCCAACGGTCTGGAACCACTTTGAGGGCGCTTTTGCCCTGGCTTTGAAGAAGAAGATCCTGGTCATCACGGAGGATAACGTCGCCACCGATGGCATTACTTGGGACGGCGGGGCTCAGATCATCCTTCGGGCGCCTCGCGAAGCGCGGCCGGACTGGTTGGAGACTGCATACGCAAAACCCAAGTTCGATGCGTGGATGGACGCCGTCAAAGGCATGAAGGACGTGTTTGCTCGCCTACAGCAGCAAGGCACGGGCGACTGCCAACGACATCACCAAGTTCCTGGCAGATCGCGGGGTGTCGGTCCTCGACTGGGAAATCCACGCACCGGGCTCGACGATTTTGGACGAGTTGGTAGAGGCTTCAAGAAGTTGTCTTGGAGCGATCATGCTTCTCACGAAGGACGACGAATTCCTGAGCGAAGAGAATTTCGCCGCACCTCGCGACAACGTCATCTTCGAATGGGACTCTTCATGGAAGCCAAAGGTCGGGAACGGGAGCTGGTCGTTCGGGAAGAAGGTGCCAGGATGCCCGCCGATATCGGAGGCGGCATCTATCTGCAACTTCGGGATCGGAATGATATTACGCCGATTCAGATGAAGCTCTTGGATTTTATCGAAAAGCGAATCTGAATACACGCAGCTTGGCCTTTAGCCCAAAGTCGCGCGGGCAGTCGGGCTGAAGCGCAGCTACTTTCCGCCTACTGCTGTGGGGTGATGACGCGGTAGAAGCGCTGCGGCTGGCCGATGGCGGCGTCCACGACCTCGATGGCGCGGATGCCGTAGGACGCGGGGACATGCTGGAGAGTGGTCCAGGTGGCGGCGGGGAGGGCGCTCTTGTATTGAATGGTGTAGCTGCGGTTACTCTGCGCGTCGAAGGAGACTTTGTAGCCGGTGCCAGCGGTGTATTTGACAACGCTGACGATGAACCGGCTGGCGGCGCTGATGGGGCTGGTGCCGGCGAGGAATTCGCTTTTGTCGCTGGAGCCGTCGCCGTCGGTGTCGCCGTTGTTGGCGATCGTGGTGCTGAGGCCATACTGGCTTTCCCAGTAGTTCGGGACGCCGTCGCCATCGGCGTCGGGAATGCTGAGGGCGGCATTATTGCTGGTCACATTGTTGAAGCTGTTGGTCACGCGGACGCGATAGTTGCCGGCCTGCGCGGGGAGCGGGTCCTGGAGGACGAGCGCCTGGCTGGTGGCTCCAGCAAGATCCGCGTTGTTGAACTGCCACTGGTAGCTGAGCGGCGCGGCCCCGGCGGCGAGGACGCTGAAGCTGGCGGTATTCCCGCTGCTGAGGGTGAACGCTGCGGGATGGGTGACGATGCGGGGCGCAGATGCTGGATAGACGCGGCTGGCGGGGATGATCTGCCGCGCGATGCCGACCCCGCTGGCTTCGTATTCGAGCGAGATATTGCCGCCCCCGCCGCCTTGGAAGAATTCAAGAACGACATCGTAGAGCTGGCCGGCGTTGAGCGCGATCGTGCCGATGTTTTGGGTCGAGCCGTGGTCGGTCCAGTTGCTGATGATCGTCTGGTCATTGACGGTGACGCGGACGCCGTCGTCGGAAAGCGTGTAAAAGTTATACGTGGAGGTGGACGGGACGAGGAGCTGCCCGCTCCAGCGGACGCTGAAGTAATCGGTGCCGGTGCCGGGGACGAGGTTGTTCGCCCAACCGGCGCCAGTGTTGAAATTGATCGTGGCATCGGTGCGCGTCCCAATCGGGGGCTCCGCGAGGTGGGAGGTGCCGCTGGCGTCGTTGTAGTACTGGGCATACCAGCCGGTGCCGGTGCCGCCGACCCCGCTGCCGATGACGGTGATGGTGATGGCGGCGGAGGTTGTGACCGAGAGGCCGCTGTCGATGGCGGCCGCGGTGATGGTGTGGCTGCCAGGCGCAGCGGTGCTCCACGCGATGTTGTAAGGCGCGGTAGTGGCTTCGCCGATCTTCACGGCCCCGTCGTAGAACTCGACTTTGCTGATGAAGCCGTCGGTGTCGCTGGCGTTGGCGACCAGCGTGATGGCGACGGGTAACGTGAACGACGCCCCATTGGCCGGGCTCGCCAGGGCGACGGCCGGCGGAGTGTTGGTTGCGTTGCTGGCTCCGGGCGTGATGCCGCTGGCGAACCAATTGGCCGGATCGTCAGCGTAGAGGCTGGAGTTGGTGCGCTGGAGCGAGGGACCGGCACCGGCAGCACTCGCGGGCCAGGGCGTGACGTTGTTGTAGCGCACGCTGTCCACGATGACATAAGGCACGACGGACTGGCCCATGCCGTCGAGGTACGGCGGGGCGGGTTTTTCCAATTCGAGACGTTCGCCGTTGTTGTCGAGCGCGCCGAGGTAGGGGCCGAAAATGGGGATGGCGGGAGCGATCTGATACTTGGCGCGGAAGACTGCCGGGTCGATGCCTACGATGAGCACCAAGCCACCGGCGGGGATGGTGGTGCTGGTCGGGAAGCTGAAATCCAAACCGCCGACCTTCCAAGTATTGGCCGGGTTCGCCGGATCCCAAAGGTTCACCGCGATGGCCGAGATGTTTTTGATTTCAAGGAACTCGTCGTAGCCGGCGAGCGGCCTGTATTGGATTTCATTGATAACGAGCGGACCGACGGCCGGGCCGGCATTCACCGCGTCAAAGGTGCGCGCGATCTGCGCGGGAAAGCTCTCATCGCCGACGCTGTTCACGTAACGGCCAAAGCTCACGTCATCGTCCGCCGCCTGAAACGCCAAGCCGTGGGAATAACCGGTGAGATTGCCGCCGGCATCGCCGGAGGAGAGATAGACCTGCTCGCCGGTGGAACTAAGCGAGAAGCTGGTGCCGCTGCCGGGCGTGGGATTGAACTGCGCCTCGGTGAAGGTCGCGTAGCCGCCCGCCAGAATGGTGGTCGCGGGGAGGCGGTACTTTTTCGGCACCGAGGTGTCGTCGCTCAGCCACCAGTCGGTGACGGTGACCGGGCTGGCCGTGGGATTGTGCAGCTCGATGGTGTCGGTGAGCGGGAAAACGGAGTTGGTGAGGACTTCATTGATGACGATGCCGGCGATGGTGCTGGCGGGATCGTCCGCGCCGGGCGATCCGTGGATGGCGGTGCTGGCGCGCCACTTGGCGCCATTGCCCGGATCGGTGTGCGTGGCGGGGTTTTTGGCGACGATCGAGAAGCCCTGGCCATCCGCGGCGATGGGCCACGGGGCGGTGTCCTTGTAGTCGAAATCGATGAGCTGGCTGTCGGCCCCGGAAAGGATGGTGAGACGCTCACCGCCGTTGTCGAGTTTGCCAGTGAAGACGGTGCCGTAAACGGGGACGCCGGGATAGCGCACGGCGAATTGGGCAAGGTTGCGCGCGATGACGACAAAGGCATTGGGCGCGAGCATGGTGCCGACGGGAAAGGCGAAGGTGATGCCGCTGGAAAAATGCACGCCGCCGAGATCGAGCGTGGTGCCGCCGATGTTCTTGAATTCGACGAATTCGTATTCGTCGCCGCTGGTCGGGCCGTTGGGCAGCGGGTTGTAGTGAATCTCGGAGACGATGAGGTTGTTGTAGTTTTGGTTGGTGTAGAAGGTCGCCTCATCAAGCGGGCTCCAAGCCCCGGCGTTGAGCACACGGGCGCGGATGGTTTTGGAGAGATTGATGAGCAGCGGTCCGGTGTAGGCGACCGCCGTGGCGGCGACGCCACCGCCCAAGGCGCGCGGATCGGTGCCATCGAGGGTGTAGTAAATCGTGCCGCCGCCGTTGGGATTCGTGAGCGTGAGCGCGAAGCCCGCATTCACGCTGCCGCCGCGCTGACTCCAGTTCGGCGGGAGCAGCGTCGGATACCAGCCCCACGTTTGGAGCTGGGAGAGAAAGATCGGGTTGCGATTTACAAGGAAGCCGCTGCGCACGCTGTCGATGGCCGAGGCGAAGTCGGCTTGGGTCCGGGGCGGCTGCGTCTTCGAGTCGCCCCAGCGCGCGGATTCGGCGATGGTCGCGAAGAAGATGTCTGCCTTGAGCGCGTCGAGCCGGGCTTGGGAATTTGCGACCGTGAGCGCGCCGCCATTATTGAGGTGTTTGAAAACGCGATCCGCCCAGAGCGCGCGGAAGTCCGAAGAGAACCGCAGGAGTTGAGAGCAGATGTATTGAGGAGTCGATTTCGTCTTCGCATCCGTTTGCGGATTAGGGAGCGGATTACTCTCGTTTTGCCGAATCGTGTCACCCGCAGGCCAGCCATTGCCGGCGCTCGATCCCAAGCGGTTCTCGTTCACGTTACGGAGGGTGTGCTCGGAGTCGTGGAGAACGAATTTCCAGCCGCCGCTCGCCCCAGTGCGGTCACGGAAGCCATACCAATTGTTCGGCGAGAAATTACCGAGGAATGCCGACACCGGCGCGTCGAGGTTTCCGCTCCAGTAGATGTTCACCATGAGGTCGATCAGGTTCGGCGCGTCGAGTTGCACGGGGTAGGCGGCGTTGGGCGTGCCGTTGGGATTTTTTCCCTGCATCTGCTGATAGACGGCATTGCCGGTCGCCGCGGTCATCCCGTCGGCGAGCGCCCAGAACTGATACCACGCGGTGAGATCGCCATCCGTGGCCTCCACCAAGTAGCCGAGATCGGGATCGACTTTCACCGTGTCGAAATCCGCCGGATCGCCGCCTAAGTAGGTCGCGCCGAACTTGGCTTCCGGGCGCTCGTCCACATTGTAGAGGCCCCAATACTGGCCATTCACATAGAGGTGCGCGTGCAGGCTGTGGCTGCTCACCTGCCCCATCGCGAGCTGCGAGAGACGGCCAAATTCATCCGGCACAAAGAAATTGCTCCCATCGCCGCCGAAGCTCCACGAATAGTTTTGCGAAGTACGCAGATCAAATTTGTCGAAGCTGGCCGCAGCCGTGGGATCGTCGCCAAAGAGCGGAAAGTCGAGCTTCGCGGCACCGTAGCTTTCGCGGAAAAAGAAACGGAAGGCATGTTTCGGATTGTCCGAGCTGCGACTGTAACCGCCGCGGATGCGGAGGCCGCAATTGACCTGAAAACCAGTGCTGCCGTCGGGGTAGATGAGTTCAAGGGAAGCCGGCCGCTCGAAAGTGATCTCGTCTCCACCGGGATTCGCGTAAATGCCGGTGGCGGGATCAAAGAGGTTCGCGAGATCAGTGACGATGGAGAATGACGGAATGGCTTTGAGGGAGTTCTCAATCTGCGGCCCGTAGGTCGGTGAGCCGACGATGTCGGTGTCCATGCCGAAGTCCAGGATCTGGTTGCCATTGGGCTGGCGGTAATAGGTGCCGTCGAAGGTTCCGCGCGGCCAAGTGGTGGTGCCGCTGCTCGCGCCGGCGGGGTTGGTGATGACGGGATTGGCCCCGCCAGCGGAGATCGTGTTCGCACCCTGATTCTTGATGTCGGAGGTGAAGAGGTAGGTCTGCGTGGCGCTGTCGCTCGGGTCGGAGGCCGCCTTTTCCGCGCGATAGCGCAGGGTGGTCGTCTGGCTGATGGAGATGGGACTCGTGTAACTCTTGCTCGTCGGGGAGGTCGAGGAAGGGTCCGAGCCATCAAACGAATAGTAGATGGTTGCGCCAGCGGTGCCCGTCGTCAGTGCCACCATTTGCGCCGAGGAGTAAAAGCCTCGCTCCACGCTGGCGATGACCGGAGCGACCTTGTTATACACCGCCGCGGTGTTGAACCCGCCGGGCGTCGGCGTGGTGAAAAAGCTGACTGCACCCGGCGTGACCACATACCGCGCGAGCAGCGGGCGCATGAGGAAGTCGCTCCCGTTGGCGGCGTCGTTCAGAGCATGGATCGCGAGCATGTTCGTCCCATTCACGAGCGAGCCGACGAACGGCGTGAGGTCCACGGTTTCCGCGAGTAGCGCCTGCGCCGGCTGTCGATCACCGCTCGCCACGGCATCGTAGTTCAGCGCACCTGCGGCCACGTTTCGGCGAGCGACTTCAGTGCCGTTCAGGTAGGCGATGAAACCGTCGTCGTAGTTGACCGGCATGGTGAGCGTGGTGACAGCTATCGCGCTCGGGACATTGAACGCATAGCGCAGGAACGCCGACGATTTCTGCGGCACCGCCCCCGACATGGCTGTGAGCAAATTTGCGCCGACCAGGGAGAGATACCCGCTGCCGCCGGCCCCGGCGGGCACGGAGCGGATCACCAATCCGCCCGCCGCAGTGTCGCCGATAAGTTTGAAATTAGCGTTCCAGACCGTGAACGTGCCAGCGCGTGCGAACACTTCACCCTCAGCACC
>JBBQCM010000071.1:0-33788 GCA_038318725.1 Chthoniobacterales bacterium
GGCCAATAGCGTCGCCGCTTCACGCAGCTTCTTGATGATCTCTTCGGGTGTGTGTCGTTTGCGTTTCATGTTGAGAGTTCGGCGGCGCTGTCGCGCCGCCAACTCTCATAGCGCCTGGATCAACTTTCGGGGAGCAGGCCAGAATCCCATTGCCCAATCGCGAGCGCTTAGTTCATCGTCACCGCGCACTCTCCGATGTTCGTAGTGGGGATGCGGAACACGTTCACGGAGGACGGCTTTCTGTTAATAGATATGCCGTCGGGGCGGCAGATTTCTACCGAAGCATATTCGGAGTTCGTTCAAGCATTTGAAGTTTTCCGAACGACAAAGGCTTTTGAAGAAAAGCTACGCGCCGAAGTTGGGACGGCGAGCAAACCACTTCTTTTTGTCGAGGGCAAAAATGACAGGACGCATCTCGAAACAGCTTGGAGCAAGCTCTACCCAAACCGTGAACGACCGTTCGACATCCTTTCCGTTGGCGACTACGGCACTGGAAAGAAGAACGATGCCGGCGGTTCGAAAACACTCAAGTTGATGCTCGAACTGCTTGGCCGTTATGAGGTGCGACCTATCGTGGGGCTGTTTGATAACGACCGTGCCGGAGCTGAGCAATTCACCGGACTCAGCCAGAGCCATGGATACTCGAATGGTGACGACCAGCTACATCGCCGCCATGCAAAGGGGTTTATTCATGCTCAACTGCTTCCGGTTCCCCCTGAAAGGACCGACTTCGCGCCTGACAGCATTCCTCACAGAATGCTCGAACTTGAGCACTACTATTCAGACGAGATTCTCCAAGCAAATGGAGTCCCCGAAGCCCTCACCTACTCAGGCGCAAAAGTCTTCGAGATCAAAGACTCCAAAAAGGCCGCTTTCGCTGAGGCTGCAAAGACGCTGTCTTTTGCAGACTTCGTGAATTTCTCCCCGCTCTTCACACGATTGCTTACAATTTTTGGCATTCCTTCGGTCGAATCGGCTGAATCATCGTCCGGATGAGGAACTGCTCCTGCGCGCGCTGGTGCAGACCTTCCCCGACCACTCCCTCCGCATTGCCGAGGAGACGCCGCACGGGCGGGAGAATTGATTCCGTCAGGCCAACGGCCTGTGACAAGCCAGCCCAGGGGCAAGCGAGGAACGAGCGCCGTCCTGGGATAGAACACGGGTTAAGGCACGAGCCCTGAAAGGGCGAAACACGGGGGGTGTCCGGCTTCGTGCCGCCCTTACAGGGCTTACAAATCGTTGTGTGGAAGGTTCCCAGGGCGTTGCCCTGGGCTGGCTTGTGGGTGGGCCTTTGGCCCGAGCGGCGGTCTGGTGGTGCGCGTGTGGTATAGCCAGGAATTCGAGCACCGCGAGCTGGAGCGCAACGTGGCGGAATTCGCCTCCACCGGTAAAGGGCACACGCTCGGGCTGAAGCTCGACAACCGGCAGGGCCACGCGCGAACTCGACACGCAGGCTCTGGAGCAAATCCTCATCGGCCACATGATGGCCATCGTCGGCGAGGCGAACCAAATCTTCCGCCCGGTGACGATGTTCGACCACGGCATCGACGGCGAAGTGGAGTTCAAGGACAACGACGGCAAGGCGAGCGGGAAGCGCATCTACATCTAGCTCAAGAGCGGCAACTCCTACCTCCGCACTCGCAAGAGCGATGGCAGCGAGGTCTTCGACGTGACGAATGATCGCCACCTCGAATACTGGGTCAGCCAGCCGGTGGACGTGTATCTCGTCATCCGCCAGACGGACGAGGCGAGCGGCGGACAAGTCATCCGCTGGATGAACGTGACGCGCCATCTCAAGTCCCGGAAGGACAGGAAGAGCCGGCAGATCATCTTCACCGGTGAGAAGCTCGACATGGAAGCGGTGTGGCAAGTGCGGGATGAATATTTTCCGCCGAAATGAGCGAAGCTTCGACGGGATGAGCTACCATCGCCCGCATGAACACCCGCATCTTTCTCATCCGTCACGGCGCGACCACACTGACCGCTGAGGACCGCTTTGCCGGCGCGACCGATGTGCCGCTTTCCGACTCCGGGCGCGAGCAGGTCCGCCGGCTCGCCAAGCGGCTGCGCGACGACAACCTCACCGCTGTCTATGCCTCGCCGCTCGGGTGCACCGTGGAAACTGCGCCATTCCTCGCTGAGCCGCATGGGATCGAAGTCGTGACGCGCGACGGGTTGCGTGAAATCTCGCACGGACGCTGGGAGCAGAACTGCTCAAGGCGCGGAATTTCGCTGGCCGTGGCGGGGAGTTTCCCGACAATCCGTCAATTCCCATGCGTCATCTTTTCCTCCCCCTCGCCACCGCTGTCTCCCTCCTCACCGCCGCGGCTTTCGCCGGCGAAAACAATACGCTCAGCGCGGACGAGAAATCCGCCGGCTGGAAACTGCTCTTTGACGGCAAGACGCTCGAGGGCTGGCAGCCGATCGGCAAAACGGGAGGTCCGGTCAAAGGCTGGGTGGTGCAGGACGGCATGATCTTTCACGCCAAAGGCGCGGGCGGCGGAGACATCGTGACCGCGGAGCAGTTCGGCGATTTCGAGCTGGTGTTTGCCTGGAAGATCGGGGCCGTGGGCAACAGCGGCCTGAAATACAACCTGCCCGACGCGGCGAAAGGCGTGGGCTTTGAATACCAGCTGATTGACGACGAGAACCATCCCGACGGGATCCGCGGCGGCAAGCTACACCAGACCGCGGCGCTCTACGATCTCATCGAGCCAGCCGCCGAGCGGAAGGTGAAGCCGGTGGGCGAATGGAACGAGAGCCGGATCGTGGTGCAGGGCAATCACGTCGAGCAATGGCTGAACGGCGTGAAGACCGTGGAGTTTGAACTGGGCAGCGAGGACTTCAAGGCGCGTATCGCGAAGAGCAAATACAAGGGCGCGGCGAATTTTGGGGTGAAGGCGAAGTCGCCCATTCTGCTCCAGGATCATGGCGACGAGGTTTCCTTCCGCTCCATCAAGCTTCGCGTGCCCGACGCCAAATAGCCAGGCATGGACGAGGATCGGCTGCGCGATTTCATGGCTGCCGATCTCGCGGATATCGCGACGACACGGATGCCGTTCGGCAAGTTCGGCCCGGTGCATTTCCCGCCGCGCGGCGTGCCGCTCTACGATCTGCCGGTGGAGTATCTCGCGTGGTTCGCGCGCAAAGACTGCTTCCCGCAAGGCCGGCTCGGCGAATTGCTGCGCATCGTCCACCAGATGAAGGTCGATGGGCTGGATGAAATCTTCGACCAGCTCCGCCGCCGCGCCGGTGGGCGGACGGTGCTGCGCCCGCCAAACCGGCAGGGCAACATCCACTTTGACTGAAGCATTGTGGTGGCGCGGGCCTGCGGGAGCGTCAACCAATCGGCACAGCCACGCCGCTGGACATTTACAACGCAGAGTTTCTCGGGGACGGGGCGTTTTGCATATCAAGGCGGCCCATGAAAAACCTCGCCATTCTTTCCGTCGGCGTGGCGGCCCTGCTCGCAGGCTCCCCCGCCGTGAGCTTCGCTGACCCCCATTCGAGGCCGCCTGCCATCGAACTCACCGCGCTTAGCACCGTCGCCGCGCCTCCGGGCGCTGCCACCACCCGCCACCCGGCCAGCCGGTGGCGCGTTTGCTTATGCTACTCCTGCCGCTGCGGTTTCAGCGCGATGAGAAGGTTCGCCACGGTGATCAGCGAGCCGCCGATGACGAGGTTCGACGTGGCGGTTTCGTTGGCATAGGCAATGCCCATGAAGCGCGCGAGCAGCGCCGGAAGGAAGAGCGCGAAGACCGTGGCGAAGAGCGGTTCGGCGCAATAGATGATGCCGGCGGTGGTCGCGTCCACAAAGGGCTGCCAGCGGTTCATCAGCAGGAACGCGAGGAGCGAGCAAAGCAGCGTGGCCGCGACAAAGGTCGCCGCCATCGGGACGGTGCTGATGAGGACGAGGACATCGCCCGCGCGTTGCGTGTGCAGCGCGACGACGGGTGCGAGGATGACCGCAATGGTCAGGAACATGACGAGCGTGACCCGGCCGGAGTGGTTGCCGCGGAAAACGGGACGGTCGAGCAGGAGGATCTGGCAGGTGAAAAACGCCGTGCCGATGAGCGTCTCCAATTCGCCGCGACCGAGCCGCATCGCGGACCAGTCCAGCCGTGCCAGCACGGCCACGCCGGCGACCACGAGCGCGACGCAAAACATCACGAACCCGGAGGGCAGCCGCCGCGTGCGCACCGCAATGACCAGCGGGACGAGGACGGACGCGAACTGGGTGAGAAACGCGGAGGTGCTGGCTTCCGTGAAAGCGAGGCCGTCGGCTTGGAAAAGCATGCCGAATCCGCCGCAAAAGCCCAGCCCGATGCCCTGCCGCACCTCGCTTGCCCGCAACTGCGCAAAGGCGCGCGGAGCCGCCAGCCAAAGCAGCAACGCGCCGAGGCCGAAGCGCGAGGCGATCATCAGCGAGGAGAAAAACCACGGATCGCGACCCGGCAGTGCGTCGTTTGCGGCGGTCAGCAGCGCCTTCCCGCCGGGAAAGCTCAGACCCCACGCGGCGGTGGTGAGCACGAGCATGAGGATGGCGAGGCGGCGGGTGCGTGGCATGGTGGTAGGGGGTGGTGCGGAGCGTTTCCAAAGAGCGCCGTCATCCTGAACGGAGTTTCGCCGTGGGCGAAGGTGGAGGCGAAACGCAGTGAAGGATCGCTGAAAGTAATGTGGGCGGAGGCGGTCTGGTGGGACGCACGCGGCATCGCTCCCACCGCCTCCGCCCGCGGTACAGTCAGCGATTCTTCGCTGCGTCCGGATCGCAAAGCCTCCCGATACTCCGCTCAGAATGACGGCCTGCTCTTGGTGAGTTCACGCTGAGGAGGTGCGGCGCGCTCAGCTCCCTCCCAGCGCGTCGCGCATGCGCTGGAGTTGGGCGAGTTTCTCCGCCCAGTTTGCCTCGCGCAGCTCGTGGTCGGCGAGGACGGCAGGCGGGACTTTGCCGGTGAAGGCGGGATTCGCGAGCTTGGCCCGCACCTTGGTGAGTTCGTCTTCGACCTTGGCGATTTCCTTCGCCAGGCGCTCGCGCTCGGCGGCCACGTCGATGAGCCCTTCCAGCGGGAGGAAGAGCGTGCCGAGCGGCGTGAGCGCGCTGGGCGTGCCGCGCGGGGCGTCGTACCTGGCCGCGACCTCAAACGGCTCCGCGTTGAGCAGGATGCGCAGCACCTCGGAGTCGTGCGGCAGCAGCGGCAGGGCGCTTTGCAGGATGAAGCGGACGCGCTTGTTGCTGGCGATATTGGCGTCGCGGCGCAGCCCGCGGCCGGCGTTGACGACTTCGTACTTCTCGTTCGCGGCCTGCTCGGCGCTCGGGTCGAGGTCGTAGTAGTGGTAGAAGTCGTTGTCGAACGCCTCCGGCCAGTGGGCAAACATGATTGTGCGGCCGCCTTGGTCGGCGGGCAGGTCGTCGTGGAAACCGAGCGCGTGCCACAGCTCCTCGGTGATAAAGGGCAGGAACGGATGCATCAGCCGCAGCGTCTGCGCGAAGACGAAATCCATGACTGCGAGCGTGTTCGCTTTGCGCTGCTCAAAGTCGCCGATGGTCGTCGCCGCGGACTCGCCCCCCGCCGTCGCGTTCGGGTAAAGCGACGCCTTGCTCGCCTCGAGATACCAGTCGCAATACTCGCTCCAAAAAAAGCGGTAGAGCGCGTTGGCGGCGTCGCTGAAGCGGTATTCGTCGAGCGCGGCGGAGATTTCGCGGATCGCGGCATTGAGATGCAGCAGGATCCATTTGTCGTCGCTCGTGAGGAGCAGGGGATTGACCTCGCCCTCAATGGGAAAGGATGAAGGATGAGGGATGAAGGATGAAGGTTCGGATGCGCCGTTTTCATCCTTCATCCTTCCGCCTTCATCCTTTCTGCCCGCCATCTGCCGGAAGCGCGCGGCGTTCCAGAGCTTCGTGCAGAAGTTGCGGCCGAGCTCGATGTTCTTTTCGTCGTAGGTGACATCCTGCCCGAGCGGCGCACTGCGCATCGTGCCGAAGCGGACGGCGTCGGCGCCGTACTGGGCGATGAGGTCGAGCGGATCGGGCGAGTTGCCGAGCGACTTGGAAAGTTTGCGGCCCTGTTTGTCGCGAATCAGGCTGGTGAAATAGACGTTCCGAAACGGCATTTCGCCCGTCCACTCGAAGCCCGCCATGATCATCCGCGCGACCCAGAAAAAGATGATGTCCGGCGCGGTGACGAGGTCGGTGGTGGGGTAGAATTTGGCGAGCGTGTCCGTCTTCTCCGGCCAGCCCATCGTGGCGAAAGGCCAGAGCCAGGAGCTAAACCAGGTGTCGAGGACGTCGGGGTCTTGGGTGATTGGATCTGACGCTAAACGTCCCATAACGTCTTCGGCAATATCCCGAGCGCGTGGCGTTGGAAATTCTTTGGTTCTCTCAATGTCGAATCCATCCGCCTGATAGAACCCATTGAGGTTGGCGATTGCCTTTTCAGCTTCTTCGGTCGCGGCGCAAATTCGCAAGTTCCACGTTTCGCCACTCTCGACCGTTTTAACCACTACCTGTTGATCCACGCCGCACTCAGCAAAGTATTCCTTCAGTTGCGGCGAAACGTCCCAAGGACCGTGCAGGGGCAATGTCCACACCGGCACGCGATGCCCCCACCACAACTGCCGCGAGATGCACCAGTCCTGAATGCCGCCGAGCCAGTGGTCATAGACCTTCGCCCAGCGCTCGGGGAAAAACTTCATCGCGCCGTCCGCCACCTTGGCGCGCGCTTGCTCGACGCTCGGGTATTGCAAAAACCACTGCTCGCTGAGACGCGGCTCGATGGGCACATCGGCGCGTTCGGAGTAGCCGACGTTGTTTTGATACGGCTCCTCCTTCACGAGCACGCCGAGTTCGCGGAGTTGCTCGACCGCGATTTTCCGCGCCTCGAACCGGTCGAGGCCGGCGAGTCTTTCGCCGGCGAGGGCGTTCATGGTGCCGTCGGGATTCAAGATGTCGATGATCGGCAACTTGTGACGCTGGCCGATCTCGAAGTCCGCCTTGTCGTGTGCGGGCGTGACTTTCAAGACGCCGGTGCCGAAGGCGAAATCAACTGCGTCGTCGCCGATGATGGGGATGAGCTTTTGCTCGTCGGGAATCTGGACGGGCAGGGGACGGATGACGTGCTGGCCGATGAGGTGCGCATAGCGCGGGTCTTGCGGATTGACGGCGATGGCGCTGTCGCCGGGGATGGTCTCCGGGCGCGTGGTGGCGATGGTCAGCCACTCGGAGCCAAGCGCTCCTGCGCGCCCGGCGCTCTCGGATGGCGCATCGCCGCCGACCTCCCCGGCGCGCGGGAGCGCTTGGCTCCGAGGGGCGACTTCGACTTTGAAATGATGCATCGTGCCGTTCTGCGGCTTCATCACCACCTCCTCGTCGGAGAGCGCGGTGAGCGAGGCGGGGCACCAGTTCACCATGCGTTTGCCGCGGTAGATGAGGCCCTTTTTGTAGAGGTCCACGAAGACGCGCGAGACGCAGCGGGAATAGTCTTTGTCCATGGTGAAGCGCGTGCGGTCCCAATCCAGCGAGCAGCCGAGCGCGCGATCCTGCTGGAGGATGATGCCGCCGTATTTCTCGCGCCACTCCCAGATTTTGGCGACGAGCGCCTCGCGGCCAAGGTCGTTGCGGTGCTTGATGGCGCCTTCTTTTTTCAGCGCCTTCTCGACCACGTTCTGCGTGGCGATGCCGGCGTGATCGGTGCCGGGCAGCCAGAGCACTTCCTTGCCGAGCATGCGCGCGCGACGGCAGAGGATGTCCTGGATGGTGTGATTCAGGACGTGGCCGAGGGTCAGGACGCCGGTGACATTCGGCGGCGGGATGACGATGGAATACGCGGGCTTCGTGGACGCGGGATCGGCGCGAAAGCAGCCGTCGGCGAGCCATTGCGCATACCAGCGCTCTTCGATGGCCTGCGGTTCGTAGGTCTTGGGAATCTCGGACATGGGGAAATGAAAAGGGGCGCGAATGTGCCGCGTCAGCGCGGGGTTGGCAAACCTCGGATTGGATGGGGCGCGTGCCCCCAAAAACGGACCTAGGCCTTCACCGTGCCCCACCGGCGGTGGAGAAAGCGCTCCCACGGTGCAAACAGGATTTTGTCGGCCAGCAGGCCGATGAGCACGATGACGAACATCACGCCGACCACCTGCGCCAGCGAACCCTTGGTGCGTCCGGCGTGGAGCATCTGGCCGAGGCCCATGTGGCCGGTCGCGGTGACGTAAATCTCCGCCGCCATCAGCGAACGCCAGGCGAACGCCCAGCCGAGCTTCACGCCGCCCACGATGCCGGGCAGCGCCGCGGGCACGATCACGCGGAACCACGTATGCAGGCCGCTCGAACCCATGGTCCGCGCCGCGCGCATGTATAGCGGCGGCACATTGCGCACGCCGCTGTTCGTCGCCAGGGCCACGGGCCAGAGCGTGCCCATGACGACGACGAAAAGCATCGCCACCTCGGAATCCGGGAACCACAGCAGCGCGAGCGGCACCCAGCAGACGCTCGGCAGCGTTTGAAACGCCAGCCCGAGCACGCCCACCGTATCGTAGAGCGACTGGAAACGCGCCGTCAGCAGCCCGACGGGAATGCCCACGGCGACGCCGAGAAAATACCCGAGCAGCAGCCGCCGCGTGGTCATCGCCAGTGCCGGCAGCAGGGTTCCGTCGGCCACGCCCTCGGCGAGAAACCGGCTCACTGTCAGCGGCGACGGCTCGCCGGCGACGCCCCACTGCACGAGCAAATGCCACCCGCCGATGAGCGCGACGAAAAAGGCCGCGGTGATCAGTCCGCGCTTCATCGCAGCCCGCTCCCTTCCTTCAGCGCGCTGTGCGCTTTGAGCGCGGCGGTGATCTCGGTCGCGTGTTCCGCCAGGCTCGGGCTGTTGATGTCGCGCGGACGCGGCAGGTCGATTTTGAAATGCTCGCGGATGCGCCCCGGATGCGGCGAGAAAAGGACCACACGATCCCCGAGGCACACCGCCTCGCGGACGTTGTGCGTCACGAACACGATGGTCTTTTTCCGCGCCGCCCAAATCTGCTGGAGATCGCCGTAGAGCTGCTCGCGCGTCATCGCATCGAGCGCGGCAAAAGGCTCGTCCATGAGCAGCACGCGCGGGTTCGGTGCGAGCGAGCGGGCCAGCGCCACGCGCTGCCGCATGCCGCCGGAAAGCTCGTGGATATTGGATCGGGTGTATTTTTCCAGCCCCACGAGCTGGAGGTAAAAGCGGGCCACTTCGGTGCGCTCCTTGTTCGTGAGATTCGGCTTCAGCCGCAGGCCGAACATCACGTTGCCGAGCACGTCGAGCCACGGGAAGAGCGCCGCCTCCTGAAACATCACCATGCGGTCGCGCCCCGGTTCGGTGACCATTTTGCCGTCGGACATGACCGAGCCCTGGTCGGGGAATTCCAGGCCCGCGATCATCGCCAGCAGCGTCGATTTTCCGCACCCGCTCTGGCCGAGAAGGCAGATAAACTCGCCCTCATCGACCTGCAGGCTCACATGGTCGAGCGCATGCGTCTCGACCACGCCCTGGCGAAACGTCTTCGACACATCGTCGATCGACAGTTTCACGGGCTTGATGATTTGCAGCTCGTCGAGCGGGCCTTTCATGGCGTTGGCGGCACGGGTTTCATGCGGGGCGGAGAGCACTGGCAGCCCGTTCCGCACGGGACAAGCCTCAATTCTTGGGACGCAAAGTTTCTTTCCGTTGAAAAATCGGGCGTGGCCTCGCGATTGGCTGCCGCGCTATTCTCCGGCGATGAATTCCTCTCCCGAACTTCCCCGCCGCCAGTTCCTCACGCAGACCGTCCTCGCCGGGGCCGTGCTCGCTTTCGCCCCGCGTGACGGCACCGCCGCCGCAGCGCCGCCCGTGCCGCGTTTTCCGCTGATCGTTTTTAACAAACCATTTCAAAACCTGAACTTCGACGACACCGCCGACGTGGTTGCTGAGGTCGGCTGGAGCGGGATCGAGTGTCCGGTGCGCGCGAAGGGGCAGATTCTGCCGGAAAACGTGGACGAGGAACTGCCGCGGCTGGTCGAGGCGTTGAAAAAGCGCGGGCTCACGCTGGACGTGCTGACCAGCGACATCGTGGAAATCAATCCGCGGGCGGAGAAAGTCCTGCGCATCGCGGCGAAGCTCGGCATCCGCCGTTTCCGGCTCGGCTTCATGTATTACGATCTCGCCAAGCCGATCATGCCACAGCTCGCCGCGCTCAAGCCCGCGATGCGCGACATCGCCGCGCTGGCGAAGGAGCTGGGGATGCGCGGCGGCATCCAGAACCACAGCGGCGCAAAGTACGTGGGCGCACCGCTCTGGGATGTTTATGAGTTGCTGCACGACATCGACCCGGAGCATCTCGGCGTCTGCTTCGACATCGGCCACACCACGCTCGAAGCCGGCACCGCCTGGCCGCTCCAGGCGCGGCTGATGGAACCGCTCTTCGCCGCGGTCTATGTAAAGGATTTCGCCTGGCAGAAAGACGCCAAGGGTTTCACCGCGAAATGGGGACCGCTCGGCGAGGGCATGGTGCGTCGCGAGTTTTTCGACTGGCTCAAGAAGAGCAGTTACCGCGGCCCGATCTCGCAGCACATCGAGTATCAGGAAGGCTCCGGCCCCGAGCAGATCGCCCAGATGAAGCGTGACCTCGCCACGCTCAAGAGTTGGGTGGGCTAGGGGTCAAAAAACAACTCGTCCGCGAGCCGCGTCCCGCTGGGACGCGGTTTGACGCGGACTTTTTTGCGGTCTTTTTTAACTTCTGCGGAGTGGTCTGGCGCGCATGCGGCGACGATCGCCGTAAACGGAGATGGCAGTCATCACCAGCGCGAAGAAATAGTGATAAGCGGCTGATCTCCCGGACCAAATGCCGAGGAAACGCGCTTGTAAGTCGTCAATCGCGGTCGTTCCCGCGAACCAAAGACACTACGCAATCGAAAAGTGAATGACGAAGTACCGCCAGAGGTAGGCCACGACTTTCGGTTAGTCGTGGCGTCTGGTTGGGACTTCGGTTTCGAGCACGGGCGCAAAAGTAACGAGATCAACCTGACCTTGTCAGTTGCGCTCTAAATTAGCCCGAGCTTCATCTTCCCCGCCTCGCTGATCATCGCCTGATTCCACGGCGGATCCCAGACCAGCGCCACATCCGCGTCGCCGACGCCGGGGACGCTGAGCACTTTGGCTTTCGCCTCGGCGGCGATGGTCGGGCCCATGCCGCAGCCGGGCGCGGTGAGCGTCATCTTCACGTCCACCATCGCGCCCTGACCGGCGCGCGGGGTGATGACGCAGTCATAGACGAGGCCGAGATCGACGATATTGACAGGAATCTCCGGGTCGTAGCAGGTGCGGAGCTGATCCCACACGGCCTTGTCCTCGACCGGTCCACCAGCCGCGGTGTCCGGCGCGGCGGTGGTTGGCGCAGACGGTTCGAGGCCGAGGGCGTCCGCATCCACATCGGCGATGCGCGCGAGGCCCTGGTCGGTGGCCACGGTGTAGCTGCCGCCGAGCGCCTGGGTGATGAAGACGCGGACATCTTTGGCAAGGGTGATGGCTTCGCCGCTCGGGATGCGCGTGGCCGGGCAATCACGGGTGATAGATTTTTCGGTGTTTTCGTGCATGGGAAAAGACGCGGAGCTTACGCGTTCGTTGGCTTCAGCACCACCTTCACCTTTTTCTCCGGCGCGGTGCCGCTGTGGAGTTGGTCGAAGAGGGTTGTTGCTTGCGGAGCTTGGGTCGGCGCTGGTTTCGTGACTGCGGGCTGAGGCGCGAGGGCGGAGCGAAGGGCGTTTTCGACGAGTTGGGCGCAGTGGATTTTCATGGGCGGCAACGCGCCGAGCGGGGCGGAGAGGTCGGTGCCGGACATGGAAAGCGCTTCGTCAACGGTTTTGCCGGCGATGAGTTCGGTGGCGACGCTGGCGACGGCGATGGCGGTTTCGCAGCCGAAGGTTTGGAAGGTGGCGCGGTCGATGACTTTGCGGCCCTGCGCGTCCTCCTTGAATTTCACCCACATTCGCAGCATATCCCCGCAGTCCGCGCTGCCGACGGTGCCGACGGCATCGGCGTTCTCCATTTCGCCGAGGTTCTTGGGATTGGCGATGGCGTCGTGGATGCGTTGCTGGAGGTCGGTATTCATTCGAAAAAGTCGGACGGTTTATTTTTAACGCAGAGACGCGGAGACGCAGGGATGGGGACGGAAAAGGCGATTGGATGAATCAAATCTGTGTCTCCGAATTCTCTGCGCCTTTGCGTCTCTGCGTTTAAAAATCCGGTCCTCATTCGAGTTCGTAGCGCGGCAGCGCGGGATCGACTTCCTGGCTCCACGCGTCGATGCCGCCGCGGACGGCGCGGACGTTTTCAAAGCCGTGGCCGGCGAAGTAGGCGGCGGCATCCATGCTGCGCGCGCCTGTATGATCGATGAGTGCGACGAGCGCGCGGCGGTCCCAGCGCATGAGGATTTCCTGCATCAACTCCTGAGTGAAAAAGATCGCGCCCTCGATGTGGACGGCGTCGAACTCCTCGCGCGTGCGGATGTCGATGAGCTTCGCGTCGGGATCGCTCTTCAGCGCGGCGGCGAGGTCGGTGGGAGCGATGAGGATTTGCGCGTCGGCCTCGTGGCTGGCGAGGATGTGGGCGATGACCTCGTCCACGGGCAGGTGTTCATTGCGGGCGCAGACCTCGGTGAGCGTCTCGTCGGGCTGGAAACCGCAACTCGCACAGCCGCCGACGTGGTAGCGGCGAAAGAGCGCGCGCTGGGCACCGGGGAAACGCTGGAGCAGTTCGCGCATGGTGAGGTGCGGATCGAGCAGGGCGGTGGTGGTCATGCGGGAAGAGTAGCGTGCTGCGGCGCAGTGACAAATGCCGGCTGCAAGAGGAGCGGCTGGAAGTCTGATGGCGATTCTTCCGGAAGAACCTTCGTTCTTCCGGGAGCCTGAGCCTGCGTCCATGCCCGGACCGGACGGCAGATCGCCAACTCCCCCGGCTTTCCAAGACGCCGAAAACTCCCTAGCCTCGGAAATCATGAAACGAAAAACTGCTTCCCATTTCGACCAGGAAGTCCTCGATCTTTACGACGACTACGCCCACGGGCGGGTTGATCGCCGCGGCTTCCTCCAGCGCGCTTCCAAGTTTGCCGTCGGTGGTCTGACCGCGGCGGCGATCCTCGATGCGCTCAGTCCCAATTATGCCCTCGCGGAGCAGGTCGCGAAGGACGACAAGCGCATTGAGGTCGGCTACGCGGAGTATCCCTCGCCACAAGGCGGGGGCAAGATTCGCGGGTATCTGGCGAAACCCGCAGGCTCGAACGAAAAGGTGCCCGGCGTCCTCGTCATTCACGAAAACCGAGGACTGAATCCCTATATCGAAGACGTGGCCCGGCGCGTCGCCCTCGAGGGCTTTCTGGCCTTTGCGCCGGACGCACTGACGCCGCTCGGCGGCTATCCTGGCAATGACGAGGAAGGCAAAACGATGCAGGCCAAACGGAAGCCCGAGGAGATCACCGAGGACTTTGTGGCGGCCGCGCAATGGCTGCAAAAACAGCCGGGTTGCGACGGCAAAGTCGGTGTCGTGGGATTCTGTTTCGGGGGCGGCATGGCGAACACACTCGCGGTGCGCCTGCCCGACGTGATCGTCGCGGCGGTGCCGTTTTACGGCCGTCAGCCCGCTGCTGCCGATGTGCCGAAAATTAAGGCCTCCCTGCTCCTGCATTACGCCGGCCTGGATCAGCGGGTGAACGAAGGCTGGCCAGCCTATGAGGCGGCGTTGAAAGAAGCCGGGGTGCGTTATACCGCGCATCTTTACGACGGGGTGAACCACGGTTTTCACAACGATACCACGCCGCGTTACGACGAAGCCGCGGCCAAGCTCGCCTGGTCGCGCACGATGGAGTTTTTCAAAAAGACGCTACTCGCGGGATAACTCGCCCGATGCCCGCGAAGAAGAAGCCTGGACTGCCGCTGACCGGCGCGGCTTTGCTCAAGGAAACCTGCCGCCGCATCCGCGCGGCGCGCAGTCTTTGGGACGCCCACAACAACCGCGCCTGCCGCGGAGAGCGCGAAAAGGCACTCGCGCTTTACGAAAGCCTCGGCAAGGCCGACCGGGAAAAAATCCCGCAGGTGCTCCGCGTCTGGCTCCGCTACCGCAGCGAGAAATACTTCGGCGCGGACCGCACGCCACCCGGCGAGTAGTCCTTCAAATGGAAGTTGCCCCCCACCCTAAACGCGTCGGCGGGGCGGCTCGGGCTCGTGCTCCCAATCTTGACGCTCGGCGTATTTGCGGGCCTTGTTTTGCTGCTGCCGGCGGACGTGGCGGTCGCCGGTCATCTGCCGCTTCTTGCGGCTGAGCCGGAGTTTTTCGAGCTCCTCCTCCAACTTCAGATACCCGTCGAAGCGCGCCGGATTCAGGTTTCCGTCGGCCAGCGAAGCGCGGATCGCGCAGCCCGTGTCGGTGCCGTGTTTGCAGTCGTGGAATCTGCATTGTGCGGCCAGTTCCTCGATGTCGGCAAAGCGCTCGCGCAGCGTCGTCTCGTCAGTCCACATGTGGACCTCGCGGATCCCCGGGTTATCGATCAGGATACCGCCGCCCGGCAGCACGATCAGCTCGCGCGCGGTGGTGCTGTGCCGGCCTTTGCCGGTGGTCTCATTGACCTCATCGGTCCATTGGTAGTCCTCGCCGAGCAGATGGTTCATCACCGACGATTTCCCCACGCCACTCGACCCGACGAGGGTCAGGGAAACGCCGCGCTGGAGATATTGCCGCAGCACTTTCAGGCTCGTGCCTTTTTCCGCGCTGGTGATGTGGACATCGGCGTCTGGATTGAGCGCGCGGATCGCCGCCGCCGCTTCCTGATTCCGCGCGGCAGAAAAAAGATCGGACTTATTGACCAGGACCACGGCCTTGGAACGGCTCTTCCCGATGATTGCAAAGTAGCGCTCCATTCTCCGCAGGCTGAAGTCGGAGCCCGCATCCGTCACCACCACGACCACGCTGACATTGGCCGCGATGACCTGCTCCTCCGTGCTCCGGCCCGACATCTTGCGCGAGAGACAAGTCTGCCGCGTGAGCCGCGCGCGGATCATCGTCTCACCATCCTGGCCGCCGAGTTCCAGCGCCACCCAGTCGCCCACCGCGGGCAGGTCCGCATCCGTCTCGGCGTCGTGGTAAACCTTGCCGCTCATCGTGACTTCCAGCTCTTCGCCATCGATGAGGAGCGCGCCGTAGGTGATCTTGTTGTCGCGGATCAGGCGCGCCGGCTTCCAGCCCTCGCGGAGATACGGAGCGAACTCCGCTGCGAACGCCGCATTCCAGCCGAGATCTTCCAGGGTCATCGCTTCCGGCATCCGCAGTTACTCCACCGCCTCGACCGGCCTTAGCGTCTCGCCAATGAAGCCGAGCAACTCGTGTCGCCCGCTCCTGGTCTTCGCCGACGTTGTGAAAACCCGCGGCAACTCCCCGCACCACGCGGCGATCTTGCCGAGGAAAAGCTCAATGTTTTTCGCCAATAGCCCGGCCTTCACCGTGTCTGCCTTGCTGAAGACCAGCGTAAACGGCACCGACTCCTCCAGCAGCCACTGGACGAATTCCAGATCGATGGCCTGCGGTTCGTGCCGCGAGTCGATCAGGACGAACACGCACGCCAGATTCGTCCGTCCGGTCAGGTAGCTGGCGATCATCTGCTGAAAACGCGCGCGCTCCGACCGTGCTTTCCTCGCATAGCCGTAGCCGGGCAGGTCCACGAGGCTCCAGGTGTTGTCGATCGTGAAAAAATTGATGAGCTGCGTGTGGCCGGGAGTCGCCGAAACTTTGGCCAGGGCTTTCGCGCCGGCGAGCATGTTGAGCAGCGACGACTTGCCCACGTTCGACCGCCCGATGAAGGCGAACTCCGGCAGGTCCGAAGCCGGGCACGCCGAGAGGTCCGGTGCGCTGATCAGGAATTTGGCGGAAAGGATTTTCATCGGTTTGCGGGCGCGCACCCTAGCTGCGATCGGGGCTTTTGGAAATGCCCGTTATGCGGAAGGTCCGGCGGTCGTCTCCGGCGGATGATGCGCGACTTCCTCGGCATACCACGCCTCGACCCTCGTCCTCGCCCACGGCGTTTTGCGCAGAAAAGTGAGGCTGGATTTCACGCTCGGATCGAGCTGGAAACAGCGGATCGGAATTCGCCAACCCATCTCTTCCCAGCCATGCCTCTCGACCAGATGGCGGACGATGGTTTCCAGCGTGACCCCATGCAGCGGATCGCGCGGATGCGAGGAAGGCGCGGGCATGCGGCTACGGCGCCGCCGGATGCCCGGCCTTGTAGTGCTCGCCGAGCAGATCGGTGCCGAAGTCGTGATCGAAGTCGCGCCAGACGCTGTGGACGTGGTTCGCCTCGTTTTGGGTGTTGTCGTATTCGAGGACAAAGTTGCCGCCCTGCACGCGGTAGTAGTGCGGCTGGCCGCGGTCGAAGCCGCCCGCCCACGCGAAGAAGAGCTTGCCGAGTCCGGCCTTTTCCACTTTCGCCCAATCCTCCGCAGCCACGTCGCGCCGGCACCGGAAAAGGTATTCCTTGATCAGATTCACGAGCATCCCGGTCTGCTCGGGCGTGAGTTTCGACTGCGCGATTCCCTCCGGTTTGGAGTCATTACGGCCAGGCACATCGAAGATTTCCTTCGGCGCCTCGGCCATGATCACGGCTTCCTTGCGCTGCTCGTCGGTGAGCGATTTCACAAGCGTGCGACCCAGCTCCTCCTCGACGGCGAGCACCCGCGTGCCCGTGCGCGGGCCGGAGCGGACCTCGCCGGGATTCGTGCCGAAAAAGGATGGCGTCATCGAGGGCGCGGCGTCGCCTGCGGCGGTGAAATTCAGCGAGAGATGATGCCCCTCCACGCGCCAACCCCAAGGCTCCGCGCCGCCCGGCTTGCCGAAGATCGAGACGAAATACCGCTCCGGGTCGCGCACGTTGCCCGGCTTGGCTTTCTCCATTTCCGCTAGCACCGCCTCGAGGCTCATGATCGAAACCGCCTTGGCATAACCGCGATTGCTCAGCCCGGTGGCGAGCAGCGCCTGCGCGAGGAGTCGCTGCTCCTGAGTCATTTCCTTGATCGGCAGCCCCGCCCGCTCGCGCGGGATGAAGTGCCAGTTGGTCCGCTCCTTGTTGGCAAAGTCGAACGTCGCCTTCGCTTTCTGCTCCGGGGTGAGCGCGCCGAGGAAGTTATTTGCCGCCGCGGCCATCTCCGCGGTGGCGTCGTGGGCGTGCAGCGGGGCGAGGAGGAGCGAAAGGGCGAGGGTGAGCGCGAGGGGAGTTTTCATAGTGGGCGAATGGGTGAATTGGGTTTTGCGTTATTTCTTAGGCCACGGCCAGCCTTCGCTGAAATCCCGACGCCTCCGAGCTCTTCCTTCCATGAAAAAAAGCGCGATGACGAGCCCCTTGACGCCGTTTGCGGAACTCTCTTTCATGGCCATGACTCCGTTCAAATTCTTTGACGCATCGGGTTTCTTTTCCTCTCGCCGTTAGTGCGCCGGTCCAGACGAGATGAATCGGAGGTCGCAGCGCCATCGAGCAACCAGCTCCACCCGCAAACCCCAATGACCCCACGCCTTCCACTGGCGGCGCTCGCCGCCGTTTTCACCCTGCTCACCTCCACGCTGCACGCGCAGGTGCCGCAGCTCCTCAACTACCAAGGCCGCGTCGCCGTCGGCACGGTCAACTTCGACGGCTCCGGCCAGTTCAAGTTTGCCTTCGTCAACGCCGCAGGGGCGACTGCGTACTGGACCAATGACGGCACGCATCTGGACGGCAGCCAGCCCACGACAGCCGTCACTATTCCAGTCACGAAGGGCCTCTACTCCGTGCTCCTCGGCGATACCTCTTTGGGCATGGCGGCCATTCCGGTGAGCGCTTTTACAAACAGCGACGTGCGTCTCCGCATCTGGTTTAATGATGGCCCTCACGGTTTCCAGCTTCTCACGCCGGATCAACGGCTCACCTCCACGGCTTATGCGCTGCAAGCGGGCGGACTCCAGAACGTGCCTGTGGCAGCGACCGCGCCTGTCTCCGACCAATTCTTGAAATACAACGGAACCGCCTGGGCTCCCGGCTCCCTCGGCACAGTGCCGATCTCGCAAGGAGGCACGGGCTCGACCACGCAGAGCTTTCTGGACCTCACGAACGCGCAGACCATCGGCGGCGCGAAGTCCTTCACCAGCCCCGTCACGGCTCCTTCCTTCAACGGGAGCCTGATTGGCAACGCGACAAGTGCCAGCTCGCTTATAGGCGTGTTGCCGGTGGCCAGCGGCGGAACCGGCTCCGCTGTGCAAAACTTCGTCGATCTAACGACCAATCAGACCATCGCTGGTGCCAAAAATTTCGTCGGTGGCGTAACTTCTATCAATCCGAGCGGAATAGGCGTATTGGGCAGCAGTAGTACCGCGCCGGGTATATTCGGTATAAATACTGGCACCTTGGGGAGTAATCAGCCGGGAGTTACCGGTCTAAGTACCTATGGAGATGGAGTTTCTGGTGTCAGTTATAGTGCCGATGGTGCGGCAGTGAGGGGCGTTGGCATCAGCGGCAAGGGTGTTGATGGGAAAAGTGATAGTAACGATGCGATCTTCGGGATGAGCCGTTCAGGATCTGGAGTTCATGGGGAGAGTTTGAATGCCGATGGCGTCTTCGGGATAAGCCACGGTGGAATTGGTGGAATTGGAGTTCATGGGAAAGACGATATTGTGAACGGGGTGGGTGTACTCGGCGAGAGCGAGCGCGGGATCGGAGTACACGGCATTAGCGTTGATGACACCGGAGTAGAGGCTGATAGCGTTAATGGCACCGGATTAGAGGCTGATAGCGTTAATGGCACCGGAGTAGATGCTGAGAGCGACAACGGTGTCGGAGTAAGTGGCGCTAGCGAGACCGGCACCGGCGTTGTTGGAAGGACGGCGAGCCCAACCAACTCTGCGATTTATGCTGAGAATACTGGAGGCGGTGGTGGTTTGGGGGTAAGAACCAACGGTCTTAACAACTCTGCCATTTATGCCGAGAATACTGGAGGCGGTGGTGGTTTGGGGGTAAAAACCAACGGTCTTAATAATTCTGCCATTTATGCCGAGAATACTGGAGGCGGTGGTGGTTTGGGGGCGAAGACGAACGGTGCAAATAATACTGCCGTGTATGGCGAGAACACTGGAGGCGGCTATGCGGGAGGGTTTCAAGGAAAAATATTCGTCAATGGAACTGCGAGCGTGAGCGGAAATCTATCCGTCGGCGGTAATCTCTCCAAAGCCTCTGGCTCATTCAAAATCGACCACCCTCTCGATCCCGCGAACAAGTATCTTTACCATTCCTTCGTCGAATCGCCAGACATGATGAATATCTACAACGGTAACGTGACGACCGATGCGAAGGGACGGGCAACGGTTACGCTCCCTGATTACTTCAAGGCGCTGAATTGCGAATACCGGTATCAGTTGACCGTCATCGGCCAGTTCGCCCAAGCCATTGTGGCCAGCGAGATCAAGGACAACTGCTTCACCATCAAGACCAGCAAGAACCGGGTGAAGGTTTCATGGCAGGTGACGGGCATCCGGCAGGACGCCTACGCGCTGGCCCACCGCATCCCGACTACGGAAGACAAGGCTGGGCCGGAACGCGGTGCCTACCTGCACCCGGAATTGTTTGGCGAGTCCGAAGAGAAACGCATTGGCCGCGTCCAGCAGCCGCAAACGAACACGACCGCCGAAAGCTCAATATTGAGCCGCGGAGTTTCAGGTCGTCCGTAGCGCAGGTTCAGACAACGGGAACGAGGAACCTTATCCGCCGAAAGCATGAAGACTAAAATCCTGATCGTTCTGTTGCTCATCGCCTGCCTTTCCTCCGCGCACGCCGGCCCGCGCACCAGCACCAACTATAACCTTGCCACCGACACTGTCGATTCCGGGGGAAAGCGCGCCACGAGCGCCAGCTACTCCAATGACGGCAGCGTCGGCGGCCTCGGCGGCACCTCCACGGTCGCCGCGCCCGCCGAAACCGTCCGCGCCGGTTACGCCGGGCAGCTTTACGAAATCACCGGCCTCGCCCTCAACGCCGCCAGTCCCACCGTCAACGAAACCGCCACCGACCAGCTCGCCGCCTTTCAGACCCTCGACGACGCCACTTTCCTCGCCGTCCCCGCCGCCACCGTGGCGTGGAGCGTGCAGAGCGGCCCACTCGCCAGCATCAGTGCGGGCGGCCTCGCCACGGCGGGCCTCGTCTTTCAAGACACCGCCGCCACCGCGCAGGGCAGCTACCTCGGCGCGACCGGCACGCTCGCACTGACGGTGAAGAACGTGAACCTCGACGACCTGATCGGCTATGCCGCCGACGGGATCGACGACGCGTGGCAGGTGCAATACTTCGGTGCTCCACCCAACGCGAACGCCGGCCCTGCTGTGGACTTTGACCACACCGGGCAGACGAACCTTTTCAAATACATCGCCGGCCTGAACCCGCTCGACGGCTCGCGCTTCACGCTCAGCATCGCGCTTGTCGCCGGACAGCCGGGGCAGAAGGCGCTGGTCTTTTCCCCGCGGCTGACCGACCGCACTTACACGGTGACCTCGCGGCCCGCGCTGGTCTCCGGGACCTACGTGCCGCTGACGAATCCCTCCGCGCCGAGCGACGCCGGCCAGCAGCGCACCATTCGCGACCTCAGCGCCACCGGAGCGACGAAGTTTTACCGCGTGGAGATCATCAAGCCGTAAGTGGCCCGATTGCGCGCCAGTTCGCGATCTGTGCATGCTCCGAAGGCGGCTATTTCTTCGGCCACTGCCAGCCTTCGTCGAAGAAGCCGGCATCGAAGACGAGTCCGGGCCACTTGGCGCTCGGCGGGGTGCGGAGGTCGATGACGGCCCAGTCGGGGAGCTTGGGGGTTTGCAGGGCGTTGGTCGTGGTGCTGCCTTCGCGGAAGGTGAAGCCGCTGTTGAGGACGATGTAGCGCTTGGGGTTGGCGGGGTTCGGGTAGATGAGGATGGGCGCGTGATCGGCGGCGGTGACGTTGAGCGCGCCGAGGGTGAGCTGTTGCGCGGTCCACTTGATCGGGAGGCGGGCGAGGAGCTTGGCGAGGGCGGTATTGCTCGACGGATCGCCCCAGAGGATGAGGTTCGCGTTCGCCACGTCGTCCGCGGTCAGCGCGGTGTCGTCTTTCACGCGGACATCGCCGCGGAAGACGCGCCGCCACTCGGTGATCGCGCGTTCCATCTCGCTCTTCGTCCATGCGCCGATCTTGTCGTTGAGCGGCTTGCCGGTCGGGCGGATGAAAATGAACGAGTCCACAAAGGCGTCGTCGATCGGGCCGGTGAGGCCGTGCGTTTTGCCCGCGGCGGTCGCCGTCGGCGTCGCTTCCCATTTGCCGCCCGCGCCTTTGGCGAAGTGCGCCGTCCAAAAATCTTTCACCGGCGGGCCGACGACTTCCTGCCCGTCGATGACCACGCGCGGCGGGTGCGTCTTGTCGAGCGGCGCGGGCGCGACGGGCAGCGCGATGGTGAACGCCGCGACGTTCTTCGTCTTCACGCGGAAGCCACCCTCGTCCACCAGCTCGGCGTCGATGTCCGCGCGCTCGTAGTGCTTTTCGAGCGCGTCGAGCGTGATCCATTTCATCGTCGGATAGCGCAGCGTGTAAGTCGTGAAGTGGACCTTCGGCGGCATCGCGGGCGTGCCGGCGGCGATCCGCTCATCGAGCCACGCGGCGAGCTGCTTCTTCGCGCCGGGCTCGTATTTGTGCGCGGTTTGCGGGCCGATGAGGCGCTCCATTTTCACGCCCTCGGTGGCGCAGATTTTTTCCATCATGTCGGCGCTCGCGCGCTGCGGGTCGATCTCGCCGGAGTAGGCCATGAGCGGGTTGTTGGCGAGGTTCGCGGCGTAGTCGGTGGCGTTGGTGTAGTGGAAAAGCGCCTGCTCCCACCACGTCGGCGACTCGCCTTTGCCGTCGAAAACTTTCGCGTAAATCGCCGTCTCGCAAAAACCTGCGCCCGGCGACATCGCGCACCACTGCCCGGCGTGATGCGTGGCGAGGTGCCACGCGCTCGCGCCGCCCATCGAGAAGCCGGCCACGGCGATGTGCAGCGGGTCGATGGCGTAGCGCGCCTGCACCGACGCCATCGCCTCGAAGACATCCGTCTCGCCGGCAAATTTTGTCGCGTTGCAAAAGCGTCCGTAGGGATGGACGACGATCGTGCCCGCAGGCGTGAATTCGCCTTTCGACTTCCAGCGCTCGTCGAGAAACGCCAGCTCGGTGCGCTTGTCGTTGCGCCCGGCGAGCCAGACAAGCATCGGACGCGGTGTTTTTTCCGCGCCCTCCGGCACCACGAGCCCGTACGGCTGCACCGAGCCGTCGATTTTCGAGACATACCCGCGCAGCACCGGCCCGGAAGCCTGAGCCCACGGGCTCTGGCCGCTCCTCAGTGCTTTTGCGCGGTCCATGCCATCGGCCAGCGCGCGCTTTGCGGAAGCGATCTGCTTCACGTCCATGAACTCGTCGTAGCGCAGCGCCCAATCAACGGCTTTGTGGAAGATTTGCACGTCGGGCAGAAGCGCAAGCATGGCGGGGTTGGCTTTCAAACTCCCGCGCAGTCCGTCGATCTCACGCCCAAGCGCGGCGGCGGCGGCTTCGAGTTCCTTGCGGTCGGTGGCGGGGATGGCGACGCCGGGCGGCGGGTTCTGCTTCGTCGTGGGCGGCGGTGTCTGGGCGAGCGCGGTGGCGGCGACGAGGCCGAGGAGGAAAAGGGAAGCGAGAGATTTCATGGTCGTGGAGGAAATTGGAGAAGGCGTTTTGTTGGGGAATTTCTAACTGGGCGTCATTCTGAACGCAGCCTTTGGAGGCTTTGCGACAAAGGCGAAGCGAAGAGCCGAGTCTGCGAGACAGCGCGTGGGCGAAGGCGGGCGCAATCCTGACTCTAAATGGGCGGAGGCGGTGGGAGTGAAGACGCGCGAAAACTCCGCCGCCTCCGCCCACGTTTCTGTCAGCGATCCTTCACTGCGTTTCGCCCCCGCCTGGCTCGCCCACGACCAACCCCCGCTTTTCCCCTCCGCCTCCTCGGCCCACGGCGAAACTCCGTTCAGGATGACAGGTTGAGGGGATTTGTTCGTTGCGCGCGTCATTTAACCGGCACCTTCCACTGCTCGTCGAAGAAGCCGGCGTTGACGACCTCGCCGGGGTTTTTGCCATCGGGCGGGGTGTCGATGTCGATGATCGCCCAGTCGGGGAGCTTGGGGGTTTGCTGGGCGTTGTTGAGCAGCGCTTCCTCGCGGAAGGTCGGGCCGCTGTTGATGACGAGGTATTTCGACGGGTTCGCGGGGTTTGGGAAGATGAGGACGGGGGCGTGATGCGCGGCGTCGTAGGTCTGGCCGGCGAAGGTGAGTTTGTCGCGCGTCCATTGCAGCGGGAGGCGGGCGAGGAGTTTGGCCAGCGCGGCGTTGCTGCCGGGATCGCCCCAGAGGATGAGGTTGGAATTCGCCACGTCGTCCGCGGTCAGCGCGGTGTCGTCTTTGACCGGCGCATCGCCGCGGAAAACCCGCCGCCAAAAGCCGGTGGCGTGTTCCAGCTCGGCCTTGGTCCACGCGCCGACCTTGTCGTTGAGCGGCTTCCCGGTCGGGCGGACGAACAGGAAATTCGACATGAAGGCGTGGTCGATGGGGCCGCAGACGGTGGAGTTTTTCGCAAGAACCCCCATTCGGCGTGCAGGTCCATATGTCCAACTCCCGTCGTGGCCTTTGTTAAAAAGCATCGTCGGGCCTTTCGCTCGTTGTAGATCCAAGCGTTGTCCGTCAATTGAGACTGCCGGATTGAAGGGCATCGTGGCGAACCGGCTGATAGAAAGTACCGAGACGTTCTTTGTCGTAATCGTCAGCGTCCCGTCTTTCTTGTCGTCCACACTGACATCCGCGCGTTCCCACTCTTTTTCCATTTCTTCGATACGGAGCCCTGCCATGTTGTCGGGATAGATGAGGGTGTAGGTCGTGAAATGGTTCTTCGGCACTGCCTCCCGCCCTTTCACCGCCGCAGCCGTCACGATCTCTTCGATCTTCGGCTTCGACTCGGGGTGGTAGGCGTGCTTCGTCTGCGGGCCGATGATGTGCGGGATGGTAAGGCCCTCTTTTTCCGCGAAGCGGAGCATGATGTCGGCGGCCTGCTTCTGCCCGTCGATCTCGCCGGAGTAGGCCACGGTCGTGGTGTTGGCGAGGTTCGCGACGTAATCCGTGGAGTCGTACCAGCGCCAAAGCGTCTGCTCCCACGGCGGTGGCGGCGTCTTGCCGGGGCCGAGGACGTGGCAGAACTCCGCCGTCTCGCCGAAGCCCGCGCCGGGCGCGACCGCCGCCCACAGCCCCGCGAAGTGCGTGCCGAACTGCCAGGTGCTCGCGCCGCCCATCGAGAAGCCGCGGACGCTTATCCGCGCCGGGTCGATGCGGTAGTGCTGCCGCGCATTTTCCAGCGCCTCGAAAAGGTCGCGCTCGCCGGCGAATTTGTTCGCGCAGCAGTAGCGCCCGAACGGGTGGAGGACGAACGCGCCGGGCGGGGTGAACTCGCCCTTGTTCTTCAGTCGGTCGGCGATGAAGGCGAGTTCGGTGGATGTCTCCGCGCGTCCGCGGAACCAGAAATCGAGGCGGCGCGGCGTTTTCTCGTCGGGCTTCCAGTCGTCGGGGACGACGAGGCCGTAAGGCTGCACGGAGCCGTCGATTTTGGAAATGTAGCCGCGCACGACGAGGCCGGTCGCGGAGTTCCACGAAGGTTTGCCGTCGCGCAGTTCCCTGGCGCGCTGCATGCCGATTTCGAGCTGCTGCTTCGCGGCGTCGATATGTTTCGGATTGAAGAATTCGTCGTAGCGCAGCGCCCAATCGACGGACTTGTGAAAGATCATCACGTCCGGCAGCAGCGCGAGCATCTCGGGCTTCACTTTGAGGATGCTGCGCAGCGCGTCGATCTCCTTGCCGAGCGCGGCGACGCCGGCGGTCAGGGTGGCGCGATCTGAATCCGGCACCGGGACGCCGGGCGGCGGGATGGGTTTTACGTCCGCGGCGGAAGCGGTGACGGCGAGGAGGATGCAGAGTGCGAGAGCGCGGAGGTGGGAGAACATGGTGGGATAGTTACCGAGGCCCAATCCCTATTCACGCCATTTCGTGCAGGCATCCCAGCCTGCCGCCGTCGCCCTGGGTCTGGGAGGCAAGCGCTCCTGCGCGCCCCGCGGCGCTCCCGCGCCTGACTCCATCAACGCGTAACACCTCGCGCAGGAGCGCTCGGGGGGGCGCGCAGGAGCGCTTCTCTCCGTCACCGAACCGCGGCTTCGCCGCTTGTGTGCCGCGCTGCGCTGTTCTAGTTTCCGCGGCGTCTCGCCAACCCTCCACCGACACCATGCTCAACATCTCCGGCCGCGGTTCCATTACTACTTGCGACGGGATTTCGCGTCGCGATTTTCTCCAAGTTGGCACGCTCGGAGCGCTGGGCTTTTCGCTGGCGCAGCTCGCGGCGTTGCAGGCCAAAGGTGCGCAGGCGGCGGGGAGCAGCGAGAAGGCGTGCATCCTGATTTTCAATCTTGGCGCGCCATCGCAGCTCGACTGCTGGGACATGAAGCCGGACGCGCCACGGGAAATTCGCGGGCCATTTTCGCCGATCGATGTGAAGGGCGGCGGGTTCCAGATCAGCGAGATGTTTCCGCTGCATGCGAAGCTGGGGGACAAGTTTTCGCTGGTGCGCAGCGTCTATCACACCGCGGCGGCGGTGCATGACTCGGGACATCAGATGATGCAGACGGGGCGGCTTTTCACCGGCGGGGTGAATACGCCGCACGTCGGCTGCGCGCTGGAGTTTTTGAAAGGGCGGCGCAATGAGCTGCCGGCGCATGTGGTCCTGCCGGAGCCGATGGGGCCGACGGGCGGAAACATGCCGCATGGGCAGGACGCGGGTTTTCTCGGAAAGGCGTACGATCCTTTCGCGCTCATGGCCGATCCGTCGAAGCCGGACTTCAAAGTGCCGGATTTGCTGCCGCCCGCGGAGATCGGCGAGGCGCGGCTGGCGCGGCGCCGGGAGATGCGCGAAGTGATCGAGAGCACGGTGCAGAGTTTCGAGGCGAGCCCGAACGCGCAGCTCATGGACGCGAATTTCGCCGCCGCCTTCCGACTGATGACGAGCGAGAAGGCGCGCGAGGCTTTCGACCTGACGAAGGAGCCGCAGAAGGTGCGCGAGCGCTACGGGATGAATCGCTTCGGCCAGTGCTGCCTGCTGGCGCGGCGGCTCGTGGAGGCGGGCGTGCGGTTCGTGACGCTGAATACGTTCATCACGGTCTTCAACGAGATCACCTGGGACATCCACGGGTCGAAACCCTTCACTTCCATCGCGGGGATGAAGGACATCGTGGCGCCGATGTACGATCAGGGCTACAGCGCGCTGATCGAGGATCTCGCGCAGCGCGGGATGCTGGATACGACGATGGTGACGTGCCTCGCGGAGTTCGGGCGGACGCCGAAAGTGAACCCGGCGGGCGGGCGCGACCACTGGCCGAATTGCTGGACGGTGAGCTTCGCCGGCGGCGGGGTGAAAGGCGGGCGCGTGATCGGGAAGAGCGATGACATCGGCGCGTATCCGGTGGAGAATCCGGTGCAGCCGAAGGAGATCGTGGCGACGATTTTCAAATCGCTCGGGCTGGACCTGGAGACGCATCTGCCGGGGCCGCAAGGGCGGCCGTTCCCGCTGGTGGATTTCGGGACGAAGGCGATTCAGGGGCTGTTTTGAAGCGTCGCGCCGAAGATTGCGCCGACGCGGGCGATAAAGGCGCGGTGGGCGGCGGGAGCCGCGGCTTGCCAGTCGGCGAGTTTGCGGACGGTAGTTTTGCCCTTCACGCGGGGACCATGGTTGAGAAAGGTCACGGCTTCCCAGTTTTCCGGCGCGGCTTCAAAGAGCGGAAGGAGCTGCGTGGCGACGATGACGTTTTTCTCGCGCAGGGAAGCGTTCGCGCGCAGGGCGTTCTCGTGTTTGGCAAACCACTCTTTGAAAGTCAGGCCCGCGGGGAGCTGATGCGCGGGCAGCGCGAGCCGATCCGCCGCGTAGCTGGCGAGCGCCGCCGAGTAGCTGCGCCAGTTCGGGTAGGGCGCGCGAGTTTTCCAGGTCTCTGACATGCGGCGCAGGGCGAAGAGCGATGCGGTCTCGCAGAGGGATTCCTCGAGCCATAGATTCGCGTGTTTCGGCTCGTGCCAGCCGCGGATGCCGGCCTCGCTATGCTGCGCGAGCGCGTGGCAAAATTCGTGGGCAAACTGAAACGCGAACTGCGCCCAGCGCGGATTCTCCGCGGCGAGGCCGATGCGAATGCACCCGTCCGGCCCGCGTCCGAAATCCGTCTGCGGGTAGTCCGCGCGGTGGTAGATGCGAATGCTTTCGATGCGGCTGTGCGGGCAGTATTGCCAAATCTCGCCGGCCGCGGATGCCGCGACCTTGGCGATGTCCGCCGGTCCCGCCTCGCCCCACGCGCCGCGCTCGACGCCAATCTGCAATTCCGCCGACGGCGCGGCCCGGAGCGCACGCGGCAGGACGATCAGGGTGAGCGTGTGGAGGAAATGGCGGCGGGAAAACACGGGGAGAGGAAAAGGGCCAAAGACGAAAGGCGAAAGCCCAAAGGTGAAAATGCAATACCCGCTTTTTCGCCTTTCGACTTTGGTCTTTTGCCTTTCTGCTCGCGCCCATGCTTGCCGCGCTGCTCACCGACCCGAATTTCTGGATCAGCCTCCTGACCCTCACCGTGCTCGAGATCGTCCTCGGCATCGACAATATCATCTTCATCTCGATTCTCGCCGGGAAGCTCCCCGCCGCGCAGCAGGGCCGGGCGCGGACTCTCGGACTGATGATCGCGCTCGTGACCCGCATCCTGCTGCTCTGCTCGATTTTTTGGCTGACGAAGCTAATCCACCCGCTCTTCCACGTCCTTGCCCATCCGGTCTCGGGCAAGGACCTCGTCATGCTCGGCGGCGGGCTTTTCCTGCTCTGGAAAAGCGTCCACGAAATCCACGGCAACCTCGAAGGTGAAGACCACGCGCAATCCGGCAAAGCTGGGGCGACCCTCGCGAGTGTCATCTCTCAGATCGTGATCATCGACATCGTTTTCTCACTCGATTCCGTGATCACCGCCGTGGGCCTCGCCGATCACATCCAGGTGATGATCGCCGCCGTGGTCCTCGCCATGATCGTCATGCTCATCGCCAGCAAGGCGATCAGCGATTACGTCAACCGCCATCCGACAATCAAGATGCTGGCACTCTCTTTCCTGCTTCTCGTCGGCGTGGTTCTCGTCGCCGACGGTTGCGGGCAGCACATCCAAAAAGGCTACATCTACTTCGCCATGGCCTTCTCCTTTGCCGTGGAAATGCTCAATATCAAGATGCGCGCCAAGCGGGCAAAGCCCGTCGAGCTACCTTCACCGCATTAAATTACGGGGTGAAGGCGGCGAGGAAGGCGCACTCGATGGCGAGGGGCTCCTGGATGCCGGTGCGATTGAAGTTTTCGCGCAGCGTCTCAAAGGCGGCGGTCTTGCGGAGGAGTTGCGGGGTGCTGTGACGCGCGGCGAGAGCGGCGGTGTCCGCGCCGCAGGCGGGAAGGTCGAGTTCGGAGGAGCCGCTGTGCTGGCGGAGGGCGTCGGCCCACCAAGCTTCGAGAGTGGCGAGGAGGTCGTCGCGGGTGGCGGTGTAGCGGGCTTCGGTGAGGGCTTTGTAGTAATCCTCGCGGTCGTCGAGCCAGTGGCTGGCTTCGGAGGCCTGCTTGTAGTGTTTTTCCTCGGCTTTGAAGGCGGCGTCGGTGTCGTCGCGAATGGCGTCTTTGGCCTGGGCGAGGAGGACCTGGAATTCGCGGACGAGGCCGAAGATGTGCGGCAGTTCGGGGCGGTCGTGCCGGGCAAAGCTGCGCAGGGCCTCGACGAGGGCGCTCTGCGGCGGGGAAAGCGGGCGCTTTTCGACGAGGCGCAGCGGGACTTCGAGACAGCGTGAGAGGATGGTTTCGAGCATTTGCCCGGGCTGCGCAGTGAGGAGGAAAAGGTGGGTGCCGGCGGGCGGCTCCTCAAGGGTCTTTAGGAAGGCGTTGGCGGCTTGGGGTTGGAGCCGGTCGGCATCGATCAACAGGCCGATCTTTTTGCCGCCGCGGAGGGCGCGCATGTGGAGTTCGCGTTCGAGTTCGCGAACCTGCTCGATGACGATGCGGCGGGATTTTGACTCGGGCTCGGCGCGATGGAGGTCGGGGTGGGCGAGGGGATCTTCACCGGCGCCAGTGCCGAAGAGGAGGGCGGCGAGGCGGGTGGAGAGGGCGAGCTTGCCGCTGCTGGCGGGCCCGGTGATAAGGTAGGCGTGGGCGAGGCGGTCTTGGGCGTGGGCAGAAGCGAGGAGTGAGAAGGCGGCGTCAGCGGTGAAGGCCATGCCGTGGAGTGAAAAGTGTCGGATGTCGGGTGTCGAGTGATCTCCCGCGCGGGGCTTCACTCGACACCCTGACACTCTCTACCCGCCAAGCCTTGGTTTGAGCTGATGCCAGATTGCGGTTTCGAGCTGCTTGACTGATTGGGCGGCGTCGAGGAGGTGGAAGCGGGAGTCGTCGGTCTGCGCAAGGGCAAGGTAGCCGGCGCGGACGGCGTCGTAGAAAGCAGCCGGCTGGCTTTCCATGCGGTCGGCAACGCCGGTGCGAGTGGTCATGCGGATGCGAGCGAGGGCGGGATCGAGGTCGAGAATGAAAGTGAGGTCGGGGAGGCAGTCGCCGACGGCGAAGCAGTTGATGGCGGCGACGTGGGTGGGGTCGAGGCGGCGGGCGACGCCCTGATACACGGTGGTGCTGTCGAGGAAGCGGTCGGCGAGCACGATGGTGCCGGCGGCGAGGGCGGGAAGGATGCGCTCGCGGACGAGTTGGGCGCGGCTGGCGGTGAAAAGGAGCAGTTCGGTTTCGGAGCACATGGCCTGGCCGGCTTTGGAAAACTGGAGGAGATGGCGGAGCTGTTCGCCGATCTCGGTGCCGCCAGGTTCGCGAGTCAGGAGGACGCTTTGTCCCGCGTCCCTCAGCCGCGCGGCGAGGCGCTGGATCTGGGTGGATTTGCCGCAGCCTTCACCGCCTTCAAAGCTGATTAATAGACCTCGCGCCATGATGGACGCGGAGTTTCCCCGGCTCCCGGAGGAGTGTCGAGCGCCGAGTGGCGCGGGTTACTTCACGATGACGGTGGGGCCATCGTCGCGTGTGGGGAGCGGGGCTTCCCGCACGGAGCCAGCGGCGCTGACCACGCGCTGGCCGGTGCGGCGGCCCTGCTGGACGAAGTGGTTGTTGTCTCCAAACTGCGCCCAAGGGCCATTGGGAATGTCGCGGAAATCGACGAACTTCCAGTCACAGACATCGGTGCTGCTCAGGCCGAGGTAGTCGCGCACGGCGGGCGAAATGTCGAGGCCGGCGCCTTGGTTGAGATTGGGTTTGGGCTTTTCATTGCCGAAGACATACTGCCAGTGGTCGGTACGGAAGGGGCCGCAATCGCTCCACTGCGCGTAGCAAATTTTGCCGGTGTCGCTGTTCCGGACGGCGATCCAGCGGTCGCGGCACACGGATTTTCCCTCCGCGGTGAAAGCTTCGCGGAACCACGGGATGACCAGCTTGGATTCGGGCTTGGTCGTTCCTCGGGTTACGTCGTTGTATGGGAGGGCAACGTAAAATGGATTCTGCCGGGGAATGAAGTTCGCGGGGATGAAGCCCCGGCGGGCACCGGGATTCGGGTTGTCGTAGCCGCCGTAGCTGCTCTGCCAATTGAGATCCCAGGAACTGCTGACGTTGTGGACGGGGTTATTACCGCCGGAGGGTTCGCCGATCCAAAAGATGGTGGTGACGATTTTCGTCTTCCACGGGTATTTGCCGGAGACACCGAGGGTGCGCGAGGTGGTGGGGATGACGACCTGCGGCTCCATCTTGAGGATGGCGCTCTCACGCAGCTTGGCGGCGTACTTTGCGAAGTCAGCACTGCTCACGTAAGGCGACTGGGCGGAGGTGGTGCCGGGAACGACGAGGGCGGCGACTGCGAGGAGAATTCCTAGGAGGTGGGCTTTCATATTCGGGACAGTGGCGGCTTGGTGTAGGCGATGATGGAGGCGGCGTAAAGAAGAAAATCCTCGGTGTGTCGCATTTTGGACAGCGCATGCCTGGCTTTTACAGAGAAATGCCAAGGATGCTCTGGTTATGCACAATTATAGCAATGAATAGGCCATTCGCGCAGGAAGGGATTATTGCCTCCGGAGAACGGTGGCGCGGCACAGGCGAGGGTCGGTGGTTGGGTGGTCGAGGGTGTAGTGAAGGCCGCGGCTTTCTTTCCGCAGGAGGGCGCAATCGACGATCAGGGCGGCCACGGTGGCGAGGTTGCGGAGTTCGAGGAGGTCGGTGGTGACTTTGAAATTCCAGTAAAACTCCGCGATTTCGCGCTCGAGGTTCCGCAGGCGGGCGGCGGCGCGCTGGAGTCGTTTGTCGGTGCGGACGATGCCGACGTAATCCCACATCAGGCGGCGGATTTCGTCCCAATTGTGGTAGATGACCACGAGTTCGTCCACGTCCACAGCGTCGCCACTCACCCAGGCGGGGAGTTGGAGGTCATCGAGCGAGGAGTCCGCGGTCGGGCTTGGCTGGTGGGCGATGGCGGCGCAGCAGCGGTGGGCCAGGACGCAGGCTTCGAGGAGGCTGTTGCTGGCGAGGCGGTTCGCGCCGTGGAGGCCGGTGCAGGCGACTTCGCCGATGGCATGAAGGCCGCGCAGGGAGGACGCGCCGTTTTCATCCGTCTGCACGCCGCCGCACTGGTAATGGGCGGCAGGGACGACGGGGATGGGCTGGGTGGTGATGTCGAGCCCGTAGCCGAGGCAGGTTTCGTAGATATTGGGAAAACGGTCGCGCACGAAGTCGGCAGGCTGATGGGTGATGTCGAGATAGACGCAGCGGGCGCCGGTCCGCTTCATCTCGGCGTCGATGGCGCGAGCGACGATGTCGCGCGAGGCGAGCTCTTTTCGCGCGTCGTATTTCGCCATGAACTCGCGGCCCTTGCCGTCGATCAGGCGCGCCCCTTCGCCGCGGACCGCCTCGGAGATAAGGAAGCTGCGAGCCTCGGGGTGAAAAAGGCAGGTGGGATGGAACTGAATGAATTCCATGTTCGCGATCTTCGCGCCCGCGCGCCAGGCCATGGCCACGCCATCGCCGGTGGCGATGCTGGGATTGGTCGTATAAAGATAGACCTTCCCGCAGCCGCCGGTGGCGAGAATGACGCGGTCGCTGCGCAGGGTGGCGACTTCGCCGGTGGCCTCATCGAGCACGTAAGCGCCCAGGCAGCGATCATCGCTGGTGTAGCCGAGTTTGCCGAGGGTGATGAGATCGACGGCCATGTGATTTTCAAAAACTGTCACGCTCGGGGCGCGCTCGATGGCGGCGAGCAGGGCGCGCTCGATCTCGCGGCCGGTGATGTCGCGGGCGTGGAGGATGCGGCGCTTGCTGTGGCCGCCCTCGCGGGCGAGGTCGAGCTCGTGGGAGCCATCCGGCAGTTCACGCTCGTCGAAATGCACGCCAAAATCGATCAGTTCGCGGATGCGCGCCGGGCCGTCGGTGACGATGCGGCGGACGACCGCCTCATCACACAGCCCCGCACCGGCATCCAGCGTGTCCTTTACATGCAGCTCAAAGGAATCCTCCGTGCTCGTGACGCTGGCGATTCCACCCTGCGCCCACGCGGTGTTCGACTCGGCGCGCGCCCGTTTCGTGACGATGGCGACACTGCCGTGTTCCGCCGCGTTGAGCGCAAAGCTGAGCCCGGCGATGCCGGAGCCGATGATGATGAAGTCGAAGCGGGTCATCGCAGCCAGAGGTTGTCGATGAGCCGAGTCTGGCCGAAGAAAACTGCAAGCGCGAGGACGGTGTTGAGACGGACTTCTCGGACGGGCCGCAGGGTGTCGGCGTCGGCGAGTTCCGCGTAGTCGAGACGGGCCAGAGGAGCTGCGGCGATGGTCTTCACGAGCAGCCGACGCAGCCTGGCAGTGCTGGTTTCGCCGGCTTGGAAAGCGGCTGCCGCAGCGAGCAGCGCGCGGCGGAGCACGGGGGCCTGGGTGCGCTCCCCAGCGGTGAGGTAGCGGTTGCGCGAACTGAGCGCGAGGCCGTCGGGTTCGCGGACGGTTTCCACCGGCACGATGCGCACCGGCATATTCAGGTCACGCACCATTCGGCGGATGATCGCGCATTGCTGGAAATCCTTGAGCCCGAAAACCGCGCTGTCGGGCTGGGTGATCTGGAAAAGCTTCAGCACCACCGTGCAGACCCCGCGGAAATGCCCCGGTCTCGAAGCTCCGCAGAGAAAGGTCGAAACATCCGTCTCGTCCACCCAGGTGGAAGCGCCCGCCGGATACATCATCTCCACCGTCGGATGAAAAACCAAATCCGCTCCGCGCTCCGCACACAGTTTTCGATCCGCGGCAAACGGGCGCGGGTACCGGGACAAATCCTCCTTCGGCCCAAACTGCGTCGGATTTACAAAAATGCTCACCACGACCAACCCCTCCCGCCCGGCCAGCACCCGCGCGCGGTCGATCAGCGTGGCGTGGCCGCGATGGAGCGCCCCCATGGTTGGCACCAGCACGACCGGCCCCGCCGCCGCGCGGCAAAGGCGCGAGGTCACGGTGGGTGAGGGCGTGGTCTTCATGGTCGGCAGATTGGTCCGCTTCGGGATAGCGGTCGCGTTCGGGCAGTGCAAGTGCGCGTCATACTCTCCGGGGAACGCGATCTGCTGAAAGAAACAGGCATTATCTCGACCCTGACCCTATGAAAACGTCCATTTTCCGCCGGC
>JBBQCM010000072.1:0-33597 GCA_038318725.1 Chthoniobacterales bacterium
ACTCTTCCCACCGCTCAGATCGCCTCCCCACTTTCCTCCACAACTACAACTGGCATCGTCCTCATCACTCCCTCAATCTCCTCGCCCCTATCTCCAGGCTCCGCCAACCACTGAACAACCTGTTGAGCCTCCACACCTAGAGCGCAGGAGCGAGCCGGTAGAAATCGGCTGGCTGCCCGGCCGCCGCGGGGTCGAGAAAATCGGAGGGCACTCCGGCGGCGTTGCCCCCCGCCGCGCCGATCGTCTGCCAGCTCGGCGACACCAGCGAGCCCGTGCGCTGGATGAGGTAGCCGCGGCCAAACAGTCCGCTCCAATTCAAGCGCAACCCATCCGCGCCAAAGTGCGTGGAGTGCAGGTCGGACGGCAGGTGCGGCACGAGGTTGTTCACGCGGAAGACATACCCGCTGTCGCTGCACACCACGAGCAGGTTGCCATTGGGCGCGAGCGTGACGGCGCGCGGCTGGGAAAACCATTCCTGCCCGTTGGGCGCAAAGCCGATCAGCGGCGGATGCAGGCCGTTGGTGATGTTGTAATAATCCCGCCCCCCGCGCCCGCGGAAGTAGCGGTGCAGCACGCCCGCCGTATCGACATACCAGACGCTCCCGTCTTTGTGCCCGCAGAGGAAATACGCGCCGTTCGGCAGGAAGGCGATGCCGCGCGGCTGGTCGATGAAGCTGTTGACCGCGAGCTGCCCGTCCGCCGCCAGTGGCGTGCTAATGTTGCCCGTCATCCGCGTGCGCTGATCGATCCCGTCGATGCGCCAGAGCCCAGTCTCGATCTTCGTGGTGTCCTCCTCCGCGCGGTCGCAGACGTAGAGTTTTCCGTCCACCGGATTCACCGCGAGATTTCCCGGATTGCGAAAGCCCACGTCTTTGTCACAGACGACCTCGATGCCACCGGCGGGCGTCCAGCGCTTCACCGTCGCGCCATCGGCGATACCGCCCACCGTCATGGGTGCAAACTCATTCGTGTAATAGATCAACTGCTGATCCGGACTCACCCACAGCGCGCGGCCCGAGGGATACCAGTCAAAGCCGGTGCCCGGCGTCTCGCCGGGTTCGGTGGCAGGGTTGATGACGATGGTCGTCATCATGCCGTCCGTCGTCACCCGCCGGATGCGGAGATTGCCGGGATCAAGCAGATAGACCGTGCCATCGGGAAAAACGAAAAGCCCGTTCGGGTTGTTGATCTGCAGCGTCGTGGCGGGTGCTGGCCCATCGCCGTTGAAGCCCTGCACATGCGTGCCCGCAAAGGTGTGAATTAGTCCGTCCGGCGTTATCTTCAAAATCGCGTGGCTGGCCTTGTCCGCAATATAGACATTCCCATAGGCATCCGCGGCCGCCATGTGCGGATTGGAGAGCGAGACCGAGGGCGAATTCGCCGGCGCTCCCTCCATGGACGGCGTCCAGAAATTGTAGCCGATGCCCGTGACCGGATCGCTCGGAACCGCCTGATGGATGCCGGCGAGCGTGGTCGTCGTGCCCATGCTGTTAGACATGTCCGAAAACTCATCGCCCCACCCGGCGCTGGGAAAAACCGCCGCGAGCAATGCCGCGACGACGGCGAGCGGGGAGAAGCGAGGCAGCATGGACGGACGCTAAACGCCCGCCTCCGCCTGTCAATGAACGCACTATGACAGTTCGTTCATCCACCGACCAATTGGGCAGCGCAGATATTTGGCCATGTCACGCACAGCGATCACCATGCGGCCCTGCTCCTTGAGGTAAGCCAGGTCTTTCTCAAAAACGGCGGGATCGGTGTTCACCCACGGGTGCTGCGCGTCGGGTTGCAATCCCAGCGGTGGTTTAGGCCTCGGAGCTGCGCAGGCGGAGGAAGCGGAAGAACTCCGCGCCTTCGCGAAGGCGGCGTTTCATCACGCCGAAGTCGCCGAGCATCTCGCCGACCATCCGCGCGATGGGGCGCGGGCGGAAGTAGTAGGCGCGGTAGAATTTCTCCAGCGCGGCGAAAATCTCGTCGCGCGAAAGGTTGTCGTACTCCAGCGCGGCGGCCTGCCGGCCGTGGCCGTCCACGAGATGCGCGTCGCCCGCGAACCAGCCATTTTCCTTGGCCTGGCGGTAAAGCTCTGTGCCGGGATACGGCGCGGCGAGGCTGACCTGCATGGAGAACGGATCGACCTCCTTCGCAAACTCGATGGTCTCGCGGATCGTCTCCCGCGTCTCGCCGGGCAGGCCGAGGATGAAGGTGCCGTGAATGGTGATGCCGAGCTTCTTGCAGTTCGCGGTGAACTCGCGCGCCTCCTCCAGCCGGATGCCTTTTTTGATGTTGTCGAGGATCTGCTGGTTGCCGCTTTCGTAGCCGACGAGGAGCAGCCGCAGGCCGTGGTCGCGCATCGTTTTCAGCGTCTCGTAGTTCACGTTGGCCCGCGCATTGCAGCTCCACGTCATGCCGAGTTTGCCGAGCTGTTTCGCAATCTCGCGCGCCCTCGGCTGCACGGCGGTGAAAGTGTCGTCGTCAAAAAAGAACTCCTTCACCTGCGGAAAAAGTCGCTGCGCCTGCGTCATCTCGCGGGCCACCGCTTCCGGCGATTTCGCGCGATATTTGTGTCCGCCCACGGTCTGCGGCCAAAGGCAGAACGTACACTGCGCCGGACAGCCGCGCCCCGTGTAGTGCGAGACGTAGGGATGCTTGAGGTAGCCGATGGCGTAGTTCTCGATCGTCAGGTCGCGCGCATACACATCCATGACGCTCGGCAGCGCGTCGAAGTCCGTGATGACCGCGCGCTCGGGATTGTGAACCGCTTTGCCTTCGCGACGAAAAGACAGCCCGTCGATCTCCGCGAGCGGCTTTCCCAGCGCCACATCGCGGCAGGTGAAGTCGAATTCCTTGCGCCCCACAAAATCCACGGCCTCGCTCACCGCCAGTGTCTCCTCCGGCAGCACCGCCGCATGCGCGCCGACGAGCCCGACGTTCACATCGGGATTCTGATTCTTCAGGGCCTCCGCCAGTTCACCGTCGCCGCGCAAAGTCGGTGCGCTCGTGTGGATCACCACCACCTCGTAATCCCGCGCAATCCGCAGCACGTCGTCGCGCGTGAGATCGTCCGGCGGCGCATCCACCAGCCGCGAGCCCTCGATCAGCGCCGCCGGCTGCGCCAGCCAGGTGGGATACCAAAAGGATCGCACCTCCCGCTTCGCCTGGTAGCGCGAACCCGCGCCGCCATCGAAGCCCTGCCATGAGGGGGGATTGACGAAGAGAGTTTTGCGAAAAGACACGGCGGACAGATTGCAGTCTGGAACCACCGTTAGGGAAGAACCTTGGCGACCGGAATCTGCAACTCGGGAAACGCCAGACACGCGATCGTCTCTCCCCGCCGCACCGTCAGCCGCTCGTCGTAGTGGTCAAAACTTGGGCGGCGATAAATCTCAATCCTGTCTTCGGTCAAATTGACGATCCAAACCTCGGCGACTTCCGCTTCGGCATAGACCGGCAGTTTCGCCGCCTGGTCGAGCCCGAGCGAGGAGTCCGCGACCTCGATCAGCAGAAAAATGTCAGCCGGTTCCGGGTGATGCTCCGACCCGGGGACCGGCGGTTTCGCGAGCACGACATCCGGCTGAGGCTGGTGATTGCCCGGCAGTTGCACCGGATTTTGCACGCTCACTTCGCAGTGCTCGGGCGCGTGGTGAATGAAAAATTTGGCGAGCAAATTGACCGTTCGAGCGTGGCGATAACCGATGGGGGACATAAGGATGATTTCTCCGTCGAACAGTTCGACCCGTTCGTCTTCCAGCAATATTCCCGTCCGCCCCAGGCGTTCATATTCCTCCACCGTGAAACGGCGGGGAGCCCCATCGGCCACCACCTGTCCGTCGATCAGTTCCGCGTTCTCCTCCCGTTTGAGAATGCCCCCGTCGGCCAGCCGGTGAAACTGCTCGACGGTGAAACGATACGTCAGTGCCGGCACGCGGTTGTGCAGGTAGATGTAAGTCACGTTCGGGTTCACGCTGCGGAGTCTGCCGCCGGACGTGCTGCGACGCAACCACGCAGCCAAGCCGCTGGATTTAGCCTTTAAGAAGCTTCCCGCCGGCCGCACACTCCCACCCATGATTGTCCCGCCGACCGGCACCATTACGTTTCTGTTCAGCGACATCGAGGGCAGCTCGAAAAAGTGGGACCAGCAGCCGGACGCGATGCGGGTGGCGCTGGCCGCGCACGACCGAATGCTGCGCGAGACCTTCGAGGCGTGCAGCGGGTACGTTTTCAAAACGATCGGGGACGCTTTCTGTGTGGCATTCGACACGGCTGCGAGCGCCCTCGCTGGTGCGCTCGAGGCGCAGCGGGCGTTGAGCCGGGCGGACTGGAGCGGGATCGGCGAATTGAAGGTCCGCATGGCCCTCCACACCGGCGCGGCGGAGCAACGGGATGGTGACTACTTCGGCCAGTCGCTGAATCGCGTGGCGCGGATCATGGGCGCGGCGCACGGCGGGCAGGTGCTCCTTTCGCTGCCCACCGAGGAACTGGTGCGCGATCATCTCCCCCCGGGCGCGCAGCTTCGCCACCTCGGCGAGCACCGCCTGCGCGACCTCGCACGGCCCGAGCATCTTTACCAGCTCATCGCGCCCGATCTGCCGGCGGATTTCGCCGGGCTGCGCTCTTTGGAAAGCGTGCCGAACAATCTGCCCATCCAGCTCACCAGCTTCATCGGCCGCGAGCGCGAGATGGCCGAGGTCAAGCGGCTGCTCGCCAGCACCCGGCTGCTCACGCTCACCGGCATGGGCGGCACGGGCAAAACGCGCGTCTCGCTCCAGGTCGCCGCGGATGTGCTCGACACATTTTCCGACGGCGTTTGGTTCGTCGAATTCGGGACCATTGCCGACGCAGCGCTCGTCGTCGAGACCGTCGCCGCCGCGCTCGACCTCCGGCAGGAGGCCGACCGTCCCCTCCAGACCACGCTGACCAATTTCCTCAAAGACCGCCGGCTCCTGCTCATCCTCGACAACTGCGAGCACGTGGTCGCCGCCTGCGCCCGCCTCGCCGAGCTGCTGCTCCGCGCCTGCCCGAAGCTGCGCATCCTCGCGAGCAGCCGCGAGCCGCTCGGCATCGCCGGGGAAACCGCGTGGCCGCTGCCGCCGCTTTCGCTGCCGGATCACTGGCGCGAAATCGTCGCCGGACCGGATGCCATCGAGCGCCTCACGCAGTATGAGGCCGTGCGCCTTTTCATCGAGCGCGCCGTCGTCGCCCGCCCGGCCTTCCAGCTCTCGAATGACAACGTCGCCACCGTCGCGCAAATCTGCTTCAGGCTCGACGGCATCCCGCTCGCCATCGAACTCGCCGCCGCCCGCATCCGCGTCCTCACGCTCCAGCAAATCTCCGAGCGGCTCGACGACCGCTTCCGCCTCCTGACCAGCGGCAGCCGCACCGCCGTGCCGCGCCAGCAAACGCTCCGCTCGCTCATCGACTGGAGCCACGACCTGCTCTCCGATCCTGAGCGCAGGCTCTTCCGGCGGCTTTCGGTCTTCGCCCGCGGACGCACGCTGGAATCCATCGAGGGCGTCTGCTCCGGCGAAGGCGTGGAGGCCTGGGACCTCGTGGACCTGCTCACCCAGCTCGTGGACAAATCGCTCGTCTATGTCGAAAAGACGCCCGAGCACGGCGCGCGGTATTTCATCCTCGAAAGCATCTGGGACTACGCGAATGAGAAGCTCATCGAAGCCGGCGAGTCGGAGATGTTTCGCATCCGGCACCTCGACTTTTTCCTCCAATTCGCCGAGGACGCCGCACCAAGAATCCGCGGTCCGCAGCAGCATGAATGGCTGGAGCGGTGGGCCCAGGAGGGACACAACATTCGCTACGCGCTCGACGCTGCCGCCGAGTTGCCGGGGCAGGCGGCCAAAGGGCTGCGGCTGCTCGTGGCCGGGCAACGCTTCGTCGAGGTGCGCGGGCTTTTCAAGGAAGCGAGCGATGTTTTCACCCGGCTTCTGACGCACCCCGATGCCGCGCTGCGCGATACCAACCGCGCCAATACGCTCGCGGCCGCCGGCCGACTTGCCTGGGTGGCCGACGACATGCCGGCCTGCGAGCGGTTCCACAGCGAGGCGCTGGCCGTTTTCCGTGAACTCGGCGACGACCGCGGCGCAGCCTTCGCCTTCACCGACCTCGGCTTCCATGCCTTTGACAGCGCCGACCTCCCGCGTGCGAGCACGCTCCTCGACGAGGCCACCGCCCTCGCGGCTCGGCTCGGCAACGTCCGCCTTTCCGCGCACGTCCAGCACGTTCGCGCTGTGCTCGCCGCGGCCGAGGGCGACTTTGAGCGCGCCTTTGCACTCGATGACGAAAGCCTCGCGATCTACCGGAAGGAAGGCGACATCTGGCTGTCGATCATCGTCGCCTGGTCGGTGGGGATGAACGCCGCCGTGCTCGGACGCTTTGCCATCGCCCGCGCGAACCTCCTCGAATGTCTCCAGGTCGGCATTGATCTCGGCAACCGCTGGGGCGCTTCCTATCCGCTCGAAGCTCTCGCCGTCCTCGCCGTCGCCGAGCGGCAATACGACCGCGCCGCGCGCCTCTTCGGTGCGGCCGACGCGCAGCGCATCCGCAGCGGCCTCGTCCCGCATACCGCCGACCATCCTGCGATCCGCACGATCCTCGCCGCCGCGCCCGATTTCGCCGGACCCGTCCTCGACGCCGCACGCAAGGAAGGCCGCATGCTCGGTCTCGAAGCCGCCACTGCGCTGGCCGCCGAGACTTCGGCCTGAGACTTCGCCAAAATCCCCAGCCGCCGAAGCACTGGCAATCCCTGCGGTAGTGCCTCAGTTTTGGGGGGGATTGTAGGGCGGGTGCCTCGCCTGCCCGTGGCAACCGGAGCAATTGCCCTACAATCGGTTTTCAAATTGAGCCACTACCATCGCTGCCCTCGCCGGGCAGAGTGTTTACTGCTGCGGGACCGCGGTCTTGCCGAGGAACTGATCGGCGGCTTACGCGCTGCGGAGAAGGGCGAGTGCGGTGAGGAGTAGGGTGGTGAATCGAAGGAGGGAGGGCATGCGCGCGAGTGAATCGGGTGGCGCAGGAAATCTTGATCTTAATCCGTCTGGGAAGCTGCGGCGGCGTGATGACCGCAGAGTTTAAGATTGGGACTACGATTAAGAATTGGAATCGGGGCGCGGGCGATTGCATTCTGCGCGCCTTCATGTCCGAACCGATTCCGCCCATTCCTCCCGCCACCCCCAAGCGCCTGCCCGTGCTCCTGCGGCGCGCGTGGTATGGGCTGAATCAATCCTTTCGCCAGCGCATCGCGCATCTCGGGCTGACGCCGGATCAGTTTTCCATCCTGCGCTGGTTGAGCGAGGGCAACACTCAGGGCCTCACCCAGCGCGCGCTCTCCGACCTCATGGCGAGCGATCCGAACACCATCACCTCCACGCTTTCACGCATGGAAAAAGCCGGCCTCATCGCGCGCCAACCACACGAGCAGGACCGCCGCGCGCATCGGGTGAAGCTCCAACCCGTCGGCCGGCGGGCGTTTGAAAAGGCCCGCACCGTGGCGATGGACTTGCAGGATCAGGTGCTCACCGCGCTGCCGGCAACCCGGCGCGGAAAATTTCTCGAGGAACTTGAGGCCATCGCCGAAGCTTGCGGCACGGCGCTGGAGAAGTCCGCGCTGAAACTGCGGCGCTGAATTTTGGGGCCGCGGGCGGCTTCCTTCGCGGGCACCGTGCTTTCCGAAAAGAGGGATGTCCGGCTGGCCTCACGGGCCGCGGGGGCGCGTTCAAACTGGGCACAAACTGAGTCCCCCCCCCCATTTTGGTTTGTTCCTCTCGGTAGCCGCACCTCGGTCCCAAAGCCGTAAAACAACGAGTGGTATTCTGGCGAGATTCCACCCCCATCAACATGAGACTCGCGCCCTCCGAAAAAAGCAGATGTCTCGAAAAATCGGGACGCATCTGCCTCCCGTCGCACGAATCCTTAGTATTATGAACCGCCTCACATCTCTCCGCACTCTCACCATTGCCGGATTGATCGTCGCCGCGCCGGCCATTGGGATGAGCAAAGATCATCACGGCTCAGGTAACGGGAATGCCAACTCCAGAAATTGGAATCACGGCACCTCGCGCTGTTATGCTCCCAATTACGGCTACCGTGCGTACCACGGCAGCAGCTACTACGGCGGCTATTCTTACCTCCGCCCATCCGTCAGCTTCGGCTTTTACAGCGCCCCGGCTTATTACGATGCTCCGGCCTACTGCGGAGATCCGGGTGGTTACCGTGGGCTGGTGCGTCCCAACTACGGCTACCGGGATAGCGCTTATGACGACCTCGCGGTGGGAGTCCAGCGGGCGCTCGCTCGCCGTGGCTTTTATCGCGGTCCAATTGATGGCGATGTCGGTCCCGGAACCCGCGCGGCCATCCGCGCTTTCCAAGACAACCGCGGACTCACCGTCACTGGTCGAATCGATGGTTCGCTCGTCCGTTCGCTGGGCTTGAGTTAAATGCCTGGAATCCATCAGCTTTCCAGAGTGCGTCCGTGTTTTTAGGCTGGCTCCTGAGGTAGGGATCGAACCTACGACCGATCGGTTAACAGCCGATTGCTCTACCGCTGAGCTACTCAGGAATTGTCGCTTGCGGGGGCGAATGAATGCCTCACAGTCCCACACTCGGCAACCCTTTTTTCGATGAAACTTTTTCCCGCTTTCCCGCGTCTTCCACGCCTGTGAAACCACTCCTTTTTCTGCTCCTCCTGCTCCCTGCGCTCGTGCCGGCGCGAGCGGGAAAAATCGTCGCGGCGGGCGAGGTGGCAGAGCGTCTGGTGGTGATGAAGGCGTCGCCGGCCAAGGCAACGGTCCTCGTCTTTCTCGCGCATGACTGCCCGATCTCGAATACGCTCGTGCCAGAGATGAACCGCATCGCGACGCAATACGGCTCGCAGGGGGTGGCGTTCTTTTTCGTCTATGCGGAGCGTGAACTGGCCGACGCGGAGGCGCAGCAGCATGCGCGGGATTTTGCGCTGGCTGCGCCGGTGACGGTGGATCGCGCGGGTGTTCTCGCGACGCTGGCCGGGGCGAAGGTGACGCCGGAGGCGGCGGTGTTTTCGCGCGCGGGCGAGGTGGTGTACCGCGGGCGGATCAATGACCTTTTCGCCGCGCTCGGCCAAAAGCGCAGCGAGCCGACGACCCAAGATTTGCGCGACGCGCTCGATGCGGTACTCGCGGGCAAAGCGCCGGCGACCGCAACCACACCGGCCATCGGCTGTTACATTTCCACCAAACCCTGAATCCATGAACCGTCTCCCAATCCTTTGCCTGTCAGCCTTCGCGGCCCTGTCGCTCCACGCCGCCGCCGTGGACGCGCCAGTCACTTTCACGAAAAACATCGCGCCGCTGATCTTCGAGAACTGCACGCAGTGCCACCGCCCCGGCGAAGTCGGGCCGTTTCCGCTGACGAATTTTGCCGAGGTGCAGAAGAAGGCGGAGACGATTGCCACAGCGCTCGGCGACCGGGTGATGCCGCCGTGGCGGGCGGATGAAGGCGCGGAGCGCTTCCACGATGCGCGTGTGCTCAAGCCGGAGCAGATCGCGCTTTTCGAGCAGTGGGTGAAGGCGGGGACGCCGGAGGGCGAGGCGAAGGATCTGCCGCCTGCGCCGAAGTTTCCCGCGGGCTGGGCGCTCGGCGAACCAGATCTCGTTCTCACGCCGGCGCAGAGCTACGCAGTCGGGCCGGAGGGGCGCGACGTGTATCAGGCGTTCGTGCTGCCGACGAGCTTCCCCGCGGATCGCTACGTCTCGGCGGTGCAGGTGCGGCCGGGCAATGCGGCGGTCGTGCATCACGTCCTGCTCTTTCTCGACACCAGCGGACGCGCGCGGGAACTCGACGCCGCCTCGCCCGATCCCGGCTACGTTTCGTTTGGCGGACCGGGCTTTCTCCCGAATGGCTCGCTCGGCGGCTGGGCTCCGGGCAATTTTCCGCAGCATCTTCCGGCGGGGCTCGGCATGCGGCTGCCGAAGGGCGCGGACGTGGTCATGCAGGTCCACTACCACCGCACCGGCAAGCCGGAGACGGACACCACGCAGATCGGCCTCTATTTCGCCAAAGCGCCGGTCGAGAAACGGCTGCGCACCTATCCACTGCGCGCGGCGAAACTGCGCATCCCTGCGGGCGAGGCGAACTATCTTACCGAAGGCTGGCTGCCGATCCCGGCGGACGTGACCCTCCAGGCGATCATGCCGCACATGCACCTGATCGGAAAGGAGATCACCGTGACCGCGCGCTTCCCGGACGGCACCGAGAAAAAGCTCATCCATGTGCCCGACTGGAGTTTCAACTGGCAGATGACCTACCGCTATCTCGATCCCGTGAAACTCCCCAAAGGGACGATGCTCCGGCTCACCGCGCGCTTCGACAACTCCGAGGCCAATCCCAGCAATCCCAGCAAGCCGCCGCGCGAAGTGCGCCGCGGAGAAAGCACGACCGATGAGATGTGCATGGCCTTTCTCTCCTACACCGTGGATGCGGAAAACATCCCCGCCGCCGGCGAGGTCACGGGCTTCCCGGACACCTTCGTCCTCGCGAAATAACCGGCGGGCGTTTTTTTCCCACTCATCTTTGGCACCAGCGGCGATTGTCTTTAAGTGAACAAAGCCGCTAATCTCGCGGCTGTAGTTTCCAACCGCTCGTAAGAGCAACAAACCATCAGAAATCAAACCATGAAAAAACTCGCACTCCTCAGCATCATCGCCCTCGCCACGCTCGGTCTTTCCGTGCAGGCGGACGATTCCCAGAAAAAGGCCGAACTCGCGACCGCCGCCGCCGCCGCCACGAAAGTCGAAGGTGAAGGCACCTGCGCCAAATGTGATCTCAAGACTGCCACCGCCTGCCAGAACGCCATCATCGTGACTGGCGCAGACGGCAAAAAAGAAACCATCCTCTGTGATGCCAACGACGTCTCGAAAGCCTTTCACGGCAAAGTCTGCAAAGGTGCGGAGAAAGTTACCGCCGAAGGCGTGATCACCGAGAAGGATGGCAAGAAGACCATCGCGCTGACTAAGATCGAGCTCGCGAAGTAAGCTTCGGCGAAACGCCAAATTCCAAACGAAAAGGACGCCCGCAAGGGCGTCCTTTTTTGTGAAAGTAGCTTGGGCTTTAGCCCAAAGTCGGTGGGAGTTTGGGCTAAAGCCCAAGCTACTTCGCGAAGCCCTGCACCTTCAGCCAATACAAACAGTCCGCCGCCCACGGATGCAGCGCGCCTCCCGCGCGTCCTCCGAGGCCCATGCCGTGACCACCCTTTTGATAGACGTGCAGATCGAAAGGCACACCCGCTTTGCGCAGCGCGATGGCAAATTCCAGCGAGTTCTCCACCTTCACCGCATTGTCTTCCCAAGTGTGCCAGATGAAACACGGCGGCGTGTCCTTCGTGACCTGCTTTTCGTTGGAAAGCAGTTCCACGAGTTCCGGCGCGGGATCCTTCCCGAGCAGATTGCCCTTCGACCCGCCGTGCGTGTTCGGTCCCATCGAGATGACGGCGTAGCAGAGAATCCCGAGATCGGGCCGCGAGCTTTGCCGCTCCACGGCATCCGCCGCATCCGCTTTCCCCGCGTCGAAATGCGTCAGCAGCGTGCTCGCCAGATGCCCGCCCGCGCTGGAGCCCATGATGCCCACCCGCTTCGGGTCGATCTTCCATTCGCCCGCTTTCGCCCGCGTCAGCCGCACCGCTCGCGCGGCGTCGTTGAGCATCGCCGGATGGCGGTAGCCTTTTGAGCCGAGACGGTATTTCAGCACGATGCCGGCGATCCCCTGCTCCGCCAGCCACTCCGCGTAACCCGCACCCTCATGCGGCGCGAGCCCGCCATAACCGCCGCCGGGGCAGATCACGATCGCCGCGCCCGTCGCCTTCTCCGGCGCGGGGAGGAAAGCGGTGAGCGTCGGCTTGTCCTCGTCCTTGTCGCCGAGCGCGCCGGGCGCACCATCGGGCCAGAGCGGGATGGGATCGAGCGGCGCAGCGTGGAGCGCGGCGGTGATGAGCAGGGCGAACAGAGCAGGCAGGAGTCGCATGATGGTGACGTTTAGACTTTTTCCGGCACGATGAAACCCGCGCGGTACTCGCGGGTCAGGAGCTTGTCCGCCGCGGGATTGCCGATGAATTTTTCGGTCTTCGGATCGAATTGCAGGTATTCGCCGAGGGTCAGTTGGTCGGTCGAAATATCGACCTTGTTTGCCGCAAGGTGCGTCGCCATTCGCTCGAAGGAATCAAGCGCGTTCTTGTTGCCCTGGATCTTCTCTTTGATCGCTCCCGGTGTGGCTTTTTTACCGACGCGGTAGGCGATGTTGCCGGTGTGGCAGAGCGCGCTGGAGATGTGGCCGTCGAGGATCTTGCCATTCAGATCGGCGGTCTTGCGGCTGCGCACGGCTTTGAGAAAATTGGCGTAGTGGTTTTCGATGTCGGGTTCGCCGGGAGTTTTCACCGCAGGTGCGCCCTCGGCTTTCGCCGGGGCTCCCTTGGAAAATTTGCGGATCTCTTTTCCGTCGGCGTCGAAGGCAATCGCGTCGTTGTAATTCGGGCAGAGGATGTGGCCGTTCTCGTACTGCACGATCACGCCCACGCTCGCGCCGCGGTATTTGTCCATCTGCTCCGGCGTCTTCTTTTCCTTGCCGTCCGGGCCGGTGATGGTCTCCGACGGTTTCTCCGGCAGGCCGCGCACCTCGAAGATGAGCGGGGCCTTTTTGTAGTCGTGGAAGACGATGAGCGAGTTGGGCGTTTCGCCGTCATCGACATAGCCGAGGCGTCCGCCAAAGGCGAAGACCGCGGGCGAGAGCGCGTCCTCGCCGAGGAAGCGGCGGGCGATGTCCATCTGATGGATACCCTGGTTGCCGAGATCGCCGTTGCCGGTGTTCCAGACCCAGTGCCAGTCGTAGTGGAGCTTCGCGCGCGGCGTCATCAGTTTCTCCGCCGGGCCGCACCAGAGATCGAAATCGACGGTCGCCGGCACCACCAGTTCGCTGGAGCGGCCGATGCTCGGACGCCGCTTGTAGCACAGTGCGCGGGCGTACTGCAGCTTGCCCAGCGGCTCGCCTTTCACCCACTCCAGGGCCTGCGCCAGCCCCACGCCGGAGCGGCTTTGCACGCCCATCTGCACGATTTTCTGATGCGCGTCGGCCGCCTTCACGAGCTGCCGCCCTTCCCAGACGTTGTGCGAGACGGGCTTCTCGACATACACGTCCTTGCCCGCCTGGATCGCCCAGATGGCCGCCAGCGAATGCCAGTGGTTCGGCGTGGCGATCGAGACCACATCGACCTCTTTGCTCTCCAGCATTTTACGGATGTCCTGATACGCCGTGACCTCCTGGCCCTTGGCTTTGAGCTGCGCCACACCCTTGTCGAGCACCGCGGTGTCCACGTCGCACAGCGCCACGATGCGCGCGCCCTTGAGCTTGAGATAATTGCCAATGTGATCGCCCCCGCGCCCGTTGAAGCCGACGACGCCAATGCGGATGTCGTCATTCGCTCCCGCGGCCTGGGCATAAATGCGGGCCGGGAGAGAAAGCGCCGCGGTCGCGGCGAGGGAGGATTTGAGGAAGGAACGGCGTGTTTGGTTCATGGGATTGGGAGTTGAGGAAAGTTATTTTGCGCTGGCCGCATAGTCCGCGAAACGCTCCGCGATCTTTGCCTGCGCGGTGTCACCTTCGTGGAGGATGATGCGGTAGCTGAAGGTCACGCTCTTGCCGGCCTCGAGTTTGAAATCGCCCCCGCCCGCCGGTTGCGCCTTGTCCATCTCATGTTCGCAAAAGGGGTTCGCCGCGAAGAGCCCGTAGTCGCGGGCGTGCCAGCGCGTGGGGTGCCGCGGGTTTTTCGGCGAATCGAAAATGGCGATGCCCACGGTCTTCCCGTCCACCGGCCCGGTGTAGTCCACCCAGGCCGCTTTCTTGCCCCACACCTTGCCGTCCGTGTCGCCGGGAGCGTTCACGATTTTTCCCGCGCCCGGCTTTTTATCCGCGCCGAGGAGGCGCATGCTTTCCGCGATGCGGATGGCCATGGTGCCTTCCTTTGTGTCGCCGAAAACCACATCCTTGTCCTGCGCCTCCAGCTTCACGGTGAAATCAATGATTCGATCCTCACCCGGCGTCACCGCCTCGGTGAAAGTCTGCACGCTGCGCAACGGCACCGAGCCATCCGGCGCGACCCATTTCAAACGGGCCGAGATCGTCCCCGCGAAATCCCCGCCCTCCACGTGCTCAAACTTCTCATGCTCGATCCGGCCCACGGGAATCTTCGGCGCCTTGTCCCCGTGCGACGCCGCTTCCGACCAAAAATCCACGCCATTCACCAGCCCATGCGCGAACCATAGCGAGCGGTGATGCGGGTGGTCGTGGTCTTCGCCCGGCGTGTCTTTCATCGGCCAGTCCCGCGTCATGCGCGCGCCGCCGGGCCCGATGAGCGGGTAGAAATACGTGTGCGACGCATCGCCATAATGGTACTCCGTCAGCAGCTTTCCGCCGGCTGTCATCGTCACCTTGCCGTCCTCCTGCTTCACCTCGACGGCGGCAAAAGCGGACAGCGTGCAGACGGCGAGAACGGTGAAAAGCGGGATGGGGAGACGCATGGGCGGAGAGCGTGCATGCGAACAACCGGATGCGCCAAGTTTTCTTTGCTTTACCCGTTTCCGTCTGCGCGCCGCTAGGCAGCGCCTGCGTTCTTTGCCAAAGTGCGCGCCATGCCCGCGCCCGACCTCTTCCCCAACGACGACTCGATCTACGAAATCCTGACCCGCGCACCCGGCCCCGCGGGCTCACTGCCGCTCACCGAAACGCTGCTCCGCGAAAGCCCGAGTGGCGACATCTTCGGCCTCACGCAAAATGTCGGCATGGGCTGGGAAGCGGCTCTGGCCAATGGCAAGCAGTTCCTCATCCTCTCGACGCAGGGCGGTCTGCGAGCGCCGGACGGCTCACCGATTGCACTCGGCTACCATACCGGGCATTGGGAAATCGGGCTGCTCGTCGAGGCCGCCGCGCGGGAGTTTAAGGCGCTCGGCTGCATTCCTTTCGCGGCCGCGTGCAGCGATCCGTGCGATGGCCGCACGCAGGGCACCACCGGGATGTTCGATTCGCTGCCGTATCGCAACGACGCCGCCCTCGTCTTCCGCCGCCTCATCCGCTCGCTGCCGCGCCGCTCCGGTGTGCTTGGCGTCGCCACTTGCGACAAAGGTCTTCCCGCCATGCTCATGGCCCTCGCCGCCATGCACGATCTCCCATGCGTGCTCGTCCCCGGCGGCGTCACGCTCCCGCCGACCGATGGCGAAGACGCCGGTGCCGTGCAGACCATCGGCGCACGGTTTTCGCGCGGGCTGCTTTCGCTCAAAGAGGCCAGCGAACTCGGCTGCCGCGCGTGTGCCTCGGCGGGCGGTGGCTGCCAGTTCCTCGGCACCGCCGCCACCGCGCAGGTCGTTGCCGAAACGCTCGGGCTCGCCGTGCCGCACTCCGCGCTGGCACCCAGCGGCCAGCCCGTTTGGCGGGAAATCGCCACCCGCAGCGCACGCACACTCGTGAAGCTGGAACAATCCGGGGTCAAAACGCGCGACATCCTCACCGCCGCGAGTATCCGCAACGCGATGGTCGTCCACGCGGCCTTTGGCGGCTCCACGAATCTCCTGCTCCACATCCCCGCCATCGCCCACGCCGCCAAGCTCCCCCGCCCCACCGTCGCCGATTGGATCGACGTGAACCAGTGCACGCCGCGCCTCGTCGATGTCCTCCCCAACGGCCCGTGCTTTCACCCCACCATCCGCGTCTTCCTCGCCGGCGGCGTCCCGGAAGTGATGCTGCATCTCCGCGCGCTCGGCCTGCTCGATTGCTCGGTGCTGACCGTCACCAACGCGACCTTGGACGAAAATCTCGACGCTTGGGAAAAGAGCGAGCGCCGCCAGCGGTTCCGCGCGCTTTTGCTGGAGCGCGATGGCGTCGATCCCGACGATGTCATCATGTCCCCTGCCCGCGCGAAAGAGCGCGGCCTCACCGGCACGCTCGTCTTTCCGCTTGGCAACCTCGCGCCGGAAGGCAGCGTCATCAAAGCCACCGCCATCGACCCGAGCGTGGTCGAGGCCGATGGCGTCTATCGCAAGACCGGCCCGGCCCGCGTCTTCACCAGCGAGGCCGCGGCCATCGCCGCGCTTCGCGAGGGCCGCATCGTGGCCGGCGATGTCATGGTCCTCGCCGGCGTCGGCCCCATGGGCACAGGCATGGAGGAGACTTACCAGATCACCAGCGGGCTGAAGATGCTGCCCTTCGGCAAACACGTCGCGCTCCTCACCGACGCGCGCTTCTCCGGCGTCAGCACCGGCGCGTGCCTCGGCCACATCGGCCCCGAGGCGCTGGCCGGCGGGCCCATCGGCAAACTGCGCGACGGCGATGTCATCCGCATCGTCATCGACCGCGTGGGGATGACAGGGACGGTGGATTTCATCGGCGAAAACGGGACGCTTTCACCCGACGAAGCCGCCCGTGAACTCGCCGCGCGCCCACCGCACCCCGCCCTCGCCCCGCACCCCGAACTCCCCGACGACACCCGCCTCTGGGCCGCCCTGCAAAACGCCAGCGGCGGCACCTGGGGCGGCTGCGTCTATGACGTGGACGCGATCCTCGCCGCCACGGATCCTTCGCGCGTCAGCATCCCCGCGGAGCCCAGCGCTCCTGCGCGCCCCCCGAGCGCTCCCGCGCGCGTCCCCATCGTCACCCCACCCCGCGCAGGAGCGCACCGCCCCGACGCGCAGGAGCGCTCGGCTCCGCGATACAAACACCCGATCCACCTGCCGCGGCGTGAAGAGCACAATCGTCCCATCATCATTTCCGTCACCGTCGTGACCAAGGCGCGGCAACCGATCCTCGCGAACCCGACCGCTCACGAACTGCTGCGCGAGGTCTGGGCGGAAGCGACCCATTGGAGCGTTGGCCGGTATGTGGTCATGCCGGACCACATCCATTTTTTCTGCGCGCCTGACGAGCACGGCGGCACCTTGGAGCGCTGGATGACCTATTGGAAAAGCCGCCTCTCGAGGCGCTGGCGGGTGCGCGCGCAGATACCGGTCTTCCAAACCCAGCACTGGGACCGCCAGCTCCGGCGGGAGGAAAGCTACGAAGAAAAGTGGACTTACTTCCGCGAAAACCCTGTCCGCGCCGGGCTTGTCACCCATGCCGATGACTGGCCGTTCCAAGGCCAAATCCAGCATCTCCGCTGGTAAGCGTCCCCTTCGGAACCAAGCGCTCCCGCGCGCCTTCACCGTCGGAGCCAAGCGCTCCTGCGCGCCGGTCCCGCCATCAGCCAAGCGCTCCGGCGCGCGGAAGCCGAGGGATTGGTGACTCGCGCCGGAGCGCGATGGAGGCGCGCTGGAGCGCTTGGCTCCGAAGGTCAGCGGGGGGTGTCGTTGAAGTAGAGCTTCACGTTCTTCGTGGCGCGGCCGGAGGCGGCGATGTCGGGGCGACCGTCGCCGTCGAGGTCGGCGAGGACGAGGTCTTCGCAGGCCATGCCGCCGTCATCGACAACGCTCTCGCGCCATTTCTCGCCGGTCGCGTCGAGCGGCGTCCAGAGGTGGATGCCAAAGGTGTTTTTAGGGTTGGCCGGATTGCCGCGCCAGCCGACGACGATTTGCTCATCTCCGCCCGCGCCAAGATTGTCACACCGCAACGCATGACCTTCGATCAGTTTGTCGGTGAGAACGCGGCGCCGCTTTTCCCCGGCGAGATCGTGATCGTAAACAACAAGCTCGTTACCGTGCATCGGCTCTATCGTCGCGGTGAAGCCGTGATTCAAACTCACTTCGAGATAGTCGATTTCGCCTGCTCCTTTGGGCGGGAGCACCGGACGAGAAAAAGGAACTCCCTCCCGTCGATGCCAAGTTCCACCATCGCGGAAGATGAACGGCGCGCCTTCTTTGCCCGCGAGGGCAAAGCCGGTTTTGAGGATGCGAAAATTGTGCGTCATATGCATCGACTCATCGGCGACTTCGCTTTTCCACTCACCCTTCGGATCGTTGAGCGGCGTCGGCGGATGATAAAGCAGCACTTTGACCGGCGCGCCTTCGCCGTTCTTATTCCCGCGTCCGTGGAGCGGGACGACGACGAGCCCCCACTTCCCTTTTTCAAACTCGAGCCACTTCATCCGGTGCGTGGTCGGCTCGACGCTGGGGAATTTCACGGGCTCCCAGCGCTGGGTGCGGTCGGCGGGCGGGATGAGGTAGAAGACCGCGCCGCTGTGCTCGGTGTCGCCGGGGTTCCACTCGGCGCCGACGGCGAGTTCGCATTTGCCGTCGCCGTCGAGGTCCTGCGCGGCGAGGCAGACGTTGTCCTTTTCGGTGAGGTTTTCGGCGATGACGAACTTCGCCCACGCCGCGGCGTCGCGCGCTTTGGCGGGGCCGGGGTTGCGATACCAGACGATCTGCCGCTTGTCGGCGAGGAGCACGTCGGGCGCTTTGTCGCCATCCACGTCGGCGACAGCGATGCCGTAGCCGATCTGGATTTTGTCATCGAGGGTGACGGCGGTGAACTTCGGCTCCGGCGGCTCGGCGGCGAGGGCGAGGGAGGTGGTGAGGAGGAGGAGGAGTGAGGGCGTTTTCATGGGAGAAGTGCGGGGAGAATCGCAGGCAACGCGGGTGGCGTCGAGCGCCAGCGTCCCCCAAAAATGCCGTCATCCTGAGCGGAGCGCAGGCTTTGCGGAGCGGAGTCGAAGGATCGCTGACTGAAACGCGGGCGGAGGCGGTGCGGAGCGCATTCTCCCTCCCGCCTTCGCCCGCCGGAGACTCCGCAAGGATGACAGGTTTTTGCGCTGCGCGCGGGCGCAGCGAGGCTTTGCGCGCAGCACGGGCACCACGTATGGTGCGGCCCATTTAGAAAACTGCATGACTGAAAACAAAGAAGGCGAAAACATGGTGGAGCGCGCGCTGCTCGTGGGCGCTTACCATGAGGCGGGCAAGCGGGACGAGACGCAGAGCCTGCTGGAGGAATTGGAGGAGCTGGTGGATACGCTCGGGGTGCCGGTGATCGACCGGATGCTGGTGCATACTCGCGAGCAGCACGCGCGGCTGCTCATCGGCACGGGCAAGGCGGATGAAATCGTGGCGCGGGCGAAGGAGCAGCGGTGCGACGTCATCGTTTTCGATAACGAGCTGTCGCCCAGCCAGCAGCGGAACTGGGAGAAGCTGGCGGGCCTCACGGTGATCGACCGGCAGGAGGTCATCCTGGATATTTTCGCGAAACGGGCGCAGACGCGGGAGGCCCGGCTCCAGGTGGAGCTGGCGCAGATGGAATACCAGATGCCACGCCTCACCCGCGGTTGGACGCATCTCGTCCGGCAGGGCGGCGGCATCGGCGCGCGGGGCGAGGGCGAGACCCAGCTCGAGCAGGACAAGCGGCGCATCCGCGGGAATATCGACCGGCTCAAGCGCGACCTCGAAACCGTGCGCGAAGCCCGCGCCACGCAACGCAAAGACCGCAAGCGCACGCCCGTGCCGAACGCGGCAATCGTCGGCTACACCAACTCGGGCAAGTCCTCGCTCCTCCGCCGGCTGACCGGTGCGGACGTGCTCATCGAGGACAAGCTTTTCGCCACGCTCGACACGACGACGCGGAAAATCGCGCTGCCGAACAAGCAGCCGCTGCTGCTCACCGACACCGTCGGTTTCGTCCGCAAGCTGCCGCACCGGCTGGTCGAGGCCTTCAACGCGACGCTCGAAGAATCCGCGCTGTCGGATTTTCTGATCCACCTGCTCGACGCTTCGCAGCCGGAGGTCATGGAGTTTTACAACACCACGCGCCGCGTGCTCGCCGAGCTGGGCGCGGACGAAAAGCGGACGCTGATCGTCTTCAACAAGATCGACAAGGTGCCGGACGACGCCACGCTCGCGGTGCATCGGCGGCACTTTCCCGACGCGGTTTTCATCTCCGTGCAGACGGGCGAAGGGCTCGACGAACTCATCGCGCGCATGGCCGAAATGGCCGATGACGGCGCGGTGACATGTGAGCTGCGCATCCCGCAGCGCGAGGGCGGGCTGCTCGCGCGCATCCACCGGCAGGGGCGCATCCTGCATACGGAATACGAGGGCGAGGCGGTGCGACTGAGGGCGGTGCTCCCGGCACGGCTGGCGGAAAGTTGCGCGGCGTTCGTCGTCGATGCCGGGGCGACCGCCGGTCTGGCCGGCCCCGTGTCCGCGGGTTAGGAGCGCGGAAAAACGGCGCACTTAGGACTAGAAGCTGCTGAAACGCCTCCTACACTTCCGCGGAACATGTCATTTCTCGATCGTTTCAAAACCAAAGCGGCGGACGATAAAGTGCCAGACGAGACGCCCAAGCCGCTGCCGCCCAGCGTGCCTGCTCCTCCGCCCGAGGCGGCGAAATCCGAATTCAAGTTTCCTCGCAACCTCTCGAAGGAAACTGGGGCCACCGCCGCAACCGCGCCGGTCATTGCCGAGAGCCGGCACGACATCCTCCTCGACCTCGGCGATTTTCTCCCCCGCATCCCGACGGAGTTGCTCCACGACGGCCCGCATGACGCCGAGGCCAAGCTGAAATTCGAGATCGCCGAACTCGCCGACCGCATCGCCCGCGGACAGACGACGATCCCGCTCAGCGAAATCTACCGGCGCGCCCCGGAAATCTTCCGCGCGGAAGTGCTGCCCTCGAACGAGAAGGAGGTTTTCTTCCCCTGGCAGAAAGTGATGAAGTTGCTGGCCGGCGCCCGTTCCACGACGCCGGGTTCAGGAACCACGCCGACCCACACCGGCCTGACCCTGGAAGCCGCGAACGCGCTCAACGAAAAGCTCCGCAACCGCCGCGCCGACCGCAAAATCATTCCCGGCGCGACAGGGACCAGCAGCCCGCCCCAGCCCGCCAGCCCTGCGCCAGCCCCATCCGCCGCGTCTGCGCCGCTTCCGCTGGAATCTGCCGCCCCGCCACCCCCGGACCTCCCGCCCATCGACCTGAAGTTGGACACGGAAGGAGCCCTCGCGCTGTCGGGCCAAACCACCGCGACAGTCCTGAACGCGCCGCTCGTTGACGACGAAAAACTCACCCGTGACGAGCTCCTCCGCGCCCGCGACGCCATGCGCGCACAGCTCGTGCGGGCCAAAGGCGAATACGAACGCCAGCTCGCCGCCGCCGCCGCGGAACGCCACAAAAGCGCCGGCGAGCGGGAGCGTCTCGTCGCCGAAATGGTCCGGGCCAAGACCGCTGCCGACGACAAGCTCGAGCAGATCGAATTCGAGAAAAGCGTGGCCGCGAAGACTGCGGAAAATCTCTCGAAAGCCCAGCAGGAACGTGCTGCGCTCCAACGCGAACTTTCCGCGCTCAAGACCGAGATGGGCAAGGGACAGGACAACGCGAAGCGCGTGAAGGAATTGAGCACGGAGCGCGACGCGCTCGCCCAGCAGCAGGCCGTGCTTTCCAAGCAAGTCGCGGAATTTCAAAAGCGCGGGAAGCTCGGCCAGTCCATGGGCATCGACGCGCCGCATCCGCCCGGCAACGGCGGGCCGGAGCGTTCGCCGAAGGAAAGTCAGCGGCAGATGGATGAATTGCACCGCCGGATCGCCGCGCTGGAATCCAACCAGCGCGAGGCCGCGCTCGCCCTTGGGCGCGAGAAGGAAGCCAAGATCAAACTGGAACGACAGCTCGCCACGACCGAACGCCTGCACCGCGACAGCGCCGCGCACGTCGAGGAAACGCACGCCGCGATCCGGCGGGAGTTTGAAGTCACCGCGCGCAAACGCGAGGCGGAGGCGGCCCGCGCGCTGAAGGAGGCGCAGGAACAAATCGAAAGCGCGAACGCCGCCCGGGCCCGGCTTGTCGTGGAACTCGAGGAAGCCCGCGCCCGTCTTTCCAACGCACCCGCCATCGTCGCGGCGCCGCCCGCGCCAGAGGCGTGGGAAGCGCGGGCCGTCGCGCAGTTCGAGACCGACATCGAAAACTACCGCGGACGGATCAAGTCCCTCATCGAGGAACGCAACGTGATTGCCAGGGAACGGGAGACGCTCGCCGCGCGCATCGCCGCCGGCGTAGTTGGTGAGGAGTCCGCCGCGCTGCCAGGGCTACAGGAGGAACTCGCCGCCGCCCGGCAGGAGCGCGAGCACCTCGCGACGCAGTTGCGCACCGCGGAGGAGCAGTCAGCCGACGTGGAAAAGATGCGGAGCGAAGCCGCCGCCGCGCAGCTTCAATCCACGAAAACTGCCGAACAGCTCGCCGCCGCCGAGGCCGCGCGCCGGGAGGCTGAACAGGCCCTCGCCCAGCTCCGCGCGAGCCACGAGCAGCTCGGCACCGAAAAAACCAGCCTCGCCGCGGAACTTGCCGCCGCGCTCGCCGCCGCCCCGGTCGCCGCGGCCGCGAGCAAAGATCTCGGCGCTGAAAAGGCGAAGCTCGCTCGCGAGCTCGAGGCGGCGCGCGCGAGCAGCAATTCCACGATCACCAACCTGCGGGCAGACAACAGAAAGCTCACCTACGAACGCGACGCCGCGCAAAAGGAAGCCGAAAAACTGCTCGCCGACCTCGACACCCTCACAGTCGCGCGGCAGCAGGAGCGCGAGACTCTTGAACGCGAACTCACCGCCGCCCGCCAGTCCCGCGACACCGTCTCCAAAGCCTACGCCGAGGTCCAGGCGGCGAAGAGCGAACTCGCCGCCGAAAAGGCCGCGCTCGCGGACCAGCTCACCGCCAGCCAGGCCGCGCACGAGACGCTGGCGAAAGATGCGACGACCGCCTACGCCGCGCATGAAAAGACGCTCGCGGAAATCACCGGTCAGCGCGACGAGTTTCACGCGAAGATCGCCACGCTGGCCGCTGATCTCGACGCTGCGCGGCAGCAGCACGGCGACGCCGTCGCCGCGCTCGAAAAAGAGCGCGACACTTTAAGCGCCGCCAAGGACGGACTCTCCTCCGAACTTGTGCAAGCCTGGGCGGCGCACGAAACCATCAGCACCGAAGCCGCGTCCGCGAAAAGCGCGCAAGAAGCCCAGCTCGCGGAGCTGACGAAGGAGCGCGACGACTGGCAATCCAAAGCCAGCGGACTCACGGCCGACCTCTCCGCCGCCGGGCACTCGCACGAAGCCGCGCAGGCCGGCTGGCAGAAGGAGCGCGCTCAAGCGCGCACGGAACGCGAGACCGCAGGTAACGAACGCAGCCACCTGGCGGAAAAGATCGAAACGCTCACCGGCGAGTTGAACGCCGCGAAGCAGCAGCACGGCGAGGTTTTCGCCAGCATTGATCGCGATCGCGAGAACCTGCTCGCGGCGAAGGATGCACTCACCGCCGAACTGGCCGCCGCGACGACCGCGCATCAGGACCGCGTTGACGAACTCAGCAAAGCCGTCGCCGACCGGACCCGCGAACGCGATGAACTGGCGCAAAAACTGGCGGCGCGCGAGCAGGACCAGGACACCGCGCGCGGGGCGCACGAGACGCTCGCGGAGGAACTCGCGCACGAAAAGGCCGCGCATGAAAGCGCGCTCGCCGACTTCACCGCGCGACACGAGCGCGCGCTAACGGCGCTGCACGAGGACCGCACCCGCGCGCTCACCGCCCTCACCGCGGAAAAGGACACCGCCGTGTCCACTCTCCTCGCCGAACGCGACGAAGCCCGCTCTGCCGGCGCAGAAACCGAAGCGAAACTTTCCGCCGCCATCACCCACCTGACCACCGCCCGCGACGAAGCCCGCAACGAATGTACTGACGCGACGGAACGACTTTCGGCCACCCGTGCGGAAACCGACCAGGAGCTGGCCGCCGCGCGGCAGGAGCGCGGCGTTTTCCTCGCCGAAAAGCAGCGTCTCGAAGCCGAACTCACCACCGCCGGCGAAACTCACGCCGCCCACAGCGCCGGCCTCGCGCGCGATTTCAAGACCGTTTCCCGCCAGCGCGATGACGCCCTCGCCGAAGCCGCCGCCGCCCGCGACCGCGCGGTGCAGGACACCGCCGCCCTCGCCGCGGAGCGCGCCGCGCTGGCCCGCGCGGAGGCCGATGCCGGAGCGCGTTTCGAGCGTGAGTTGGGCCGCGTGCGGCGCGAACGCGACAGCATTATCCAACAGCGCGACGCCTTGCGCGACCGCATGGAAAAGCTCATCGACGAGCAACGCAATCTTCTCGAGGAAATCTCCGCCCAAGCCAGCCAGACCGCCCTCAAGCACGGCACCATCCCCGCCGCCACGCAGCCCGCGGAAACGCCCGAGCCCAAGCCCCGCAAGGCGCACCGCGAGATGAACGTCATCGACATCACCGAAGCTGAGATCGTCGCCCCGCACGCCGAGGAAGAGGGCCGCCTCAGGATTCAGCCCATTCGGCCCGTGCGGATCTTACCGCCGCAAGTGCGCATTCTTTGAAGCGCGGCAAAGCCCCCCGACCGCCACGCCGACGCCGCTGGCCGCTCTGGCTCGGGCTCGCCGCACTGGTCCTCCTGCTGCTTCCTGCGCTCCAAGTGGCGCTCGTCCGGTTCGTCGATCCGCCAGTGACGCCGCTCATGCTCCTCCGCCCGCTCGAAGCGCGGCTCGGCGGACAGCCGGTGACCGAGAGGCGCTACCTCTGGCGCGATCTCGGGCGGATGCCGCCGGAGTTTGTGCGCTTCGTCCTCACCGGCGAAGATCAGCGCTTCTTCCGGCATCACGGTTTTGACTGGCGGGAAATCCGCCTCGCCCGAGCCCAGGCCGGGCGCACTGGTGAAGGCGTGCGGGGTGCCTCCACCATCTCGATGCAATGCGCCCGCTCGCTCTTCCTCTGGCAGGGCCGCTCGTGGGTGCGCAAAGGTCTGGAAGCCTACTACACTTTCTGGATGGAACTGCTCCTCCCGAAGCGGCGTATCCTCGAACTTTACGTCAACGTCATCGAGATGGGCAACGGCATCTATGGCCTCGAAGCCGCTGCCCGCGCGCACTACGGCACCGGCTGTCGCGCCCTCAGCCGCGAGCAATGCGCCATGCTCGCCGCACTGCTCCCCGCCCCGCGCGTGTGGAATCCCCGCGAGCCCTCGCCCCGGCTCACCGCACGCTGCGCGAAACTCCTGCGCCAGGAAAAGCAGGTTCATTTTCCCCAACTCGGCGAGCCGCCGTAGCTACCGCGCTCCGCGCGCCGGATCGGGCTCGGCAAACTGCCCCTTCTGCGGATCATAACCGCGACCATCAGCCGACGGCGCAGGCGTCGCCGCGGAGGTGCGGGAGACAGGTGCTGCCTTGCTCTGCGGGCGAGGCGTGGGCTTGGCCGGCCATTCGTATTCGCCGGTCCGGGAATTGAAAACGCGCCCATCGTGCCCCGTCTTGAAGAGATCGAGACTGGTCAGCGGATTGTCGAGCGAGTTGCACCCCGCGCCAAGGACGAGGGCAGCGGCGGCGAGGAGATGCGGAAGTTTCATTCGTGATTGCTGGAAAGGCGCGTGGGGCATAGCACACGTCCCGACCAATAAGCCAACTCATCCCTTCATCCACCGCACCCATGCTCTCCCACGTCGTCATTTTTTGGATCAAACCTGAAATTCCCAACGCCGCCGACGCCCTCCTCGCCGGCGCCGAAAAATACCTGCGCCCCATCCCACTCGCCAAAAGTTTCCACGTCGGCCGCATGGTCCCGAGCCATCGCGATGTGGTGGATCAGAGCTACCAGGTCGCGCTCCATCTGCTGTTTGAGGACAAGGCCGCGGAAGAAGCCTACCAGATTCATCCGCTGCACCTCGACTTCGTGGAAAAAGCCTTTAAGCCCAACTGCCTCCGCGCCACCATCTATGACTTCGCCTAATCCCCCGGCATGAAAACTCCCACCCTCCTCCTCGCCGCTCTGCTTACCGCCGCCACCGCCGGTGCGCAGCTCAGTCCCGGGCCGTCCACGCCCACACCGATCCTGCCCGCCACCAGCGTTGTCCGCCTCAAGGTCGAGCAGGAGTCCAAGAGCGAGACCGACGGCCCCAAAAGAACGCAGAAGCGCGCCCTGAAAATCACCCTCACCAACACCGGTACCGACAGCCTTCCCCTCCGCGTCAAATACGCCTTCTTCGGTCGCGTCGTCGGCTCGCACGACACCGTCGCCATCGACCACAGCGACCTCACCACCCAGCTCCAGCCCAAAGCCGAGCAAACCCTGACCACCGCGACCCAGAGTGCCACGATGACCGCCGAGCACTACCAGGATAAGAAGAAGGTCGAAGCCAGCGGCCAGAAATTCACGGGTTACGGGGTGAAGGTCTATCACCTCGGCAAAGTGATCGCCGAAGCCTTTGCGCCGTCGAGCGTCGCTGACGACATGGCCACCATGCCCGGCCTTCCTGGCCCGAAACCCAAACCCGCTGCGCCTGCGGCCAAGCCCGCTCCCAAGCCGGCGCCCAAACCCGCCACCCCGGCACCCAGCCCCACCTAATCCGCGGACTGCGGGAGAGAATCAGCGCTGACCTCCCGGGCTAGCAGCCACCCGGTTTCCACCAGTTCGCAGAGCACATGGAGGAGAAACTTGTGCGCCTCCTGGATGCGCGCAGTGATCTGGCTCGGCACGATCAGTTCCACCTCGGCCAGGCCGCGCGCCCGTCCGCCGTCCCGCCCGAGCAGCGCGATCGTGTGGACGCCCGCGATGTTCGCCGCTGCGATCGCCGACAGGATGTTCGTCGAATTGCCACTCGTCGTCAGCGCCACCAAGACATCGCCCTTTTTGCCGAAGGCCCGCACCTGCCTGGCAAAGATCTCATCGAAACCATAGTCATTGCCGGTGGCTGTGAGCACGCTACCGCAAGCCGCGAGATTGATCGCCGGCCACGGCTGCCGATCCGTGACGAAGCGACAGGTGAACTCCGTCGCAAAATCCGCCACATCCGCCGCGCTCCCGCCATTGCCGCAGACCAGCAGTTTGCCGCCGCCAACCAAGCAATCGCCCACCAGTTTCGCAGCCCGCTCCACCTTCGGCTCCAGCGGGGCCAGTGACTCCAGCGTTGCCAGCGCGGCGCGGTTTGCGTCTTGAAAAATGCTCATAGTCAGCCGGAAGCTAGGAATGCTCTGCGCCGGTGCCAAGGCCATTGTGCGCCGCTTCCTGCCCAGCCTCGAAAAGCGCCGCCCGCCGCTGCAGCGCCACCCCATCGGCCAGCCCGAGCTTTTCTTCGATCCTCTGCCGATGGGTCTCGACTGTTTTCACACTCACCCGCAGCTCTGCCGCCACAGCGCACGTCTTCACCCCCCGCCGATCTCCATCAGTCGCAGCGCCAGACAATAGTCCGGGCAATAGGCCATCCTTTGGAACGGTCTATACCAACCCACTGAGCGTGCCGCGGGCATCCTGGAATTTGCCGGTCTCGACGCCCATTTTCTGGATCATCGTCAGCAGTACGTTGGAAAGCGGCGGGTGCTTGGCTTCGTCGTGGGCGAGGTGCTGGCCGTGTTTGAGGCCCCAGGCCGTACCGCCGGCGACGAGGAGCGGGAGGTTTTTCGGCGAATGGTCGCCGGTCAGGCCGCTGTTCATGCCGGAGCCGAAGACGACCATGGTGTGATCGAGCATGGTGCGCCCGCCTTCCTCGGTGGAGCGGAGAAAAGTGAGAAAACGTTTCAGCCGTTCGAGGTGAAAGCGGTCGATGTTCGCGAGCTTGGCGAGGTTCCCCGCGTCGCCGCCGTGATGCGAAAGCTCGTGGTGGTTTTCGCCGCCGCCGCCGTAGCCGCCGGCCTCGCGCGACCACTCGAAAGTGATGACGCGCGTGGTGTCAGTGATGAAGGAGAGGTAGCTGAGTTCGAGCATGACATCGACCCACATCGGACGGTCGTGACCGTCGCCGGGCTTGCTCGCGAGCTGGAGTCCGGCGCTCTCGATTTTTGGTTTTGGGACATCGATCCAACCCTCCTGCCGCTGCACGCGCTTCTCAGTTTCGCGGATCGAGTTGAGGTATTCATCGAGCTTGTGCTGATCGGCGCGACCCAGCCTTTTCTGCAACGCGCTGGCTTCGGCGAGCACGTCGTCGAGGATGCTGCGCTTTTCCGCATAGCGGCGGAGCGTGGCCTCGCGGGAGTTGGCGTCGTCCGGGACGAAGAGGCGCTCGAAGAGCCGCTGCGGGCTGTTCTCGGCGGGGAGCGGCGTGCCGTTGCGGTCGAAGGCCAGCGTGTGGCTGTGAAGCGCGCCGCCGGTGCCGGACATGTCCGACAGCTCGAGCGAGGGAAAGCGTGTTTGCGCGCCGATGGCCTCGGCGATGACTTGGTCGGCGGAAATCGTGTTCGTGTAGTCCTTGCCCGGCGTGGCCTTGAGGTCCGCGCCGGTGAGCCAGGTATCTGCGCCGGAGTGTCCGCCCCTGGCGTTCGGATGGCCGAGGCCGGTGAGCACGGAAAAGTCCGCGCGCTGGTCCTTGAGGACCTCCAGAGTGGACGAGAGCTTGTAGCCCGCGCCGCTGTCGGCGGGCATCCACTCCTTGATGTTCACGCCGTTCGGCACGTAGCAGAAAATGATGCGCGGCGCAGGCTTCGTGCCGGACTGGGCCAGAGGCTTGAACGTCGAAGGCGCGGCGTGCGCGGTGCGTGGCAGCATGGCTTCGAGCAGCGGCAGCGCGAGCGTGGCCCCGATTCCGCGGAGCACGGTGCGGCGGGCGAGCGGGGTGTGAAAAAGTGGATTCATGGACGGATGGATGAAGGGATTGATGGAGAGGCTATTTTGTCGTGAACAGATCGGACTGCACGATCGTGATCAAGAGAGCGCGGAGCAGATAGCGGTTGCGCTTCATCGCCTCGACCGAAGCGCGGACGGCGGGGCGGTCGGAGAAGCCCAGTTCGCGACCAAGCGCATACGTATAGAGCTGGCTGGAGAGGGCGTTGAGAAACAGGTCCTCTTTTTTCAACAGCGCGGTCTGCAAGCCCTCGACGCCGGTGAACTCCGTGCCGTCGGGCATCTTCGACGCGCCGTCGATGACCGGGTCGTTTTTCTCGATCCGGCCTTGGTATCCGTGCCCTTCCTGGGCGCGCCATTCACCGCAGGCATTGAAGTTTTCCAGCGCGAAACCGAGCGGGTCGATCTTGTCATGGCAGCGCGCGCAAGCTGGCTGTTCGCGATGGATCTGCAGTCGCTGGCGCACCGTTGCCTTATCCATGCCGGGCACCTTCGGCGGGATGTCGCCGACATTTGCCACGGGCAGACCGGGGTCGGTGCCAAGCAGCGTTTTCAGCACCCACACGCCGCGCGAGACCGGTGAGGTGCGCGTGCCGTTAGAGGTGATGCTGTGGATCGACGCCTGCGTGACGAGCCCGCCGCGGTGCGACTCCGGCGGCGCGGGCACCCGGCGGAACTCGTCCCCCTTCACTCCGGGGATGCCGTAGAAGCGCGCCAGCCGCTCGTTGATCGTGACGAAGTTGCTCTTGATGAGATTGCGCGCGTCAAGGTCGTGGCGGAGTAACTCGGCGAAAAATGACTCGGTTTCGCGGACGATCGAGGTTTCGAGATGGCGGTCGTATTCGGGGTAAAGATTGGTCGCCGGCGGGTTCGCGCCGACCTTCCGCAGACCGAGCCACTGGCCGGCGAAGTTCTTCACAAAGGCCTCGCTCTTCGGGTCGGCGAGCATGCGGGTGAGCTGCTGGCCGAGTACTGCGGGCTTGAGGATTTCTCCGTTCGCGGCGAGGCGGAAGAGTTCGCCGTCCGGCATCGACGACCAGAGGAAATACGAGAGGCGCGAGGCGAGTTCGTAGCCGTTTAGCTTGCGGAGCTGCGCCGCCGGAGCCTCCGGCTCGACGAGGTAGAGGAAATGCGGCGACGTGAGCACGGCGGTAAGCGGGCGCTTGATCGCATCGAGATACGGCACGTTCTCGGCGCGTGCCTTTTCAAAGAGCGCGAGCTTCGGATCGAGTTCGCCCGCGGCGAGCGGACGCCGATACGCGCGCGTCATGAAGCGGCTCAGCACTTCGCGGGCGTATTCCTTTTCGTCCTTCTCCGCGCTCTTGCCGGCGATCTCCGGCAGCACGCGCCGGTGACTCGGCGGCGGCCAGCTCGGGTAAATCGGGCCTTCGATTTCGATCCAGTCGATGAGCAGCACCGGCCGCGCGAACGTGTCTTTCCCCTGCATCCAGAAGTTCTCCAGCACGCTGGGGATGCTGTAGGCGTACTCAAAGCTCAGGCCCGCGTTGAGCTTGGAAAAATTCGCGCGGACCTCGTAGATCTTCGGCGCGGAATCCGGTGCCTCCACGTCCATCTCGACGAGCACGCGCGGAGTGCCGCCGAGGTCTTGCACGAGCTTCACGCGCGGCGCGCCGTAGTCGTACATGCGGTGCGTCTCAAAGTGCTTCAGGTCGCTTTCGAGCTGGCGCTGCGCGCCTTCCTTTCGCGTCGGGTTTTTCGCGACCTCGTCGTCACGCCGAGTTTCCAAAATGGTCCGCGCCGCAGCGACCACCTCCGCACGCTTCGGCACGCGCCCCGCCGCGCGGAAGCGGATGATGTACTCACCCTCGACCGGCAACTTGAAATCTCGGAAGCCCACGCTTTTGTCCCACGAGTTGTGATGGATGAGCGTGAAGCCGTTTTCGGTCGGATTCTTACCGTCGTTGAGCAGGATGTTATTCACGACCGGCTTCGCGCCGGCAGCGGTCGGCCACTCGCGCTTCACTCGATAGCGGTCACCGCCCTCGGTATTTTCCTCCGGTTCGAAACGCCACTTGAGCGCCGCCGGCTGTGCGCCCTCGAACAGCGCGCGGTCGAGAACCTGCCGCGCCGCCGCGTAGTACAGCTCCATATGCAGCGGCGAGACCGTGAGCGCCACGCCGATGTTGTCGAAGCCGCCCGCCGGCGGGTCTTCGGGAAACTTCTCCGCGGGCGAAAAGCTCACGCCCACGAGATCGCGGACGGTGTTGTCGTACTCCGCGCGGTTCATCCGGCGGAGGATCACGCGCGTCGAACGCTTCGCCACCTCGGCACGACCCAGTTCGGCGGTGATCCATTCGGCGAAAGCGCCCGCACGCTGCCCGTCCGGCTGCGGCTCCTTCTCCGGCGGCATCTCGTGCCCGTTGATCGTATCCACCACGTCCGCCCATTTTCCAACCGTCGCCGGATCGAGAAAGTTATTTGGCAGCGTGTCCAGCCGCAGATCGCCCTTTTGCTTCTCCGACCCGTGACATTTCACGCAGTGATCCTGAAGGAACGGCTGCACGACCCGGGTGTAGCCCGCCGTGTCCGCGGCATAAGCCGGCTCTGCGGCGGACGAAACGCGGGCCGCACAAGCGAGGGCGAGGACTGGGAGGAGATGGCGGATTTTCAAAACGCGACGCTCCATTAGGGCAGGGCACTGCCCCTTTCAACCGGCGAATCGCTCGCCGCCGCAGCCCCGTCTCCAAAGGAATTATTCCGCTGACCGCATTCGCGGCATGTGTATGCTGCGCGTCCCTTCACACCGCCATGGAACCGCTCATCAACCTTCTCCGCCAAAATGCCCGCACCTCCATCGAGGATCTCGCGAAGGAACTCAGCCTCACGCCGGCAGTGGTCGCCGAGCGGCTCGCGCGGCTGGAAAGCGAGGGCATCGTCCTCGGCTATCAGGCGATCATCGATCAGCAGAAAGTGCAGGCCGGGCTCGTCACCGCCGTCGTCGAAGTGCGGATCACCCCCGAGCGCGGTGGCGGCTTTGACCGGCTCGCCGGGCGCATCGCAAAATTCGCCGAAGTGCAAAGCTGCTACCTGATCAGCGGTGGCTACGACCTGCTCGTCGTGGTCGAGGGCAACACCCTCCAGGACATCGCCAGCTTCATCTCCGAAAAGCTCAGCACCATCAAAGGCGTCATCTCCACCGCCACGCGTTTCCGCCTCAAGACCTACAAGGAAAACGGCGTCTCCCTCACCCGCGAGCCCAAAGCGCAGCGCCTCGCCGTCACGCCGTGAGAGAATTTAGCATTTATGATTTAGGAGTTAGGAGTTGGGCCGCGCGAGCTCGCTAGCCGCCTGCCCCGGCATCCTGCCACGCCCTTTTTGGCGCGACCGGAACCAAAGGCAGGCGGCATTTTCCAACTCCGCGCAAAATCCTAAATGCTAAATCCCAAATCTTAAATTCTTCATGATCCTCAAAAAACACATCGCGAACCACGTTCGCGATCTTCCCAAGTCCGGCATCCGCGAGTTCTTCGACATCGTCGCGCAGGAAAAGGAAGTCATCTCCCTCGGCGTCGGCGAGCCCGACTTCGACACCCCGTGGCACATCCGCGAGGCCGCCATCTATTCGCTCGAACACGGCCGCACCCACTACACCTCGAACCTCGGCCTGCCCGAGCTGCGCACCTCGATCTGCAAATACGTCCAACAGCACTTCGGCATCGCCTACGATCCGCGCACCGAAGTCATCATCACCGTCGGCGTCAGCGAAGCCATCGACCTCGCTTTGCGCGCCGTCATCAATCCCGGCGACGAAGTCCTTTACCACGAGCCCTGCTACGTCAGCTATTCGCCGAGCGTCGCCATGGCGCATGGAGTGGCCGTCGCCATCGCCACGCACGCCGAGGAAAACTTTCGCCTCACCGCCGCCGCGCTCGCCGAGAAAATCACCCCGCGCTCGAAGGTGCTGATGCTCAACTTTCCCTGCAACCCCACCGGCGCCACCCAGTCCCGCGCCGAGCTGGAAAAGATCGCCCGCCTGTGCATCGACCACGATCTCATCGTCCTCACCGATGAAATCTACAGCGAGCTGACCTATGACGGCGCGGAGCACGTCTCCATCGCCAGCCTCCCCGGTATGCGCGAACGCTGCGTCTTTCTCCACGGGTTTTCCAAGGCTTTTGCCATGACCGGCTTCCGTATCGGCTATGCCTGCGCGCCCGCCGTCCTCACCGACGCCATGATGAAAATCCATCAGTATGCCATCCTCTGCGCCAATACCATGGCCCAGGACGCCGCCATCGAGGCCCTCGAAAACGGCACCCGTGCCGTCGAGACCATGCGCCGCGAGTACGAGCTGCGCCGCAACTACATCGTCACCGCCTTCAACGAACTCGGCCTCGAATGCTTCAAGCCCGTGGGCGCCTTCTACATCTTCCCGCGGATCACCAGCTCCGGCCTGACCAGCCGCGAGTTCTCACTCGGCCTTTTGGAGAAAAAGAAAGTCGCCTGCGTCCCCGGCCCCGCCTTTGGCCCGAGCGGCGAAGGCTTCGTCCGCTGCTGCTACGCCACCAGCCTCGACCAGATCAAAACCGCAATGGAGCGCATCGGCGAGTTTCTGGGCGAAGTGCGGAAGTGAACGGTGGTGTATCACTTTGGGAGAAATCCCAAAGGCCGTCATCCTGAATGGAGCGAAGCGCAGTGAAGGATCGCTGACTGAAACGCGGGTGGAGGCGGCGGGAGTGAGGACGTCGATTTAGTTCCGCCGCCTCCGCCCATTTGGAGTCAGCGCTACATCCTCCCGCGCATCGCCAGCACTGGCCTCACCAGCCGCGGGTTCTCGCTCGGCCTTTTGGAGAAAAGGAAAGTCGCCTGCGTCCCCAGCCCCGCGTTCGGCCCCAGCGGCGAAGGCTTCGTCCGCTGCTGCTACGCCACGAGTCTTGACCAGATCAAAGTAGCGATGGAGTGCATCGCTGAGTTTCTCACCCAGTCGAAGAAATAGAAGCTCCCGCGGCAGGCCCGAAAAAAAACTTCCGCAGCCGTGGGTGGCGCCAGTCAGCGGGCGGGGGTGTAGCACGGCGGCGGGGGGCGGAGCGGGGCCCCCCCGCCACATTGGCCCCCCGAGCG
>JBBQCM010000073.1:0-32967 GCA_038318725.1 Chthoniobacterales bacterium
TCATTGGAGGGCATCGCGCCGTCGATGCCGCGGCCCACGGCACCGACGGCGCGGTGCCCTCCACCGGCTCCGCCGTCCTCAGCGCCCGCGCCGTGGAGGGCGACGCCAGCTTCACCATGGCCGGTGCCATCATGGGCACGCCCGCCTACATGAGCCCCGAGCAGGCCCGCGGCGAAATCGACGTGCTCGACGCCCGCAGTGACATCTACGCGCTGGGCGCGATCCTTTTTGAAATCCTCCACCTCCGCGCCGCCTACACGGGCCGCGCCGCGCTGGAGATCGTGGACAAAGTCGGGCGCGGCGAAGCCGAATGGACGCAGACCAAAACGGAAAGTGGAAAACGGAGGGCGGAAATTCCCGCCTCGCTCGCCGCGGTGGTGCGCAAGTCGATGGCGCTCGACGTGGCCGCGCGCTACCCGCGCGTCGAGGACTTGCAGGTCGACGTGCTCGCCTACCAAAACGGCTTCGCCACCGGCGCGGAAAAGGCGGGCGTGTGGAAGCAGTTCACCCTGCTCGTGCGGCGCAACAAAGCCGCGTCCATCGGCGTCGCCGCCGTCCTCCTGCTCGGCGTGGGCTTCACCGCGCAAGTCGTCGTCGAGCGCAACCACTCGCGCCGCCTCCTCACCGACCTGCGCGGCACAGCGCCCACCTTCGTTGCGCAGGCGCAGGCGCTCATTGCCGGGGAGAAATTCGACGACGCGCTGCAAAAGCTCGCCTTTGCCCGCGACCTCGCGCCCGGCGATGCCGGCACTCATCTCCTGCGCGGCCACGTCCTCCAGACCCAGCTCCATTTCCCCGAAGCCATCGCCAGCTTCGAGACCGCGGTGCGCCTCGCCAGCGACCCCGCGACCGTGGCCGACGCCCGCGCCAACCTCGCCCTCTGCGAACGCCTGCGCGCCGCCAGCCCCGGCGGCGAAGTGCGAAAGGAACACATGCGCGAACTCCACGCCGCCCTCCTCGCCCAGCACCGCACCGGCGAAGCCGCCGCTCTCGCCCGTCACGGCCTCGGACGCGACGAAGTCTTCCGCGGCTACCAGGAAAAGATCGTCGCGGCTTACGGGGAGGTCTATCGCGAAAGAGTTGGCTGGTTTCCGGACGACACGTTGGTTCTTGGCGCGCTGGGACTCGATCGCACGAACCCGATCAGCGACCTTCGTCCGCTGGCTGGCATGGCGTTTTCAGAAATCGATATCAGATCGCACCCCGTCTCCGACCTCGCGCCCCTTGCCGGGATGCCATTGAAGAAGCTGGATCTTAGTCGGACCAAAGTGCGCGACCTCTCTCCTCTGCGCGGCGCTCCGCTGAGGGAACTGCACATGGGCTCCGACGATATCTCAGATCTCTCACCGCTGGCAGGCATGCCGCTGGAGGTTCTGACTTTGAGCGACTGCGGAAAAGTGCGCGACCTCGCGCCGCTGAAAGGAATGCCGATGCGCAAACTTGAACTGGCCGCCACAAACGTAACGGATCTTTCTCCCATCCGCGGAATGCCACTGGAGTTTCTGGATGCCATAGGCCTGATCACCGACTTGCGCATCCTGGAAGGAATGCCGCTCAAGCATCTCCGCGTGGGTCTGAACGCTCTCCGCGATCTTTCGCCCCTCGCCGGCATGCCGCTCGAAGACTTGGACATCGGCAGTTCACAAGTGGACGACCTCACTCCGCTGCGCGGAATGCGCTTGAAGAAGCTCACTCTTTGCAAAGTTCCTGTCTCCGATTTGGAGTTGCTGCGCGGAATGCCACTCGAATCGCTGCACTTGATAGACTCTGACGTGACCGATCTCAGCCCCTTGCTCGACTGTCCGACACTGAAGGAAATCCGTCTTCCGTCGAAAGCCCGCAACATCGAACTCCTGCGCAAACTCCCCCTTCTGGAACGCCTCTCCTTCCGCTCTCAGGTGGAAGACCATCCCGCCCAGACCACCGCCGAGTTCTGGAAAGAATACGACGTGCAGCAGGCGGCGGGCAAGTAAGCCTACCGCTTGGTTTCACTTGCAGAATGGCTGGCATCCAGCGAAGGCCCGAGTTCGTAAGTCCCGCCTTTACACCCCAAAAAACGGGCGCGATAGTCCGCGCCCTTTCGCATGCAAACCTTCGGCATCGGACTCGCTGGAATGGGCAATGTCGGCGCAGGTGTCTTCAAACACCTGACGCAAAATCGTGCCTTGCTCCGGGAGCGGCTCGGCTATGAGTTGGAGGTAAAAAAGATCGCCGTGCGCGACCCGGCGAAGGCCCGCGGCGTCAGCGTTTCGGGCGAGTTGCTGACCACGCGCTGGGAGGATTTGCTCGACGATCCCTCCATCCAGATCGTGGTCGAGTTGATGGGCCAGAAGGAAGAAAGTCTGCGGCTGATGCTGGGGGCGATTGAGCGTGGGAAGATGGTCGTGACCGGCAACAAGGCGCTGCTCGCCGAGCACGGGCGCGAGATTTTCGAGGCCGCGACGAAGCACAAGGTGCCGGTCTTTTTCGAAGCCGCCGTCGCGGGGGGGATTCCGATCATCAAGTCGATCCGCGAGGCTTTTATCGGCAATCATATCCGGTCGATCCACGGGATCATCAATGGCACGAGCAACTACATTCTCACGCGCATGTGCGAGAGCGGGCTCGGCTTTGCCGAGGCGCTCGCCGAGGCTCAGGGCGCGGGCTACGCGGAGGCCGATCCGGCGCTCGACGTGAATGGTGGTGACGCGGCGCACAAGGCCATCATCCTCGCCTCACTGGCCTACGGCTTCTGGGTGCCCGCGGACAAGGTTTTCGTCGAAGGCATTGAGAGCATCACGGCGAGCGACATCTGTTTCGCCCGCAAACTGGGCTACTCGATCAAGCTGCTCGGCATCATCAAGGCCGACGCGCGCGGGGAGATCGAGGTGCGGGTGCATCCCACGCTGATCCCGGAGAAGCATGTGCTGGCCAGCGTCAATGGCGTCTTCAACGCTCTCGCCGTCCACGGCGACATCGTCGGCGACACGCTCTTTTACGGACGCGGCGCGGGCCAGGATCCCACGGCCAGTTCCGTCATCGCCGACATCGCGGAAGCCGCCGCCGCGCTGCAATCACCACGGAGCAACTACGGCTTCATGCCGCACGGCCTATACGGCACCTGCAAGCCCATCGATCAGATCGTCTCGGAATATTACCTGCGGCTGACCGTCGAGGATCGACCAGGCGTCATGGCCCAGGTGGCCGGTGTGCTCGGCGAGCTGAACATCGGCATTTCCTCGATTTTCCAACCCGAGGGCGAGGAGGGCGAAGCGGTCTCGCTCGTGCTGGTCATTCACAAAGCCACGAACGGTCAGATCACCGCTGCGTTGAAGAAGATCGCCGCCCTTTCCTGCGTGAAAAAAGCGCCGCGGATGATCCGCGTGGAAAATTTTGCCTGACGCCCCCGCGCCTTGCGATTCCGTTTCCCGTCCTCTACCATTCGCCTATGACTACCGAGGGAGTTCGACAACTTTTGCACGCGGCACCCTTCGTGCCTTTCACGATTTTTCTATCAGCGAACAAATCGTATCGCGTCGAGCATCCCGACTTCGCCTTCATCTCAAAAGGCGGTGGCGTGATGGCCATGAGCTTGGAGGGCGACGCTATTGCCCTAATCGACCTGCTCTTGGCGACACACATTGAAACCCATCCGCCGGTTTCCACAGCGCTCCAGAATTGAACGTTCCCCGCCCGCTCCTCGACCGCGGTGTCATGGCCCGGTGGCGCGAGTTTCTACCTATCACCGACGCCACACCTTTCATCTCGCTGAATGAAGGCAGCACGCCGCTGATTCATTCGCCAAAGCTCAGCGCCCGGGTCGGGCGTGGGTGCGAGGTGTTCATCAAATACGAGGGGCTGAACCCGACCGGTTCGTTCAAGGATCGCGGCATGACGATGGCGCTTTCGAAGGCCGTGGAGTCTGGCGCGCAGGCGGTGATCTGCGCGAGCACGGGGAATACCAGCGCGGCCGCCGCCGCTTATGCCGCGCGCGCCAGCATTGCTTGCATCGTGCTGCTGCCGGCGGGAAAGATCGCGTTTGGGAAACTGGCGCAGGCTTTCATGTATGGCGCGAAGGTCGTGGCGATTGACGGCAATTTTGACGACGCCCTGCGGCTCGTCCGCGAGATCGGCGAAACGGAGCCCATTGCCATCGTCAACTCGATCAACCCGTATCGGCTCGAAGGACAGAAGACGGCGAGCTTTGAGATCATCGAGATGCTCGGCGACGCGCCGGACATCCATGTGCTGCCGGTCGGGAACGCGGGCAACATCAGCGCCTACTGGATGGGCTACCGCGAATTTCATCAACTCGGACGAGCCACGAAGCTGCCGAAAATGGCCGGCTTTCAGGCCGCCGGATCGGCCCCGATTTTCCACAGAAAGGTCATCGAGAAACCCGACACGATCGCCACCGCAATCCGCATCGGCAATCCCGCGAGTTGGGAGCTGGCGAATGCCGCGATCCGCGACAGCGGCGGCTCGATCGACATCGTGACCGACGGCGAAATCCTCTTCGCGCAGCAATGGCTCGCCTCGCACGAAGGCATCTTCGTCGAGCCCGCCAGCGCCGCGAGCATTGCGGGACTTTTCAAATGCCTCGGCCCGCAGCCGTGCGGCGCGTGCGTGTTTCCGCACATCACCGAGGGCAGCACCATCGTCTGCACCGTGACCGGTCACGGGCTGAAAGACCCCGACATCGCCCGCGAACAATGCGGCTCCGTGATTCCCGCGAAAGCCGACAAAACCGAGATTCTCCGCCTTATCGCCGGCTGAGCCTGCGCATCCATTCCCTTTATGCCCGCCACCACGACCACCCCTGTTCAATGGATCGAATCCACTTCCTGGGAGCTCGATTTTTTCGGGCTCCCGCAACGCATCCCCTGGCCGCAGGACATTGATCCCGCCGTCGCGAACAGCGATCCCTTTGAGATCGATCATCTGCTCCGCGCCATCGAATCACTCGGCGCGGAGGCCGGCGAGCCGTGGACGTCCTTTCACCGCGCGGCGCAGCATCTCGAGGATCTCGCCGAGGCCATTGAGGAAGCGGAATCCGCGGACGCGGCGGGGTTGCTCGCGAAGTTCGAGGAGAGTCATCCGGGCACGGCGTTTGGCATGTTTCATCGCGGCACCGTTGCGCGGTTGGAAGGGCGGGAGGAAGATGCCATTCGTCTTTTCAATGAGGCCGCGGAGAAGACGCCGAAGATCAGTGCGATCTGGAACAACCTCGGCGTCATGCACGCCATGCGTGGCCAGCGCGACGAAGCGCTCGCTGCTTTCAAAAAGGCGCTCGAGATCGTCCCGAACGATCGCACCGCGCTCGAAGGGCTGGCCCAGCTCCGCGCCGTCATCAAGCTCCTGCGTGACCCGAACGACCCGGACTCCGTCGCCTTCGTTGATGGACCGACCTTTGCCAAAATGGTCGCCCAGCAACTCCAGCAGATCGTCAACGATCCTGACCAGCTCGTCGCCCAAGGCGAGCACCTGATCCAGCAGGGCTTCGTCCCCCAGCTTGGGCTCCAGGCACTGCAGCGCGCCCACGCGCTGCGGCCCGCGGATCGTCGCACGGTCTTCGGTCTCACCGCCGCCTACCGTCTGTCGGGTCAGCACGAGCAGGCGCGCGCCACCATCACGCCCTACACCGAACAGGTGCCCGCGGATGCCGAGGCCTTTTTCCACCTCGCGCAAGTCTGCAATACCGCCGGCGACGCCGCCGGGGAAACCGCCGCCCTCGATACGCTCCTCGCGCTCGATCCGAATGTGCAGGCCCCGCTGGCCATCCGTTTTGGCCTGACCCAAAACGAGCACGACCCCAAAAAGGAGCAGGCCCTCGCCGCTTTTGGCGAGGAGCGCCGCTCCTGGATGGCCTACATCCTCGCCAGCAATATTGCCCGCAAACGCGGCGACGCGCCGACCGCGGTGAAGTGGGCCGAAGCCGCGCACACGCTCGCCCCCGAGTCCGAAGACGTGCTCCTGCATTACACCGCCGTCCTCGGCGATGCGCGCGGCTTCGAGAAGCTCGTCAGCGTCATCAAGCCCAAGATCGACAGCGGCAAATACAGCAAGCGCGTCGATTGGAACTACGCCCAAGTCCTCCAGCAGATGGGCCTCACGAGCGACGCCATCGGCGTCCTCCGCAAAGCCCTCGCCGGGGAACTGCCCCCCGAATTCAAAGCCTCCGGGGCCCTGATGCTCGACGCCTGGAGCGGCCTCGTCGCCGGCAGCGGCGTGCCCATCGAGGTCCATCAGTCCGGCTTCCTTCAGCGCCCGGTCGTTCTCGTGCTGGAGGACGGCGATGGCGGCTATGTCTTGAAAGCCGGCGCGCGCCTCCCGAGTGAGAGCACGTTCCCGTGGCGGGCCGGAGCCACGGAAGTCCTGGTCCCGCTCCAGCAGGGGCAGACCGGCAGCACGCCTGCGCCCCGTGGCCTCGGAGCCTTCGTCGTCCGCGGCGTCGAGCCCACCTTGAAAACCATCGACTGCCACCTCGTCGGTCTTCCGGATGGCGCGCTCCACTTCCGCGCCAGCCAGGCTGGCCGCCGCCTCCAGGTCGGTTGGGCTCCCGGGGGTCTCCACCGCTGAGGGTTACCGCGGCAAACGCGGCGGAGGAGCTATGAATTCGGCGGCATACGGTTCGCCGGGATTTCCGATGACGGCGTTGAAGGTTCGCGAGTCCGGCAGCGGCTGGAACTGCTCCTTCCACAACACGTAATCCCGATCAAGACGCTGGCTGGGCCGATAGCCGTCCGCGATCCGCCGGCCCTGCTGATCCTCGATCAGCCAGGTGACCGAGTTGGCCGCGGCGGAGCCGGGTGCCGCGACCAGCAGCAGGCTGGGACCGAAGACGGAAAAGCAGCTCCAGCGCAGCGTTGGCATCTGCGGTTCCGGCACTTCCTGCTCCATCGTCCCGGACGCCACGCACTGATTATCGGCGAGCCAAAACTTTCCCTGGCCATGCACCGCGGCATAGACAAAGCCGCGTTTCCGCAGCGCTTCGGTCAGCGGAATCTCGACGAGCTTTCCCGGGCCGGGAATCGGCACGTCCGCGAGCGTGTCGCTTTGCGCGAGGACGAGAGGATGGTCAGGCGAGCGGACGGTTGTGACGGAGATTTTCCAGGCGCTTTCGCTGAGTGGCAGCCGCGGTCCGCTGTTGCCGGTGGCATCTTCCGTCGATGGGTACGATGTAAACCAGTCGTTTCTCAGTTGGCCGTCCACCCGGATGTCGATCAGTGCAAGGAAGCACAGATTATTCTCCGCTGTTCCGTCGCCATAGGATTCCCATCCTCTCATCGTCATCTCGATCTCGGCGACCCGCTGGCTCTGGGGCAGAGGTGCTGGCTGCCAGATCGGGTATTTCCTTCCGGCCAGCGGGCTCTTGATCTTCAGCAAGCGGGTCTGTTCGCCAGCGAGAATGCGGATCGTCAGCGTGAGTTGCCGGCGGGGCAGGAGAGAAAACGAGATGTAGCCTGGATATTCATTGTCGCCCATGTTGCTGAATTCCGAGAAATCGATGCGTTCCCCGGTTGCATCGTCGAGCAGTTCGGCACCCTTCAACTCCAGCACCCGGGATCCTCCGGGCGGGTGCCAAAACCACACGGCCAGCGCATCGCCTCCTCCTCCGAAGCCCCGACCGGTATACGAGGTCAGCCGCTCGAACGGCCTGCGCATGCGGTCCGGCAAATCGTAATAAAACGGCAGGTGCTCGCTCACGAACTCGCCCGCTTTGTTCATCGCTTCCGAGCCCCGATAGAATTCGTGCATTTCGCCGTAATCCACCTTGGCCACGCGCAGGACGGAGCCATTGGGTAGGCGCACGCTTGGCTGTATCGCGTTTCGCAAGGCGGCGATCAGCCAGGCGACGAGGGCCAGAGCTACGGCCATCACGAAGGCCGCGCGGCACCATCGGAACAAGCGCTTCATGTGCGGTCCACAGTCATGGCGAAAGGATGGCTGCCATCCCGCAAACAGCGAAGCTCACAAATCGCGCAAAGTGACGGCAGCGCGGCTCGTTTCGCGGATTGCCTTGCTCCGTGATTTCGCGATGCTCTGGCTCGCATGGAGAGCGCGACTGTCATCCCGACCGGCACCCGGCCGATAACCACGAGTTTCAAGGGATCAATCCCCTGGCACGGGTGGGTGGCCGTGGTTGGCGTGGCGTGCCTGCCGATCGGGCTGCTCTGGGACATCTCCTGGCATTCCACGATTGGCCGCGACACTTTCTGGACACCTGCGCATATCGTCATCCAACTGGGCGGTCTCGTGCCAGCGTTCTTGTTCGCATGGCTCGCGCTGAAGACCACGTTCACGGGTACGGATGACGAGCGCGCCGCGGCGGTCGGTATCTTCGGCCTACGTGCGCCCTTGGGAGCGTGGGTCACGATGTGGGGCGCGGCGATGATGGTGACCTCCGCGCCATTCGATGATTGGTGGCACAATACCTACGGGCTGGACGTGCAAATCATCAGCCCGCCCCACTCGATCCTCGGCATCGGGATGCTCGCCGTCACCTTCGGCGTCCTGCTGTTCGTTTTTTCGTGGCAAAAGCGCGCCATTGGCCACCAGCAAAAGACGGGTGCGCTGGTGTGCGCCCTAGCCGCCGGCGTGATGGTGACTTTGTACTCCGATTTCATGACGGAGGAAGCATTCCCGAATCAACAGCACGGGACGACATTCTATCTGCTCGCCGCCTGGGTGTATCCGTTCATGCTGGTGATGACCGCCCGGGCATCGCAACTGCGCTGGCCCGCGACCATCGCGGCGGCCACTTACATGGGCGTCCTCATGCTCATGATCTGGATCCTCCCGCTCTGCCCTGCGCACCCGAAGCTCGCGCCCATTTATCATCCGGTCGATCACATGGTGCCACCATCGTTTCCGCTCCTTTTGGTGCTGCCCGCTTTCGGGATCGACCTGTTGATGCAGAGCGCGCAACGAATTTTCGCGGACGATTCGCCGGATCGGAATGGCGGGCGTGATTGGCTCCTCGCGCTCGGCCTCGCCGCGGTGTTCCTGGCCCTCTTCGTCCCCGTGCAATGGTTCTTCTCCGCCTTTCTTTTGAGCGATGTGGCGGACAACTGGTTCTTCGCGCGCAGCGGTCATTGGCCCTATTTCGCCGAGCCGGGCGAGTGGATGAATCGCTTTTGGGTAAAGCGGGGCGAACCGTTCACTGGGGGAAGCGTCGCCATGGCCTTCGCGATTGCCCTGGTCTCATCGCGCCTCGGCCTTTGGTGCGGCAGCTACCTGCAAAAAGTGCGGCGATGAGGCTGAAGCTGGCTTTTCTCGCGCTCGTCCTCGTGCCGTGGATCGCGGGCGCGCACGTCGGCAGTCCAAATGTTTTCTTTGAGGGCAAAGCTGGGCCGTATCCTGTTCGCGTGGTCGTGCGGCCGCCGGAAGTGGTGCCGGGTTTGGCGGAAATTAGCATTCGCGTGGAAGGCGGTGACGTCCGGCATGTCACCGCGCTGCCCGTGTTTTGGAACGCGGGCCGGAAGGGTGCGCCGCCGCCCGATGAGGCGACGCTGGTGCGCGGCGAGGCGAATCTCTACGCGACGAATCTCTGGCTGATGAAGGCGGGCGCTTACAGCGTGAATGTCGCGGTCGAAGGCGCGCGCGGCCGCGGCAGTGTGGTGGTGCCGGTCAATTCGCTGGCGCTCACGCGGCAGGCAATGGCGCCATGGTTCGGCGCGGTACTCACTACGCTCGGACTCGCGCTGTTTGCCGGTGCGGTCCGGATTGCCGGCGCAGCTTTCGGCGAAGCGACTCTCGCGCCGGGTCTCGCGTTGACCAAGGCGGACCGCCGGCGGTCGCGTCTCTCGATGGCGACCGGCGCGGTGGTGTTCGCGCTGTTTCTCGGCGTCGGAAAAATGTGGTGGGACAAGGAGGACGCGAATTATCGAAACAACCGGCTCTTCAAGCCGCAACCTGTCTCCGCGACGGTGCGCCGCGAGGGCGGGCAGAACATCCTGCGTCTGGAGGTGGAGAGATCGGGCTCCCGGCGCCCCGCATGGACTCCGCTTATTCCCGATCACGGGAAGATGATGCACCTGTTTCTGATCCGCGAACCGGGCCTCGACGCCTTCGCCCATATCCATCCGATTGAGCGCGACCGGTGGACGTTTGAAGTGGCCCTGCCGCCGCTGCGACCGGGGCCTTACCGCGCGTATGCCGACGTGACGCATGAGAATGGCTTCTCGCAAACGCTCGTGGCGAACGCGCAAGTGCCGGCACCGGACGCTCCCGACCAGGTGAACAAGCACTTTCTTGCGACCGATCCAGATGACTCGTGGCATGTGAATCCTCCGGGCCGTTTGGACAGCCCGGCCTCGTCTTCGCCGCAGAAAGCGACGAGTGCGCTGGCCGGTGGTGGCACGATGATATGGGAAGAAGACGGTCCACTGCGCGAAAACCGCGAGGCGTCGCTGCGCTTCAAAGTCCTCGATCCCGCTGGCCGGCCAGTCATGCTTCAGCCTTACATGGGCATGCTCGGGCACGCGGCCATTCGCCGGGATGACGGCGCGGTGTTCGCGCATCTGCATCCGGTCGGCAGCATTTCGATGGCATCCCAGGAATTCTTCGCACAAGGCGCGCCCGTGGATCACTCGCAGCACCTCGCGGCGAAGGGAACCGACGAAAGCGTTTCGTTCCCGTATGAGTTTCCAAAGCCGGGCCGCTACCGCATCTGGGTGCAGATTAAGAGCGGCGACAAGGTGATGACCGGCGTGTTCGACACCGAGGTCGTGCCCAAGCAAAAGTAAGCCGATGTTTGACCGGTTTTAGCCGACTGCATTCGGCGTAGTGCGGGCGAGCCACTTTCAGAAACCTTGTTTGACCGCGGATGCTTTCGCCCGGCCGGAAGGAACGTGAGCGGCGTGCGCCGAGTCATTCTGAAATCCTGGAACCGGCGATCTCCGCGAGGAGTCGGAAGAATCCGCGCTTTCTCGCGCTGGAGACACTCCAATCCACGGGCACGCTCTGGTAGCCGTCGGCGAGGATTTCACCTTTCATCCGAAAATCGAAATATCCCCACGAAGCATGCTCGCTTACAGCGGCGATGAAGTTGTTCGCCGGCTGCTCGAAATCGAAGTGGTCGTCTTCGTTGAAGAGAATCGGCTTGGGTGTGTAGCCGGGCACTTGGCGCGCCTCACGCACCATCGCGGCGATGCGCGCGGGGTCTTTCACGCCGTTGCCGTGCAGGAGCAGGAAGTCGGAAGCACGCACGACGTTCTCCTTCGGCACGGTGCCGCCGCCATAGGAGGTGCCCGCGAGCAGACGACGGCCCTCGCGCGTTCGCGACTTCACGCGCTCGATGAGTTCGTGAACGCGCGCCGGCTGGAGGATGGGATGGTCGTAGCGGACGTTGCACTCGTTGTTCACCTCGACGAGCACGTTGCGCCAGCCCTTGGCGAGGAGCCAATCGGTCGCGTTGTCCACGGCGCGCAGGACGGCGGCTTCGTCGGCGAGGCGCTCGTCCTGGCCGAAGTAAAAGTAGCCGAAGATGACGACCATCCCGAGTTCGTCGGCGCGGCTGATGATGCGTTCCGCGCGCGTGAGATAGTTGGCACGAAGCGAGCCGTCGGACGCGAACGCCGAGTTGTGCCACGGCTGCGCGTTTGAGTATCCCTGCGGCGAGCCGCCCTGGAGATTCAAGGTGAAGGCGAGCAGGCCGTGCCGCCGCCATTCGGGCATCGCGGCGATGAACTCGCGCGTGTTTCGTTCCGCGTCCCACTGGCCCGTGTCGGGATACGCCCAGCGCGCCGCAGTCTCCGCGTTCAGGTCGTCGAAGATGCCCTGCACCATGCGGGAGTTGAGCAGCAGCCCCTCGATGCGCTGCCCGCGCCACGCGCGGCCTTCATAGGTTGGGTGGCCGTTGATATGAAAGTCCTCGCCGACGATGGAGACGGCGGTGTGGGGAAGCTCCGCGGCGTGCGCGCGATGCGCAAGGACGCAGGTCAGGAGGGCGAAAAAAAGGGTGCGAAGCGGCATGGGAGGAATGGCACGCGCCTCACGGCACGGTTAGTTGCCCGTCTTTGAGCCCGCCCTCAGGAATGGGCAGCCGGAGGGTCCAGAGGATCGCCTGGGTAACGAGGCGGCGATACTCCACGCGCTCCCAGTTTTTGTGAAAATGGATGCCGACGTAGCCAAAGGAGCGTCCGCCATCGGAGCGCTCCCACGCCCAGCAGATGGTCTCCTCCCGTCCGTCGAGTGGCGTGGTGAGCAGCGCGGTGAATTGCGGCGAAGGCGGCTGCAGATCGAGCCGGTAGTAGAATTCGTCGTTGATCCGGAAATCGGCGAGACCGGCGACCACGGGATGCCGCGGCGCGGCGACATGCACATCGTTTTCGAGCACGATGTATTTGCGCTGCGGGCCGCCGCGAGTGCCGCCAAGCAGCGCGAGTTGTCCGGGGATGTATTTTGCGTCCTTCGCGCCGACCGACCAGTGCAGCGCGACCAGCGCACCTTTGCGGGCGCAGAGCCGCTGGAGCGCCGCGTCACGCTCGGGCGTGGCCTGCATCCACTGCGCCCCCTGCGTGACCATAAGCACGACGCCATCCGCCTGGTCGAGCAGCGCCGGACCTTCCGCCCACGGCTCGTCGGCCTTCACGATTGTAGCCACGATCTCATCCTTGAACGGCGCAAGCAGCTTTTCGATCACCTGCACGCCGAGCATGAATTCGTGCGTGCCGGCCGGATGCCCGTCGGAACCCTGACCGATGAGGAGCACGCGCCGCGGCGCGCCGGCAGCCGCGGCGGCGAACGTGAGGAGGAGTGCGAGTGAGGCGACGAAGCGCATGGCTATTTCTCCGGCGGCGTCATCGCCGCGGCGCGGCGTTGCGTCTCCTCCTGCGACACATCTTCGACGTGCGTGGCGATATGCCAGACGTGGCCCCAAGGATCGACCAGCGACCCGCTGCGATCACCGTAGAATTTTGTCTCCACAGCCTGCGAAAGTTTCGCCCCGGCGGCCACGGCACTCGCGACCACCGCGTCCACATCTTCGACGTACAGATGCAGCATCACCGGCGAACCGCCGATGGTCTTTGGACCGCGCGCGTCCATTTCCGGGAATTCATCGGCGAGCATGATGAGGGAAACGCCGATGAGGAGTTCGGCGTGGCCCACACGATCCTGCGGAGCGGACATGCGCATCCGCTCTGTCGCGCCAAAAATCCGCTTATAGAAGTCAATCGCGTCCGCCGCGCCATTGACGATCAAGTAGGGAGTGATGGTTTGATAGCCATCGGGAATCGGTTTCGTTTTCGTGAGCGCAAGTTGGCAGGATGGAGCGGTCAAGTCACGTCCAAGGCTGCTCATCCGTGCTCAGCGTGTCGCAAAAAACGCTGCCAAACCGGCCTCCGTGAGGCGGGACCCAAAACAAATTAGGAAAATTATTTTGACTTACCAGGTCGATTTGGCCTGAATTGGGGCGGTTTGGAGCAAATTGGGAACGTTAGCTCCATCACTACCTCGCCATGGCTATTTCCAACCCAAACCCGGCTGCGCCGAAGTTCACGGCGGCGTTTTGCCACAAGATCGAGGGGAAAAACCGGATCACCATCCCGGCTGCGTGGCGGTTTGAGGAGGCCGTGGAGTTGTTTATGATTGAGCGCTCGAGGCAGAAATGCGTGGCCGTGATGCCTCTGGCGGAGGTCGAGCGGCTGCGGGCGAAGGCCGACGAAATGAAGCCGGGGGACCGGGCGGATTTTCTCGATACGTTCGCCACCAGTCTTCGGCCGGTGTCGCTCGACAAGACGGGGCGCTTGACGATCCCCGACGATTTTTCCGCGTTGCTCGGGCTTCCCGCGGCGCGGGAGGTCTGGCTTTCGGGCTCGCTGGATTCTTTTAACATTTGGAACGTGGAAGACTTTACGGCGTTCCAAGCCGCAGACAAGGCGCGGAAGGAGGCGCTCAAGCGGGATCTCGGGATATGATCGCGATGCTCGAACATTCGCCGCGAGGGCGGGTGGCAAACCGGACCAAGACTTTGAAAATGCGCGCTGACGAATATCATGAATCTGTCTTGCTCGCGGAGGTGGTGAAGCTGCTCGCGCCGGCGCCGGGCCGGGTCATCGTGGATGGGACGCTCGGCGGCGGCGGGCACAGCGCTGCGCTGCTCGCGGCGGGCGCGCAGGTGATCGGGATGGATCAAGATCCGGAGGCGCTCGCTTTCGCCGAGGCGCGGCTGAGGGAGCGCGGGGAGAATTTTCGCACCGTGCGCAGCAATTTCGCAGAGGCTGGCGAAGCGTTGGATGCGCTCGGCATCGCGCAGATCGACGGTGCGCTTCTCGATCTCGGGGTGTCCTCGCAGCAACTCGATGCGCCGGAGCGCGGGTTCAGCTTCATGCACGACGGGCCGCTCGACATGCGCATGGATCCCAGCGCACCCATCAACGCCGCAGATTTGGTGAACACGATGGCGGGCGATCAACTCGAACGCATTTTCCGCGATTTCGGCGAAGAGCCCGCGGCCCGAAGAATTGCGGCGCGGCTGGTGCGCGACCGGATGGTGAGGCCGTTCACCACAACGAAGCAACTCGCAGATGCGGTTGAGGCGGTCGTCCCGCGCCACGGCCGGTCGCATCCGGCCACGCGTGTCTTCCAAGCCCTGCGCATCGCGGTGAACCGGGAACTCGACGTCCTGGCCGAGGGGCTCGCGCAGTTTTCGCAGCGCCTTGCACCCGGCGGACGCTTCGCGGTAATCACCTTTCACAGCCTCGAAGATCGGATCGTGAAGGTATTTTTCAAAGCTCGCACCACCGAATTTCTCGACCGCCCGGAGTGGCCCGCGCCGCGTCCGAATCCCGATTGCATTTTCAAAGCCGTGACCCGCAAACCCGTCATTGCCAGCGAAGCCGAGCAACGGGCCAATCCGCGTTCGCGCAGCGCGAAGCTCCGCGTCGTCGAAAGGATTTCCCATGGCCGATAACCGCCACCGCCACGCCAACACCGTCCCGATCGCGAAATTCTTCGCCTGTCTCGTGGTGGGCGCTTGCGCCTGCGCCGCCGGTCTCGGCTACGTCTGGTGCAAGAACCAGCTCTACACTACCGGCGCGCAGATCAAGAAGGGCGAGATCGAGCTGAAGCAACTCCGGATGCGCAACGAAGCAGTCAGCACCAGCATCGCGACCCTGACCTCGACCAAGGAACTCCAGCGGCGCCACACCACGGGCTGGATTAAACTCGTACCCATCACCGGCGACCGGATCGTCGTCGTGGGCAGCCTTGCGAAATCCGCGGGGCGCGACGAACTGCGCCCCGTCGTCAACGAAAGGAAACAGGAGTGAACCGTACGGCTGGGACGAGAGCGCTGATCACCTGCGTTTCGCTGGCCGGCTGTTTCACGGCATTTTCCGCGAGGCTGGTCCATCTGCAGGTCACGGACCACGACTATTACGTGGAACTCGCAGCGAAGAACCATGTCAAACGCCAGCCGATTTACGCGCGCCGTGGCACCATCTCGGACATTCGCGGGGAAGTGCTCGCGCAGAATGATCCGGTGAAAAAGGTCGTCGCCGATGCCTCGCTGATCACCGATCAGGCGGCGGTTGCGGCTTTGCTGGCCGGGCCGCTGGGCCTCTCGGAAGCGCAGATTGTCGAGAAACTCGCGCACCAAATTTATTCGAAGGAACGGGAAAAAAACATCCCGGATCCCTACATCGTTTTGAAAGCGGAGATCGGCGCGAATGTGGCCGACGACCTCGCTCTGGAGATGGCCGGGCGGAAAATGCGCGGGGTCTTTTTCAAGCAGGGGGCGAGGCGCACTTATCCCAATGGGCAGATGCTCTGCCACATCCTCGGTTACGTGAATAATCAGGACACCGGGGTGGATGGAGTCGAGCGCACGATGGACCAGTTTCTGCGCGGTCATGAAGGCTTCCGATACATCGAGATCGACCGCACCGGGCGGGAGATCGTGCCCTATCGCGGTCAGGAGCACGGTGCGCGTAACGGCTCAAACGTGCGCCTGACGATCGACATGGGACTGCAAAACATCATCGAGCAGGAGTTGGATGCGGCGATCAAACAGTTTCGTCCCAAAGGCGCGACGGTGATCATGATGAACCCGAAAACCGGGGAGATTCTGGCTCTGGCCAACCGACCGCATTTCAATCTGAATGAGCAGCAGGGCGTGAAAGAAGCGTATCGCCTGAACCTCGCCATCGCCGCGCAGGTGGAGCCCGGGTCTACTTTCAAAATCGTCACCATTGCCGCCGCGCTCAATGAAAAAAAAGTCACGCCGGCGACGGTCTTGGGCTGCGAGAACGGTTTTTACGAGTGGTGCAAACTCAATGATCACCATGCGTATGGCGAACTCACAGTGAACGACATCCTCGTGCATTCGAGCAACATCGGCACGGCGAAGATCGCGATGCGGCTCGGCGATCAGAAGTTCTTTGAATACGTCCATCGCTTTGGTTTCGGCGAACAGACCGGCGTCGCCCTGCCCGGCGAGATCAAGGGCGTGATCCATCCGCCGCACGAATGGAGCAAGATCTCCATCACGCGGATGCCCATGGGGCAGGGGGTCACGGCGACTCCATTGCAGCTCGTCGCCGCGATGAGTGCGATCGCCAATGGCGGCTCGCTGATGATGCCGCAGATCGTCCACGAGATCACCGATGAGAATGGCCAGGTCACCGCGGCCTTTCCGCCGTGCGAAGTGCGCAGAGTCGTCTCGAAAAAAGCCGCGGAGCAGGTGCGCGCCGCGCTCATCGAGGTAGCCAGCAGGAAAGGCACAGCCAAACTGGCCCAAGTGCTCGGCTATAAAGTCGCCGGCAAGACCGGCACGGCGCAAAAGTTGGAAGGCGGGCGCTATTCCAATGACAAACATGTCTGCTCGTTTCTCGGCTTCATGCCCGCAGAAGATCCCGCTTTCGTCGTGCTGGTGCTGATCGACGAGGCGCAGACCAAGCCGGAGCAGGACGTCGGCGGTTTGGTGGCAGCACCGGTTTTCTCCCGCATCGGCGAGCGCGCCGCCCGCTATCTTGGGCTTGCGCCCACGTATGAGGAACCCGAGGGCGGCATCGTCGCCAAAGAGGGTAAGGAGGGCAAAAGTTTCCGCGACCAATGAAACTCGACGCCCTTCTCTCCCATGTCGCCACCATCAAAGTCGATGGACCGCTGGATCGCGAGATCACCGCCATGGCCTACGATTCGCGCCGCGTGAAACCCGGGACGCTCTTCGTCGCGCTGCGTGGGGAAAAGGTGGACGGTTCGAAATTTGTCGAGCAAGCCATCGCCGCGGGGGCGGAGGCGATTGTCAGCGAACTAGCCGAGTTTCGGACCCGCGCGACCAACATCACGGTGAGCGATGCGCGGCTCGCGCTGGCGGATCTCGCGGCGGCTTTCTATCAGTATCCGGCGCGGGCTTTGAAAATTGCCGGTGTGACCGGGACGAATGGCAAGACCACCACGGCGTTTCTGCTCAAACACATCTGCGAGGCGACGATGCACCGCTGCGGTCTTATCGGCACGGTGCGGTACGAAGTCGGTGACCGCATCCTTCCGGCTGCGCGGACCACTCCGGAGTCGCTCGAAGTCCACGATCTGCTTTGGCAGATGCGTTCCGCGGGCTGCAAGGCGGTGGCGATGGAAGTCTCGTCGCACGCGCTCATGCAGGCGCGGGTGCGCGGCGTGGAATTTGACGCCGCGATTTTCACCAACCTGAGCCAGGACCATCTCGACTATCACAAGACGATGGACGCCTATTTCGAGGCCAAGGCGCGGCTCTTCAGCGGGCTGGCGGAGCAGACGAGGAAGAAAGGCAAGGCCGTGATCAATATTGATGACCGCCACGGGGCTCAGCTCGCGAGCCGCTTTGGCAAAGAGATCCCCGTCATCACTTACGGCCTGGGCGCGCTGGCGGATTTCCGCGCGAGTAATGTGCGCATTGATTTCAGCGGCACCAGCTACCAGCTCGACGCTGGCGGGAAAAGCTACCTCGTGCGTCTTCCGCAAATCGGGCAGTTCAACGTTTATAACTCGCTCGCCGCCCTCGCCGGGGCGCAGGCGCTCGGCGTGGAGGTGCGCAGCGGCGTGCTCGCGCTGGCGAATGCGAACGCCGTGCCGGGCCGTCTCGAGGCGGTGCCCGCCCAGCGCAAATTCCGCGTTTTTGTCGATTACGCCCATACGGATGACGCTCTCCAAAATGTCATCAAGACCTGCCGCGAGCTGAATCCAGCGCGTCTTATCGTCGTCTTCGGCTGCGGTGGGGACCGTGATAAAACCAAGCGTCCGCGGATGGGCTCGGTCGTCGATCAATACGCGGATTTTGCCATCATCACCTCCGACAATCCGCGCAAGGAAGATCCCCGCGACATCATCGAGGACATCAAGCCCGGCATGACGCGTGGCAACTACGAGGTCATCGTCGATCGCAAGGAAGCCATCCACAAAGCCATCACCATGGCCGAGCCGCGCGACATCATCCTCATCGCTGGCAAGGGCCATGAGACCTACCAGGAATTCGCGGACCATACCGCGCCCTTCGACGACGTAGCCGTGGCGCAGCAGGCGCTGGAGGGTAAACGCGTCGAACTCGAGAACTGACATGGACGCCACCAGCTTCGAAAGAATTGCGGGTTGGTCTGGAGGGCGATGCGTCGCGGGGGAGCCGTCGGATACGGTCTCGGTCGTCTGCACGGATACCCGCGCGCTCAAGGCGGGGGATTTTTTTGTCGCGCTGCGCGGCGAGAACTTCGACGCCCACACCTTTCTCGCCGAGGCTGCGAAACGCGGGGCGGCCGGCGCGATGGCCGCCGAAATTCCCGGGGATTTGCCGCCGGGATTTGCTGTCATCCTCGTCCCGGACACGCTGTCCGGTTTGCAGCAACTCGCGGCAAATTACCGCCGCACCCTTGCACTCCAGGTCGTCGGATTGACCGGGAGCAATGGCAAGACGAGCACGAAAGATCTGACCGCGTCGGTGCTCGGCGAACACTTCCAAGTCACGAAGACGGAGGGAAATCTGAACAATCACATCGGTCTCCCGCTCACGCTGCTGCGGGCGCGGAGTGGAGATGAAATGGGGGTGTTTGAAATGGGGATGAACCATCCCGGTGAAATCGCGCCACTCGCGGCACTGGCCGGCCCGGACGTGGCGATCATCACCAATATTGGCATGGCGCACCTCGAGTTCATGGGAAGCCGCGAGGCCATCGCGCTGGAGAAAGGAATGCTCGCGGAGGCGCTGCAACCTAGCGGCACCTTGATTCTCAGTGCGCACGATGAGTTTACTCCAGGCATTGCCGCGCGGACGAAGGCCGACGTTGTGCTGGCGGGGATCGGCATCGGTGAAGTCTTCGCGAGCGAACTGCGCCCGCATTTCTCCGGCACGAAATTTCGCCTGCACGCGGACGGGCGCAGTGTAGAGGCCGAGATCTCGGTGCCCGGCGAACACATGGTGCGCAACGCGGTGCTCGCCGCGGCCGCGGGCCGGGTCTTCGGTCTGTCGCTCGAGGAATGTGCCGCGGGTCTGAGCAAGCTGCGCCTGACGAAAGGCCGGCTCGAACAAAAAGTGATCCGCGGCATCCAGATCCTCGACGACACTTACAATGCGAATCCCGACTCCGTTGGTGCCGCGCTGCGCACGCTTTCGTCGATGCCGGCGGCGGGCCGCCGGATCGCGGTCCTGGGGCGGATGAGCGAACTCGGGGCCGAGACGGAGCGCGGTCATCGCCTGGTGGGGGAGATCGCTGCGGGCGAGCATCTCGACTGTGTGATCAGTGTCGGCGAAGAGGCGCACGGGATTGCCGATGCGGCGTGGCGCGGCGGAGTGGAAAAAGTCGTGCGTGCCGAGTCCATCGACGAGGCCACGAAGGCGGTGCGCGAGCTGGCGAAGCCGGGCGACGTGGTGCTCATCAAGGGCAGCCGCTCGGCAAAAATGGAACGCATTGTGGAGGGCCTGCAGACGTCATGATGTATTACCTCCATCAACTGCCGCTGCACTTTCCGCAGCAGGAATTTCTCCGCGCGCTGAATGTCTTTCAATACATCACGTTCCGTTCGATCGCCGCGGCCGTGACCGCGTTTCTGCTTTCCCTGATGTGTGGGAACTGGGTCATCCGCCGCCTCATTTCGCTGAAAGTCGGACAACCCATCCGCACGAAAGAGGAAGTGAACAAATTGTTCGAACTGCACGGACGGAAGGCGGGCACACCCACGATGGGTGGCATCCTCATTCTTGGCACCGTGGTCGTGTCCTCGCTCGTCTGGGCGCGGCCGGACAACAGTGCCGTGTGGCTGCTGCTCTTCACCTTGATCTATTGCGGAGGGCTGGGCTTTTGGGACGACTATTTAAAGGTCGCGAAAAAGAATTCCGCCGGCGTCAGCGAGGGCACGAAGCTGGTTGCGCAAGCCATCCTCGCCGCGATCGTCACCGCCTATTTCCTGTTCAATCCGGCGATCGAAGTACAGGCGCGGGAGCTCTTCATGCCGTTCTACAAAGACCCGCTGATCCTCAATCTCGGCGGCTTTACGTTCGTCTTTTTTGCCATCGTGATCATGGGGGCGTCGAACGCCGTGAACCTGACCGATGGCCTCGACGGACTGGCGGCCGGCTGCACCTGCACGGCGGCTTTCACCTATGGTGTGCTCGCGTACATCGCCGGCAATTTCAAAATTGCCAACTACCTCGATATTCCGTTTTACCCCTTTGCTGGTGAACTCGCGATCGTCTGCATGGCGATGGTCGGGGCGTCGTTCGGCTTCCTCTGGTTCAACTGCCACCCCGCGAAAGTCTTCATGGGCGACACCGGCTCACTCGCCATCGGCGGCATGCTCGGCGTCGTCGCGATCTGCACGAAGCAGGAAATGCTGCTCGTGGTCGTGGGCGGCGTCTTCGTCATCGAGGCGGTGTCCGTGCTCATCCAGCGCTCGTGGTTCAAGATCACCAAACGGCGCTACGGCGAAGGCCGGCGCGTCTTCCTGATGTCGCCGCTCCACCACCATTTCGAGCTGAAAGGGTGGAAGGAAAACACCGTCATTGTCCGCTTCTGGATCCTTTCCATCATGTTCGCCCTGCTCGGGCTCGCCACTCTCAAACTTCGTTGAATGTGCGTTACCAAAACAAATCTATCGCCGTGCTCGGTGCGGGAGAAAGCGGCACATCCGCCGCCGTTCTATTGCGTCAGGAAAATGCCATGATCACCGTCCTCGACACCGCCGAAGAGAATAAGCTGCGCAAGAAAATTGATGCGCTCGGCACCCAGGGCATCCGCGTCATCGCGGGCCTCGCCGCCGACCATGAAAGCCTCCACGGGCGCTACGATTTCGCGATCCTCAGCCCCGGCATCGATCCGAGCATGCCGCTGGTGCAGAACTTCATCCAGCGCCGCATTGAGATGATCGGCGAACTGGAACTCGCTTACGAAATGTGCGCCTGCCCGATCGTCGGCATCACCGGCACGAATGGCAAAACGACGACGACCCAGCTCGTGGAAAAAATGCTCAATGCTTGCGGCGTGAAAACGGTCGCGTGCGGCAACATCGGTCCGGCCTTTTCCGCCAAAGTCCGGGAGAGCAAAGACCTCGACATCGTCACCCTCGAAGTCAGCTCCTTTCAGCTCGAAACGATCACCCGCTTCCGCTGCGGCATCGCGGTTTGGCTGGGCTTCGCGCCCGATCATTTGGACCGCTACAAGTCGATGCAGGAATACTACGACGCGAAGATCCGCATCTTTGAAAACCAGACCGCCGACGACTGGGCGGTGGTGAATTTCCGCGACACACTGCCGGAGTTGAAGGCCAGGAAAATCACCTTTAGCGCGTATGTGCCGGATGGGGACTTTGCCATGCGTGATGGCGCGATCTGGTTTCGCGGCGAGCGGGTGCTGGCGATGGCGGACACGCAACTGCGCGGCTCGCACAACGCGGAAAATCTGATGGCCACACTCGGCGTCGGCTTTATCCGCGGCCTCAGTTTTGCGCAGATGGTGCCGCCGCTCTGCGATTACAAGGCGCTGCCACACCGCTGCGAACTCATCCGGACGCTCAATGGCGTGGAATACGTGAATGACTCGAAGGGGACAAATCCCGATTCCGTCGAGAAGGCGCTGCACTCCGAGACGCGCCCCGTCGTGCTCATCGCGGGCGGAAAGGACAAGGGCTTCGAATACGATTTGCTGACCGAGATTGTCGCCCAGCGGTGCCGCGCGGCCGTGGTCCTCGGTGAGATGGCGGACCGCATTGAGGCGATTTGGAAAGACCGGCTGCGCGTGGTCAACGCCGGACGGTCGCTCGAAAATGCCGTCACCCTCGCCCACGAAATTGCCCAAGCGGGCGATGTCGTCCTGCTCAGCCCCGGCACCTCTTCCTTCGACATGTTCAAAAACTACGCCGACCGCGGCAATCAGTTCCGCGCTTTGGTCCATGCTCTCCCATCCACATGAAAACGCCCAAATTCCTCAGCAAACTCTCCGCCGTTCTCACCCCGCGGCCGAAGAAGAAACTGCAAGCCATGGCCCGCACCGCCCCGCGCGCGGCGATGAATGAATACGAGGCCGAAGAACCGACGACCAAGCTTGTGAGCGCGTTCATGGTCGTGCTCGTCCTGCACCTCGTCGCCGTCGGCGGCATCTACATGTTCAACAGCATCAAAGCCTCACGGGTCAGCCGCGAGCTGTCGGTCGCACCCGCTGCGGAAAAGGCCAGGCCCGCTGCGGCCAATGCCGTGAAGACTCCGGTGCAAACGGTTGCGACCCCCAAGGCGACGCCCCGGGCGGCGACTGCGCATCCCGCGGACAATGTGCCAGCGGCCGCGCCCGTGCCGGCGGTGGTGAATCAGAAAACTGGCACGCCGAGGCAGTACCCGGTGAAAGCCAACGACAACCCGACGAAAATCGCGGGTGCCTTTAATATCAAGACCGAGGAACTCCTCGCCGCGAACAATCTCAAGGACGGTGCGATTTTGCAGCCGGGTCAATTGCTGATCATTCCCACGCCGAAGCCCGCGACCAAACCGGTCGTTGCCGAGCCGCGAAAGACCGACCTCGCCGCCAAACAGAGCGACGTGCCACCGACGCGCACGACGCCCGGCGTCCACGTCGTCAAGAGTGGGGAGACCATGACTTCAATCGCGAAAAAGTACGGTCTCACCCCGGACGCATTGCTCAAACTCAACAAGATCACCGACGCCAAAAAACTGCAGCTCGGCCAGACGCTGACCCTCCCGAAAAAGAAAGGCTGACCGCCCTCCTTGAACGCCCATCGCACCAGCGTTTATCTTCTTCTTGCCGCCGTGATCGGGCTGATCGCCCTGGGACTCGTCATGATGTCGAGCACCTCCCCGTATGCGCCCGAGAGCATCAGCAAGGGCGTCCCCATGTTCCTGCTCAAACAGCAGGTAAAATGGCTGGGCGTGGGAGTGGTGCTCTGCGCGGTCGCCGCCTGTTGCGACCACCATTGGCTGCAAAAGACTTGGTGGTTTTGGTTCGGCCTGGCCGTCGTTCTTCTCGTCCTCTGCTATGTGCCGCACATTGGACATGGGAAAAATGGGGCGTCGCGTTGGATTAAGCTGGGCATGAAATTCCAGCCCTCGGAGTTTGCGAAGCTTGCCGGGGTGGTGGCCATCGCCTGGTGGTTTGCCCGCGACGAGGCGTATGCCCGGAGGTTTCTGCATGGCTACGTCGTCCCGCTGGGATTTGCCGGTGTGCTCATGGCGCTGATTGCACCGGAACCCGATTTGGGGACGACTGCGTTGATTGGCTCGACGGCATTTGTGCTCATGTTCATCGCCGGAACCCGGATCAGCTTTCTCGCGCCCACCGTGCTTGCGGCGGTGGGAGCTTTGGCGCTGGCGATTTACATGATGCCCGAGCGCACCGGCCGCTTTCTCGCGTACCTGCATCCCGAGGAACATCCCAAAGATGCCTATCAGACTGTGCAGGGATTGATCGCGCTCGGCTCCGGCGGCGTCGAGGGGCTGGGGCTTGGCAATGGCCGGCAGAAAATGATGTATCTGCCCTTCGCGCACACCGATTTCATTTTTCCCGTCGTCGGCGAAGAACTGGGCCTGCGCATGACGCTCACGGTCGCGGTGACCTATCTCGTTTTCATGCTCTGCGGGGCGATGATCGCCATGCGCGCCCGCGACCGGTTCGGGATGCTCCTCGGCTTTGGCGTGACGGTCCTCATGGCCTTGCAGGCGGCGGTGAATATCGGCGTGACCACCGCACTGCTGCCGAACAAGGGACTGCCGCTGCCATTCGTCAGCTATGGGGGAACGAACCTCGTGTTCTGCCTCATCGGCGTCGGCCTCCTGATTAACATTTACCGGCAAGGGCTGAACGAGCGGGACGAAAAGCGGGCGGCAGGCGTGCTGCTCAGCGCGCGGACTGGAAATGTCAAACGCGGGGTGCGCCTGTAAGCTTATGAATTTCGTCATCGCAGCAGGCGGCACCGGCGGCCATTTGTTTCCTGGCTTGGCGGTCGGCGAGGTGCTCATCGCACGCGGGCATCGGGTGATGCTCATCATTTCGGAGAAGGAGATCGATGCGCTGGCCACGCAGGGGCGCGGAGAGTTTCGCCTCGAGCGCGTGCCGGGCGTGGGGATGCAGAGCAAATCGCCGCTCGCGCTGGTGAAGTTCGCGCTAAAATTCCGTGCGGGACTGAACCAGGTGAAGGCGCTCTACCGGGATTTCCAGCCGCACGCCGTGCTCGGCATGGGCGGCTTCACCTCGACCGCGCCAATCCTCGGGGGACGCGCGCGGAAGATTCCGACGTTCGTCCACGAGTCGAACGCGATTCCCGGCAAGGCGAATCGGCTCAACGCCCGGCTCGTGACGCGGGTGCTGCTCGGGTTCGGGGAGTGCGCGCAACACTTGCCACCGGGAAAATGCGAAGTCACCGGCACACCGGTTCGCAGCACGCTGACCACGCGACTGGACAAGACCGCGGCACTCGCCGCCTTCGGCCTCGCGCCGGGCCGGCCCACCCTGCTCGTGATGGGCGGCAGCCAGGGCGCGCATGGAATCAATCAGGCGCTCATCAACGCCCTCCCACAACTCGGCGGAAAGCCGCTCCAGATCATTCATCTGACCGGCCGGCAGGATGAAGCGCTGATGCGCGAGAGCTACGGCGAGGCGGGCCTGCCAGCCTTCGTGGCGGCGTTCTATCACCGCATGGAGGAGGTTTACAGCGCCGCGGATTTTTCCATTGCGCGCAGCGGAGCGGCGAGCCTCACGGAGCTTTCGCAGTTTGGCCTGCCCGGCATTCTCATCCCGTACCCGTTCGCCGCGGAAGATCATCAAACTTTAAACGCGAAAATCTTTGAACGCGCGGGTGCGGCGGCGCTATTGAATGAGCGCGAAACCACCGGCGAAAATCTCGCGAAAAAGCTGCTCTGGTTTCTCGACGATCCCGCCCGGCTTTCCGAAGCTTCTGCCCGCTGCGCCAGTCTCGCGCCGCAGCAGGCGGCCGGGCGAGTCGCCGACACCATCCTCAAATATTGCTCCTAATGGACACAGGCCAGATTCTTGCAGACATCCTCGTTGGCGGTGAATTGAAGATTCACCTGATCGGCGTGGCCGGCTCCGGCATGAGCGGCATCGCCGGCCTGCTCATTTCCCTCGGGCATACTGTCAGCGGCTCGGACAAAGCGCGCACGGTCGAGATTGACCGGCTGGAGAAACTCGGGCTGCGCTTTTACGCCGGACAGGCGGCGGCCAATGTCGCAGAGGCGGACCTGATCATTTTTTCGTCGGCCATCCGGCCGGGCAACGCGGAGTACGACGAGGCCATCGCCACCGGCCGCAACATGGTGCGCCGCGCCGACGCCCTGGCGGCGATCCTGAACTGCAAAAAGGGCATCGTCATTTGCGGCATGCACGGCAAGACGACGACCTCATCGATGGCCGCGCATGTGCTGAAAGTGGGCGGGCTGCATCCGTCGCATTACGTCGGTGCGGAGATTCCGATCCTCGGCACCAATGCGAACTGGGACGCAGCCGGCGAGTTCTTCGTCGCCGAGGGCGACGAGAGCGACGGCACGCTCGCCTTCTATCATCCCGAGCACGCCATCGTGCTGAACATCGAGGAGGAGCACCTCGACTACTACGCCGACCTCGCGGCCATCGAGGTCGTCTTCAACCAACTGCTCAGCCAGACCCGCGGGAAGGTCATCTATTCGGCCGACGACACGAACGCGACGCGCATCTGCTCCGGGCACCCCGGCGCGGTTTCCTACGGCGAAGCGCACAGCGCATTTTACCGCTTCGACGATTTGCACGCGAAAGACTTTCAGTCGCACTTTCGCGTGCTGCGCGGCGGCGAATCGCTCGGCGCGATTACGCTGAACGTGCCGGGCAAACACAACGTGAGCAACGCCGTCGGCGTTATCGCGCTGGCCACGGAACTCGGAGTGCCCTTCGCCAAAATCGCCGAGGCCCTGGAATCCTTCCGCGGCGCGCGGCGGCGTTTTGAAATCAAATACCGCAGCGACCGCTACATGATCGTGGACGACTACGGACACCACCCGAGCGAGGTGAAGGCGACGCTCGCGACCGCGAAGAACACGGGTCGCAAGCGCGTGCTCTGCATGTTCCAGCCGCACCGCTACTCGCGCACGCAGAAGCTCAAGGCGGAGTTTGGGCGCGCCTTTCACCACGCCGATGTCGCCGTCATCGCCGACGTGTATCCGGCGAGCGAGCTGCCGATCCCCGGCGTGAGCGGTCAGACCATTGTCGATGAAATGATCCGCGAAGGCCACGACGGCGCGACCTTCCAGCCCGACCGCAAAAAGATCGCGCTCGAAATCGGCCGCCAGCTCGAGCCCGGCGACTGCGTGCTCAGCCTCGGCGCGGGAAACATCCACGAAGCCGCCTCCATCCTCGCGGCGGATGTGAAGCAACTCGACGAACTCCAGACGGTCATGGGTGCCGGCACGATCAAGCTCTATGAGTTGCTCTCGAAGCACACGACGATGCGTGTCGGCGGCCCAGCGCAGTTTTGGGCGGAGCCCGAAACGGAGGAGGGTTTTGCGCGGCTCACGCGTTTTTGCACGCTGAACGAACTCCCGCTTTTCGTCATGGGCCGTGGCTCCAATCTGCTCGTGCGCGACGGCGGCATCCGCGGCGTGGTCGTGCATCTGGCGCGCGGCGAGTTCAAAAAAATCGAAGTCCGCGAGGGCAAGATTCACGCGGGCGTAGGCGTGAAGCAGAAGGAACTGGCCTATGCCGCGCGCGACGCCCAAATCGGTGGCTTCGAATGGTTCGAGGGCATCCCTGGAAACGTCGGCGGCGCGTTGCGCATGAACGCCGGGGCGATGGGTGGCGAGACCTTCCGCCAGGTGGTGAGCGTGCGTTTCATCGACCCGCACGGCAATTTCCACATGAAGACGCCGCCGGAGATGGACGTGCATTACCGGCACTGCGGGACGCTGGAAAAAAACCACGCGGTTTCAGCGACTTTCATCGGGCAACCGAGCACTCCGGAGGACATCGAGAAACTGCTCGATGCCTCGACGCATAAACGCCGTAGCACTCAGCCGCGCGAGTCGAGCGCCGGCTGTTTTTTCAAGAATCCCGAGCAGTGTCCGGCGGGCAAGCTCATCGATGAACTCGGCCTCAAGGGGCTGCGCATCGGTGGCGCGAAGGTCTCCGAGGTGCATGGCAATTTTCTCGTGAATGACGGCGGCGCGACGGCGGCAGACGTGCTTGCGCTGATCGACAAGGTGAAGGAAACCGCGCTCCGCGAGCGCGGGATCAAACTCGAGACCGAGGTGCAAATCATCGGCGAGGAGAAAGGCCTCCATGACTGACGGCGGTTCGCTGCAAGAACCGCCGCTCCTCCACCGTATCAACTGGGATGCACACCAAACCCAATGCCATGTCCACTGACCTGACTCACAAAAAAATCGCCGTCCTCATGGGCGGACCCGGCAACGAGCGCAAGGTTTCGCTCGCTTCGGGTGCTGGCGTAGCGCAGGCGCTGCGGACACTCGGCGCAGATGTAACCGAAGTCGATGTCGCCGGGCCGGACTTCGCCCTGCCCGGCGGGACGGAGGTCGCGTTCAATGTCATCCACGGAACCTTCGGCGAGGACGGCCAGGTCCAGCGCATTCTCGAAGCCCGCGGGATGCCCTACACCGGTGAGGGCGTAGCCGGCAGCGAACTGGCGATCGACAAGATCGCGACGAAGCGACGCTTTCTCGAACGCGGTGTGCCGACGGCCGCGTTTGAGATTCTGCATGACGGTGCAGCTCCGACCATGCCGCTGCCCTATGTGGTCAAAGCGCCGCGCGAGGGTTCGAGCGTGGGTGTCTTTATTGTGCGCGATGCGGCCAAGGTTGCGGAGACAATGCGTGATGCGTGGGCCTTTGGGCGGGAGTTACTCGTTGAGGAGTTTATCCGCGGGCGCGAGCTGACGGTCGGCATCGTCGGTCATCAGGCGTTGCCGGTGATCGAGATTCGCCCAAAAAAGGACGGCGAGTTTTACGACTTCGCCAACAAGTACAACTTTCTCAACCCCCAGGCCGCTGGCGCCGATCACTTCTGCCCCGCGCCGCTCAGCGACGAAGTCACGCGTCGCGTGCAGGAGGTCGCGCTGGCGGCGAAGGACGCACTGGATCTCCAAGTCTATTCGCGGGTCGATATCCTCCTGACGGCGGATGACGAACCTTTCGTTTTGGAAATCAACACAATCCCCGGCATGACTCCGGTCAGCCTGCTGCCAGAGGCCGCGGCCGCTGCCGGGATCAGCTACGCGGAGCTGTGCGCCCGCGTCATCGCCCTTTCCCTCGCCCGGCATCCATGAGCTTCCCCCGGAACCAGCGCATCTCCAGCGGTCGGCAACGCAAGCAGCAGCATTTGCTCGACGTGAAAATCCGCGTCGGCAAAGAGCGCGAACGCCGATACCGGATGATTGCCGGGTTCATTCTCAAAACGATCCTGTTGGTCGCGCTGATCGGAGGCGTCTGGTTTGGCGGCAAGGAGGGACTGCGGCGCTGGTTCTGGGAGAATCCGGATTACTTCGTCCGCGACCCGTTCGTGAAGACCGATGGCACGCTGACGATCGAGCAGGTGCTCACGGCAGCGGGCGTCGTCGAAGGACGCAATATTTTCACCGTCGATCTCGGCAAGGCGCGGGCCGCCCTCGAAAAACTGCCGCAAGTCGAAAGCGTCGAGGTGTTGCGGACCCTGCCAAATCATCTGGCGATCAACATTATCGAGCGCCGGCCCATCGCTTGGGTCACGCTGAAGAAAGAGGACGACCCGACGACTTCCGACCGCGCCTTTCTGATCGATGCGCGGAGCGTCGTCCTGCGCAGCCGTGTGCTCCTGCCGGAGTATTATCACCTTCCGATCATCTCCGGCGTGCAGACCGAGAACCTCGTGCCTGGCCAGCGGGTGAAGGCCTTCGACGTGCAGGCGGCCCTCGAACTTGTGCGGCTCAATGCCGAAAGCACCCGTTTTCAAGTGCGCAACATCGACCTGGCAAAAGGCTACTGTCTTGTCGTCACCGACCAGCGCCGGGCGAAGATCACCTTCGGCTTTGATCGCATCGACACCCAGCTTGCCCGGCTCAACCGGCTGCTCGACGTCATCGAGCCAACGCAGCAGGAAATCCAGACGGTGAATCTCATTCCGGAGCGCAATGTGCCGGTGACCTTTTATGACCCCGCGGCCGAGGCTGCGGCCGCTGAAGCTGCCGCGGCTCTCGCCGCTCAAAATGCGCTGGCCAAGGCGAACGCAAAGGAGAGCAAGTCGAAGACGAAAAGCAGTCCCGCTCGCCCGCCGGAACCGGCCGCAGACCTCGCAGGGAAGCCGGTTCGACCGTCTTCGAAAGCGCGTCGGGGATCGACATCGCCGGAGCGCAAATCTTCACCGACGGATCGTTTGAAGAAGCCTTTCAAACTCAATGGCTAGGGATCAAATCGTCGTGGGTTTGGAAATCGGCACGTCGAAAATCTGCGCTGTCGTCGGCGAGACGCGGGGGGATGGGACGATCCGCATCCTCGGGGTCGGGCAGGCACCGTCGCGCGGCGTGCGCAAAGGCGAGATCGTGGATTTTGAAACCGCCGGAAAGTGCATCCGTGAGGCTCTCGTCGATGCCGAGGAAAAGAGCGACGTGATGATCGGCAGCGTCTATCTGGGCGTCACGGGCGGGCACATTGAAAGCTTTAACAACCGCGGGGCGGTCCGCATCCCGGAGGATCGCGATGAAATCTGCGAGGAGGATTTCGAGGACGTCCAGACGAGTGCGCGGGAGGTCAGCATCCCCAGCCAGAACATGTTCGTGCATTCCATCCTTCAGCACTACTACGTGGACGGACAGGACGGCGTGCTCAACCCCATCGGCATGCTCGGGCGCAAGCTGGAGGCGGATTTTCACATCGTTCACGGCGTCGCGAACCGGATCAAAAACAGCATCCGCTGCGTGAAGGAAGTCGGACCCGAAGTGCTCGACGTCGTCTATAATCCGCTCGCCGCCGCGCAGGTCGTGCTCGATCAAAACCAGAAAAGCCTGGGCGCGCTGGTCATCGATATGGGCGGCGGAACGACGGATTACATCGCCTATGTCGATGGCGCGGTGAAACAAAGCGGCTCGATCCCGATCGGCGGCGATCATATGACGAACGACATCTCGCTCGGTCTGCGCATTCCGATGGCCAAGGCGGAGAAACTCAAGGTCGAGGAAGGTAGCGTCACGCTCGGCGCTTCGCCGCCCGGCGAGACCATCGTGCTCAAGGACGAGACGGGTTTTGCCGGCAAGGAGATCGAGCGCGAGATGCTGAACACCATCGTCCATTGCCGGACTCGCGAGACTCTTGAACTCCTCAAACGGCGGCTCGACGAGGAAAACAACCTGCCCTACCTCGGCTCCGGAATCATGCTGACCGGAGGGTGCAGCCTGCTCAAGGGGATCGATCAACTGGCCGAGGAAATCTTCGGCATGCCGGCGCATCTGACGCACGCGCACGCGGTTTCGGGACTCACGTCGGCTTTTGAAAACCCGCAGTTTTCCGCAGCCATCGGACTGATCAAATACGCCGAGGCGATGCAGCCCGAACGGCCGAAAGGCTGGTTCCGCAGCGTGTTGAAACGTGTGCCGTTTTTGGGGATGTGGCTGTAGAAAGGAAAACGCCAACTGCCCGATGCCATGATTCCAATCGATCGTCACCGTCCGCCCACCGCCCCACAGGACGTGCGCATCAAAATCGTCGGCCTCGGCGGGGCCGGCATAAACGCGCTCGACCGCATCATGCTCGACGGGCCCTCCGGCGCGGAGTTTGTGGCGATCAATACGGACATGCAGGCGCTCACGGGTTCCGTCGCGCCGGAGAAAGTGCAACTCGGGCGGGCGACGACGCGCGGGCTCGGCGCGGGCGGTGATCCCGAGATCGGCTACGCGGCGGCGGAGGAGGCGCTCGGAGAAGTGCGCGCGGCGCTCCAAGGCGCGGAGGTGATCTTTTTGTGCGTGGGCCTCGGCGGCGGCACGGGTTCGGGAGCCGCGCGCATCGTGGCTTCTCTCGCGCGGGAACTGGGCGCGTTGGTGATCGTGTTTGCGACGCTGCCGTTCACCTTTGAGGGGCGGCGGCGAATGGGGCAGGCGGAGGAGGCGCTGGCCGCCGTGCGGCGCGAAGCGGACGTGGTGATCTGTTTTGAGAACGACAGGATGGGCGATGCGGTCGCGCCGCTGGCGGGAATTCAGGATGCGTTCACAACGGCCGATCAGACGATCAGCCAGAGCGTGCGCGCGATTGCCGCGCTGGCGCAACGGCGCGGACTGATGCATTTCGGCTTCGACGAACTCGCGACCGCCTTGCGCTGCCCCGGCGAGGCCGCTCCGCGCTGCCTCTTCGGCTATGGCGAGGCCGATGGCGACAACCGCGCGAACGACGCGCTGGCCCGCGCTTTAAAAAGTCCGCTGATGGACAAAGGCCGCATGCTGAACGGCGCGTGCAACGTGCTGGTCAATGTCGCGGGCGGGCCGGGGATGACGCTGAACGAAGTGCAGATCCTGATGGAATCGCTGAACCGGCACATCGGTGACGAGACGCGCATTTTGTTTGGCGCGGCGGTCGATCCGCGGATGGGGCAGAAGATGAGCGTCACGATTCTGAGCGCGCTGGAGGCGCAGGTGCCGGCGGTCGCGCCGGCGGCGCCGCGGCCTGCGCCGCGCGTGGTCGAGGTCGCTCCTGCGCCGATGTTGCGAACGCCGGAGTGGGAGATCGGGGAGCCTGCGGCACCGAAGATCGAATATGTGGATTCCGACGACCCGATGACCGTGCCGGAGCCGGAGCTGGCACCGGTGGAGCCGGAGCCTGTGCGGGTCGCGGCGTCCGCCGAGAATCCTGTGGCGAAGCCGAAGCGCGCGGAAACGAAGCAGGAGCAGATGCAGTTTGAGCCGGTCACGCGCGGACGTTTTGAAAAAAGCGAGCCGACCATCGTGGACGGCCAGAATCTCGATGTGCCGACCTTCATGCGGCGCAATGTGAAGGTGAAGTAGCGCGCCCCCGGCCAAGTGTAGTGCATGGGGTAGGTAACCGTCTTTTCCTCGTCTGGCTGTAAACCGCTCGAGAGCGTTTCAACAAAATCTATAGCCAAAAGAGACGAACCAACCGAGGGCATCCTGGGCGGTGACTTTGGCCAGGGCGTCGTCAATGGCCGTGACCAGAGCTTCGGGCGTTCGCGCTGCGTCGCTGCGCAGCAGCGTTTTGACCTTGCTCCACATCTTCTCGATTCGGGTTGAAGTCCGGCGAGTAGGCCGGCAGGAAGAGGACTTCGGCACCCGCGGCGGCGATGAGTGCCAAGGTCGGATCGCTTTTGTGCGGAGCCAAGTTGTCCATGCTGACCAGATCGCTCGGACGCAAGGTCGGGCAGATCACTTGGGCCACGGAGGCGCGGAAAACTGCGGTGTCGGTAGCTCCGGGGATGATCATGGCGGCGGTGCGGCCATCAAGGCGAATGGAGGCGATCATCGTCGTGGTCTGCCAGTGGCCGCACGGCGCGCTGGCGGGACCGCGGACTCCGCGCGGAGCGCGTCCGCGCAGCCGGGTCA
>JBBQCM010000074.1:0-32907 GCA_038318725.1 Chthoniobacterales bacterium
GACGATCCGCCGCCACCCAAAACTCCTTTTGCTGCGGCTTCTTTTGGCGCGGCTTGAACATCCCTCCTCCTACTCAATCGGCCCACGCTCTGACGAGGTTTTTCAACAGGCTCCTAACGACCCCAAGCTCAGCGACTGCGGGGGGCGGCGCGGCTCCTGCGCGGCGGGCGGAAAGGTGGCGGCGGAAGCAGGTGCCGTGACGCACGGAGCTGTTCGCTGCAGCGCATGGTTAGGGCGCTTGGTTGCTCAGGCGCAAGGCGACAAGCATGGTTTTGCCATTCTCCGGGTTCTTGTAGCTGAACCAAATCGCCTCACCCGGCTTGCAGGGACCAGACTGATAGAAGGTCCGCGTTTCGATCTCCGCAGCCGAGTGAGGCATGGGAACCCTCGTCTGAAATACTGGTATGGAGTGTGCCACCTGCGCGCGGTAGGTGAGTTGAGTCCCTTTGAGGACAGGGGTCACATGGAGGGTGATCCCTAACGGGATCTCGATCGGCACCTCTGACGACACATCGGGGAGCTTGAGTGGGCGGCTAAGCGCGATGCTCGCCTCCTGACCAACTTTCCCTGTCGTGGAGAAAGACAATGGAGTGGAATCGGCCGTTGGAAACTCCGTAGGAGCCGCAGCAGAAGGCTCAAGTTCTAGCAGCCTCACGTCAATGCGGATCGTGTCCTCTGCAAAGGCCAAGGCAGAAGAGAAAAGAAAGATCAGGATCAGTAAGTTTTTCATAAGAAGGGCGAGTCTATAATGGGATATTCGAACAGGTTTGGTAGCGGCCTAACTCTGAATTGGACGAAATGGTTTCGCTTTTAAAGGCGAAATTGTTTCGTCTATGTCTGGCGGGTTCGCTGGGGGGAGGGCGGTGATGCGGAGGGTTCATGGATCAGCGGTGGGGCAGCCGCGGACGGTGCGGTTCAGCGGTTGGGAGATTTGGCCGAAGGCGGCGTTTTGGCAGCGGAATTAGACTTCGAAGGTCCAGATTTCGGCGGTGCCGGGGGGGCGGAAGGGGCTCTTCGACGACGTAGCGGCAAATGATGCTCGCACCGTCTTTTCACCCCAAAAAGTCGAGCCCCCGCGCTCCCGCACTGGCATCCGCCGCCTGCTTCTGTTCGTCCGAGACATGGACCGATATTTACGAAAATGGGGCGCGCCCGTCAATCGAGAAACCTGCCGAATCACTCTCCCCGCGCTGAACGAGGGAGGATGGGTCCGCAAAAATGCATGAAACTGAAGGTACGCTTCTTTTCGAGATTACATTGGCAGCGGCTGATATTGAGGCATGAAAAATAGACGCAATCAAGTACTTGACTCAGTCCAAAACTGCATCCATTGTCGCGCCCCTCATGGATTCAGCCGAACTTCTCCGCCAAAATGGCATCCCGGTCACTGCTCAGCGCCTGGCGGTTTTGGGGGCGGTTTCGAGCGTGCCACATGGGACGGCGGATTCCATCGCGGAGGCGGTGCGGGCAAAGATCGGCGCGATTTCGAAGCAGGCGGTCTATGACGCGCTCGGGATGCTGGTGCGGAAGGGTCTGATCCGGCGGATTCAGCCTTCGGGGTCACCGGCTCTTTATGAGGATCGGGTGGGCGATAATCATCATCATGCGATCTGTCGCACGTGTGGGAAGACGGTGGATGTGGATTGCGCGGTGGGGAAAGCACCGTGCCTGACTGCGGCCGGGGACTCTGGCTTCCATATCGATGAGGCGGAGGTGATTTACTGGGGCGCTTGCGCGGAGTGCCACGCCGGTTCCTAGCAAGGGCTGGAGACGCCTTTACTTTTTCAATCAACCCCAAACCCAAACAAAAACCCCATGATAACTAAACTGCCCCCCATCACGCATACACGGACGCTCGTTTTCTCCCAAGGAAGCACGAAGTGTCGAAACCTAGGAACGCGCTCGAAGTTCCTTGCCGCTCTTGCCTTTGCCACTTTATCCACCCACGGCGTGAGCCTGCGGGCCGAGGAGAAGGCGGCGGCTGCACCCGATATCAGCCAGTGCCCGGTAATGGGCGCACAGGCCGGTCCAAACCGGGCGACGGCGGCGGGGGCGATGTCCAATGGGGACTGGTGGCCGGAGCAGTTGAACTTGAAGATTCTTCATCAAAACTCCGCCAAGGGGAATCCGATGGACAAGGGTTTCAGTTATCCGGCGGAGTTTAAGAAGCTGGATCTCGTGGCTTTGAAGAAGGACATCGAGACGCTGATGGTGACTTCGCAGGATTGGTGGCCGGCGGATTACGGGACTTACGGCCCGTTTTTCATCCGCATGGCCTGGCACAGTGCGGGGACGTATCGCATCACGGATGGTCGCGGTGGCGCGGGCTATGGGACGCAGCGTTTCGCGCCGCTGAATAGCTGGCCTGACAATGCGAATCTGGATAAGGCGCGTCGCCTTCTCTGGCCGATCAAGCAGAAGTATGGGCAAAAGATTTCCTGGGCGGACCTGATGGTCTTCACGGGGAATTGCGCGCTGGAGTCGATGGGCTTTAAGACCATCGGCTTCGCGGGTGGTCGCGAGGATGTGTGGGAGCCGCAGGAGGACATCTTTTGGGGACCCGAGACGAAGTGGCTGGACAACAAGCGCCATAATGAAAAGGGCGAGCTCGAGAAGCCTCTCGGCGCGGTCCAGATGGGGTTGATTTACGTCAATCCCGAAGGGCCGAACAGCAATCACGACCCGATGTCCGCCGCGAAGGATACGCGCGAGGCCTTTGGTCGCATGGCGATGAACGATGAGGAAACGGTCGCGTTGATCGCGGGCGGACATTCCTTTGGAAAAGCGCACGGTGCGGGTGACCCGAAGAAAACCGTGGGCCCGGAGCCCGAAGGCGCGCCGATCGAGCAGCAGGGCCTCGGCTGGAAGAACAGCCTCGGCAAAGGCAACGCGGAGAACACCATCACCAGCGGTCTGGAAGGCGCGTGGACCAAGACGCCGGCGAAGTTCTCGCACGAGTATTTCAATAACCTCCTCGATATCGAATGGGAAAAATCCAAGAGCCCCGCGGGTGCCGGGCAGTGGACGCCCAAGAACGGCGTCGCCAAGGACACCGTGCCCGACGCCCACATCGCCGGCCTCAAGCACGCGCCGATGATGTTCACCACGGACATCGCCCTGAAGACCGACCCGGCCTACCTCAAAGTCTGCCAACACTTCCACGACGATCCCAAGGCCTTCGACGACGCCTTCGCCCACGCCTGGTATAAACTCACCCATCGCGACCTCGGCCCCGTCTCCCGCTGCCTCGGCCCGCAGGTCGCGCCCCCGCAGCTTTTCCAGGACCCCGTGCCCCCCTCCGATCACCCGCTGATCGGCGACGCCGACATCGCCGAGCTCAAGACCAAGCTCCTCGGCTCCGGCCTCACCCCCTCGCAACTGATCACCACCGCATGGGCCTCCGCGTCCACCTTCCGCGGCGGCGACAAGCGCGGCGGAGCCAATGGTGCCCGCATCCGCTTAGCTCCTCAGAAGGATTGGGAAGTCAACAACCCGGCCGAACTCGCCAAGGTCCTCACCGCCCTCGAGAAGATCCAGCAGGACTTCAATAGCTCCGCCGCCGGCGGCAAAAAAGTCTCCCTGGCCGACCTCATCGTCCTCGGCGGCACCGCAGCCGTCGAAGCCGCCGCCAAAAAGGGCGGCCACGACGTGAAAGTCCCCTTCGCCCCCGGCCGCACCGACGCCACCCAGGAGCTCACCGACGTCCCGTCCTTCGCCTTCCTCGAGCCGAAAGAAGACGGCTTCCGCAACTTCCTCGGCCATAAGCTCGACCGCCCCGCCCCCGAGACCCTCGTCGATCGCGCGCAGCTCCTCACCCTCACCGCCCCCGAGATGACCGTCCTCATCGGCGGCATGAGAGTGCTCGGCACGAACGTCGGCTTCCCCGACCTCGGCGTCTTCACCAAGCACCCCGGAGCCCTCACCAACGAGTTCTTCGTCAACCTCCTCGACACCGGCACCGAGTGGAAAAAGTCCGCCATGTGCGAATACTTCTTCGAGGGGAAAGACCGCAAATCGGGCGAGATGAAGTGGAAAGCCACCTCCATCGACCTCGTCTTCGGCTCGAACTCACAGCTCCGCGCCATCGCCGAAGCCTACGCCGAATCCGACGCCGAAGGGAAATTCGTCAACGACTTCGTCGCCGCCTGGACGAAAGTGATGAACCTTGATCGGTTCGACCTCGCCGCGAAGTAACCGCCCCGCAGCGCAGACTCATGGACCTGCTCGGAGAAGTCTCCGGGCAGGTCCTTTGGTTTTTCGGCTGTTCGTGAACCGCTGATTTCGGTGGAAAGATGAGCCGGGGAGGGATGCGGATGCGTGGCGCGATGAAGCGAAGCTCCGGAAAAGGGGTGGGGATGGTTGTAGGGCGACCGCTCGGGTTGCCCAGGGCAGACGGAGCTCCGCCTCACAATTTTCGCGGATGCACTACCAATCGCGAAAAAATATGGCGTGGGAGGCGGGGGATGGGCAGTGTGCGCGGCTTCGCGATGTCTTCCCCACTTTCTCCAGAGAAACCCGGTCGCTGGGATACGTGTATGATGCCGCTTTATTGGCTGGCGGGGGCGCGGTGGGAGACGCTGCGGGAGTGTCACCCGACGGAGCGGGAGCGGGTGGCGGTGCTGGGTTCGACGGTGCTGATCCCGACGACGATGGCTTTTCTGGGGATGCTCTTTTATGCGAAGAGCCGGTTTGCCGATCCGCCGTGGCTGTCGTGTGTGGGGATCGCGGGGGCGTGGGCGTTTGTGATTTTGAATACGGATCGCATTTTGCTGGCGACTTATCGGCCGTTTCAGCCGTGGTACCGGAAGTTTCTGCAGGTGGTGTTCCGCTTTGTGCTGGCGATGGTGGTGAGTGTGGCGATCGCGTTTCCTTTTTGTCTGGATCAGTTCCGCCCGGCGATCCGGCACCGGTATCAGACGGAGTTTCAGCAATTGCTGGGGACGCTGCGGGAGGAGGAGAGTAGTGGGCGGAAGCAGATCGAGGGGGATTTTCGCAAGCAACGGGATGGGCTGGATGCGCAATTGCCGGCGCTGCAGGATGCGATTACGAACCCGGAGGTGTATGCGGATTTGAAGGTGGAGCAGGAGAAGAAGCGGGTGACGGAGCCGGATTTCGTGCCGCCGGCGAGTGGGGCCACGCGGACGGTGCTGGCGCAGATGGAGGGGGCGAAGGAGACGCTTTCTAAGACGAAGGCGGACCTGGAGGAGCGGCAGGACCTGCACCGGCGTCTGGTGGAGGCGACGGCGCGGGAGTCGCTGGGGCAGCCAAATGAGTTTTACCCGGAGCTGAAGAAGGCGGGGGATGGGCCGCGGGTGAAGGATCTGCAGGTGCGGGATCGGGGGACTTTGATCGAGCTGCGGCGGCTGGAACTGGCGGCGGCGGCGCAGACGGATGCGCTGGTGGCGCTGGATAAGACGCTGGCGACGGCGCGGCTGGTGGATCGGAATGATTATCTGGATGCGACGGTGGCGCGGCGGGATTCGTATGTGCAGGAGGCGAAGGAGAAGGAGCGGATCCGGCTGGAGCGGCTGGAGCGGCTGAAGGCGGACAGGGAGCAGTTGGAGAGTGATCACGCGGATGCGCGGAAGCTGCACGCGGCGAGGTATCTGCCGCGGATCGCGCTGTATGAGCGGAAGATGGAGGGGGTGCTGGACCCGATGGAGGAGACGATCGGACTGTATAAGGTGATTTTCCTGATCGGGCCGGATGCGGATGAGATCGAGAAGCGGGAGTACCAGTATCGGTGGATGGCGGGGCTGTTCCCGTTCGTGGTGATTTTTGGGACGCTCTTCACGTTGGATCTGGTGCCGATCCTGGCGAAGATTTTCTCGCGGCCGGGGCCTTACGATGTGCTGGTGGAGGAGCGGGAGTTCATCGCGCTGGAGAATCTGCGGGCGTTTCGCGGGGAGTACGCGCGGCAGTTTGCGCCGCAGGATGGGGGGAAGGGGTATGCGCGCGTGGCTTTCGACGGCGATACGGGAATCCTAGTGAGACGCCGCCCGCCGCCCGAACCGGCACCGACTTTATGAAAAAACTGCTACTCGCACTGCTGCTGCCGCTGCTCTCGCTGGATGCGCGGGCTTTCGATGCGTCGGATTTTACCCGCACGGAGGATGTGATTTATGGGCGCAAGCCGGGGGTGGCGCTGACGATGGATGTCTTCCAGCCGACGAAGAAGAATAACGGGCACGCGATCGTGTGGATGGTGAGCGGGGGTTGGCACTCGAAGCACGAGGATGTGAATCCGGGGACGTATGCGCCGTTTCTGGAGCGGGGCTATACGGTATTTGCGGTGGTGCATGGGTCGCAGCCGAAATACATCATCAGCGAGATCGTGCCGGATATTCAGCGGGCGGTGCGGTTCATCCGGTTCAATGCGCGGAAGTGGGGGGTGAATCCCGATCATCTCGGCATATCGGGCGGGAGCGCGGGCGGGCATCTCTCGCTGACGATGGGGACGCAGGGCGGGCCGGGCGACCCGAATGCGAAGGACCCGATCGACCGGGAGAGCAGCGCGGTGCAGGCGGTAGCGTGCTTTTTCCCGCCGACGGATTTCCTGAACTACGGGGCGGCGGGCGAGGATGGGGTGGGGGTGGGGACGCTGAAGGATTATAAGTCGGCTTTTGGCCCGATGTCGGAGACGCCGGAGGGGCGGCAGAAGCTCGGGCACGAGGTGTCGTCGATCTATTTCATCAGCGGGCACACGCCGCCGACGCTCATCATCCACGGGGACGCGGACAAGCTGGTGCCGATCCAGCAGTCCGAGAGTTTCGTGGCGGCGGCGACGGCTGCGGGGGTGGAGGCGAAGCTGATTCCGAAGGCGGGCGGGCAGCACGGGTGGCCGCACATGGAGGTGGAGACGGCGCTGCTGGCGGATTGGTTCGACGCGCATCTGCTCGGCGAGAAGTGACGTTCCGCGAGCCCGCGCGATGGATCTTTTCTCTGAGATGGAGCCGGTGGCGAAGGCGCCGCGGATGCTGTCGGTGACGGAGCTGACGCGCTCGGTGCGTCAGGCGCTGGAGTCAAGCATCGGGTCCGTGTGGGTGGAGGGGGAGATCAGCAATTACCGGAAGCAGGCGAGCGGGCATCAATACTTCACGCTGAAGGATGCGCAGTGTCAGTTGCCGTGTGTGCTTTTTGCGCGGGCTGGGGCATGGAAGAAGACGATCGCGCTGGCGGATGGGATGCAGATTCAGGCACGCGGGGCGCTGACGGTGTACGAAGCGCGGGGGCAGTATCAGCTCAACGTGCAGCTCGTGCAGGCGGGCGGCGAGGGGTTGTTGCAGGCGAAATTCGAGGCGCTGAAACGGCGACTGGATGCGGAGGGGCTTTTCGATGCGGGGCGAAAACGCGCGCTGCCGAAGTATCCGGGAACGCTGGCGATCGTGACGTCGCCGACGGGCGCGGCGCTGCGGGACATGTTGAACATTTTGACGCGCCGCGCGCCGTGGCTGCGCGTGCTCATCAGCCCCGCGCGGGTGCAGGGGAGCGGTGCAGGGGCGGAAGTCGCGGCGGCGGTGCGCGAACTGAATCGCGCGGAGGAACTCGGGCTGCCGCGCGCGGATGTGATCGTGGTGACGCGGGGCGGGGGGAGCATGGAGGACTTGTGGGAGTTCAATGACGAGGGGCTCGCCCGGGCGATCTTTGCGTCGGAGATTCCAGTCGTCGCGGCGGTGGGGCACGAAATCGATTTCACGATTGCGGACTTTGTCGCCGACCTGCGTGCGCCGACTCCGAGCGCGGCGGCGGAGCTCGTCGCTCCCGACACCGCCGAGTTGCTGCGCGTGATCGCGCAAGCGGGCGCGCAGATGCAGCGGTGCGCGACGGCGCAAATTCAGTCGCACAAAAACCGCGTCGCCTTCCTCGCGCGCGATGCGCTTTTCGCCGAGCCGCGGCGGCGTCTCGACGAGGCCGCACAGAGCCTCGATTTTCTCAACAACGCGCTGGCCCGCGGCGCGCGGGCGGCGTTGCGGGGGTTGCAGCAGCGGGTCGCGGAGGCTGGCGCACGGCTCAGGCAGCATCGGCCGGATCAGTTGCTCGCGATCCGCCGACAGGAACTCGCGGCAGCTCAGCGGGAGTTGCTCGCGCACTTCAAAAACTCGCTCGCCGCGCGAAGGGCGCGGCTTGAGCGCCAAGGCGATTCGTTGCGCCTCCTCTCGCCGCTCGCGACCCTCCAGCGCGGCTACAGCCTGACGGAGAATGAACGCGGGGTGGTGGTCGCTTCGGTCTCGGATTGCGCGCCCGGAGAGCGAGTGTTGACGCGGCTCGCGGATGGAACAGTGCGCTCCGTTGTCGAAGCGATTGACGGTTTGTAGCTCTGCACCGAGTGCCGTGTGAGGAGCTAGGTGTATCGCGTCGTGTAGCGCTTGAGCCAGCGGGCGACGGTGGATTGGAGTTCGGTCCAGAGGTTGACGACGAGGGGGCTGCGGAATCGGATTCGGGCCAATTCGCCGGGGAGGAGCGCGGCGTCGGCGGCGATGTGCGCGGTGGCGGAAAAGTGGGGCTCGGCGAGTTCGTATTCGACGCGGTGGCGCGGGTCGTCGGCTTCGGAATCCTCGGCGCGGCGAAGCGCGATCGGACCGCCGGCGATGGCGGTGAGCGCGGGCTCAATGAGCTCGCGGGTGGCGCGGGCCTCGACGCGGATGAGCTTGCCGGTGAGGACGGTGCCGCGGCCCTCGATGCGGATGGCAAGCGGTTCGTTCAGCGCTTCGCGGAAGTGCGGCTCGTCTTCCTGGCTGACGGCGAGCTTTACGTCGCTGCCGTCGGCGCGGCCGATGCGCAGGACTTCTTCGCCGGTCTGCAGGAAGGAGCCGCGCCTTTCGCCGAGATGCCGGGCGGTGACGCGGCCGGCGAATGGCGCGCGGATGAGTCGCGTGGCGAAGTAGCTTTCGCGCTGGGCGATGGCGGCGCGGAGGCCCGCGGCTTTGACCTCCTCGGCTTGGAAAGTGGCGACGTCCTGCCGCGTGTAGGCGAGCCGTGCGCGGAGTTCTTGTTGGGCGAGTTCGAGTCGGGCGCGGGCGAGTTCGGAGGCGACTTCGGCGTTGGTCAGCTCGACGAGGAGCTGGCCTGCGTCGACCAAATCGCCGTCACGCACGAGTTCTTTTTCGACGAAGCCGGGACACTCGGCGCGGACGTTTTCCTTGGCGGTGAATCCCACGACGCCGGGACTCGAGACGGTGCGGTGCCACGGGAAAAAGAGGGCGATGGAAATGACTGCGGCGAGCGCCGCGATCCGCCACGCGAGCGTCTGCCAGCGGCCGCTGCCTGCGCTCTTTTTCAACGAGGCCAGCCAGCGCCAGAGCGGGAGCGCGACCCACGCGACGGCGGCCACGGCGGCGAGCGCGAGACCGCCGCCGCGGAGCGCCACGCTTGCGCCCATCAGCATCCCCGCGAGCACGAGGAACTGCCAGACCCACGCCGCGGCGCCGTAGCACGCGACGATGATATTTTCACGCGAACGCAATGCGCGGGGCCGGAGGGAGCGCGCGCCGAGGAGGAGCCAGCCGAGGGTGCGCTGCATCCACTGGCGGCCGCGGGTGGCGAGGTTTGGTATTTCGAGGAGGTCGCTGAGAATGAAATATCCGTCGAAGCGCATGAGGGGATTCGCGTTGAAGAAGAGGGTCAGGGTGGTGCCGGTGATGACGGCATTGTGCGCGATGGTGCTCGCGAGGCCGGGCGCGCTGCGCGACCAGACGATGGCCGCCGAGGGCGGCGACGAAAAACTCCGCGTAGAGCCCGGCGGCGGCGACGAGGATGCGGCGCCACTCGGAGGGGAGGCCGAGGCTGGCGGTGGCATCGACGTAGCCCATGGGGACGAAGAGGATCAAGATGGCGCCGATCTCGCGGACGACGGCGCCGAAGTGCTTGCAGAAGACGCCGTGCGACAGCTCGTGGATGATTTTCAAGACGGCCCAGACGAGGAAAAGCCAGAGCCAGTTGTCGCGCGCGAAGAAGCCGGTGGACTCGTGGGAAAAGCGCGGCCAGTCGAGCGCGACCGCGCCCGCGCCCGCGAGCACGACGACGATCCAAATGAGGAAGCCGCCCCAGCCGAACGCGGGCCGCACAAGACGCTCGAGCCCTGTAAACATGCAGTCCGGACGCCCGAGCGGGACTTTCACGATGAGCGGATTCAGCCACGTCGCGGCGGCACGCATGGTCTTTTCGGAATGCTCGCGATCGGTCGCGCCGCTCCGCGCGGACTCGTTCGCGAAACGGCCGCGCATCCCGGGACGCAGCTCGGCGGCGTGCGCGGAGTTGTCGATTGGGGCCTCGCAGATGAAGACGTTGCTCCCGTCGCGCTGCTCGCTTTGCGGGTGGATTTTATCGAGCGCGCCTTTCCAATGCCCGCTGGCAAAGGATTCCAAGCGCACGCTCACCGGCTGGCCCGCGCGGATGCGGCTGATTTCGCGGTCGGGCACTTCGACTTCGGCGATCATTTTTTCGAGCGGCGCGACTTCCCAGAGGACTTGTCCCTGCTGCACGGGCTGGCCTTCGACGCGGCGGAGATCGCCGGAGACGACGACGCCGGTGAGCGGCGATTTGAGTTCGAGAAATGCAATCTTTTGCCACACTAGCGCGAGTTCCTCGCCGACGCTTTGGGCTTCCACATTCGCGACCTGCGCGGCGGCGAAATCCGCGCCGTCGCCGGTGGTGGCGCTCATCGCGCGGTCGCGCTGCTTGAGCGCGCGGTCGCGGGCGGCGAGGAGTTCGGACTCTTTCAGCTTCAGCTCGCGGTTCTCCATTTCGCCGAGCGGCTGGCCTTCGGTGACGTGGTCGCCGGGGCGCACGAGGCTGCGCTTGAGCTGGCCCTGGAACGGCGCGGCGATGACGCGCTTGATGGTCGGTGCGAGACGCGCATCTCCGCGAACGCTGTAGTGAAGCGGGATCGCGAGCAGCAGGCCGAGCGCGGCGAGTCCGGCGAAGAGTGCGCGGCGGCGGTGGTGCGTGGCCTTTGACCACGCGCGGCGGATGGCGAATGCGGCGGGATTCCGACGGGTGCCGGCGAGCAGATCGAAGAGCACGGGCAGGAACGGCGAGGAGGCATCGGCGAGGCGCGAGTCGGCGACGGCGGCGTCCCACTCGAGCAGCACCGCGCCGCTTCCGCGCGCGAGCGGGAGCGTGAGGAGGCGCGCCGCGGAGGTTTGCTGCTGGAGGATTTCGTGCGCGGCGGTCTCCTCCATGCGCGGGCTGGCGGGCGTGAAATCAATTGGCTTTCCGGCGAGAACGGCCTCGCGCATCGCGGCCTCGAAAGGCGCGTGGCTCGGGCTTTTCGGATCGATCCGCAGCGTGCCGGAGATCGCGCGCATCCGCATGCGCCCGCGATTTTGATAGGCAAGAAAGACGCGCGAGCAGCCGAGAAAGTCGCGGATGGAATCGACGGCCATGCGGGAGGCGTGGTCGAAATCGAGTTCGCCGCCGGCGCGACGGAAAAGGTCGAGCAGGCCGGAAGTCCGCTCCAGTACAATCGCGAGCGTCGCCGAGGCGCGGCGCTGCTCGCGGTAGAGGATGAAGCCCGCGGCGGCCTGGAGCAGGACGACGAAGGCCCGGAGGTCGCGCGGATTCGGCACGGTGAGTTGCGCGAGGAGCCAGCCGAGCATTCCACTTTCACGCCAAACGGGGACGGCAATTGTGTAGCCGTCGGCGCCGAGCGCTGGGGCGGGAAGGATCATCGCTTTGGCCGGATCGAGCGCGTCGCGCAGCGCGGCGAGGCCGGTCGGCGAGATGCCGCGCGCGGCTGCGGTGCAGCTCTCGATCGGCCCGCCATCGCGAGCCGCGAGAAGCGCAAGGATGCGCGCATTCAAAAGCAGCCGGATGGAGCAACTCCTGTGGCTGATCCGCGGGCTTTTCGGCGAGGCCGGCGAGCTGCGTCTGGAGCCGCTGCGCATCCGGCGCGGCTGCCGCGATCAAGCCGTCCGTGTGCTCGCGCGCACCGGAAATCTGCGTCGCGTCACTCATCGCTAGCAGGTGAAATGTGGGGCGGCATCAGGCGGCGACATTGCAAGCGCCCGCCGATGAAAGCAACGGCGCGAGGATGGGATTGAACCACTAAAGCGCGGAAGTACGCCGGTGAAGGGACCCGGGGCGTGCAGCTTTTCTCGATGCGTTAACGAAGTGGGAGACTCTATCGTGGTGAAACGATGCGCGCGTTTTTTGCGCTGAGCAGCACCTAAGATTAGACGCGCTTTCGCATTATCAGAGAATCGTTTCATGCTCCGGACCTTTCTCATTCTTCTTCTCTGCGCCGCCGCGTTGCGGGCGGCGGAATATACGCCTGAGCAACTCACGCTTTCCGCGGAGGCGCGTGGGATTCTGGCGCATCACTGCACGAAGTGCCACGGACAGCAGAAGCAGAAGGGCGAACTGCGGCTCGATCTGAAAGAAGGCGCGCTGAAGGGCGGCGAAGACGGTGTGGTGCTGAAGCCCGGGAAGCCGGAAGAGAGCGAGTTGCTAAAGCGCGTACTCCTGCCTGCGGGAGACGACGACATCATGCCGCCGAAGGACGGGCCGCTCGAAGCCAAGGATCGCGACACGCTGCGCCGTTGGATCGCGGAAGGTGCGCCGTGGCCGGATGGCGCAACCGCGGGGATCGTGTTCGTGCGTGCGCCGCTCGCTCCGCGGAAGCCCGATTTTCCCGCGGGGACCGAGGCGATCAAGTCGCCGGTGGACAAGTTTGTGGCGGCGTATTTTCACGAGCAGAAAATCAAATCCGCACCGGTGGTGGATGATCGGACGTTCCTGCGGCGGGCTTCGCTAGATGTGATCGGGCTGCTGCCGACGTGGCAGGAAATGCAGGCGTTTCACGGCGATCGGACGGCCGCGGTGGATGCGCTGCTCGGGCGCAGCGACGACTATGCGGTGCATTGGCTCACGTTTTGGAATGACGCACTGCGGAACGATTACTCGGGCTCGGGCTACATCGACGGCGGTCGCAAACAGATCAGCAAATGGCTTTACGCCGCGCTTCGGGACGGAAAGCCGTATGACGAATTTGTCCGCGAACTGATCTTCCCAAATTCGGAGAGCGAGGGATTTATCCGCGGGATCAAATGGCGCGGCGATGTCAGTGCCGGGCAGCGCGTGGAATTGCAGGCGGCGCAGAATCTCTCGCAGGTTTTCCTGGGGCTGAATCTGAAGTGCGCGAGCTGCCACGATTCGTTCATCAACGATTACAAGCTCAAGGATGCGCACGCGCTCGCGGCGGTGTTCGTGGATCAGCCGCTCGAAGTTTTCCGCTGCGACAAATCGACAGGAGAGAAAACGCCGCCGGGATTTTTCTGGCCGGAGCTCGGACAAATAGACGTCGCCAAACCGCAGGCGGAACGGCGGCGGGAACTCGCAGCACTGCTGACGAAACGCGAGGACGGACGGCTCGCGCGGACGCTGGTTAATCGGCTCTGGGCGGCGCTTTTCGGGCGCGGGCTCGTGGAGCCTGTGGATGTGATGGACAACACGCCGTGGAGCCGCGATCTGCTGGACTGGCTGGCTTGGGATTTTGCAGAGAACGGCTGGGATGTGCAGCACACGCTGCGGGTCATTCTTACGTCGCACGCGTATCAGCTTCCCGCAGTGGAGGTGAGCGATCCGGACTCGCTGGCGAAGTCGTCGTTCATCTTTCGCGGGCCGGTCGTGCGGCGGCTCAGCGCGGAGCAATTTTCCGACGCCGTAAGCCGCGTCGCCGCGCCGCTGTACAATCGGCGCGACTTCGATCCCGGCGTGGAAAGTGACGTGATCGGCAATGGCGCATTGTGGATTTGGCACGGCGAAAAGGACGGGAGCGCGGGGGGCTTTCCCGAGGGCAAGCGCGCGTTCCGCCAGACAGTGCGCCTGCCAGCGAATGCCAAAGTGCGCATCGCGCGCGTCGTCGGCTCCGCGGACAATGCGCTGAGGCTTTTCGTAGACGGAAAGGAAGTGATGCACAGCGACAATTTCAAGGAGGCCGCAAGCGCGGACGTCACGGGTATGATTGTCGGCAAACACTCTTTTACGCTGGCGGCGCTCGGCGACAATATCGCGCCTGGGCCGGCGGGCTTTCGGCTCGCGATGGGCATCTGGATCGAGGGGCAAAAGGCGCCAATCATCGTCGGGACCAACGCTGAATGGCGGACAAGCGCGGCCATGCCGGCCGGTTGGGAGCAGCCCGGCTTTGACGACCGTGCGTGGCCGGGCGCTGTGCTTGTGCCGCCGAATGCGGCGTGGGCGAAGGTGAAAAACTACGTGCTCACCGAGCAGCCACCGCTGGTGCGTGCGGCACTGGTCGAGAACGATTCATTTCAAAACATCCTTGGGCGGCCGATCCGGGATCAGGTGAATATGTCGCGCCCCACGCAGGCCACGCTTTTACAGGCCCTTACCTTTGCCAATGGCCCGACTTTGACCGCGTCTCTCGAGCACGCGGGCAAGGAGTGGGGCACCCGCTTTCCCGATCCGCAGGGACGGCTCATTGCCATCTACCACGCCGCGCTGCTGCGTGACCCGCGTGCGGATGAACGAGTCTTCGCCGCCGCCGCGCCCGCCGATCTGCTATGGTCAGTAGTGCTGCTCCCCGAATTCCAACTCATCCGTTGATGTCATGAAACTCGACCGCCGCCAATTCCTCCAACGTGTCTCCGCCGCTTCCCTCGCCGCTCTGGCGACTGGAGCGCCGCGCCGCCTTTTTGCTGCTTCGGAGAAACCTGCCGCGACCGCGGACACCGTGATCCTGCTCTGGATGGCGGGCGGCATGGCGCACACGGAAACGTTCGATCCGAAACGCTACGTGCCGTTCGCACCCGGTGTGGAAGTCGGCTCGGTGCTCTCGACCTTTCCCGCCGTGCCAACCGCGCTGGATGGCGTGCAATTTGCCGAAGGCCTGCCTGAGATCGGCAAGGTGATCGACCGCGGCACGCTGATCCGCAGCCACGTCGTCGCGGACCTCGGCAAGATTTTGCACACCCGCCATCAGTACCACTGGCACACCGGCTACGAGCCGCCGCAGAGCGTCGCAGCGCCGCACATCGGCGCGTGGATCGCGCGCGAACTCGGGCCGCGAAATCCGGTGGTACCGCCGTTCGTGGTGGTCGGCCAGCGCTTCGATCGTGGGGAAAAGGAGGAGCTAAAGGCGTTTCATACTGCTGGGTTTTTAGGGAATGAGTACGGCCCGTTTTTCATCGAGGAGCCGCAGCAGGCGCTGAATGCCGTGCGTCCGCCGACCGGCATGACGCCGGCGCGATTCGAGGCGCGGCAGGCGCTCTATCGCGAAATGCTCAAACGCAACGGCACCGCGAACCATGCGAGCGAATACCAGCAGGAGTCGCTGGTGCGCTCGATGGAGCAGGCCTACGCCCTGCTGCGTTCGCCGGAGGCAAAGGCGTTCGATCTCAGCCTGGAAAAAAAAGAGGTTTTCGATGCCTACAACACCGGACGTTTCGGCCAGGGGTGTCTGCTCGCGCGGCGACTCACCGAGGCGGGCGCGCGCTTCATCGAGGTCACCTCGGAATACATTCCGTTCGAATATTGGGACACTCATGCGAACGGCCACACCCGCGCCGCGCAGATGAAGGCGGAGATCGACCGGCCCATCGCGCAGCTCATGCGCGACTTGGAGGAACGCGGCCTCCTCGACCGTACGCTTATCATCCTTGCGAGTGAATTCAGCCGCGATGCCCTGCTGGAGGGCAACTCGGAAAACCCGGCCGAGGAAGGCAGTGACATCAAAAAACTGCCCGATGTGATGGCCGAGTTGAAGCACTACGGGATGCACCGGCACTTCACCGGCGCGGGCTCCGTTCTGATGTTCGGCGGCGGCGTGAAGCGCGGCTACGTCCACGGTCGCACCGCCGATGAGCGCCCGTGCAAGGTCGTCGAAAATCCCGTCACCATCCGCGACCTGCACCAGACGATGTATCGGACCCTCGGCATCTCCGCGGAGACGCATTACGAGATCGAAGGCCGCCCTTTTTACACCACTCCCGACGGCAAGGGCACGGCGGTGCGGGATCTCCTTGCACGCGGGTAGTTCAATCGGCGGGAGATCCTTCGCGTGAATACGTCGCGGTCGCTGGTTTGCTCAACTTTCTAATGCGGGAGGGGTGAGAGGAATTATCGTGAGACTCGACATGCTGAAGGTTTCCCGACCGCTCACTTTTATTCTGGCTCTGCTGCTGACGCGGGCGGGGGCGATGACGCCTGCTGAGACGGCGTTTTTTGAAAAGCAGGTTCGGCCGGTTTTGGTGGAGCAGTGCTACAAATGCCACGGGCCGGAGAAGCAGAAGGGAGCGCTGCGAGTGGATTCGCGAGCGGCGCTGCTGAAGGGGACGGACGACGGGCCGGTGCTCGTGCCGGGGAAGCCGGAGGAGAGTTCATTCATCAAATCCATCCGGCACGAGGGCGACTCGAAGATGCCGGAGAAGGCGGATAAATTGCCGGAGGCGGAGATCGCGGCGCTGACGGAGTGGGTGAAAATGGGCGCACCGTGGCCGGAGGGGGATGCTCATGCGCTGACGGCGATCGAGCTGGCGGCGAAGACGCATTGGTCGCTGCAGCCGGTAAAAAAGCCGGCGCCGCCGGAGGTCACGCAGTGGCGGGATCGGGTGAAGAGCCCGATCGATGCGTTCATTTTTGCGAAGCTGGAGGCGGCGAAACTGGAGCCGGCCGCCGCGGCGTCGAAACGCGTGCTGATCCGGCGCGCGACATTCGATCTGACGGGGCTGCCGCCGACGGTGGAGGAGATCGCGGCTTTTGAAAATGACGCGTCGCCGGATGCGTTTGCGCGGGTCATCGATCGGCTGCTGGCTTCACCGCGCTATGGCGAGCGGTGGGGGCGTTACTGGCTAGATGTAGCGCGGTATGCGGACACGAAGGGTTACGTTTTCCAGGAGGAAAGGCGGTATCCGTTCGCCTACACGTATCGCGACTGGGTCGTGCAGGCGTTCAACGCGGACATGCCTTACGACAAATTTCTCGTGCGGCAGATCGCGGCGGATCAGTTGAACGAAGGGCCGGAGTCGCTTGCGGCGCTTGGATTTCTCACGCTTGGGCGGCGGTTCATTAACAACATCAACGACATTATCGACGACCGAATCGACGTGATCTGTCGAGGGACGATGGGACTCACGACGGTTTGCGCGCGGTGCCACGATCACAAATTCGACCCGATCTCGCAGAAGGATTATTACGCGCTCTACGGAGTCTTCGCTTCGTCGGAGGAGCCGAAGGCGGAGGATTTACCGAGGCTTGGAAATGATGCGCCGAGTGCGGAGTACGTGAAAAAGCGCGGGGAAAAAGAGGCGGCGATCGACGCATTCATGGGCAAGCGCGGAGCGGAGATCAGTCGGCTCGTCACGGCACTGCAGGGCGCTCCGGTGGTCGTGCCGGGGGCGTGCGTCGAGCCGCTCTTGCACACGCCATTTTTGACGCGAAAGGCGAAGGACGAGCTGCGCGAGCTGCGGAATCAGCTCGTTCGGGAGGAGACCACGCCGGAGGCTCCGGCCCGCGCGATGGCACTCCTGGATAAACCGCAACCGGTGAAGCAGCACGTCTTTCTGCGCGGCAATCCGGGGCGTCCCGGCGAGGAGGTGCCGCGCCGTTTTCTCACCGTCCTCACGGGTGGAAATCCGCAGCCGTTTTCGCACGGGAGCGGGCGGCTTGATCTCGCGCAGGCCATTGCCAGCAAAGAGAATCCGCTCACCGCGCGCGTTTTTGTGAACCGCGTTTGGGCGCATCATTTCGGCGCGGGGATCGTGCGGACGCCGAGCGATTTCGGGGTGAAAGGAGATCTGCCGACACATCCCGAATTGCTCGACTGGCTCGCGTCGCAGTTCATGGAGAACGGGTGGTCGGTGAAGAAATTGCAGCGCGAGATATTGCTCTCGGCGACGTATCAGCAGGCGAGCGATGTGACGCCCGCGGCGGCGGAAGCGGACCCTGAGAACCGTCTGGTTTCGCACATGAGCCGGCAGCGGTTGGACTTCGAGGCGCTCCACGATTCGCTGCTTTCCGCGGCGGGGCAACTCGATCTCACAATGGGCGGGCGCGCGGTGGAACTGACGTCTGAGGCAACGAATCGGCGCGCGATTTACGGCTCAATCGACCGCCAAAATCTGCCGGGAGTTTTTCGCACGTTCGATTTCGCGAGCCCTGATGCCACGAGCCCGCAGCGGCATGTGACCACCGTGCCGCAGCAAGCGCTCTTCATGTTGAACAGCCCATTCATCCTCGACCGGGCGCGCGCTTTGGTCAGCGGGCCGCAATTTTCCACGGCTGAAATCTCGGAGCCGCAGATCCAAAATCTCTACACGCGGGTGCTGGCGCGCCGCGCTGAACCGGGCGAGGTGGAAGCCGGTCTGCGATATGTTACCGCGCAGGCGGCGCAGCTGCCGGAGCCGGGAACGCAGCTCACGCCGTGGCAGAAATACGCGCAAATACTGCTAGCAACGAACGAGTTCGTGTTCGTCGATTGAGCTGCGAGGGCGCGGGTGGCGTAACCCGTTTGGGGTAATGGTCAGCGCGGCGATCGGAGTGGAGAGTTCGCGCGTTTCCCGCCGACTCCCATGAATACTCCCGCCATCTCCGCCATCTCGAAATCTCGCAGAACGTCCGGTATTCGCGCTGTCTGCGCTGTATCCATTGCGGTGTTTTTCGGCGGTACCGTGACTCATGCCGCGAACATCGTTTACACGTTGCAGGCTGGATCGACGGGCAATTTCAGCGGGGCGGCGTGGACGCCCTCGGTGCCCAGCAATAATCCGGGCGACATCATTTCCGACCCGGTCGGGAGCAATCCGGTGGCTTCGACTGTGACACTCGACGTCGATGTGACGGTCGGCCAAGTCCGGATCAACACGAGTGGCGGGCACACCTCGACTTTCAACTCCGACGGCACGCACTTCTTCACGCTCGATGGGACGGGTCTGAACAACCAATTCGGCATTTTCAACTCTGCGGCAATCGTGCAGGTCGCGAATGCGGGAGCGTTGACGGTGGCTCCGAACATCGTGCTCGCGAACACCGATCTCGATCTCGGCACGATCACCGCCGGCACGTTGGTGATCGGCACGCTCGGGACGAACACGATCACTGCGAGCACTCCGCAGGCGCTGAATTTCCGCGGGACGGGCAGCGGTGTGACGACGATCAACAGCTTCATCGGCGGCAGCGGGAGCAACATCGCGCTGTCGAATTTCAAGAGCGCGGGGACGGTGAATCTCGTCGGCGGGTTGGGGAGCAAGGTTACGAGCATCACGCAGAACGGAACGTCCACGCTGACGCTCACGGGAAACTACGCGAACAGCGGTCCTGTGACGGTGGCGCTCGGGACGTTCAATCTCACGGGTGGGGCGAACACGATCGGTGCGCTGAGCGTCGATGGGATTCTCGATTTGCAGAACGGGCAGACGACGAATGTGAACGGGCTCTCCGGCGCGGGGAGCATCATCACGGCGAACGGCGGCGGCACGGCGCGCAACTTGATCGTCGGCAACAACGACGCAACGGCGACGTATGCCGGGACGATCGTGGAAAGCACGACATCGCGGCCTTTCAACCTGACGAAAGTCGGCTCGGGAACGCAGACGCTGACAGGGCTCGCGACGATCGGCACCGGCACGGGCGGCGGCGCGGTGACGGTGAACGGCGGCGCGCTGGCGCTTGATTTTTCGCCTGCGGGCGGCGTTGCGAATGACATCATCGCGACCAGCGGGAGCAGCATCCGCAGCCTCATCCTCAGCGGCGGGCGGTTGAATGTGATCGGCGCGGATGGGGAGACGAATTCGCAGATGTTCAGCGGGCTCTTCACGAATACCGGCGCGGCGCGGATCGACGCGACGCCTGGCAGCGGCGGCACGGCGACGGTCATCGTGACGGGCGTGCCCGCGCGGACGACGGCGCAGAACACCGCCTTCGTCGGCGGCACGTTGCGGATCGGCACGACAGGGACGGTGCGTTTTTCCAATACGCTGAACTCCCCGCTGCTCGCCGACACGCAGGGGAATCCGTGGGTCACCTTTGGCACAGACGACTGGGCGGCGACGAATGCCACCGGCGACGTGATCGCCGCGACCTACGCGCCGGCGGCGGGCGCGTTCACGGCCGGGGGGAATAACACGGTCGTGGGCGACGTCGCGCTCGTCGGGACGACCGATATCGCGAGCCTGCGCTTTGCGGACACGACGCCCTACACCATCTCGGGAAATGCCACCTTCACCGCGCGCGGAATCCTCGTGGCGAGCGACTCGGCGGGCGGCGTCATCAGCGCGTCGTTCATCCGTCCGGCGCGCTCGAGCAACGCGGGCTCGACCCTCTCCCTCATCCAGCACAGCACGGTGGGGAATCTCGAAATCTCTGGCGCGCTCGTTGACGGATCGACGAACACGCCCGTCGCGATCACGAAGTCGGGCGCGGGCACGGTCATCTTCAGCGGCGCGGGCGGCAACTCCTACACCGGCCAAACTTTTGTGAATGCGGGCACGTTGCTCGTGAACAACGCGACGGGTTCGGGCACGAGCACGAATATCGTAAACGTCGGCATCAGCGGCACGATCGGCGGCACTGGTATCATCGCGCCGGGAGCATCGAACAACATCCTCGTCGCCGCGGGCGCTACCATCGCCCCGGGCTCCGGCGGCCTCGGCACGCTCACCATCGACAGCCTGAACACCGGCGCCACCAGCGTCCTCTCGCTCGGCTCCGGCGCGATCTTCCGCATGGAACTCGGCGCCGGTCTCCAAGCCGACCGCGTCTCGCTCCTCAACGGCACCCCGGGCGACTTCGCCTTTGCAAACAACGTCGTCAATTTCACCGACCTCACCGGCGGCATCCTCGCCGCGGGAAATTACACCCTCTTCAGCGCGGACACCGCGGGTGCCTACAGCGGCCTCACGTTCTCCGGGAACACCATCATCGGCGGCCTTACCATCGGTTCCGGCCTCGCGAGCTACGGCGGTAGCACCCTGCAGATCGATGGCAACAACATTGTCCTCGCAGTCGTGCCCGAACCCGGCGCGTTCCTCTCGCTGCTCGGTGGCTTCGGGACGCTCGCCGGCCTGCGCCGCTTCCGCCGCCGCCACTGACCCGTGCGCCTCTTCACTCTCATCGCCGCTCTGCTAGCCGTCGTCTCACTCCACGCCGCCGAGCCTCGCCTGCCCACGCTTTTCCTCATCGGCGACTCCACGGTGAAGAACGACACCGCCAGCCTGCGAGGCTGGGGCTCCGCCATCGGCACACACTTCGATGCCAGCCGCATTCGCGTCGAAAATCGCGCGCTCGGCGGGCGCAGCAGCCGCTCGTATCTGCGCGAGGGCCTGTCGGCGAAAGTCGCCGCCGAGCTGCAGCCGGGCGACTTCGTCATCATGCAATTCGGGCACAACGACGGCGGGCCCATCGACGAGGGAAAAGCGCGCGCATCGCTCAAGGGCAACGGCGACGACACGCGCGAAGTCGTACTGAAAGAATCCGGCGAGCACGAGACCGTCCACAGTTACGGCTGGTATCTGAGGAAATACATCGCCGACGCACAGGCCAAAGGCGCGACAGCCATCGTCTGCTCGCTTATCCCGCGCAATATCTGGGTCGATGGCCGCGTCACACTCGCCGGCGACAGCTACGGCAAATGGGCGCGCGAAGCCGCGGCGCAGACCGGCGCGCTCTTCATCGACCTGAATCAGATCGTCGCCCGTCGCTACGAGTCGCTCGGCGAGGAGAAAGTGAAGACCGAACTCTTCACCCCCGCCGACCACACTCACACGACTTCAGCAGGCGCGGAGCTAAACGCCGACGCCGTGGTGGAGGGTATCCGCAGTCTGGAAAAGTGCCCCCTCCGTGACGACCTCGCCCATCGCTGACGTTTTGCAAGTTCCCCACGCAACCCCGCCGAGGCGGGGGCGCTCCTTTTGCGGCGGGGGACTCTCGATTTCACTCTGGACGCGCTTTTTCCAATGTCACACCTGGGTTTCTACCAAACGCCCCTGGCAACCCGCTGGACGAATGGGCGGTGTCGGCGCTCGAACGCTCGGCAGCTTGTCAGAGGCGCGGCGGCAGCACACTGTGAGGATCACCTATGGCTCATCTTTCCACCTCCAAGACACGCTCTGAGAAATACGATGCGATTGTGGTGGGGAGTGGGGCGGCGGGTGGGATGGCGGCTTACGTTTTGGCGAAAGCGGGGGCGAGGGTGCTGATGCTGGAGGCGGGGCGGGACTACGATGCGCTGACCGAGACGGCGATGTTCGAGACGAATGCCGACGCGCCGCTGCGGGGGATCGGCACGCCGGAGAAGCCGAATGGGTATTTCGACGCGACGATCGGGGGGTGGGTGCTGCCGGATGAGCCGTACGTGGTGCGCAAGGGGACGGGGGAGTGGGTGGAGGGCGCGGGGGTGAATCGGGTGAATGCGTCGCAGGATTTCATGTGGTGGCGGGCGCGGATGCTGGGAGGGCGGACGAATCACTGGGGCCGTGTGTCGCTGCGGATGGGGCCGGGGGATTTCAAGCCGCTGAGCCGCGACGGCTTGGGATTCGACTGGCCGATCGGCTACGAGGAGGTGGCGCCGTATTACGACAAGGTGGATCAGCTCGTGGGAATTTTCGGCTCGAAAGAAGGGCTGGAGGAGAACCCGGACAGCGACTTTTTCCTCCCGCCGCCGAAGCCGCGGGCTTACGAGCGTCTGCTGATGCGGGCGGGGAAGAAGCTGGGCATCCCGGTGATACCGTCGCGGATGGCGATCCTGACGCGACCGCTGAATGGCAGGGCGGCGTGCTTTTATGCGACCTCATGCAGCCGCGGATGCGCGATCCGGGCGAATTTTCAATCGAATACGGTGCTGATCCCGCCGGCGCTGGAGACGGGGAATCTGGATGTGCTGACGGATGCGATGGCGCGGGGGGTGACGGTGGATGGGGAGGGGAGGGCGACGGGGGTGAGTTTCATCGACCGGAAGACGGGGGCCGATGAGCACGTCTCGGCGCGGGTGGTGATCCTGGCGGCGAGTGCGATGGAGAGTGCGCGGATTTTGCTGAACAGCCGGTCGGCGCAGTTCCCGCAGGGGCTGGGGAACTCGACGGGGCATGTGGGGCGCTGGCTGACTGATAGCACGGGGAGTGGGTTGAGCGGGCAAATCCCGGCGCTGGAGGGGCTGCCGTTGCACAATGAGGATGGTGTGTCGGCGATGCACACGTATGCGCCGTGGACGCCGGAGCGGCAGGCGGCGGCGTCGAAGGCGGGGGTGCCGCGCGGATATTACATGGCGTGGAGCGGTGGGCGGACGATGCCGAGCATGGGGACGGTGGGCGGGCGGGTGGCGGGGGACTTTTATGGCGCGAAGCTGAAGGCGGAGGCGCGAAGGTATTTCGGGTCGTTTGTGGATTTGCACGCGCGCGGTGAGATGATCCCGAATGCGGAGAGTTTCTGTGAGCTGGACCCGGAGAAGAAGGATCGCTGGGGATCGCCGGTGTTGCGGTTTCACTTCAAGTGGAGCGAGGGGGAGATCAAGCAGGTGGCGCATCAGCAGCAGACGTTCGCTGAGATGATCGAGGCGGCGGGCGGGAAAGTGCTCGGCCAGCCTGCGACGGATGGACGGAAGGCGATGACGGCGGGCGGGAGCGTGAATCACGAAATGGGCGTGACGCGGATGAGCGCGCGCGCGGAGGACGGGGTGACGAACGGGCACGGACAACTGTGGGATTGCCCGAATGTGGTGGTGGCGGATGGCGGGGTTTTCGTGAGCAACCCGTACAAGAACCCGACGATCACGATCCTCGCGCTGGCGTGGCGGGCATGCGATCACCTGCTGGCTGAGATGAAGCTGGGGAATATCGCGGCGCCGGTATGATGGGGCGCGGGGGAGGGCTGGCGCTGGTGTTGTCTTTGTGGCTCGCGGGTGTGGCGCGCGCGGAGGCGGTGCCTGATCGCACGGTGGTGCTGACGTTCGATGACGCGTCGGCGAGTCATGCGGCGTATGTCGCGCCGCTGCTGAAGAAGTTCGGCTTCGGCGCGACGTTTTTCGTGTGCGAGTTCCCGCCGGATTTTGAGGACAAATCGAAGTACATGTCGTGGGAACAAATCCGCGGGCTGAGCGAGATGGGCTTTGAGATCGGCAGCCACACTCGGACGCACACGCATGTGGATAAGATGAAACCGCCGCAGTTCATCGCGGAGCTGGAATACATCGAGCAGCGTTGCGAGGCGTTGGGGATTCCGCGGCCGAAGTCGTTTGCATTTCCGGCGTATGTGAGCACGCTGGCGGCGGTCGGAGTGTTGCGGGAAAAGGGCTACGTGTTCGCGCGCGGGGGAGAGTCGCGGGCGTCCGATCCGGTGAAGGATGACGCGCTTTTGATCCCGAGTTTCAGCACGAGCGGGACTGACCCCGAGCGCGTCTTTCCCGCGCTGCGACAGGCACGCGATGGGAAGATCGTGGTGCTCACGATCCACGGCGTGCCGGACACCGCGCACCCGAATGTCACCACGCCGCCCGAACTTTTTGTGCGCTATCTCGAGTTCTTGCGAGATGAGCATTTCACCGTCATCGCGCTGCGCGATGTCGCACGGTTTTTTCCGCCGCGGGAGTGATCAGTTCGGTTTCAGAGCGGTTGCGAGGATCGTTTGAAACTGCGGGTTTTGGTCGTCGCGGGAGACGGCGGAGACTTCGATTTCTCGGAAGCCGGCGTCGTCGAGGAAATGGTGGAGATCGGCTTCCGTGAAGCCGAGCCAGGTGTCGGCGTAGAGTTCGCGCGCTTTTTCAAACTGATGCTGGAGCAGGTCGAGGATCGCGATGCGCCCTCCGGGTTTGAGGATTTTGAAAGCCGCCGCGATGGCGCGAGCGGGGCTCGTGGCGTGATGCAGCGCCTGGCTCAGCAGCGCGAGATCGACGGACTCCGCGCGGATCGGCGGTGCCTCGATGTCACCGAGCCGATACTCGAGGTTTTTGACGCCGTGTTTCTTCGCGAGGTCGCTCCCGAACTCGACCATTTTCTCAGAGCTATCGACCGCGATGACTTTACGTGCGCGCTTCGCGAGGAGCTGGGAAAGCGTGCCTTCGCCGGCGCCGAGGTCGGCGATGGTCATCTCGGGGATGAACGTGAGGAGCATGTTCGCGAGACCTTCCCAAGTGCGCCCCGGGCAATACGTGCGACCGAATTTCCCAGCGAGTTGATTGAAGTATTCGCGCGCTTTGTCCTGCCGGTTTTTCATCAGGAGTCGCAGCGCTTTTGCGTCGCGCGCGGCCTCGGGAATTTCTTTCGAACTTGCCGCGATCGCCGATGCGAGCATCGCGTGCGCCGGATCGGCGGTGAGCGCGTAGTAGATGTTCTTTCCCGCCCGCCGATCCTGCACGAGGCCGGCCTGGCGGAGCTGCGCGAGGTGGCCTGAAATGCGCGATTGCCCCATCCCTAGAATTTCCTGCAATTCGACCACGGACAGCTCCTCTTTTTCCAAAAGGAGAAGCATCCGCAGGCGGGTTTCGTCTGCGAGCAGGCGGAGCGATTTTACGATTGACGCCATTGGATTTGCCATTAGACGTATCACCCCATCGTGATTGGTCAATGGATCGATTGGCCGAAATTCGCGCAACTCAACCCACACCAACCGCTCCTCGCCTCATGTCCCGCAGCTACATTTTCTCGTCTGAATCCGTCGGTGAAGGCCACCCCGACAAGGTCGCCGACACCATCTCCGACGCCGTCCTCGACGCCTGCCTCGCGCAGGACAAGACGAGCCGCGTGGCTTGCGAGACTTATGTGAAAAGCAATATCGCGATCGTCGGCGGCGAGATCACTACGAAGGCGAAGCTGGATTACGTGCAGATCACCCGCGATGCGGTGCGCGAGATCGGTTATGTGAATGACGACGACGTTTTTCACGCGGACAAAATCTTTGTGCAGAACATCCTCACCGCGCAGTCACCCGACATCGCGCAGGGTGTGGATGCGAAAAAGGCCAAGGGCAAGAAACACGCCGAGCAGGGGGCTGGCGACCAAGGCATCATGTTTGGTTACGCGAGCAATGAGACGCCGGAACTGATGCCTGCGCCGATCATGTATGCGCACCGCCTCGGGCGGAAGCTGACGGAGATTCGCAAGGCCGGTAAAGCGGCGAAGTGGCTGCGTCCCGACGCGAAGTCGCAGGTCTCCGTCGAGTATGTGGACGGCATGCCTGTGCGCATCACGAACGTCGTGATCTCGACCCAGCACGCGGCGGACGCAGAGCACGCGGAGATCGAGAAATTTTGCATCGAGAAAGTGATCAAGGCCGTGCTGCCGAAAGGCATGCTAACCGCAGCGACCGAATATCTTATCAACCCGACCGGCAAGTTCGTCGTCGGTGGACCGCAGGGCGACACCGGGCTGACCGGACGCAAGATTATCGTCGATACGTATGGCGGCATGGGCCGGCACGGTGGTGGAGCGTTTAGCGGAAAAGATCCGTCGAAGGTCGATCGCAGCGCCGCCTACATGGGCCGCTGGGTGGCGAAGAATGTCGTCGCCGCAGGCCTCGCCGCGCGCTGCGAAGTGCAGTTCGCCTACGCCATTGGGCACCCGCAGCCAGTCAGCGTTCACATCGACACCTTCGGCACCGGCACGGTCGGCGACGACTCCATTCTCGCCGCCGTCTTGAAGACCTTCAGTTTCAAGCCCGCCGACATCGTCAAGCAGCTCGACCTGCTGCGCCCGATCTATTCGAAGACCACCAATTACGGGCACTTCGGCAAGGACGACAAAGACCTCACGTGGGAAACCACCGACAAAGCTGCTGCCCTCAAGAAACTCGCGAAGTAAGGCGCGCCAGGTTCGCTCTCACGATGGCTTCGAGGAGGCATTGCCTGCTTCGCTGAAATTCAAAGGCTTCTCCTGATCTCGCGGAAAAGCCACGCGCGAGCGTAAGTCCAGTCCCGCTTCGCGGTCGGCGCGGAGATCCCGAGCACGTCGGCGGCTTCGTCGATCGAGAGGCCGGCGAAGTAGCGCAGCTTCACCAGCTCGGATTTGCGCGAGTCGTGCAAGGCGAGGGCGTCGAGGGCTTCGTGGACGGCGAGGAGTTCGTCGTCCTTTTGCGTCGGCGCGGCGATTGCGATTTCGTCTGTGTCCAAATGCTCGGCACCCGCGCCGTTTTTGGCGGCGAGTTTGCGGCGGGCGCGGTCGATGAGGATGCGGCGCATGGCCTCCGCGGCAGCGCCGAAAAAATGCGCGCGGTTTTCAAAGCGCTGGTCGCCGAGCTTCAGCCATGCTTCGTGGACGAGCGCCGTGGGTTGGAGGGTGTGGCCGGGCTGTTCACGGGCCATCTTCGCGCGGGCGAGCGTGCGCAGCTCGGCATAGACTTGCGCGAGCAGTGCGCCGGCGGCGTCGGGTTCGCCGCGGTGCAGGGCGTCGAGGAGCAGGGTGAGGTCGGCCACGGGGCAGGGCTAGCGGCAGGCCGCGGTCGAGGCGATCCCTTAATCGGCGCGGCGCGCGATCGCCGCGTCGAGCCACTGCACGCGGGTGGCGACCCACTCCTTCATCTGCGCGAGGTCATGCTCGAAGGTAAGTTGGTCGGGATACGGGCCGAAAAGAGTCCTCCAGCGGGCGGCGTTTCGCTGCGCGGCGTCGCTCAGCGTCTGCGCGTTGTCGTCGATCAATCGATGGATAGTGGCGAGGGAGAATTCTTGTTCACGAAGTTGCTTCCAGCGGGCGGCAAATCGCTTCCTGAAAGCGGCGTCGTCATGCAAACGATCGAACAGGTGATTCGAGAGCCACGCGTCCGCTCCTACGCGAGCGGCATCATAGTTGCGCCCGAAAGTGGCGTCGTAGTCCCACGGAGCGAAAAAGAAGCGTGGCACCGGCGCATCGGGCAGCGCCGCGTCACGAGCTACGATGAAATTCTTCGTAATGCCGTCCAAGTTGCTCGTCAGCAGCACGAGAAGCTGGAAGTCGATGGCGTTGTCGATGTCGAGTCGCGCGGCAATGCCCTTCTCCGGATCGCGAAACTCCGCATCTGTGGCGCGGCTGACGAACTGGTCGAACTCATCCAGCGGCTCCCAGTAAGGTTTGACTGCTGATTCCGGTTCGACCTGCTCGAAACCGTCGTGGCCCGGTTGAGAAAAATTCGCGGCATGATCCACGGCCTTGTAGATGCAGGCGTGGCTGGGCGCCTCGCTGTCGTAGGCGCGCAATTCCAGCAGCGCGCGATCCACGCGCTCCATGAGTAGGTAAGCTCCGTTGTATTTCCCGTTGAGTTTTACCTCCACGAAACGGCTCGCCGTAGCGTGGCGTGCCCCGCTGGGAGACGAGAGGGAGCGAAACAAATCGTACGACAGTTTGTGGCGCATCAACGAGCGATCGACCACCGCAGCATTCAGGATCCACTGCTTCGAGGTGCGCATCCCGAGCCACTGCACCGGCGCCTCGAGGGTCAGCCCGCAGGATTTCTTTTCGTAACCCTGCGAAGACGCGCCGCGAATGCGCACGACGCCCGGCAGCGCTTCCGAATCCTCCGCTGCGCCGGGTGGCAGGATCCACTGCACGGTGCAAGCCACCTTGCGTTCGGAAACGATTGGCTCCTTCGCGTCGATGAGCACGACAGGCAGGTTTGTCCCCGCCTGAACGGCTTCGGCTTCGGCCCGGCTTGGGCGTTCCGCCGCCCACGGTGTGGCCGCGCAGCCGACCAGCGACGTGCACAGGATCGAAAGAAATTTTGTCATCGAGCGAAGTGGTTTGAATCGTGTCATGGAATTGTTCCGTGGGTGAAGTTCAGGGTGCGCACTCGTTTGAGGCCGAAGCCACGCCTCGTGGACGAGCGCGGTCGGCTGGAGCGTGTGACCAGGCTGCTCGCGGGCGATCTTCGCTCGGGCGAGAGGGGGCAGTTTAGTGGAGACGAGCGGGAACAGTTCCCCGCCGGCACGCGCGTCGTGCTGGAGGCCTTCGAGGAGACGGATGACGTCGCTCATCGCGGGATAGATTGCGGCCAGCAGCGATGGCGAAACAAAAGACGATGCTACTTCACCAGCCGCTTCGCCTTCACCTCGGAGATCACCCAATCGTCGGCGGAAGCGCCGAGGGCGAGCGAGCCGGGCGGGGTGCTGGCCCAATGCTCCTCCCGACTGGGGGCCGTCGCCGGCCCTGTCCATTCGTAGAGCGGGCGGGCATCGAGCGTGGCGGTGATCTTCACGCTGGCACCGTCGAGGCGGACGGTCACTACGAGATCGTGCGGCTCGGCATCCTTCACCTGCTTGCCCTCGACGACTCCGGGAACGGACCGGAGCGTCTTGCCGTCCACGAGATTCAAGCCGGTGTAGTTGCCGCCATAGCCATCGAGCTCAAACGCCGTCATGCGGTCGCCAACCGGGAGGCAGACGTGAAAGACTTCCTTGGGGGCGAGCTGGCGGAGCTTGATCCGCAGTTGATAGCTGCTGCTGGAGAAGTTGCCGGGGAGCGGGAGCGTCCCGAATTTCTTGTTCGGGCTGTGGAGCGCGCCGCCCTCCAGCCGCCAGCCGTTGCTGGTCTGCGCGACGAGCTCGGGGGTGAGCGGGGCGAGGAGGTCTTCCCAGCCGGCGGCGGCGGCGGCAGATGTGGCGGCAGGCGCGGAGATCGCCACGACACAACGGAAGCCGTGGCTGCCGTTGCGAGCCGTGGGCACGCTGTTAAAGCGGTGAGACGACAGCAGAGCGCCGCGGTCGCTGAAATACCACGACGTGCCGCGCAAAACACGGTGCTTGTGGTCGTTGTCGAACCAATCCTCGCACCACTGAAATACGTTGCCGCCCAGGTCGTAAAGCCCATACGCATTGGCCGGGAAGCTCCCCACCGGCGAGGTCGTCGCGTAGCCGTCGTTGTAGCCCTCGAGCCAGCCGTTTTGGTTCCAGTAGTCCTTCGCGTTTTCGTTCGGCGGGAACTTGGCGTGAAACGTCTCGTCCGCGTAGTTGCCCACTTTCTTGGTCGGCGGGTAATCCTTGCCCCACGGGAAATCCACGCTGTTTTTCCCATTCTTTTTCGCGGGTGTCGTCCCCAACTCCGGCGGCATCCCCACCGCCCAGCTCCATTCCTCATCGCTCGGCAGGCGATACTTCACGCCCTTGGGCAGTTTGCCCTCCGCGATTTCCTTTTCCGTGAGCCATTGACAGAAGCCATGCGCGTCGTCCCAATTCGCCCCGACCACCGGATGATCCGCTTCCCGGCCCACGGGCACGCCGTCCTTCTGCTGTGTCTTCCACGAGTCGTCCACCTGCTTCGCCTGCGCATAGGCCGCATAGTCCTGCACCCGTGTGTCCCAGATGCTGAAGAGCACCTTCGTCCCCGGCACGGGGACGAACTTCATGCCGAGGGTGTTCACGAACGGCGCATCCTTCGTCGCGGCGATGGCCGGGCCGGCACCCGGAGCCGATGGCGCGGCGGGCGCTGGAGTCTGCACTTCCACGGATTCAAACCAGCCGTCGGTCGCGCTGATGCCCCAGAGGCTGGGACCGGCGGGACGCGAATCCCGGACCTCAATGAGCGCGGCGCCATCCGCGAGCACGGTCAGGCGGTCGCCTTCCATGCGGAGTTCAAGGAGCACGGTGGCGCCGGGTGGGCGGCGCTTTGGCAGGTCACGCTGGCCGAGCTGGATGATCTCCGTGCGGTCCCCGAGGAGTAAGCAACTGAGTTTGACGATGCCGTCCCCCGAGAGTTCGACCCGGTAAGCAGCCCCCGAGGTCCTGCGTGCGTGGAAGGCCACATTTGACGATCCCTGGGGCCGCTGAATACGCGCCCGGATGGCGCCGTCCGCGGCGGGCTGCGGCTTGAGCGCATTGACCCCCAGCAAATGCAGACGGCCATCGACGACTTCGCGCTGGCCCGGCTTGGTCTCCTTCCATTCCGCCTCGGTGAAGAGCGGCTGCCACGGGCCGAAGGCGGTTTCGGGCGGCGCGGCGGCGGGCAGCGGCGTCTGCACTTCCACGGAATCAAACCAGCCATTCACCGTGGCGAGGCCCCACAGGCCCGGACCGGGGGCGCGCGAATCCCGCGCTTCGATGGCCACGTTGCCATCCACAAGCACGGTGAGGTGATCGCCTTCCAGGCGCAGTTCGAGCAGCAAGGTGTCGCCGGGCTGGAGCGGTTTTGGCCGGATCCATTCGCCGAGCCGATGGAGGTTGTCGCGGCCGATGCTGCCGAGCGGGAAATGGCTCAGCAGCACCGCCGAGCGCCCCTTATCCAGCTCGACCTTGTAACCACCCTTGTCGTCCGTATGGCGGGCGAGGAAGCCCACGAAGGCCGTGTCTGGCTGATACTGAATGCGGGCGCGGATGGCGCCATCGGCAAAGGGCTGCGCCTTCAGCGCATTGGCGCGGATGAGGTGCATGCGGCCATCCAGGACCTCGCGCTTGCCCGGTTCGGTCTGCTGCCATTCCGCGGTGGTGAAGAACGGCTGCCATGGGCCGAAGGTGCTCACGGCCGGCGCGGCCGCCTGCCTCGAAGTCGGCGTCCGCGGCTCCGACGCGTTCTTTTTCCACGGCTGAAGAACGAGGAGGGCCGCGCCGACAGCGAGCACGGCCAGACCCGCGAAGAGCGGCTTCTTCGACCTTGCCGGCCGCGCGTGCGGCGGCATCGTCATCGCCCGGCTCATCCCGCCGTCCGGGAGGCGGGCCAGGGCGGCCTGCCGCTTGGCAATCGCGAGCGGCTGTGGGGCGCTCGCCGCATCCACGGCCGTCTTCATCTCCTGCGTGGATTGAAAGCGCCGATCGGGCTGCTGCTGCATCGCCTTGATCACCACCTGATCCACGCGCGAATCCACGGCCACGCGGTGGCTCGGCGGATCGAAGATGCCCTGCGGCACTTCGCGGCAGAGCATTTCGTAGAGCATCACGCCGAGGCTGTAGATGTCCGCGCGGTGATCGACATGCATCCCGCGCTTTTGCTCCGGGGCCATGTAATCCGGCGTGCCCATGACCGTGCCGGTGACGGTGTGGCCGAGCTGTTCGGCGGTGGAATCGCTGAGCTGGGCGAGCCCGAAGTCGGCGACCTTCACCTTGCCCTTTTTGCTCACCATCACATTCGCCGGCTTGATGTCGCGATGCACCACGCCCTCCGCGTGCGCATAGGCGAGCGCCTCGCAGACGCTGCTGACGATCTGGAGCGCCTGCGCCGGCGCGAGGCCCGGCCCGCGGATCATCGCGTCGAGGTTCGTTCCCTCCACGAATTCCATGACGAAGAAGAGATGCCCCTCGGAGGTCGTGCCGAAGTCGTACACGTCGATGATATTCGGGTGCTGGAGCCGGGCCATGGCGCGCGCCTCGCGGCGGAAGCGATCGGCGAAAGCGCGATCCACGCTCACCTCCAGCGGCAGGAGCTTGATCGCGACCGCACGGTCGAGTTCCACCTGGCGCCCCTGGTAAACGGCGCCCATGCCCCCGCGCCCGAGCAGCGCACTCACTTCGTACTGCGGGAAAAGGCGCGCCGCTTCCGCCACCGTCGGCGGCTGCCAGCCCAGCGCGCCGCCGCCGGTCATGCGCACACTCTGCATGGCGCGCGAGAGCATTTGATCCGGTGCGAGGTTGCCGATCTCGGTCGGGAGCCGGGCGGTGGCCGCCTCCGGCCCCGGAGCGTCGCAGGCGCAGAGCAGCGCGGTGATCTCACTCGCCGCCTCCGCGGGATCGAGCAGCGTATCGCCCGCAAAGTAGAGCAGCAGCTCGCGCTGCCGGTGGCGGAAATCGAAGACCTCCTTGTGCATTGCCCCGACGGTGCGCCCGGTGCGTTCCGCGGCGCCGAAGTAGCTATCCTCTTCGCCCGAAGCGTAGCCGGCGAAGGGCACGAGTTCGGGAAAGAGCGCCTCTTCGCCGCGAGCCGTGTACTCCGCGCGCATCGTCGCCACGGTGAACTCCAGCACCGTGAGCGCCCAGCGGCGCTGGAAGATGGCGTCGGATTCGCCGGATGGTTCGACTGCGTAACGCGCTTCCGCCCAGGCGGGATCGAGAGCGATCGGCGGTGCCGCGGGCATCTC
>JBBQCM010000075.1:0-32592 GCA_038318725.1 Chthoniobacterales bacterium
AGCAAACGACGATGGACCTGAAGTGGATTGCCGCGAGCCTGGCCATGCGCAGCGCGGCCAACGCCAGCCAGCAAATCCGCCGTCATCGCAACGGGTCCCCCGTCCTGCCCAGCGCCTTGAAACGATGGATCGCCCAGTCAAGAAATGTTGCCTGACCCCTATGACCCTGCTGATGGACCCACCGGTCAAGGCCATCCCGGACTCCAGCTCCAAGCCAACGACATTGCACAAGCCCCGTCCAACTATGTGGTTCCGGTTGTGGGGCAGCAGCGATTTGGTAATTCGGACGGTGTTCCGCCCGGAGAAACATTCTCCATCAAAGGAACACCACCTGATCAATACCACTATCATCGCGACGGAAACAAAGAAACCATTGTGAATTCGACCGGGGATTGCCCTCCATTGAAATACAAGTATTTTGCACACTTAGGCTGTAACACAGGGAGAGATTTTATCGAAACTTTCAACTCGGGGACATTCTTCTATTCGCTTGGAAATACCAGCTTTTGGAAAACGAAGACCTTTGTGGAGTGCGTTGTGGAAGGAAAGTCTCCAGAGGAAATTAAAGCCGCTTTGAATGCAGACACCGGAGGACTATTCTTTGACTTCAAGAAGTTCTAGGCCGTCCAAACTTGGGCGGATCGCTTTTATTGTGAAGATTATTGTAGTGTGCGGCGTTTGCGCTGTATCCACAAGCCGGTCGCTCTCCGTAGAGCCGTCTAAGACAGATCTGAGCGCGAGAGACTTCTTGGAGACTATTGCTAGAACACAACAGCAGGATGAGGATGGAGGGCAGAAGCGCATACAGGCATGGGAGCGTGTTTCCGATGCTTCCGTCATAGACGAACTGATCGACGCCTTTGATAACATGTTATTCCATGGTTCTGCGCTTAGTGTTATTGTTAAGGAATTGAAGCTGCCTGACGCGGAGAAAGTTCGTCTGCTTGGCAGTCGTGCGAAGCGGGAGGTGAATCCCGTTAAGAAGGTGGCAGCAATGGGACAACTTCTAAGATACGGAAGAGAGTTCCCAGATGTAATCGATATTTGGGTGCCTGCCTTGGGCGATTTGAATCGTTTTGAGGTTCCTTCTCGGTTGAGCGATGGGGATATGCGGGTGTGTGACGCTGCATTCAATCTTATCATTTCCAACCTCGAAATCCGCAAATTGCTTGTTCACCACTCGCTGGCTTGGGCGTCCGCGATCGGAGACGGAGTGCCAGTTAACGAAAAGAACCGACGCATAGATGAGCTGAAGAGGTTTTTGGTTGGCAATGGACTTGTCGTAATGGGTGTGAGCAAGCCGCCCGACTCAGCATTGCCAACGACACCCGCGGTAACGCCCGTTCCACCTGCGACGCCCGCGCCCTCGTTGCCGATATCGACGGACGCTGAAAGTTCCCCGCCAGTGATTGAGCACAAGTCGCCCGTGTGGCCGTGGGTTGTGGGAATCCTCGCCCTCATCGTGATCGGCACCGTTGCTTTGAAGCGGCGCGCTTAACCGCCTTGCCATTGAAGTGGGCGGCGTCCCGCCGCGTGGGGTGTTGCGAGAGAAATAGGGGTCAGGCAACAATTCTTGACACTGAGAGTTGGGAGAAGGGGTCAGCATTGGAATGTCGCTCTTGTCGGGTGTTTGGCCTTGCCGGTGCAGTTGATCGTGTTCTCGACCGCAAGAACCGGCGGGAGAAGATCGGTGGCGATGATGGGGGATCGCGGCAGCCGCGGCCGCTGCCGCACGCCGGCATTGCCGCCGGCGGGCAAACGTCCTAGCTTTTTCCGTCCTGACTGCGGAAAAACGGTGTGACGTTTGACCGCGGTCGCAAAATCCACACGTCTCCGCACGATGTCTCAGCCGGAAAAATTTGAGCACTATGAGCTCTTGAAACACGAGGACGGCACCTTCGTCGAACTCGGGCATGGGGCGATGGGGCTGACCTACAAGGCGTTTGACACCAACCTGCGCTGCGCCGTCGCGCTCAAGGTCATCAGTGCCGCCTATCTCAATGACCCGACGGCCGCCGAGCGCTTTCTCCGTGAGGCCCGCGGGGCGGCGCAGTTGCGGCATCGCAATGTCGCGTCCGTCTTTCATCTCGGCCGGCACGGCGACTCGTATTTTTACTCGATGGAATTCATCGAGGGCGAAACCGTGGATGCACTGGTCAAACGCGATGGTCCGCTCGGCACGATCATCTCCCTGGAGATTGCCGCGCAGGTCGCCGGCGCCCTCATCGCCGCGCACAAGCAAGGCCTCGTGCATCGCGACATCAAGCCCTCGAACCTCATGCTCATCCACGAGGACGACGGCGAGATGCTCGTGAAAGTCATCGACTTCGGCCTCGTAAAATCAGCGCTCATCGGCTCGACCGCCGGCGCGCTCACCAGCACCGGCTTTGTCGGCACGCCGTATTTCGCCAGCCCGGAGCAGCTCGACCAGCGCAGCGAGGACATCCGCCCGGACATCTATTCGCTCGGCGTCACGCTCTGGTTCATGCTCACGGGCAAGCCGACTTTCATGGGTTCGGTGGCCAGCGTCATCGCGCAGCACATGGACAAGACGCCCTCGTTCGAATCGCTCGCCGTGCTGCCCTCGGGAGTCGTCGCGGTGCTGCGGCGGATGTTGGAAAAAGACGTGGAGCAGCGCCTCCAGACGCCCACGGAATTGCGCGCCGACCTGCGCCGTTGCCTCGAGTCGCTCAAGGCCGCGCAGCGGGCTCACGCGCCCGCGCCGGAGATGGTCACCTACGACGAGGCGTTTGCAACCATCGGCCTGAGCAGCTCGCACGGGCTCATGGAAAGGCCGCACGCCGGAGCGCTCCTCTCCGGGCGCTATCGGCTCATTGAGGATCTCAATCCGGCGAGTCCCGGCCGGACTTTCCACGCGGAAGACGTGACGTTGAAGCGCCGGGTGCGCGTAAAGATCGTGCGCAGTGAAGGCGAGGCCTTCGCGCGGCTCGAAGCGGATGCGGCGCGGGTCCACGCCGCGGCGCACGCGAATTTCATCGAGGTGCTCGCGGTCGCGCGGACGGCGGGCTTTGGCTTCGTCGTCCTCGAATGGCTGGAGGGATTTCCGCTCGTCGAACTGCTGCGGGCGCGGCGCGAACTCACCCTCCGCGAAACCCTTGCCCTGCTCGGGCAGATCGCCCTGGCCGTCGATGCCGCCCGCAAGCTGGAGGTCCGGCTGGAACTGACCCTGCGGCACATCCTCGTGCATTTTCCCGACGGCTTCGCGGAGCCGGATGCGAACATCATCCTCCGCTGTCCGCTCGCCGAGTGGCCGGCTTTCATTGTGAAACTCAATCCGCTGGGCCGGGCGCGGGAGGACGAGGCCGATGCGAGCACCTCCGCCTGCGAACAGACGCTGGTTCCCGGGGCGCAGGCGGGCTGCGATGTCGTCCAACTCGGCGTGCTGACCTGCGAACTCCTCGGCGGGAAACCCGGCGCCTTCAGCCCGCTGGCCAATGTCCCCGAGCAGGGCAACGAAGTCCTGCGTCGCTGCGTCTCGCCGGAGGACACCTATCCCACGGCCCAGGATTTCGTGGCCGCGCTCGGCGGGGTCGCGGGCCATGAACCGGCGCGCTCCCCGGTGCCCAAAGCGTTTGCGCCTTCTGCGAACCCCGATCGCCGAGGCCGGCCGGCGGGTTTCCCGCGGGTCGCGCTGTCGCCGGCCGTCAGCGCGAAGCCCATCATCGGCGGACTCATCGGCTTGGCGGTCTTGCTCGTGGCTGGCGGGTTCTTGCTCCTCAATCAACCGGCCCAGCCAGGAAAGAATCCCACGACCATTCCCGGCGCACCACCCAAGCTCGTCGCCACCGCCCCGCGCCAACCGCCGCAGCCCGGCAAGCCGTGGAAGAACAGCCTCGACATGCGCTACGTGCCCGTCGGCGACATCTGGATGGCCGTCACCGAAACGCGCGTGCGCGACTTCGAAGCCTTCGCCCAAGGGCGCCCCTACGATGCCACTGGCGGCATGTATTCGCTCCAGGCCGACGGTTTCAAAGACCATCATCATACGTGGCAGAATCCCGGCTTTCCGCAGGCACCCGAGCATCCCGTTGTCGGCATCGCGTGGGAAGACGCGAAGTATTTCTGCGTCTGGCTGACGACGAAAGAGCGCGGTGAGGGCGCGCTCACCGCGGCGCAATTCTACCGCCTGCCGACCGACCTCGAATGGAGCGAAGCCGTGGGACTGCCGATGGAAAACGGCGCGACGCCCGAGGCGCGCAGCGACAAAATCAAAGGCGTCTGGCCGTGGGGAAAAACGTGGCCGCCGCCAGCCAACGCGGGCAACTACGCGGGCGCAGAAGCCAGGGCCGGCGCACCCAACGACTGGATCTTTCTCGCAAAATACCGCGATGCTTTTCCCCGCACCTGCGCGGTGCCCGGCCATGGGCCCAACGCCCTCGGCATCTCCGACCTCGGCGGCAACGTGTGGGAATGGTGCGGCGATCTTTTCAACAACAAGACGACCAAGTGGGGCGTGCTCCGCGGCGGCTCGTGGGCGACCTCGCGCGCTGACGAAATGCTCTCGTCACACCGCCGCCCGGTCGAGCCGAGTTTCCGCCATGACGACATCGGTTTCCGCTGCGTGATCGCCACCGACGGAGGCAACCGCTGACTTATGAAACTACTCCGCTTCAACCTCCTCTTCCTTCCGCTGCTCGCGCTCGCGCTCGGCGCGGTCGCCCACACCGCGCGGGAACTCCTCCAGGAAAACGCCCGCAAACAAATCGTGGAAAACGCGCGGATCATGATGGAGACCGCGACCTCCAGCCGCACCTACACCACCAAGCAGGTCGCCCCGCTGCTCCAGCACAAGAATTTCAAGCTCCAATCGGCCATCGCCGAGTTTCAAAAGACCCTCGACGACCTGCCCAGGGACGCCGACCCGGTGATCCCCAAGGACGTCCACTACGCGAGCGCGAAAAAAGCCTACATGATGGGCCAGCAGAAGCTCCTCGCCACGCAGCAGCAGCTCCTCGACTCCGTGAAAAACAAGCCTGCCGAGTTGCTCGACACCGAGTTTCATCCGCAATCCGTGCCGGCCTTCGCCGCCACGGAAATCTTCAATTATCTGCGCACGAAGTATCCCGAATATTTCTACAAGGAAGCCACCCTCAACCCGACCAACCCGCGTGACCGCGCCACCGATTGGGAGACCGACATCGTCAATCAATTCCGCGGCAACGCCGCGCTCCCCGAGTATCTCGGGACGCGGGACACGCCGACCGGCGCCGCGTTGGTGCTGGCGCGCCCGATTCAGATCAAAAACGTGAGCTGTCTGACCTGCCATAGCACGCCGGACAAGGCGCCGCCGGAAATGATGAAGCAGTACAGCTCCGCGAACGGCTTTGGCTGGAAGATGGACGAGATCATCGGCGCCCAAGTCGTCTCTGTCCCGATGGCGCTGCCCGTGGGCATGGCCGACAAAGCGTGGCACGATCTCCTGCTCTGGCTCGGCGGAGCCTTCGTGGCCATCGCGCTCGCGGGCAATGCCTGCGTCACCTTTCTCGTCGTCCGCGGATCATAGGTGGCGTGGTGAGAATTCCGAAAGGGTGTCGACCCTCGACTGCGTTACACTCCGCTGGAGATGACACGCTTCTGAAAGTTATTGCGGGAGTCTCTGAGGGTTTCTGAAGAAGGGCTGCGCCACGCCCTACACCCGCTCGCGCTTTTTCAGCGTGAACCACGCGATGAAGTAGGTCATCGCGCCCCAGAACAAATGCATCAGCAGGGCCAGCCAGACGGGACGGCTGCGGTTGTAAACTTCGCCCGTGTTGATCTCTTCGCCTTCGCGGAGATGGACTTTGACGTTTTGAAAAGCCTGATGGTGATCGCTGAGGATTTCGCCGCTCGCTTCCCGCATCCAGAGAAAGCTCGTGTCCATGATGGTTTGCGCACTGAAAGTGGGCGTGACCCGGCTGATGGCCAGCACGGAGGGCGTCATGTCCCCCGGCGCGACGGTGAAGCCGGAGAAAAGGATCTGCGGGATGAGGATGAGCGGCACGAACATCACCGCCTGCATCACGGAGCGCGCGAGCGCGGAGATGGCGAGGCCGATGCCAACCGCGGCGATCGCGGTCCCGAGCAGGGCGGTGCATTGCAGCAGCGCGGAGCCCTCGCGTCCGCCGCTGCCAATCATCATGGTGAGGTAAAGGAGCAGCGCCTGCCCGGCGGTGACGGCGATGAGAAAGAGATATTTGCTCGCGAGATAGGAGTGCGCGCTGACTCCGACCAGGCGTTCGCGCCGATAAATCGCGAGTTCTTTCACGATTTCCTGAGCCGCGTTGCTGCACCCGAACCAGAGCGTGGCCAGGTAAGCGAAGAACATCATCAGCGGGCGATTGATTTTCTCCACATCGTTCGCGTCCCTCGCCACCCAGACGACGAGTGCGGCGATGATGACCGGCTGGCCGACGAGCAGCACGAAATTCCGCCAGTCCGAGCGGAGGATCGACCATTGGCGCGCGAGCAGGATGGGCAGGGCGAAAGCGCGGCGCATCTTGCGGGAAGCGACGGGCGCGATGCTCGCCGCCGGTGCCTCCATGGCCCCGGCCAGATTGCGCTCCACGAAAGCCGTCTGCCATTTCGCCGGCGGCTGCTCGCCGAGGCGATCGTAGAGGGCTGTGAGTTTCGCCACTTTGAAATATTCGCGCGCGCTTTGCGCCGAGCCTTGGAAGGCCAGACAGCCGGCGACCAGGACCACGAGCTGGTCCATGAGATAGGCGTTCTCCATCACATGCGTGGTGCAGACGATGGTGCAGCCGGTGTCCGCGAGGTCGCGGAGCAGTTCCATGAGCTGGAATTCCGTCGCCGGATCGAGACCCGAACTGGGCTCGTCGAGAAAGAGTATCGCGGGTCGAGCGAGCAGTTCGACGCCCACGCTCACGCGCTTGCGCTGGCCGCCGGAAAGATTGCTGATCGACTTTGCGGCGTGGGGTCGCAGGCCCAGCTGGGTGAGGGTTTGCAGGACGAGCTTCTGGATTTCCACCGGTGGCGTATGCGCGGGCAGCCGCAGCCGCGCGCTGAAGCGCAGGGCCTCGATTACGGTCAACTCAGGATGGACGATGTCCTCCTGCGGCACGTAACCAAAGGAGCGCGGATCGTTGCCGGAATAGATGTCCTCGTCATCGACAAAGACCGCGCCGCGCTCCGGGGCGCGCAGGCCGCTCAGCGTGTTGAGCAGCGAGGACTTGCCCGCGCCGCTCGGACCGATGATGCCGACGAAACGCGACGAGGGGATGGCGAGATTGATGTTGTCGAGGATCGTCAGCGTCCCCGAGCGCATGAAGACATTGCCAGCGCGGATGGTGCCGCCGGCGACGTTGGCGACGCGGTTCAGGGCGTGCCCGTCGAACTGGAGGCAGAATGGCCCGATCTGCAGGCGGTCGCCGATGGTCAGCTCTTGCGTGTCAAAACGGTGACCGTTGACGAAGGAGCCGGCGGTGCTGTTCAGGTCGGTGACGACCACGCCGCCGCTCGGCAACCGCTTGACCGTCGCGTGGCGGCGGGAGACGCCGGGATCGTTCAGCCAGACCTCGATGCCGGCATCGCGCCCGATGGTGATCTCACCGACCACTTCGATGCGGTCCGTCGGTTGCCCGCGCACGAGCATGTTCGCCGCCTGGCCGACGGCGCCCACCGATTCCTGACCCTCGATTTTCGGCGGATCGCCAGCTCCGAATTCCACGATGGCCGGGCCGATCCCCACCTTGTCGCCGGTCTGCAAAGTGAACGGTGCCGTGATGCGCCCGCCATTCACCATGGTCCCGCGCACGCTGCCCAGATCTTCGACGCGGCAGTTCGTCCCATCCCAAGTGAAGCGGCAATGCTGCCGGGAAATCTCGACGTGCTTCAGCGAAAAATCCGCCTCCGACGAACGCCCGACCGTGCAAGTGCCCGGCTTCAGCTCGAAGACTTTCGGCGGCAGGCCCGCGGAGACGGCTAGATAGGGCATGGGTGTTCGGGCGCGGTGAGGGTTTGTCGGACGAAACGGTGTATGAAATGCGCAGGGCAAATCGGCAATCGCAAACCTTGGGAAAGACTGCGTTTATGCGCGATCCCGTAACCGCTGCGAAACTACAGACCAATGAAGCCATCGCCGCCGCGCCCAACGACGAAACACGCCGCCGCTTGGGTTTGCGGCTCCGCAAGGAAACTCAGGGCAGCACCGCCCAGACCTCGACGATGCGGTTCTTCTCCAGATTCTGCGCGTCGAGCAGCTTTGAGCCGCCCATGCCGACGGTGTGCATGACGTTGAACACATCGCATTTGTCGCGCATGGCCTTAAGCACGGTGTCCGCGCGGTTCTGGGAGACGGTGATGTTTTTTTGCGCGTCACCTTTTGGATCGGCGTAACCGAGAATGACAAAAACCAGCGTGGGATCGCCGCGCAGCTTGGCCAGATCAGGCTTTTCCAGCTCTTCCTTGAGCTTCTGCAGGTCCGAGGTGCTGAGGTCGGTTTTGTTCGAGCCAAAGGGAATGGTAAGCACAATGCCCATGCTGCGGGCGCGCTCGACCGCGCCATAGAGCTTGTCCTTGTTGGGATTTGAAACCTTGGGCATGAGGTCCACGCGTTTCAGCACTTCGTTTTTCACGGCCTTGTTTTCCTTCTTGGAAACATCGAGGTCGATCCTGGCCGGGGCGACCACCTCCGGAGGAGGCTCGGCGGCGGGGGCGGTGTCCACCACGCCAGGCACCACGGGTGGCGCGGGCTGCTCTTCCACTTTCGGCGGGGGAGTGGCGTCCTGGCTTTTGTGCGGCTTGAGCAGGCCGCGCGTTTGCGGCAGCGCCATGAGCGCGACGATGCCCACGCCGCCGGCGATGGCGAGGCCGGCGATGTATTTCAGCCACATCGCGGAGGGCGGCTTCACTGCGGTAAGCGGCTTGCCACACTCCGCGCAGATGAACGGCTGGCCGTCCTCGACTTCCGTTTCCTCACCGCGGTAGGCGAGGAGGCAACCTGCTTGATTCTGGCATTTTCCAAATCGGGACATGGCCGTGTTTATAGGACGGGCGTTTCGCGAGCCGCGAGGAAATTTTCTGCCACCCACCCGGCGACGTCGGATGCGAATGGGGATTTCCACTCCAGCCCGAGCGCCGGCAGGCGCAGTGCCGCGGAGTGCAGCGCGTGCCGCGGCAGGAGCAGCCGCGCCGCGAGCGCTGGCGTCCAGCCGGTTTCGATGAACTCGAGATAACAGCTTTCGTCCGGCCCGTAGATTTTGTCCCCCACGATCGGGTGTCCGGCGTGCGCGAGGTGGACACGGATTTGGTGGGTGCGGCCGGTTTCGGGAAAGGCGCGCACCAGCGCAAAGTGATCGCCGTTCGTCGTGGCCAGCGTGCAGCGCTGCTCGACGCGGAAGCGCGTGCGCGCCGCCGCGCCGTCGGGATGCACGGCTTGCTTCAGATGGATGCGCGTAGGCGTGCGCGTGCCCTGCCGGAGCAGGGGAGCATCCACGGTGAACTCATCCCGCTCCGGCCAGCCCCAAGTGAGCGCGAGATATTCCTTTTCCACCCACCGCGCCATCATCTCCAGGCCCAGCGCTCGCGCCGCCGCGTGCGATTTTGCCACCAGGGTCAGCCCGCTGGTTTCGCGGTCGAGCCGGTTAATGATCGAAACCTGCCCGCCATTGGCGATCTCGTAGGCGAGCAGCCCGCGCAACCCATCCCACAGCGTGAAACCGCGGCCCGGCTTGCTCGGATGCACTTGGAGAAACGGCGGCTTGTCCACCACCAGCCAGTCGGCGCTTTCGTCGAGCACGCGGAAGTCTGTCGTAATCTTGTTCGTAATCGTAATCTCCTGCCCGATGACGATTACGATTAGGATTCAGATTACGAGCCCAACCGCATGATTTCCCTCCGCCACGTCTCCCGCCGCTACGGCTCCATTGCCGCGCTCGACGACCTTTCGCTCGAAATCGCGCCTTTTGATTTCGTCGCCGTCACCGGCCCGAGCGGCTGCGGGAAAAGCACGCTCCTGCACCTCCTTGGCGGCCTCGATACGCCGAGCGCTGGCGAATTGACCGTCGACGGCCTCCCGCTTCACCGCGCCAGCGAGGCCGAACTCACCCATTACCGGCGGCACCAGCTCGGGATCGTCTTCCAGTTCTTCAACCTCCTCCCCACCATGAGCGTCTTTGAAAACGTCTCCCTCCCGCTGCTCCTCCGCGGCGAGCCGATGAAATCCGTGCGCGCCAAAGCCGAAGCCATCATCGAACTCGTCGGCCTCGCCGACCGGGCGCGGCACGGCATGCACCAGCTCAGCGGCGGCCAGCTCCAACGCACCGCCATCGCCCGCGCCCTCATCCACGAGCCCAGCGTGCTCCTCGCCGATGAACCGACCGGAAACCTTGATTCCGTCAGTGCCGCGCAGGTCATGGAGCTGCTGCAAAAGATTTCTTCTCAGCGCCGGACGACGATGGTAGTCGTCACCCACAGCGAGGAAGTCGCGCGTCAGACGGCGCGCCGCATCCGTCTCCGCGACGGCAAACTCCTCGCAACCCACCCATGATCACCAGCACCCAGATTCGGGCGAAACTGAAAGGCAAATCCATCTTTGTGGAATTCACCGACGAGGAGTTGGAGGAATTCCTCGAACTCCTCGACCTCGTGGAGGCGAAGAAAGGCGAGATCATCGTCAAACAGGATGATCTCGGCGAATGCATGTACATCCTCGTCGAGGGCAGCGCCCGCGTCCTCCACCATCGCGCCGGGCGCGACGTCAATCTCGCCACGCTCAAGCCCGGCGACTTCTTCGGCGAACTCGCCCTCGTCGATGCCGGCGTGCGCTCCGCCGATGTCGAGGCGGCCGACGAGTGTACCCTGCTCCGCATTACCCAGGCCGCCATCTCCGCGGCGGCCGGCGTCTATCCCACCGCCGCCTTCAAGTTCCTCATCGCCATCGGCCGCATCCTCGTCGGCCGCCTCCGCCAGACCAATCAGCGCTACGTCGATACCCTCCTTTTCCCCACCGAGGGGAAAGACTGAGCCGCTTCCGCCGGCGGCCTGCGCTGCCGCGCCGTTGTTCGGCGCTTCTTGTTTGGCGTCGCCGAATGAGACCGAGGACCAGAATACTGCCGGTGATGAGTGCTGTTGCCGACGGCTCTGGCACTCCAGTTACCGAGACGAGATCAAGGCCAATATAGCCTCCGCCCGCCGTGGATGTCCCCACGATACTGATCGGTGTGCTGGTGCTCGACGCCGTGAAATCAAAACCGAACTCACCCGATTGCGTGTCGATGCCGCCAGGATTGAATGTGAATGGCATTGTCGTGCTCCCGGCGGTTGCCGACGGAATTCGGAAAGGTGCCCCAAGCCATGGTGTCGTTAATCACGGTCCAACCGGTCATGACGGTCGAACCGAAAGTCAGTGGGTGTCACGCTGGTCACGGCACGGAAGGAGCGGGTGAAGGCGCTGTGGTCGGTGAAGCCACATTCGTGGGCGATTTCGGCGATGCTGCGGTCGGTTTCGCGGAGGAGGCGGGAGGCGGCGGCGATGCGGGTTTTGGCGATGAGCTGGCTCGGGGTGATGCCGAAGATGCGCTTCACGATTCTGGCGAATCTCGCGGCTGGCAGGCCCGCGATGCGTGCGAGCGTGGAGGGCGTGAGCGGGTCGGCGAAGGCGGTTTCGAGATGGCGCATCGCGGCGGCGATCTCGGCGGGGATTTCTTTCGCGGGCATCGGGGCGCGCACGTCTTTCGACATGCCGATGAGGCCGATGACAGTACCGGTGGCGTCCCGCATCGGCAGCTTGGTGGTGAGGCACCAGACGGGTTTGTGCGGCGCATACCAGTGGAGTTCGAGGCGCTCGATGATGGGGCGGCCTGTGCGCAGGACGGTGGCGTCCTGCTCGGCGGGGATGCGGCCAAAATCGCCGGGGCACACGTCGCTAGGGCGGCGTCCGAGCATCTGCGATTTGCTGCGCAGGCCGTGGCGCTCGACAAGTGAGTCGTTCACGATGACGTAGCGGCCTGCGGCGTCCTTGATGAAAAAGGCGATGTCCGGTGTGTGGTCGAAGAGTTGCTCCAGCAAACGCCTGTCCACGCCGGATGTGGCGGAACGGAGGGCGGCGGCTGTGCTGAGTTTCATGCGGGCGAGCGTTTTCGGGTCAAGACGGGCGATGAATGGCGGGTAGTGTTGCGAGTGAAACCAAGTCCGCCAAGCTCGGCCTCCTTTGCATGAAAATCACCCGCCTCCTCGCGTATCGCGTCGAACTCCCGCTCGTCGAAACCACCTACAAGTGGAGCGGCGGAAAATCCGTCACCGTCTTCGACAGCACCATCGTGCGCGTGGAGACGGACGCGGGCGTCACCGGCTACGGCGAGGTGTGTCCGCTCGGGCCGTTTTATCTTCCCGCGTATGCCGACGGCGTGCGGGCGGGTCTGCGCGAACTCGGGCCGCATCTCATCGGCGAAGACCCGCGCCAACTCGCGAAGCTGAATCGCAAAATGGACGCCGCGCTCAAAGGCCATCCGTATGTGAAAAGCGGCGTGGACATCGCGTGCTGGGACATCCTCGGCCAGGCGACTGGGATGCCCGTGTGCGAGTTGCTCGGCGGGCGCTACGGCGAGGACGTGACTCTGTACCGCGCCATCTCGCAGGAGGCGCCGGAGGAAATGGCGGCGAAGGTCGCGGGCTATCGCGCGGAGGGCTACCGGCGCTTTCAGCTCAAGGTTGGCGGCGATCCTGACACAGACATCGAGCGAATTTTCGCCGTCGCGGAAAAGCTCCAGCCCGGCGACCGCCTTGTGGCCGACGCGAACACTGGCTGGGTGCAGCACGAAGCGGTGCGCGTGGCGAAAGCGGTGCGTGATGTGGATGTCTATCTCGAGCAGCCGTGCCTCACCTACGAGGAGTGTCTCGCCGTGCGGCGGCAGACGCCGCATCCTTTCGTGCTGGATGAAAACATCGACGACCTCGCCATGCTCCTGCGCGCGAAAGGCGACCTCGCGATGGACGTGGTGAATTTGAAAATCAGCAAGCTCGGCGGGTTGACGAAAATCCGGCAGGCGCGTGATCTCTGCGTCTCGATGGGCATCGCCATGACGCTCGAGGATTCGTGGGGCGGCGACATCGCGACCGCGGCCATCGCGCATCTCGCGCAGAGCACGCCGGAGGAGTTCCGGTTCACGAGCACGGACTTCAACAGCTACGTCACGGTATCCACCGCGGACGGTGCGCCGCAGCGAGTGAACGGCTTCATGTCCGCGAGCACCGCGCCGGGGCTGGGCGTCACGCCAAAGATGGATGTGCTGGGCCAGCCGGTCGTTGTCGTCGAATAGCTGCCAGACCGCTCTCCTTTCTCAGTTTCAGCATGAAAATCACGTTCCTCGTCTTCCTTCTCACTTTCGCCTCTCCAGCGTTCGCCGACGTGCGTCTGCCGGCAATCTTCGCCGAACATGGGGTTCTTCAACGCGACCGTCTGCTGCCGGTCTGGGGATGGGCGGACCCCGGAGAAAATGTCACCGTCGCACTCGGCGTTCAGAAAGGCCTCGCCACCGCCGGTGCGGACGGACGCTGGCTGGTTCGGCTCGCGCCGCAGCCTGCGACGAAGGAACCGCTCACCCTCACCGTCGCTGGGAAAAACACGATCGCTGTGAACGACGTCCTTCTCGGAGACGTGTGGCTCTGCAGTGGGCAGTCCAACATGGATTTCGGGCTCGGAGGATGCAATGCCCCGGAGGATCTCAAGAACGCCAACCTGCCGCTGGTGCGCCACTTTCGAACCGAATACAATTTCGCCAGCGTGCCCGCGACGGATGTGAAAGGCCGCTGGAGTGTGTGCAGTCCCGGCTCCGCGGCAGGCTTCAGCGCAGTCGGTTTTTATTTTGCGCGGAAAGTTCACGCGGAGACGGGCGTGCCGATCGGTCTGCTGACGAACGCGGTCGGCGGCACGAACATCGAGCTGTGGATCTCGCAGGAGACGCTGCTGAACACCTCGGCGCTCGCCCCTTACGCGAAGCTCATGCGCGAGTCGCTCGCGGCTTATCAGCAGCAACTCGCAGAAGCATTGCCGGGCATCGAACAGTGGACCGCGCGCAGCCGCGGCGCGCAGAAGGCCGGACAGGAAATCCCCATGCCGCCGAAGTGGCCGGATTTTCCGTTCGGAGAGAAAGTGTCGCGCCCGCGCTGTGTCACGCTGCATAACGGCCACATTGCGCCGCTCGTGCCGATGGCGCTGCGCGGCGTGCTTTGGTATCAGGGCGAAAACAACGCCGACGGGAATCTCTACGTCGAGAAGACGCAGGCGATGATCGGCGACTGGCGGAAGTGGTTTGGCGATCCAACCCTGCCATTTTACTTCGTGCAGCTCGCCGCATTCACAAAACCAAACGACAACCCGGCCGGCGGCGAATGGGGCGCGATCCGCGATGCGCAACGCCGCTGCCTCGCGATCCCGCACACCGGCATGGCCAGCGCGCTGGACCTCGGCGACGCCGATGACATTCATCCAAAGAACAAAGCGGACCTCGGCGAACGCCTCGCGCTTTGGGCGCTGGCGAATGAATACGGAAAGCGCGGGCTTGTCGTGAGCGGCCCGCTGTTCCGCGAATTGAAAATCGAAGGCGGGAAAGCTCGGGTCACTTTCGATTCGCTCGGCGGCGGACTCATCACCGCGCACAAGCAGGGTCGGACACCTGCGGTCGAGGACAAGGGCGCGAAGCTGCGCCGCTTCGCCGTCGCCGGAGCCGATAAAAAGTGGGTCTGGGCTGATGCGAGCATTGAGGGCGAAAGCGTCGTCGTTTCCTCGCCCGAAGTGCCCGCGCCCGTCGCCGTCCGTTACGCCTATTCGAGCAATCCGGAAGGCGCGAACCTCTACAACCGCGCCGGCCTGCCGGCGTCGCCCTTTCGCACCGATGCCTGGTAATCTTCTTTCCAAGATGCCCGCGCGACAAATTTACGCCGCTTTCCACCTGATGCTTGCTTGCGCCGCCGGTGCGCAGCTCACGGTGCCCGGCACCGCGCCCCTGCGGATCGAGCAGGGGAAAGCCCTCGCGGCTGGGAAGGAGATGGGGGAATGGCATTTCGACAAGCTGCCCAAGGAGCTGGCGGATTTTCCGTCGATGGTGCGCGGCGTGTTCTTGCGGGTCGTTTGCGAAGACCACCAGTTCTCGACGGCGTGCGTCGAGTTGGTGCGGGATGATTTTTCGCGACGCTATTATCCGCTGAAAGCGATGCGCGATGACGACCGCGCGCTGGCAGAGAAGATGCAGGGAGAGCTGGATGCGAAAACGACACCGAAGAACCCGGTGCCGTATCCGACGAATTACGAGAGCTACACGCCGGAGCACGACGCAGCGGTGTGCAATTTCAAGGAGACGGACCATTTCCTCTTCCACTGGGGCAATGACGAGGCGGGCAGCGGGAAGGAGTGGTGGAAGGACGATCGCCAGTCGCTGACGTTCGCGTGGTTCGAGCGCGTGTGGCGGCACTTCGAGGCGGCGGGCGCGCCGATGCCGATGGCCGCGGGCACGCCAAACGAAGCGAAGCGTGCGAAAATTCCTGTCTATATCACCGGCACCGGCCTGCCGAAGCACAAGGAAGGCTTCGCGTTCGGCGGGCAGAGCATCCTCATGCACCCCGGCGCGCTTGGGCCGGGCAGCAGCGTAGTCGGGCACGAGTTCACCCACACGATGCAGCTCCACATGGGCGGCTTTCGGAATTCCCCGCTTGTCGGCTGGTTTTGGGAATGCCACGCGAACTGGTCGTCGCACCAGTTTATGCCCGACTATCCCGGCGCGTTCGAGGTCTGGCTGGCGCGCGCGCACTACGAACTGAATTCGTCGCGCGACAACTACGGCTCGTGGCTCTTCATGCAGCAGCTCGCGGAGGATCCGCACTTCGGCCCGGGCTTTTGCTACGAGGTCTGGCTGAAAAATCGGAAGGACGAAAAAGACGCGTCAATCGAGGATCCGCTCCAGACGTTTATGCGGCTCGGCGTCGAGCGCGGGGTGTGGAAAGGTGACGGCTGCGCGGGCTTCGGCGACGCCATCGGCGAAATGGCCGCGCGCCGCGTGACCATGGATTTCTCGCCGCATTGGGCCTACACGCGCGTGCTCCGCCAGATGGAAAAAAGCGACGATGCCGCGCGGATGCGCACGACGCTGGAAAAGGTGCCGGATCGCGCAGGCTCGTGGCGCCCGCTGTGGTCGGCGGCGCCGCGGCAATTCGGCCTCAATCTCGTGGAGCTGGTGCCCGACGAAAAGAGCGCCAGCATCGAGGTCGATTTCGCCGGCGTGCCCAGCGACAATGCCGGCTGGCGCACGACGCTGGTCGCCGTGAATGACCAAGGCGAACCACGCTATTCCGGCATGACGAGCGGCGGAAAGGTTTCGCTCGCGATGCACGGCGAGAAGCGCGTCGTGCTCGCCATCGCCGCCACGCCGCCACGCTACGTGCCCGACGAGTTCCGCCCCGGTTACGGCAGGAAGCCGCGCTTTCCCTACGAGATAACCGTGCGCGGCGCGACGCCCGCGAGCGAGCCTGGACGCAGGGATTTCGACAAAGGCGACTGCACCAAACATGCGAACGGCGGCGGCTGGGTCAGCAAAGGCGCGAAGGTCGCCCCGACCGCATTTGTCGGGCCGGATGCAATGGTGCTCGATATCGCACAGGTCGCGGACCATGCGCGCATCGAAGGTCACGCGATCGTGCGCAACGCCGCCCAGGTGAGTGGCAACGCCGTGATCGGCGATTGGGCTGTGGTCGCCGACAACGCGAAAGTCGGCGAAGACGCACGCATCCGCGGCAACGTGAAGCTCGGAAACGGCGTCGAGGTCGCAGGCCGCGCCCGCGTGATGGACTACGTCCACATCGATGGCAAGGGCCGCATCGGCGATGACGCGCTCGTGCGCGGCTGGGGCGAGATTCACACTGATCCCGAAGCTCCGCTCGGTGGCGGCCTCATCGCCGGCGAGGACCTCGAGTGCCATCTCAAGGGCCGCGTCGAGCCGATCAACGGCGGCATGCTCTACGGCTATCTCAATGCGGAAATCTTCGCGAAGGAACTCGACGACAACCGCCACCTCTATGCGCGGTGGAGTTTTGACAAAGCCAACGGCGCGCAACTCACCGACATGAACGCCGACTGCACAGGCACCCTGCGCGGCACGCCGGTTTTCGGAAAGGACGGCGAGCGCCGCATTCTCACGTTCAATGGACGCGACCAATACGCGCTCATCGAGCCGCACGCCGCCGACAGCGCCGCCCTGACGTTTGACATCCTGGTGAACCCCGCCGCGCCAACCGCGAACCAGGTGCTCTTCGACTTCGGCGGCGCGGAGACATCGCTCCTCTTCACGCCGCGCGACACGAAAGGCCGCGCCGTCTTCCTCATCCGCAAAGGCGTCACCTCGCAAATCGTCTCCGCGCCCGCGCTCGCGCCGCGCAAATGGACGCGCGTCACGCTCAGCATCGGCGGCGGAAAGGGCACCATTTTTCTTGATGGAAAACCTGCGGCCACCGCTGCGATGACGCTCGTCCCCGGCGACCTCGCCTTCACCGCCGGCTACATCGGCCGCGGCAGCACGGGCGGCGGCTTCTTCGGCGGAGCGTTCGACGAATTCTCGATCTACCGCCGGGCGATCACCGACGTGAAAGAACTCCCCGAGCCATGGAAAACGCCAGCAGATTGGCGCATCAAGGGCGGCGCGTGGACGCTCGACTCCGGCGTCTTCCGCCAGTCGGACGCGACCGCAAGACAAGCCGTCCTCTTTCTTCCCGGCAGCGAAACGTGGACCGACTACACCGTCACTCTCCAAGCCCGCCGCCTCGCAGGGGCGAACGCCTACCGCCTCCACTTCCGCGCGAGCGGACCCGAGAAATGGTGGGTCATTGATTTCGGCCAGGACGGTAAGGGCACCGCACTGAAAGAAGGTGGCGTGACCTACGGCGGACCGCACACCTTCGTCGTGCCGAACTGGGACGAGTGGCAGGACATCAAACTCACCGTCCACGGCACGGAGATAGCCGTCGAACTGGCGGGCAAGAAAGTCACCGAAAGCACCAAGCCCATCACGACCGCGGTTGGCGGCATCGCGTTGGGCACCCGCGAGAGCAGTGCGGAATTTCGCAATATCAAAGCCGTCTCCTCCGACGGAAAGACGATCTTCGAGTCGGCGTCGGTGAAAGCGGAGGGTATGCCTTGACGATGAAGCGGATCATCCTTCGCCATGGCATCGCGCCGAAGATGGACGTGCTCGGCGTGCCGGTCGTCACGTCGAATAGCCGCCTTGGATGCCACTCGCGCAAAATCAACTTATGAAACATCTCGCCATCCTCATCTCATTCGTCGCGCTCGCCTTGTCGGCAAATGCCAAGCCGCTCAAGGTCTTCATCCTCGCGGGACAGTCGAACATGGAAGGGCGCGCGAAAATCGAGACCTTCGACTACCTCGGCGACGACCCGGCCACTGCGCCGTTGCTCAAGCAAATGCGCGGTGCGGACGGCAAGCCGACGGTGTGCGACCATGTGTGGATTTCGTATTTCACCGGCAGCGGCGAGACGAATGGCGAGGGCTTCGGAAAGCTGACGGCTGGCTACGGCTCACGCCAGAAGCCCGATAAGGACGGCGGGAAAATCGGGCCGGAATTCACGTTCGGACTCACGATGAATGCGGCGCTGGATGAGCCCGTGCTTATTATCAAAGCGGCGTGGGGCGGCAAAAGTCTGCACACGGATTTCCGCCCGCCGAGTGCCGGGCCTTATGTGCCGACGGCGGAAGAACTCAAAAAGTGGGCGGAGAAACCGGAGAAGGAAAAGGAGCGCGCCGCGGCCACGGGCGTCTATTACCGGCAGATGGTGGAGCATGTGAAAAAGGTGCTCGCCGACCCGAAGCGCGTCTGCCCGGCCTATGACGCGGCGCAAGGCTTCGAGATCGCGGGCTTCGTATGGCTGCAAGGCTGGAACGACATGGTGGACCACAGCGTCTATCCCGACTTGCCGAAGGACACTGCGGGCAATCGCTTCGCCAAATACAGCGAGTGGATGGCCGCGTTCATCCGCGATGTGCGGAAGGATTTCAACGCGCCGAAGATGCCTTTCGTCATCGGCGTGATGGGCGTCGGCGGGGCGAAGGCGAATCCCGGCACGCTGGCGTTCCGCGAGGCGATGGCGGCCCCGGCGCTGCTGCCGGAGTTTGCGGGAAATGTCGCCGCCGTGCCGACCGCGCCGTTTTGGTCCGAGGAACTCGGAGCCATCGCGGACAAGCGGGAAAAGGTGAGCCAGATGAGCTATTTCCTAAACTCGAAACACAAGGACCACGCCAATGCCGACGGCCACATGACCGACGAGCAGAAGCGCGAGTATTTGAAGGAGTTCGAGGCCAAAGTCATCACGCCCGCCGAAGCCGCGATATGGCAGCGCGGCGCATCGAACGCCGGCTACCACTATCTCGGCTGCGCCAAAACTTTCGCGCTGATGGGAAAGGCGTTTGCGGAGGAGTTGATGAAACTTTCCGCTCAGTGAAAGGCGGGTCCGAAACAGCTTCATTCGTTGTAGCTCTGCTCTGCTGCGCTTTCCTGGCCGGCGCGCGAGGCGATTTAATCCAGCTCGTTTCAGCGCCGTCCCCGCCGGACAATCCAATGAAAGGTCTCGTTCCTTACTCTCAAGCGGATGACGCCCGGTTTCCGCACAGTCTGGAGTTTGGCTATGTCGCGCTCGCCGACTTGATGAAGGGGCCGGATCGCTATGACTGGACAGCACTCGAAACTCTTCTCAACGATGTGGCTGGCCGTGGACATCACACCATCTTCCGCGTGTGGCTGGAGGATCCCGGCAAGACGGGTGGCATTCCCGATTTCTTGACTAAGGACGGCCTCAAAGTCACGGAATGGCCTCACGGATCGGGAGGGGAACGCAGCCTGACACCCGACTACACTGACGAGCGTTTGGTCACAGCGTTGGAGCGGTTCACCACCGCGCTTGGGCGCAAGTATGATGGCGATCCGCGCGTCGGCTACATCTCCGCCGGGCTGCTTGGCTCGTGGGGGGAATGGCATACCTATCCGCGTGAGGAATTGTTTGCACCGGTTTCGACGCAACGGCGGGTACTCGATGTATGGGAAAAGGCTTTCACGAAAACCCACGTCCTTCTCCGCTACCCAGCCGACAATGATTCGCGAACGCTCACCCCCAACGCCGCTCGCCCATTCGGCTACCACGATGATTCCTTTGCTTGGGGCACGATCGACGACTCCGATCGCAGAAACTCAAACTGGTTCTACATGGCCGCCCTCCGCACCGCTGGCCCGGCCGCGTTTGAAAAATGGCGCACCCGACCTATCGGCGGCGAAATCCGGCCCGAGGCATGGGGCAGCGTCTTCGATAAAAAGCCCGCACGTCGCGAGGTGCAGGATTTCGCCGAATGCGTCCGCCAGACGCATGTCACATGGCTCATGGACAGCGGAATGTTTCAAGAAGGCAACACGCCCGAACGCCAGCGGAGAGCCATCGAGCAGGTCCGCCGGATGGGCTACGATTTTTACGTTCGCTCTGCGGACATCGCGCGCGCGGGCCACGAACTTCGCGTGAGACTCGCTCTCATCAATCAAGGTGTCGCGCCCTTCTATCCAGACTGGCGTCTCGAACTCGCCGCTTTAAGTGCCGAAGGCAAAGTCGTCGACCACTGGCCGGTCGATTGGAAACTCACCGGCCTGCTTCCCGGGGATGAGCCGCGAGAATGGCACGCGGAGATCGCCCTGGGAGCTAAATCGCGTGCTGGCGAAACCCTCGCCCTCCGCGTGATCAATCCACTCCCGAATGGCAAGCCGCTCCGCTTTGCCAACGCCGGCCAGGATCAACACGCCGCAGGCTGGCTAACCCTCGGCAGTATTCCGTGAAAAGCTGTCCGTGCCATCCTGAAAAGCAAACCTCAGTGAACTTATCCGCCACATGATGAAACCAGCACTCATCCTTCTCTCTCTTCAGCTCTTCGCGGTAACTTCATTCGCTCTCAACCGACCGAAGCTCCAGATCATCAATGGCGCGCCGAATGCCGTGGAGGTGCTTTGGACCGAAGCCGATGGCAAGCGTGTGTCCAATGGCGAGATTGAGCCTGGGAAGGATCGCATCATTAGCACCACGCTTGGCCATCGTTTTATCATCGTGAGTCGCGGCGACAAGAGCGAGGTCTCGGTAGTGTCGGAGGTGCCGGTGCAGGCCTTTCGCGTGGGCGGCGTGCCGGCATTTTACACGCAGCAGGCCAGCGCGGGCGGCTTCCCGGTTGTCGCGTCTGCCAAAGTGAATGCCTATGCGTTGAAAGAGGCGGTTTATATCATCGACATGATGCTCGCCCGGCGGCCGGACGTGCGCACGGCGATGATCAAGAGCGGGGCGCGGCTGAGCATCCTGGCGCGCGATGAATTCACCACGGACCAGCCGGAGTGGGCCTGGCTGGCGGGGGAACCGGTGGCGGGCTTTGAAGGCATTTCCGCGCGCGACTACCGCGATGCCCGCGCTCGCGGTATGGGCGGGAGCGCCACGGATCCCTACTGCTCGTGCGCGGAGGAAAATTTGCTCGCCTATGACGGCGATCCCTACAGCACGGAGAACATCCTGATTCACGAGTTCGCGCACAACATCCACCTGCGCGGCATGAGCAATGTGGACGCGACTTTCGACGAGCGGATCAAGGCGGCCTACGACGCCGCGATGAAGGCGGGCCTGTGGAAGGGCAAATATGCCGCGGTAAATCATCACGAATACTTCGCGGAGGGCGTGCAGAGCTGGTTCGACAACAACCGCGAAAACGATCACGATCACAACCACGTCAACACTCGCGCGGAGTTGATCGAATACGACCCCGGCCTGGCCGCGCTGTGCCGCGAAGTCTTCGGCGACACCGTCTTGAAATATACGAAGCCGCAAACGCGGCTCACTGGTCATCTCGAAGGATACGACCCATCGAAAGCGCCGAAGTTCATATGGCCGGAGCGGCTGGAAAAAGTCCGGGAAACCATCCGCGGCGCCACCAAAAAGCGTTCTGAAATAGCAGCGGGCGTGAAAACGCACGATGAGAGGATCATCGCCGGATGGACGGTGCATGTGAGTATGAAACTGATTGAGGAGGAGGCCACCGATCTCGAAAAGGCGCTGCCCTTGCTCCAGGCGCAACTGGCTGAAATCGTGCGCCTCGTTCCCGCCAAGGCCGTGGCGGAAATGCAAAAGGTGCCGCTGTGGATAAATCCCGAGTATCCCAATAAGCGCGCAGGAGCCGAATACCATCACGGCGCGGACTGGTTGCGTGACCACGGCCGCGATCCGGTGATGGCGAAAGGTGTCGAGTTCACCAACGTGCGCAACTTTGAGACCGAGACCCGTCGGATGCCAAACTTCGCGCTGCATGAGCTGGCCCATGCCTACCACGACCGCTTTCTAGGCTTCGAGAATGCTGAGATTGAGGCGGCCTTTCAGAAAGCAAGGGCGTCGGGCAAGTATGACCAGGTGCTGCGCCAAGACTCCGAGGGTAGGAAGCGGCTCGACAAAGCCTACGCCATGACGAACGCCAAAGAATATTTTGCCGAGTGCACGGAGGCGTTTTTCGCCCGCAACGACTTCTCCCCTTTCACCCGCGAGGAGCTGAAGCAGCACGACCCGGAGATGCTTGCCTTGTTGGGAAAACTTTGGGGCGCTGAATCCAAGCCATGATTTCCCGCATTGTTCTCGATACCGTTCTGCACGACCCGGGCGGCGGCGTGCTCCTCTTGTGGCAGACCCTGAACTCCGGCGCGCTCCTCACTTGATCCATTCACCGATGAAAACAAAGTCCGCCATCTTACTCCTAATTCTGTCCAGCATCTCCGCGCTTCACGCAGCCGACTGGCCTCAATGGCGCGGACCGACTCGCGACGGACAACTCACCGGGGCCGCATGGCCCGACAAGCTCGACACGAATCATCTAAAGCAGGCGTGGCGCGTGGATCTTGGGCCGAGCCACTCCGGCCCCATCGTGGCGGGCGACCGCGTGTTCACGACCGAGACGAAAGACAAGAGGTTCGAAGTGGACGTGGCGCTCGACGACAAAGGCGGCATGATGGGCGGCGTCTTCTCATCGCCGGTATTCGCGGAGCTGGCCGGCAAACGGCAACTCGTCGTGCAGATGCGCGAGAAGCTCGCTGGCGTGAAGCTCGCCGACGGCAAGGTGCTCTGGGAACACCCAATCGAAGCCTTTCGCGGCATGAACATTCTCACCCCCGTGGTCCACGGCGACACCCTCTTCACCAGCACCCACGGCGGCAAAACCATCGGCTTCAAAGTCGCGCAGGCGGACGGCAAATTCACCGTCACCGAATCCTCGCGACACAAGGCCCAAGGCTACATGACGACACCGGTCATCGTCGACGGCTTCAGCTACACGACCACGGCGGGAAAACGCGCGCCGATGTTCGTGAACGAGGAATCGTCCGTGTGGACTTTCTTCGCCGAAGGCTGCTTCAGCGGCGACCCGTTCGCCGTGCGCGTCACAGAGACGCGCGGCGTGGAGACGAAGACCGTGGGCGAGAGTGACGGACACACTATGCCTTACAGCGGCCGGATAAATTGAACAGCCACTCACTCAAGCAAACATATGAACTCAATCCTCAATCGCAGCGTCCAGCGGATCGCTCTCATCTTCGGTCTGTGTCTCGTGACCACTGCTACTTTCGCCTCGGAGCCTCCCGTGCTCCCGACCAAACACACCACGCGGAATATCGAGGGCTGGTCCGTGCGCGTGGATGCTCGGCTCGTCGCGGGCGAGGATGCGGCCATTGGCGAACGTGCGCTGAAGCTGCTCACGGCGCGACTGGTCGCCATCGAGATCGTCGTGCCCGAACCGGCGCTGTCGAAGCTTCGCGCCGTGACCATCGAACTCGATCTCGACTATGGCGGGTTGAAGGCGATGCAGTATCACCCCGACGCTGGATGGCTGAAGGAACACGGCTACAGCGAGGCGCTGGCGAAGTGCGTCCACATTCCGCGCGCCGATGACTTCCTGTCGCCCTATGAGAATCATCGGATGCCTTGGGTGGTGCTGCATGAGCTGGCCCATGCATATCACGATCAGGTGCTCGGCTTTGACAATGCGCGCATCGAAGCGGTGTGGAAGAAGTTTTGCGATAGCGGAAAGTATCAGTCCGTCCTCACCAGCCCCGGCCACATGCGCGAGCATTATGGACTGACGAATCCGAAGGAGTTCTTCGCCGAAATGACGGAGAGCTACTTCGGCTCGAACGACTTCTATCCCTTTGTCACCGGCGAGTTGAAACAGGCCGAGCCCGAGAGTTTCACGCTGATGAGCGACCTCTGGGGAAAGCTGCCAGAGCCTCCGCAACTCAAAGCGGCAGCCCAACCATGAGACCCCTTTTGACACTCATCGCGCTCTGCTCGCTTGCGACGTTTCGCACGGGTGCGGCGCGTGCTGCCGAAGACACGCGGGACAGCAACTCGTTGATCAAAGACTATGGCTTGAAAGATTACGTCCGCACCTCGAAGGATTTGCCACATTCCGAGGATGCGCCGTGGAGGCTGGTGTGCGTGCTGCCGTATAACTGCCAGTTTCAGCCGGCGATTGTCGCGGATGGTCCGGCGGGTCAGGTCATCCAATTCAACTCCAGTAATCCGCTCGTTCTCTATCTCACGAAGACGGAAAGCTGCACGACTTTGGCGGGTGAAAACTCCTACGAGGCGAAGCATTGGGTGAGCGGAGAAGGGGCGATTTATACGATCCCGGCCGGAGTGACGGTGAAGTCGGTGCACTATCGCGAGACAGGTGTCAACACGGAGTTTGCGGGTTCGTTCGAGTCCAATGACAGCGACTTCACGACGCTATGGAGGAAGGCGGCGCGCACGGCTTATGTCTGCATGAGGGATCATTTTTACGACTGCCCGGATCGCGAGCGGATCGGCTTTTGGGGCGATGGGACCCCCGAGATGAACCAGTGCTTCTATGTGTTCGATTCGCGGGCGCATCGGCTGGCGAAGGAACTGGTGCTGCGAAAACTGCAACCGAAGTTTTATCCCGGCCAGCACTTGGAATTTCTTAGCGAATCGGGACTGTGGTTCTACTACTTGCAGACAGGCGACACGGAATCGATGGCGGCGATTTACGACACGACGAAGACGTTCCTCTTCGAGACCTACAAGTTTGGCAATCCGCGCACTTGGTTTGATTGGGGCAAGGAGGTGAAAGACAGGGCGGTCATCGAGACGTGCTTTTATTTTAGCTGTCTAAAGACGCTGCGCTCAATGGCTGGGGTGACAGGACATGAGGCGGATTTTGCGGTCATCGATGCCAGGCTTGATGAGATAAGGAGCACCTTTGACGGCAAGTATTGGCAGGGCTCGTATTACATGTCGGCGCAGGTGAATGAGCCCGACGACCGGGCGAATGCGATGGCGGTTCATTCGGGTCTGGCGGATCGCGCAAAGTGGGACGCGATTTACGAAAACGTGCTGAGCAAGAAGACGTACTCTAGCTGCTTTTTCGACCGTTGGGTCTTCGAGGCACTGTGCATGATGGGCCGCGAGGAAGCCGCGCTGCTCCGCATGTCCAGCCGCTACAAGACGATGATCCCATGCAGCTTCACGACGCTGTGGGAGCACTACGACCGCTGGTGGGCGTCGCGCGTTGATGCGTTCGATGCAGCCTCTTCGCTCAATCACGGCTGGAATCCGCCGGCGATCATTCTTTCGCAGACGATCACGGGAATTTCGCCGGAAGCACCGGGCTGGAGCATCTATCGTGTGCTCCCGAAGGAGGCGTTTCTCATGTCGCTCAAATGCGTGGTGCCGACTATCAAGGGGAAGGTGGCCGTGGAGATGGCGAAGACGGCCAAGGAGTATTCGTTGCGCGTTGATTCACCCGCCGGAACGATGGCGATTGTGGGGATTCCAAAGCGATCGTTTTCCAAGCTGGAGGCCATCAAGGTGAATGGAATCGCAATTTGGTCGGGTGCTTTCATCGAGGGAGTGAAAGGCATCACTTGGAATGGCGAGGATGCCGACTACGTGAAATTCAACGCAGCGCCGGGGACATGGACCTTCGTCGGCACGGGCATACTGCCAATGACAACGCCGAAGCCAGTTTCGCCCCCGGCGGGGGATGAAGTGGCGCTCGACAAGAAGTCGTGGACGGCGACGGCGTCAGTGGCCGACAGCACATTTCCATTCAGCGGAGCCAAGATCCCCATCGACATCTCCGCGGCCAATGCGCTCGACGGCGATCATTGGAACGGCTGGCGCGACATGACGACTTTGCAGACGCCGGGTCAGTGGTTCCAAGTGGACATGAAGCAGGAGCCAACCTTTCACCGCATCGTGCTCGATAACACCTGGGCACTGTGGGATTCGCCGGTGGGCTACACGGTGTCTGTCTCAAAGGACGGCACGACGTGGAACGAACCTATCGCGACGGGCGCGGGAGAATTGGGCATCACGAACATCGCGTTCCCACCGCAAACCGCGCGCTACTTCCGCATCACGCAGACAGGCACGAGCAGCACCTATCATTGGTCGATCTATGAGCTCGACGTTTTCTGAGCAAACCCAAGTCGCCTAGCAACACTATCAATGAAACACAACAAACTCTTGGGCATTGCTGCGATGCTATTCTCTACTGTCGCAGCAATTCAGGCTGCGTCTGCTCCGGCGCAGTATGCCGGCTGGCAGCAGTCGGGTTCCATTTTCCTGCTCACCACCCCGGAGGGTGCGGATTTGCTGGCTTCGGCTGTGGTCGAGGGATTCCCGGTGCTCGTGCGGTTGCACAAGGACTCATTCGATTTCACGAAGGCGCAGGCGCATGGAGAAGATGTGCGTTTTACCACCAGCGACGGCGTGGCGCTGGCGTATGAAATCGAGGAGTGGGATGCGGCGCGCGGCGAGGCGGCGGTGTGGGCGTGGGTGCCGAAGATCGTGGGGAATGCCCGGCAGGAGTTGCGCGTGTTTTGGGGAAAAGCTGATGCGAAGAGCGAGTCCAATGCGAAGGCCGTGTTCGGAGAGTCGAACGGCTACCTCAGTGTGTGGCATCTCGGTAGGTCGGTGGTGGATGAAGTGGGGACGCTGGAGTCGAAGGACACGGGTACGACGGCGGTGCGCGGGATGATCGGACAGGCGCGGCATTTCGCGGGGAAGCAGGGCGTTTTCGGCGGCGACAAAATTGCGACTTATCCGTCGGGCGATAGTACGCACACGACGGAGCTGTGGTTCCGTGCGGAGCAGGCGAACGGGACGATCATCGGCTGGGGCACTGAGGGCGGCGGGCGCGGGACCAAGGTGCGGATGCAGCTTCGCAGTCCGCCGCATGTGTATGTGGACAGCGGGTTTTCCGATATTGACGCGCCGGGCAAGCTGCCGTTTGGCGAGTGGATTCACGTCGCACACACGTATGGCGACGGGCCGCGGCGCATTTACATCAATGGCAAGGTGGCTGGTGAAGCGACGACGAAGCTCGACATCAGGAAACCCGCGAGGCTGTGGCTCGGCGGGTGGTATAACAATTACGACTTCGTGGGTGACATCGACGAAGTGCGCGTGTCGCGTGTGGCGCGCTCGGCGGATTGGGTGTGGCTGACTTACGAGAATCAAAAGCCCATGCAGACGCTCGTCGGGCCGGTGGTCCAGCCGGGTGCGACGTTCGCGGTTGCGCCAGCCACGGCGACGGTGTTGGAGGGCAAGAGCGCGACCTTCACCGCGCAGGCGGGTGGGGCGCAGAAGGTGTATTGGATTTTGCAACGCGACGGGCGCGAGTGCGTGGTGGCGGTGGATCGGTTCAGCCACACCTTTGATGCGGGGCGTGTCGTCGGCGATGTGAACGCGACGCTGCAATTTCGCGCGGTGTTTCCCAGCGGCGTAAAGACCGAGGACATCGCCATCACGGTGAAAGAGAACATCGCGGAGCCGGTGTTCACGTTGCAAGCGCCAGCCGCATGGGACGGGCGCGCGACGATCGAAGTCGTTCCGGTCGTCGCGAATCTCGCGGCGATGCAGGCGAAGGGCACGGGGGATTTGAAGGTCGAGTGGAAGGTCGCGGGCATCGCGACGATTCAGGAAATCGTGTCGGGGAAGCTGCTCCTCAAGCGCGCGCAGAACAGCGGAGCGATGACGGTGACGGCGACAGTGGGCAATGGCGGCGCGACGACGACTCACGCGGTCACCATCGCCGTAACCGAGCCGAAGAGCGACCCGAGGATCGCGCGCACGCCGGACAAGGACGAAAAGCCCGTGGACGGACAATTTTACGCGCGCGAAGACAAGGGCGAAGGAACTCTCTTTTACAACGGCACGCTGGCGGATGCCGCCGACACTGTATTTCTCAAAGTCTATGCCGACGACAAGCTGACGAAGACGGAGACAGCGAAGGTCGCGGCGGATAAGTCCTACACCTTGTCGGCGAAGCTGAAGGCGGGGCTGATTAAATACCGCGTGGAATTCGGAACGAAAAACGGCGGTAAGGAAGCGGTGCTGGAAACTGTCGACAATCTCGTCTGCGGCGATGCCTATATCATCCAAGGCCAGTCAAACGCACTCGCGACCGACACCCGCGAGAAATCTCCGCCGGAAACGAGCGAATGGATTCGCAGCTATGGCCGCCCTTCTCAAAACCCGAAAGACAACACGGGAAACCTCTGGTGTCCGCCCGTCTGGAAGGCGCAGGCTGGCGAGAAAGCCGAGCTGGGCTGGTGGGGCATGGAGTTGGCGAAGCGCCTGGTCGCAAGTCAGAAAATTCCCATCTTCATCATCAACGGCGCAGTCGGCGGGACTAGGATTGACCAACACCAGCGGAATGAGGCTGATCCTACTGACCTCACTACAATTTACGGACGGATGCTTTGGCGCGTGCAGCAGGCGCGGCTCGCGCACGGCATCCGCGGAATACTGTGGCATCAAGGCGAGAACAACCAAGGCACCGCAGGGCCGAGCGGCGACTATGATTGGAAGGCGTATGAGGACTACTTCGTGGCGATGTCGGCGGCGTGGAAACAGGACTTCCCGAATCTCCAGCACGCCTACATTTTCCAAATCTGGCCGAACTCGTGCAGCATGGCTGGGAACACCGGCGCGGGCGACCACATCCGCGAAATCCAGCGCACGCTCCCGCGCCTCTATTCGCACATGAGCGTGATGTCCACGCTCGGCATCCAGCCCCCCGGCGGCTGCCATTTCCCGCTCGCCGGGTGGGCGGAATTCGCACGCCTCATCCAGCCGCTCATCGAGCGGGATAACTACGGCCGGAAAGTCACCGAATCCATCACGCCGCCCAATCTCGTGCGGGCGAAATTCACCACTGCCACAAAGGATGCCATCGCGCTGGAGTTTGACCAACCGATCGTCTGGACCGACTCGCTCTCCGGTCAGTTTTACCTCGATGGAGAAAAGGACAAAGTCGCCTCCGGCGCAGTAAGTGGAAATGTGCTCATGCTCAAACTCAACGCGACATCCGCGGCGACGAAACTCACCTACCTCAAAGAAACCGCATGGAGCCAGGACAAACTCATCCTCGGCACCAACGGCATTGCCGCGCTGACATTCTGCGATGTGGTACTTTCACGATAATGCACACGCCCATCACCGACCGTCGCCGAGACTTTCGATTCAAGACCATGAATCTCACTGCCATCGAAGAGCATCACGTCGGAAGTTTCATCTTGCCGACGCAAATGAATGAACCACTGCACCTATGAAAACAAATAACCTGCTCACGACTGCGCTGATTCTGCTCGGCGTCCTGATGCTGCCGTGCAGCCACACGCTTTCCGCCGCCGGTGGAGCGAAGACATTAGAGGTCCCCGACTTTACCAAAGGAGACGCCACCCCTGCCGGGGCGAGTCACGATTGGAATTTGGGCGCGACCGGCGCACGCGGGTGGATGTTTAGCGACAAGATGGTTACTACGGATGCCCGGCAGATTCGCATCACGAAGGTGGAGGAGAATTCCCCCGCTGCCGGAGTTTTAGCAGTCGGCGATGTCATTCTGGGCATCGGTGGCAAACCGTTTTCCTACGACCCTCGCACCGAGCTAGGCAAGGCGCTCACTGAGGCTGAGAAGGATGCGAATCACGGCAACCTTTCGCTCATCCGCTGGCGGGAGGGCAAGACCGACACCGTCACGTTGAAGCTGCAAGTTCTCGGCAGCTACGGCGCCACGGCACCCTTCGATTGCCCAAAGTCGAAGCGCATCCTCGAACAGGGCTGCAAGGCTTTGGCAGCGCGAGTCACAGCCGGAGTCAAAAACCAGGACGCCATCGCACGATGCCTGAATGCGCTGGCCCTGCTCGCGAGCGGCAATCCCGACTACCTCCCGCTCGTCCGCAAGGAGGCCGAGTGGGCATCCGGTTTTACCTCCAGCAGTATGCAGACCTGGCGCTACGGCTACGTCAACATGCTGCTCTCGGAATATATGATGGCCACGGGCGACCAGTCCGTCATGCCTGGTCTGCGGCGTCTCGCGCTGGAAGCAGCTAATGGCCAGAGCGCCGTGGGTTCGTGGGGCCATGGCTTCGCGCGCCCCGACGGACGGCTCAACGGCTATGGGATGATGAACGCGCCGGGTTTGCCGCTGACTACGTCGCTGATCCTTGCTCGTGAAGCGGGGATAAAAGACCCCGTCTTGGATCTCGCCATCGAACGCAGCGACCGACTGCTCCGTTTCTACATCGGCAAAGGCGCAATTCCCTACGGCGACCATGCCCCTTGGATCCAGAACCATGAGGACAACGGCAAATGCGGCATTGCATCGCTGATGTTCAACCAACTCGGCAACGCCGCAGGTGCGGAGTATTTTTCGCGCATGAGTCTCGCGTCCCATGGCCCCGAGCGCGACACCGGGCACACCGGCAACTTCTTCAACATCCTGTGGGCACTGCCCGGCGTCGCTCAATCCGGACCCAACGCCACGGGCGCCTGGATGCAGGAGTTCGGCGCTTGGTATTTCGATCTCGCGCGTCGCTGGGATGGCACCTTTGTCCACCAAGGCCCGCCCGAGCAGAAGGGCGACTCCTACGAAAAATGGGATGCCACGGGCGCCATCCTGCTGGGCTACGCCATGCCGCTCAAAAAAATCCGCCTCACCGGCAAAAAACCGAGCGCGGTCCCGCAACTCGCTGCGGCCGCCGCCCAGGCTATCATCCTCGACGGCCGCGGCTGGAGTAACAAGGACCGCACCAGCTTTTACGCGAGCCTCAGTATCAAGGAACTTATCGAGCGCCTCAGCAGTTGGTCCACCGTGGTCCGCGAACGCGCCGCCATGGAACTCGTCCGTCGCAAGGACGACACCGTTCCCGAATTGGTAAAGATGCTCGATGCTCCGAATCTCAACAGCCGCTACGGAGCCTGCCAAACCATTGCCCATCTCAAAGGTCGCGCCGCCCCTGCTGTCCCGGCTTTGATGAAAAACCTAAAGCAGACCGACCTATGGTTGCGCATCAAAGCAGCCGAGGCGCTCGCCGCCATTGGCGCTCCGGCCATCCAGACCGTGCCCGAACTCCTCGAAATGCTGGCCCGTGTGGACAAAACTAAAGATCCTAGAGGGATGCAGCAGCGCTATCTTTCGGTCGCGCTCTTCGATGAGCGCGAGGGGATGCTCGGCCGCTCGCTGGACGGCGTCGATCGCACGCTGCTTTACGGCGCCGTGCGTGCCGGGCTGATCAATGAGGATGGCCATTCGCGAGGGAGCATCGGGTCGGTTTATCGCAAGCTCACTTACGAAGAAATCAAACCCCTCCTGCCCGCCATCTACGAAGCCATCGTCAAACCCGCGCCGAGCGGCGAGATGTTCGCCGACGGAATCCGCGTCGAGGGTCTCAAAGTCCTCGCCAAGCATCACATCAAGGAAGGAATCGCCGCTTGCGTGACCTACGCGTCCGCGCAAAACCCGTGGGCCAGCGAGAAGCGCACGCCCGAACTGATGAAAATCCTGCTCAACTACGGCGCTCAAGCAAAGTCCGCCATTCCGGAACTGCAAAAGATCGCTGACGGCTTCGAGAAAGGTGAACTAGATTTCCCGAAGGCATTGAGTCTGCAAAAAGCCAAGTCTGTCCGCGAAACGATCCTTGCCATCGAGACAGCGACCGAATCCCCGGAACTAATCAGCATCACCAAGTAGCAATTGACTACCACGCGACACATCCTCAAACACGGCATCCTTCTTCTCGCCGCGCTAGCTTTGTGCGTCAGCGCGGCGGGTGCTGACTTTGAGGTAAAGCCCTTGTCGGCAGCACTGGCCGCCGAATACAAGCTCGCGCCTACCTTTTACAAAAAGGCCACGCTCGTGCAGGGCATCCTTATCGCCACGTCGGCGAATGTGCCCGATGTCGTCCATCTCGAAGCGGCCTACCAATTCGACATGGTGATGCGGAACATCAATCCGGAAGTCGCCCAGCGGATTCGCGACCAGAAAATCCTGTGCGTGCTCGTCGGTCATCGCGAGCTGACTTCGGATGTGCCGCAGTTTGTCTCCGACCAGACCGGCAAGGAACTCGACTTCTACAACTGGCGGCAACGCGGCTTTCTGTCAGAGGTCAATTGCCGTCGGGTGGTTCTTTTTGCTGAGGAAGACGTGCTCGAATACGAAGGCGGCATGCAACTCGAAAGCATCCTCATCCACGAGTTCGGCCACGTCATTGACTT
>JBBQCM010000076.1:0-32330 GCA_038318725.1 Chthoniobacterales bacterium
AAAGCAGTTCATTCGCGGGAACCACTGCCCGCTTTCTGCCGTCACCGCCCACCATCCCGAGGCGTGCGTGATCGCCGAGGCACTTCTCACTGAACTCATTGGGGTGCCGGTGAAAGAGCGCTGCATTCACGGGGCGCGACCCCGCTGCTGCTTTGAAGTCGCGATGTCCAGTGGCAAAACGGGGCGAAAGCGGTGAATCGCGAACGCCGTCGAGTATTGACTGTCCAGGATTTGGCGACGTTGTTTTCCGCCAAGCGAGGCGAGCGTAGTCCGGACGGTGCGCTTCTACCGCTGATCTTATGAACAACGCGTTTAACACTCTTCAGAGTTTCCAAATCGGTGGCGGAAAACAGGGCCGGCTCTTTTCCCTCCCGGCCTTGGAAAAGGCTGGCGTCGGTCCGGTCTCGCGGCTGCCGGTGAGCATTCGGATCGTCCTGGAATCGCTGCTGCGAAATTGCGACGGCAGGAAGATCACGTCCGAGGACGTGCAACGGCTGGCGAACTGGAACGCCCGCGCTCCCGTGCAAGTCGAGATTCCATTCCTCGTCGCGCGCATCGTTTTGCAGGACTTCACCGGCGTGCCGCTGCTCGTCGATCTCGCGGCCATGCGTTCGACCGTCGCAAGGCTCGGGCGCGATCCGCAAATGATCGAGCCGTTGGTGCCGGTGGACCTCGTGGTGGATCACTCGGTGCAGGTGGATTACTTCGGCTCGCCCGCGGCGCTGCAGATGAATCTGGACCTCGAATTTCAGCGCAACCGCGAGCGCTACCAACTCCTCAAGTGGGGCCAACAAGCGTTCAAGACGTTTGGCGTGGTGCCGCCCGGCATCGGCATCGTGCATCAGGTGAATCTCGAATACCTCGCCAAGGGTGTGCTGGAAAAAGACGGCGTCTATTACCCGGATACGCTGGTCGGCACGGATTCGCACACCACGATGATCAATGGCCTCGGCGTCGTCGGTTGGGGTGTCGGCGGCATCGAAGCGGAAGCGGGCATGCTCGGGCAGCCGGTGTATTTTCTCACTCCCGAAGTCGTCGGCGTGCATCTCATCGGCGCACTTCAGGAAGGCGTGACCGCGACCGATCTCGTGCTGCATGTCACGCAGATGCTGCGCAAGGCGAAGGTCGTCGGGAAGTTCGTTGAGTTCTACGGCCCCGGCGCGAAGTCGCTGCCGGTGGTGGATCGCGCGACCATCGGAAACATGGCCCCGGAATACGGCGCGACGATGGGCTTCTTCGGCGTGGATGAGGAAACGCTCAAGTATCTACGCGGCACGGGGCGCGGCGAGGAGCTGTGCGCCGCATTCGAGAGCTACTACAAGGCGCAGAGCCTTTGGGGCATTCCGGTCAAAGGCCAATGCGACTACAGCGTCGATCTCGAACTCGATCTCTCCGGCATTGTCCCCGGCGTAGCCGGCCCAAAGCGCCCGCAGGATCACATCAAGTTGCCGGACTTGAAGAGCACCTTCGCCGATCTCTGCACCAAGGCGCTGGCCGATGGCGGATTCGGCAAGACGGCGGACGAGCTGGAGAAAAAAGTGGCCGTGCATATCGAGGGCTCCACGCCCAACGCCGCGCCTGATCCTTTCTCCACCGAGGCCCACAGCGGCGCCGCGCACATGCGTGAAGGTGCGCCGCAAAACGTCGTCGAGATGATCACCAACCGGCCGGGGCCGACCCCCGTGAGCCAATTGGAGCGCACCTCTTATCGTCCCGCTGATACTCACATCGGGCACGGCTCGGTGCTCATCGCCGCGATCACCAGTTGCACGAATACGTCCAACCCGAGCGTGATGCTTGCCGCCGGCTTGCTGGCGAAGAAGGCCGTCGAGCGCGGACTTTCCGTGAACCCTGCGGTGAAGACTTCGCTCGCGCCCGGATCGCGCGTCGTCAGTGACTACCTCCACAAGACCGGCCTCCAGACTTATCTCGACCGCCTCGGATTTAACGTCGTCGGCTACGGCTGCACGACCTGCATCGGCAACAGCGGCCCGCTGCATCGCCGGCTCGAAGAGGCGATCCACGAACACGACCTCGTCGCGGCCAGCGTGCTCAGCGGCAACCGCAATTTCGAGGCGCGTATTCACCAATCGATCAAGGCGAACTTCCTCATGTCGCCGCCGCTCGTCGTCGCGTTCGCCCTCGCGGGCCGCATCGACTTCGACATGACGCGAGACCCGCTCGGCTTCGACCCGGAAGGCAAGCCGGTGCTGCTCCGCGACCTTTGGCCGACGCTCGCGGAAATCCGCGCGCTCGCGGCGAGCACGATCTCTCCCGAGGTTTTCCGCCGGCTCTACAGCGACTTCGCCAACCAGAATCCGCAGTGGAACGAAATTCCCGCGAGCACTGGAGAGGTCTATGGATGGGAGCCGCACAGCACTTACATCCAGGAGCCGCCCTTCTTCGCCGGATTTGACCTCCACGGAGGAACGATCTCCGAGATCAAAGGCGCGCGCGCTCTCGCCATCTTCGGCGACAGCGTGACCACCGACCACATCAGTCCCGCAGGCGCCATCCAGCCGAGTTCGCCGGCCGGCGCATATCTCACCGAGCACGGGGTGGCGCCGGAGGACTTCAACAGCTACGGCAGCCGCCGCGGCAACGACCGCGTCATGACACGGGGCACCTTCGCCAACGTGCGGATCAAGAACCTCATGGTGCCCGGGATCGAAGGTGGCGTGACCAAATATCAGCCAGCCGGTGCGGTGATGTCGATCCACGACGCGGCGATCAAATACCAATCCGCCGGTCTCCCGCTGGTCATCTTTGCCGGACAAGAATACGGGGCCGGCAGCTCCCGCGACTGGGCGGCGAAAGGAACGAAGCTGCTCGGCGTCAAAGCCGTGATCGCGCAAAGCTTCGAGCGCATCCACCGCTCCAATCTCGTCGGCATGGGTGTCCTTCCGTTGCAGTTCCCGGACGGCGTGAGTGCGCAGACGCTCGGCCTTGATGGCACCGAGACTTACGACCTGACAGGATTCGGGGATGACTTGAAGCCCATGAGCACGATCACGCTCACGATCCGTCGCGGCGATGAGTCGGCGAAGGAAGTGCCGCTTCGCAGCCGCATTGATACCGCGATCGAAGTGGACTACTTCCGCCACGGCGGCATCCTGCCATTCGTCTTGAGCGAACTCCTGCGCGCGTAATGCCGATGCAAAATTCCCGATCTAAAACGTCGGACGCTGTGACGCCGGACCCACCGGACGCTGGCACTCATGTTCCGAGCCGAGCTGGGCGAAGGTCCAGTGGTCCGTCACCGAATGATCGGATTTCTGCCGATAAATCCCGGCTCGCAGCCATTGTTGAGTTTAGTAGAGACGCCATCATCAGTTGGACAATGGATGGTATTCTCGACACTTGGAACCAAGGGGCGAAGCAACTTTACGGCTACTCTTCCTCGGAGGCCATCGGCAGGCCGGTTGCCATGCTCATCCCGGCGCATCTGGCGGGCGACGAAACAGCCATCACGGAGAAAGTGCGGCGTGGCGAAAGTGTGGACGACTATGAGACGCAGCGAGTGGCCAGGAACGGCAAATTGGTGGACATCACCCTCACTGCCTCGCCAATCAGGGATGCGCGCGGCGCTCTCATCGGCGTGGCGGCGGTCGGGCGCGACATTCGGGAACGTAAGCGCGCGGAAATTAAGCGCCGCCAGCTTGTGCATGAATTGCGCGAACGCATCAAAGAACTCACCGCCATCTACGGTGTGGCCCACCTGCTTCAACTGGAAACGAAGTCAAAGATGGCCTTGTTGGAGGACGTCGCGTTGCTTTTGCTTCCGGCCTGGCAATATCCCGAAGTCACCGCCGCTCGGGTGCAGGTGGGTAAGTTCGAGTTCAAAACACCCAATTTTCATTCTTCCCGCTGGAGCCAGAAGGCCGGGTTCACGACGACGGATGGGCGGAAGGGCGAGGTCGAGGTCGTGTATTTGGCGGAGCGCCCGCGGTGCGCAGAAGGCCCGTTTCTCGCGGGGGAACGCGACCTGATTAATGGCGTGGCCAAAGCATTGAAAGTCTATGCGGAGAGGCGGCGCCTGGAGTCGGAACTCTTGGAAATCAGCGAGCGCGAACAGCGCCGCATCGGCCAGGATCTTCACGATGGCATCAGCCAGCACTTGCGGGGGATAGCATACCTCAACCATGGTTTGCACGAACGGCTAATCGAGCACAACCGGCCCGAAGCGACTGATTGCGCGCGCATCGCGCAGTTGCTGGAAGAAGCCCTGAATCAGGCGCGCACGCTGGCGCGGGGGTTGTTTCCGGTGGAACCCGAAGCGACCGGTCTCATGCACGCCTTGCGTGCGTTAGGTGTCACAGTCACAAATATCTACCAACGAGACTGCCGGTTCGTGTGCCCCAAGCCTGTGCTGATTTACGATAACCCGACAGCCACCCACTTGTTCCGTATCGCCCAGGAAGCCGTGAACAATGCCATACGGCACGGAAACGCCACGCGGATAGTCATCTCCCTTTCCGTAAAAGACGAGGCGGTGGCGCTCCGCGTGCGAGACAACGGGCAAGGGTTTCCTGAGCCGTTACCCGAAGCGCGAGGCATGGGTTTGGAAATCATGAAGCACCGCGCCAACGTGATCGGAGGCCGTTTGAGTTGCACGCCGATTCGTCGCGGCGGCACGGTGCTCGCTTGCGTGTTGCCCGTGCCGGCTGACCGTCGGAGGAGCGGGGCATCGTGAATTCACGGAAAGCACGCCCGGCACGAAAAGAGCGCCCGCGAAGCATTGCGCAAAAAGGAGCGCGCATCCTGGTGGTGGACGACCATCCCGTCATGCGCGAAGGACTGGCGCAGGTGATTGACAGGGCCGGCGACCTGACCGTCTGCGCGCAGGCCGCGAGCATTCCCCAGGCGCTTGAGTTGATCGAAAACACCCAGCCTGATCTCGCCATCGTGGACATCGCGCTTGGTGGTCAGAATGGTCTCGAACTCATCAAGGATCTCAAGGTCCGCCATCCGAAACTGCTCGTGCTGGTGCATTCGATGCACGATGAACAGGTCTATGCGCAACGGTCTCTTCGCGCAGGCGCGCGCGGCTACTTAATGAAACACGAGCCGACGCCCAAGCTCCTGCACGCGATTCGCCTGGTGTTGGCCGGCGAGATCTATCTTAGCGAAACCATGAGCCGGCTGATTCTCCACCGGGTCGCCGATCCTCACATCAATCAAGGCGTCTCTCCCGTGGAATGTCTGAGCGACCGCGAACTGGAGGTTTTCGAGGGACTCGGCCGGGGGCGGAAAACCAAGGAAATCGCCGCGGACTTACATTTGAGCGTCAAGACCGTGCAAACCTACTGCGAGCACCTCAAGACGAAATTGCACTTGAAGGACGCGACGAGCCTGGTGCGCTTCGCCGTGCAGTGGGTCGAAGCTCAGACGTAACACCAGGCGTCGCGCGAAAGCGATCGCAGCCAGCGTGCCAGCGTTGTCCGGGTAAGACATTATCCGATGCCGCACCCGGCGCTCTCGCTGTCCAAACTCAGACCTGTGCCCGCTTCCACCGAAGTGATCCATGCGCAAACATACGCCCATGCCAGCAAATCACGTAACTTCGGCGGTCGGTGAATTCGACCTGGAATTCAATCCTGAGTGCAACGTGCCGCCGGTGTTCGACGAGCACGACGGCGACCTTCGTGCCAGGGAACTCTCCGGCGACTCAGTGCGCAAATTCGGCGGATCGCTTCGCGAACGGGCGCGGACGGTCGATGCAAACTCCCGCACTCTCCGCGCCGGCCGCCCGCGGATGAGATGCGGAGATGCGCTCGCGGAATTCTTCACTCACTCGAAGGAATCATCCAGAATCCTGCGTCTCCTCGCCGCGAGGCAGAAACCGGTCGGCTGCAAGGCGCTGGCGGATGAATCTCGCAATCACGAGGAGTATCGCTGCCCCGCCGACAATTTGCCTGACCGGGCCATCCGCACAGTCCTCAGCATCATGCAAGCGGCGGGCCTCGTCCGCAGGACGCGGCGCGGATTCTCAATCACCGAGGTTGGCCGGGAACTTCACCAGCGCATGGATCGTGAGGTGCGTCCGCCGATGTCGAAGGCTCGCGCCGGTCACTCTGTCCTAACCAATGGCCGCCATGCTACCCCGACACTTTCGATCCCTCCTCGACCGGTGATTTGGGATCTTCCCGGTGGAGCGCGCACGACCACCCTCAAACATACACGGGCACTTCCATGAAAAAGCGGAACATCGTTATCACCACGCCGGATCAGGCGAGACTCAGCGATCTGATTGCCTTCGGGGATTTTTCCCCACGAGAACGCAGCGAACTCCGCACCTTCGAACGTGAACTGGCCAGCGCTGTAATCGTCGCACCAGACGAGGTTCCGGACGATGTGATCACGATAAACAGCCGCGCCACATTGCTTGATTACAATACCGGCATCCACATTGAATTCACCATTGTCTTTCCGGACGAAGCCAACATCGCCGAGGGCAAAGTCTCCGTCCTCTCGCCGATAGGCATCTGCATGCTCGGCTACCGCGTGGGAGATGCGTTCGAGTGGCCGGCGCTGAACGGCGTGTGGCGGCTCAAAGTCACGCATGTGGAATTCCGACCAGAAGCGGCTCTCGCTATGAGGTGCGCTGGCTCCGCAGGCTCCCTTAAGACTGCTGTGCATGAGCCTTTGCCATCGTGGCGGAGGATGGAGCGGTGATCGGAGAGGACACGCTGGAGAGAACGGCTTCGCTTCGCGAAGTGGACGCGCCGCGATTCCAGTTGCTGCGCACGGCAGCGCATGAGTTGCGCAATCTGCTCAATTGCGCCCAACTTGAAGTTCAGTGTTTGACTGAACAAAACGACGAAGCTTCGCGCGCCGATCAGTTGCCGATGCTCGCGCGCAATCTGCATCAGATGAACGAAATTCTCACGGATTTGCTCGATTTTTCCATGCGTGCAGCGGGCCGCCGCACGCTGCGAATCGCTCCACTGTCATCCACGGAATTCGTCGAGGAGCTTCTTCTCGCGTTCCGCACGTCCGCGACCGCGAAGGGTCTCGCGTTGACGGGCGAATGCGATCTCGCGCTCTGCAACCTCGCGACCGACGGCACGAAACTAAAGCAAATCGCCTTCAATCTTCTCTCCAACGCGATCAAATACACCGACCGGGGACAGGTGCGATTCTGGTTGCGTGCCCAGGGCGAATTTCTGTGGGTCTTCGGCGTCGAAGATAGCGGACCGGGCTTCGACGCCGAAGTGCGGGCGCAGCTTTTCGACGAATTTTATCGTGCCCAACAAACCGCGGATCGCGAAGGCACCGGCCTTGGACTGCCAATTGTTAAACGATTGGTGGAGATGCTCGGTGGCAGGATTCGCATTGAATCGGAGCCCGGTCGCGGGAGCCGTTTCGAAGTGATTCTCCCTCGCGAGCACGATGACATTGAGTCTGCTGCCGTGGCCGCAGTGCTTCCGTGAGCGACGCTGGCATCCAGGTCACGAGAAAGTCTGGCGGTGATGCGTAACCGCGGGATTGGTTTGGTGTCGCTCATCGGCCTCTTGCCAACCAGCGCTCGCACCCTCAGCGCTGACTCTCGACATGCTTGTTCCGCCAGGTTCGTTGCGGGTAGATTTCTCCATCCTTCCTTTTGGCAATTCCGATGATCCCCTTTGACGACGCTCACCGTGCTGTTCACTACCCTCCGGACCGGCGCTTCCGGGTGTGGATTCGTCCTTCGCTGCTCGCAATTTTCGCCGGGCTTGTGCTTTGCCTGCTCATCGCCGCTTGGGTGCAGGCGGCGGTATTTGGCCTGCCCTTTATCCCGCCGTTACCAGCACCGATCAAGGCTGCGGTCAGCGCGCCACGCGGGTTTCCCGGTTGGATCCGTTGGGCGCACTTCTTCAATATGACGTTTCTCTTCATGCTGATGCGGAGCGGGCTCTCGATCTTGATGGATCATCCGCGGCTGTATCTGAACGATCATTGCACGCCGGGCACCGAGTGGTTGCGGTTCACACCGCTCAAGGTGCCGACGGAGAAGGCGTGGACGGCGAAACAGGACGCCCGCTACATCTCGCCAGCGGTGGCGACGCCGGGCTACCGGCACACCGTCGGCGTGGCGCGCGCATGGCACTTCATTATGGTTTATGGCTTTGTGCTGACCGGGCTTTTCTATGTGTGCGCCCTGCTGACGAGCGAGCAGTGGCCGCGCCTCGTGCCGACTTCCATGGACGTCTTCGTGAAGGCATGGAGCAACTTCGTGCATTACGCGAACTTCCATTTTCCTCCGGAGCCGAATGGCTTCTATGGATACAATGCGCTCCAGCAGCTTGCGTATTTCGCGACGGTGTTTGTGATGGCGCCGTTGTCGATGATGACGGGGATGGCGATGTCACCCGCGCTGGTGAACCGGTGGCCGCGTTATGCGAAGCTTTTTGGCGGGCGACAGTGCGCGCGCTCGATCCACTTTCTGCTGCTGCTCGGCTTCGCCGGGTTCGTCGCGGTACATGTGACGTTAGTTGCGATGACTGGCTTGCGCCGAAACATGAATCACATCGTGCTGGGAGTGGATGACCTGCGATGGAGCGGGTTGGTGCTGGGACTCATCGGGATCGCCGTCGTCGTGATCTCGTGGATCGCCGCGCATTATGTTTCGTGGTATTTTCCGCGCGCCCTGCAACGCGCGCAACGCGCCATCATGCAGCCGGTCAAGTTGGTCACGCTGGACCGGCTGGTCCCGCAGCAGACCTATACGCGCGAGGAAGTCTCTCCGCATTTCTGGCCGAATGGCCGGATGCCGGAGCGTGAAGACTGGAAGCGAATGGAGGCAGACGGCTTCCGGGATTATCGATTGAAGGTCGGCGGTCTCGTGGAGAATCCAGTGGAGCTTTCGCTGAACGAGATGCGAGCGATGGAGACGGAGGAGTCGATCACGATGCATCACTGCATCCAGGGCTGGTCGGGGATTGCGGAGTGGCGCGGTCTTTCGCTGCGAAAACTCATCGCACACGTCAGACCGAAGCCGGAAGCACGCGCACTCGCAGTCTATTCCTACGGCGAGTCGCTGTATGGTGGCCTCTACTACGACACTCAGAGCCTCTCCAACGCGATGAAGCCGCAAGCCATGCTGGCCTTCGACATGAATGGGGCGCCTTTGACCGCGATCTATGGCGCGCCGCTCCGGCTGCGCGTGGAGAACCAGCTTGGCTACAAGATGGTGAAGTGGATCGAACGAATCGAGTTTGTCGAATCGGTCGAAATGCTGGGCAAGGGCGAGGGCGGATCGAACGAGGACGACGAATACTTCGATCTCCTCCCGAATATCTGAGTCGCAGGCATGGGAAGACTTGAGAGTGATTTGACTAACTCAATAACTAAGGCGCGAAGCTCGTCGTCAGTTAAGAGAAGCAGCTTCCTTCTTCTGCTCACCTAAATCCAGGCGCGGCGGATCAGCCACATTTTCACGACTTGCGTGAGGACGACGTAGCAAAGGGCAGTGACAAATAGGATCGGCCAATAGAGCAGCGGCAGAGGCGTGAAGCCGAGCGCTGCGGCTACGGGAGACGTGGGGAGCCACACGGCGATGGCCATGACCAGAAGGGTAGTCATGGTGAGTTGCCAACTCGCGCGACCATGGATGAAGGGCAGCTTGTTGGTGCGAATGACGTGAATGATGAGGGTCTGGGTGATGAGCGATTCGACAAACCAGCCGGTCTGAAAAAGCGACGCGCGCGCAGGAGCCCAGCAATCGAAAAGGTAAAGCATCACGAAGAAGGTCGTGTAGTCGAAGATCGAGCTAATCGGTCCGATGAAGAGGACGAACTTGCGAATCTCACCAATGTGCCATGGGCGCGGCTGGGCGGTTTGATCGGGGCCGACGGTGTCGGTGGGAATGGGAACTTGCGAGAAGTCGTAGAGCAGGTTGTTCGTGAGAATCTGGATGGGCGCCATCGGCACGAAGGGAAGAAAGGCGCTGGCTCCGAGAACGCTGAACATGTTGCCAAAGTTCGAACTCGCGCCCATGCGGACGTATTTGAGGATGTTCACGAAGACCTTGCGGCCTTCGATCACGCCGTCGTCGAGAACCATGAGGTTTTTCTCCAAAAGGATGACCGCGGCGGCGGCCTTCGCGATGTCCACCGCGGAATCCACGGAGATGCCGACATCGGCGGCGTGGAGCGCGGGCGAGTCATTGATGCCGTCGCCCATGAAGCCGACGACGTGCCCTTGGTGCTGGAGCGCGCGGATGATGCGCTGCTTATGCGCCGGGGAGAGGCGGGCGAAGATGTGCGCCGTCTCCGCGGCTTCGGCGAGTTCGTCGTCGGTCATAGTCTCGACCTTGCTGCCGAGAAGAATGTTATCGGCGTTCAGTCCGACCTCGCGGCAGACCTTGCGAGTCACCAGATCGTTATCGCCAGTTAGAACTTTCACGGTGACGCCGTGATCTTGCAGTGCCTTGATGGCGCTGGCCGCGGAGTCCTTCGGCGGATCGAGGAAGGCGATATAGCCCTTGAGGATCAAATCGCACTCATCATCCGTGTTGATGAGCGGGTCGTCGCTCGCGATGGGTTTGTAGGCGACGGCGAGCACGCGGAAGCCGTCGGCGCTGAGTTCCTGATACTGCTCGATCAAGTCTCCGACGAGGACCGGCTCCATTGGGGAGACCTCGCCGTCCAGTTCGTAGGATGTGCATTTCGCGAAGACCGCCTCCGGCGCGCCTTTGGTCAGGAGTTGGTGCTCCTTGTCAGGCTTCTCCACGACGACGGACATCATGCGGCGCACGAAGTCGAACGGGATTTCGTCCACTTTGCGATAGCCGGTGAGCCGCTCCTCCCGCGCGTCGGAATGATTCAGGACCGCGCGGTCGAGCACGCTTTTCAAGCCGGTCTGAAAATGCGCGATGAGAAAGGCGTCGAGGAAGACGCTGTCGCTTTCCCTTTTCAGCACGTCGCAATGCCGCTGGAGGATGACCTGATCCATGGTCAGCGTGCCCGTCTTATCCGTGCAGAGCACGTCCATCGCGCCGAAGTTCTGGATGGCGCTGAGCTGCTTCACGATGACCTTCTGGCGCGACATCGCGAGCGCGCCTTTCGACAGGCACACCGAGACGATCATCGGCAGCATCTCCGGCGTCAGGCCCACGGCGACGGCGACAGAGAAAAAGAAGGCCTCGCTCCAATGGTGTTTGGTGACCCCATTGATGAGGAAGACCAGCGGCACCATCACCATCATGAAGCGGATCATCAGCCAGGTAAAATCCTTCATTCCCTTGTCGAAACTCGTCTCCACCGGATCGCCCACGATGCTGCCGGCCATGCTCCCAAAGTAAGTCTGCGCGCCGGTCGCCAGGACCACCACCGTCGCGGCACCGCTCTCCACACTCGTGCCGAGGAAACAGATATTGGCAAACTCCAGCGGCGTCACGTCCGCCTGCGCAGGAGTCGTTTGGAGCATCGCGAGTTTCTCCACCGGCAGAGACTCACCGGTCAGCGCCGATTGCGTAACGAAGAGGTCTTTGGCCGCGACGACCCGCACATCGGCCGGGATCATATCGCCTGCGGAAAGTGTCACCACATCGCCGGGCACCAACTGCTTGAGCGAAATCTCCTCCGCCTTCCCCGCGCGCACCACCGCGGCGGTGACCGTGATCATCGCTTTCAATTTCGCCGCCGCCGCATCCGCGCGCGATTCCTGCACGAAGCGCAGGGTCACGCCGAGGATGACCATCAGCGCCATCACCGTGCCGGCGCGTGCATCGCCAGTCGCGAAGGAGACTCCCGCCAGCACGACCAGCAAAATGACCAGCGGGTTGCGCGTCGCCGTGAGCAACCGCCAGAGCCAGCCGCGATGTTTTTCCGAGACGACCACGTTCGGCCCGACTACTTCCAGGCGTCTCGCCGCCTCCGCGTCGCTCAAGCCTTCCGGTGCCGTCTTCATTCGCGCGAAGACACTGCTCGTCTCCGTCTTGGCCACCTCCGCAAGGATCGGCGAAAAGTGGATGGACCTATCGGCGGGTTTCGGTGGTGACGTTAATCCGGCGAGCTTTGGCAGATGGTTCATGGAGTGACGGATCGTCCATTCACTCGGCGACTGTTTCCCGCAGCGTCGCGCCCGCATACTCGCGATACATTTTTGCCATGACGCTGCCGGGTATGGCGGCCGGGCAAACGGCCACGCATTCGTAATGGTTTGAGCAGTTGCCGAAGCCTTCATCGTCCATCGCGCGCACCATCCCGAGCACGCGACTCGTCCGTTCGGGTTCACCCTGTGGCAGGAACGCGAGATGTGACACCTTCGCCCCAGTGAAGAGCATCGCCGACGCGTTGGGACACGCCGCCACGCACGCGCCGCAGCCGATGCACGCGGCCGCTTCCATCGCCAGGTCGGCTTGGTGTTTCGGCACGAGAATTGAGTTCGCTTCCGGAGCGGAGCCGATGCGCGCAGAGATGAACCCGCCCGCCTGGACAATGCGATCGAACGCGCTGCGGTCCACCACCAGGTCACGCACGAGCGGAAATGCCCTGGCACGAAACGGCTCGATGACGATCGTTTCGCCGTTCGTAAATGATCGCATGTAAACCTGGCAAGCCGTCCCCGGATGGTTCGGACCGTGCGCCTCGCCATTGATGGTCAACGAACAGGTGCCGCAAATTCCTTCGCGGCAATCGGAATCGAAGGCGATCGGTTCTTCGCCGCGTTCAGTGAGTTGCTCGTTAAGAATATCGAGCATCTCGAGCAATGACGTGTTCGGCGAAATATCCGCCGTTTCGTAGTCGATGAGTTTCCCCTTGGACTTCGGATTTTTCTGCCGCCAGACGCGCAGCTTGAAGTTCATTTTCGTCAGCGCTGGTGGCCCTTTTGTCGTCATTTTTGAGCGCGCGATGTCTCTTTTTTGGACTTCATCTTGGTAAGCTTTTTTCTACACCGTCGCCTCCAATCTACCAGCCGAAATCAGCCAAAGCGGATGTGGAGCACTTCGCCATGACTCGCTACCGTTCCGCTCCATGACGGCAACACCTTCGGCGATCCACGCGCGTTCACACTTCATCGGCGCACGGCAATGAGTGCGGACACACAGCAGTTCGCGCCGGGTGCGCCGGGGGCCGCGCCGCGCTGGACGCACAGCACGAAGGAAGGGCTCGGCACGGCGTATCACACGAGCTGCCGGCTGTGGTTCACGCTCTCGCACGGCATCGTGAATGAGATTTACTACCCGACCATCGACCAGCCGAACACGCGCGACTTTCAGCTTCTCATCACCGACGGCGAAACCTTCTGCCACGAGGAAAAGCGCGACCTCCAGCACGAGATCGCCTACCCGGAGCGCCACAGTCTTTTCTACAAGCTGACGAACACCGCGCCGGACGGACGTTACCGCATCATCAAGCACATCTGCACCGACCCGCACCGGCCCGTGCTGCTCGTCCATGTGCGACTGGAGGTGAAAGACGAGGCGTTGCGCGGCAAGCTCCGGCTCTTCGCCCTGCTCGCGCCGCACCTCGTCCGGGGCGGCGCGGAAAACTCGGGCTGGCCGTGCGAATTCGCCGGCCGGCGGGTCTTCCACGTCGAGCGGGAACGCACGCATCTTTCCTTCGGCTGCGCGCCGGATTTTACCCGCCGCTCGGTCGGCTTTGTCGGCACGAGCGATGGCTGGCAGGACTTGATGGCGGACTTCCGGATGGATTGGGAATACCGCGCCGTCGAGCGCGGCAACATCGCGCTCACGGCGGAACTCGATCCGGCGCACGAGGAGTGGACGCTCGGCGTGGCCTTTGGCGCGAGCGCGCAAAGCTCCGCGACCACGCTGCTGCAGAGCCTCGCCGATCCATTTGAGCGGCATCGCGAGGGCTACGTGCGGCAATGGCGGCGCACGGATGCGAGCGAAGAGTTCGACTTTTCCGCGCACACGGGCGATGGCGGCGGGCTCTACCGGCTCTCGCGCTGCATCCTGCTCGCGCACGAGGACAAGCTCTTCCAAGGCGCGATGATCGCATCGCTGTCGATCCCGTGGGGTGAGACGAAGGGCGACGACGAGCTCGGCGGGTATCATCTCGTCTGGACGCGCGATCTCGTGCAAAGCGCCACCGCGCTGCTCGCCACCGGGCAACGACACACGCCGCTGCGCGCGCTCATCTGGCTCGGCTGCATTCAAAAAAAGGACGGCTCGTTTCCGCAGAATTCGTGGATCGACGGACGCGGCTATTGGACGAACTTGCAGCTCGATGAAATCGCCGCGCCCATGCTGCTCGCCTGGCGCTTGCGGCGGGAGCAGGCGCTCGCCGAATTCGATCCGTGGCCGATGATGGCCAGCGCCGCGCGCTATCTGCTGTTGCAAGGCCCGGTGACTGCGCAGGAGCGCTGGGAAGAGCAGAGCGGCTATTCGCCTTCGACCCTCGCCACGATCATCGCGGGGCTGGTCTGCGCGGCGGAGTTTGCGCGGGAGCGCAACGCGGAGGAGACCGCCGAGTTTATCCTCGCCTACGCCGACTGGTTAGCCGCGCACATCGAGGACTGGTGTGCGACCTCGCGGGGCGAGCTGCTCCCCGGCAAGCCGCGGCATTACATCCGCATCACTCCTGCCGATCCCCTCGCGTCCGTCCCACATCCCGACGTGGACGCACTCGACATCCAGCTCGCCAACGGCGGGGGAAAACATCCCGCGCGCAATGTCGTCGGCGGTGATTTTTTGCAACTCGTGCGGCTCGGCATCCGCGGCGCGGACGACGCGCTGGTGCGCGATTCGATTGCGGTGATGGACGCGGTGCTCCGCCGCGAATTACCGCAAGGCGCCTGCTGGCGGCGCTACAATCACGACGGCTACGGGCAGAAGGCGGACGGCGGCGCTTTCGACGGCACCGGCGTCGGCCGCTCGTGGCCGATCCTCACGGGCGAGCGCGGCCACTATGAACTCGCGGCGGGTCGCGACGCGCGGCCCTTCATCGAGACGCTGGAACGGATGTCGAATGAAGGCGGGATGCTCTCCGAGCAACTCTGGGACGAGGAGGATTTACCTGCGGCAAGGATGCGACGCGGGGCGCCGACGGGCGCGGCGATGCCGCTCTGCTGGAGCCACGCGGAATACGTGACCCTCGTGCGCAGCGCGCGCGACGCCGCGGTGTTCGACCGCATCGAGCCAGCGTATCGCCGCTACGTCGCCGAGCCGGTCGGGAGCCGACATGAGGTCTGGACCTTTCGCCACCAGACCCGTAGGATTTCCATGGGAAAAATCTTACGCATCGTTACGGCCGCCGCCGCTCAGGTGCGATGGAGCGCCGATCGCTGGCAGACGGCGCACGACATCGAGACACAGCTGAGCGGTTTGCCGAATCTATATTTTGTCGATGTGCCCACCGCCGACGCCTCGTCGGGCACGACGGTCGAATGGACCTTCCGCTGGCTGGAAAGCGATCGCTGGGAGGGGAGGAATTTCCGAATCGCAATCCAATGAACGAAAGTTTCGTCTATGAGCACCCACCCACCGAACCAGCCACGCCACTTATGACCAGCCGCCGCCAAACTCTCCACACTCTCGCCGCGAGCCTCGCAGCCATCGCCGCAGGACGCGCTTTCTCGCTCGCGCAGGATGCGCCCGCTCACGAATCTTCCAAAGTCTCGACCCTCCTGCAAAAGGCGCTCCCGGCCGACGGCAACGAAGAAGTCACCGTTCTCACCGTGGACTACGCGCCGGGCGCGAGCTCCGAAGCCCACCGGCATCCCGGTCCCGTTTTCGGCTATGTCCTCGAAGGCGAGGTGCAAATGCAGATCGAAGGCGAATCGCTGAAGACCTACGCTGCCGGGCAGGCTTTCTACGAGCCGCGTGGTGTTGTCCATCAGGTGTCCCGCAATGCCAGCGCCACGAAGCCGGCCCGGTTTCTGGTTTTCGTCGTGGCGAAAAAGGGAGCACCGATCAAGTCGCCGGCGCGCTGATCGGCCTCGCGCCGTTCCAGCTTCCCATGAACGCCATCACGCTTCCTCGCGCGGCTATTTGGTTGCTGCGAATCGCGCTTGCCTGCTCGTTCTTTTCCGCCGTCGCCGACCGCTTCGGCTTGTGGGGGAATCCTGGCTCGCCACAGGTGGCGTGGGGCGACTGGCGGCACTTCGTCGCTTACACTGCAAAGCTGCTGTGGTTTCTACCGCAGCCGCTGGTACCGCTTGCGGCGTGGGCCGCCACGATCGCTGAAGTCGTCCTCGGACTCGCGCTGCTCAGTGGCCGACTTGCGCGAGTTGTGGCGCTCACCATCGCAGGCCTCCTCACCTCTTTCGCCGTGACGATGACGGTCGCCCTCGGCATCAAAGCCCCGCTTGATTACTCCGTCTTCACCGCTGCGGCGGCGGCCCTCGTGCTCGCCGCCATTACCTCCCCGAAGCGCGAGAATATCTCATGTTAGACCATCACTTCGAGGATCCACGTCACTTCCACGATGTTTCGGGCTGACATACATAAGTTAGCGTCGAACTCGGTCATCGAGGTTGATTGAAGATGACGAAGCTTCGCGCTGCGATCCTTCCGCCAGCGGTCCTCACGATCGGACATTCGACCCGCGCGATAGAGGAGTTCATCCGCCTTTTGAAAGCGCACGGGGTGACTCACGTGGTGGACGTGCGGACGGTCCCTCGCTCGCGGCACAATCCTCAGTTCAATCGCGATGTGCTGCCCACGTCGCTGCTAGCCGCCGGCATTGGCTACACACACATGCCGGGGCTCGGGGGCCTGCGCCGCGCGAAGCCGGATTCGATCAACACGGGTTGGAGAAACGCCTCGTTCCGCGGCTATGCCGACTACATGCAGACGCCGGAGTTTGCAGCGGCTCTGCAAGATCTCATCGAGTTGGCGAAGCAAGATCGCGTCGCGCTGATGTGCGCGGAGGCCGTCCCCTGGCGCTGCCATCGCTCCATGATCGCCGACGCCCTGGTCGCTCGCGGCATTCCGGCCGAGCACATCATGAGCGAAGCCCGTCGCGACCCTCACTCGCTCCGAACTTTCGCGAAGAGAACCGGCCTCCGAGTCACCTATCCGCCCGACGACGCACAAGCCGAGCTTTTGTAAGCCTGGCGCGACCGCGGCTCTTCTCACGGCCCTCGGCGGAGAGCGCATGGGCCAGGGGTAGGATAGTGCAAAACGATCGCTCTGATACAAACGGAGTCATATTCGATCTTCTTGGGCGAGGTAGAGTAACGGCATCGAGAGACCCCATTCAGGCGGTCTTGACCTCAAATTCCCAACCGGGAGCAAACTTATGGACATCCTTCTTCTACTCGCCCTCTTCGTCGTTCTCGACCTGATCATCGTCGCGCTGGTGCTGATCGCGCACCGAGTGGTTGGCGAAACGGAAGCCGAACCGACCCACCGTGTCATTCGCGATTTGCGGCCCCTCGAAGACGCCCTCGTCGATTTCTTCGCGCGTTCGAAATCGTCATCAGCCGTCCTGAGCGTTCTCGCGAGAAATGCGAAACCGGTCAGCTTCAAAGCGCTCGAACGCGATGTGCGAGCGGAGCAGGAACGGCGCAGGACGCACGACGAGTTTTCGATCCAAGCGGTCCGAGCGGTGCTCAGCATTTTGCAGGTGGCGCGGTTTGTCCGCATGAGACGGGAAGGCTTCACGATCACCGAACTCGGTCGTGAAGCGCATCGGCGGATGCAGTCGGATGCGGTCCCGCGGTTGCATTCCGCAGCCTCCAACGCCGCCACGAGTCGCAGCACATCTGGCGACGTCAGCCACGCAAACACTGGCCCGACGCCTCACGCGCGACGGATGCAGTCCGACCTTCGCCAAGAGGCGCGGACGCTCGTGCATCAATGAACAGACGCGGAGCCGTCAGTGGTCTTCCACGCGGCGCTCGACCGCTCAACTCAAAGAAAGGATACCCATGTTTTAGGAAAGCGGACTCACTGGGACTTTTACGTTCCTCCATCTCGTACTCACGCTGCTTGTTGGCCTCGCTCCGGTCGCGCTGGTGATCGCCGTGAAGGTGGCCCTCTACCGGCGCCGCATCGCGGAAGACAAGGCAGTCGCCACGAACCACCCCGAAAATGCAACGCCGGCCAAGCGCATAGAGCCCGATGGGGGCGTTCCGCGATCTGCCGCGCATCACCGGCGAACCCGCCTGGTGCGTCCGCTTCCCATGTCCTTCCGGCCGCGCCGCCCACTGGCGTTATTCGCCGAGCGCCCCAACCGCGCATCCCCATCGCGCGCTCGATGCTCGCCCTCGATTTGAGTCCGGTGAGCCAGGGTTGCGGAAGCCGCATTGATGGACTGCTCGGCGCGGATTTTTTCCACGGGCGCATTGTGCAGATTGATTTCGCCGCACAGAAAATCCGCCTGCTCACTCGCCGCGAAGTTTCTGCGGCAGGCGCGCAGGTCGTTCCGCTCGCCACCCGCAACGATGCGCTCCGCATCCGCGTCGGTGTGAACGGTAACGCACCGCAATGGATGCGCCTCGATACCGGATGCATTTCCGCCTTGGAATGGGTCGCTGGCAGTTCAGCCGATCGCAAAGACGCACGCACTTCAATCGCGACGGCCACAGGTTCACGCCGCTCCATTCACACGGACGTAACACTTGGTTCCGCGCGTTTCGCCGCCGTGAAAACCGGGCTGCATGATGAGCCGATGTTTGCCGGCGAAGCAGGGATGCTCGGCAACGGCTTGCTGTCGCAATTCCGCGTCACCGTGGATACTGGAATGTCCCGCGTGATCCTCAGCCGAAGCAATTAACCGAGCGGCACTGCCAGTCTCCGGGAGTCTTCGCCCCGCGCTACTCGCAGGCTTCGGGACAAGTCCCCGCGCCCGCCACGCTGCATTCTGCGGGTTTGGAAGAATGGCGTCCGGCAGCGAAGTAGGAGCCGCTGACAACGAGCGCAGCGAGCGCTTGAGCAACCAATGTCTCCACAGTCGGAGAGACTCCGAACCACAAGCCCATCCAGCCCGGCATGAACTTGTCGAGCCCGGCGATTTCGGTGGTTGGAATCCAATGGGCCAACTGCATTTCCTGAGCCTGCTCGCCGACCATGACGAGCAGCACGACCCCCAACATGACTCCGGTGAAAATCAGCATCTTCCGATACGGCAGGCGCCGATGCGCCACGAAGGTAAGCACCGCCATAATGCCTGTCAGCGCCAACCCAAAAAACGTGCCGAGCAAGACGATATTCGATCCGAGTTTGAGACGGTAGCTCTGGAGGAATAGGACGACCTCAAACCCTTCGCGGTAGAAAGAACTGAACCCGAGAAGCGCAAGCCCCATCATCAGGCGGGTGCCGGTGATTTGATTGGTCGCAGCCTCTTTCACAAGTTCCTTCTTCTTGCGGTTGTGCAGGCAAATCCAGTTGCCCCAATACATCTTGTGAAAAAACCAGTTCATCACGACGAGTAAGACGACGACCGCCAAAAGCCCGGTGGCAGCCTGCAAATTCAATGCCGACACGCTATCGGTCAGGCTGTTGAGGATGCCGATCGCGATGAACCAGGTAATCACGGTTGCCACGAAACCCAACCCCGCGCCGAGCGCCACGGGACGCCTCTGCGATTGCTGCGCTCCGACCATGCTGGCGGTGATGGCCGAGAGCACAAGAATGCACTCCAATCCCTCCCGGAAGACGAGAACGGCGATGTCCAGAAAAACGCCCGTCTTGGTGGTTTCTGCCTTGGTCGGATCGGGCACGCCCTGCGCGGAAACGCCTTGCCAAACGAGAGTCGCAATCACAACGAAGGCCGCGAACGAGAGGGAGACAGTAGCCCAAATGGACCAGGCTTTGCGTGATGTGGTTTCCGCAAATGGGCTGATTTGGGCTTCGGATTCGCCGATCATAGTTGATGAGAATAAGTCTCAATAGCAGACAGTCAACGCAGATTTTATGTTCAAGGGAACGTGCCGAAACGACCATCAATAATCCCGAAACGATGCGCCGCCAGCACGCGGCACCATTGCAAAGACTTCGGCCTTGTCCGCTTCGTTTTTGCAGCCCCTTCGCCGGTCGCTCCCAAAGCCGAACACTTTGCACCCGCCAGCCACGAAGATGATGATGTCGCCGCTCCGCGTTGCTGCGCGGCCACATCCCTGACGCGCGCGAGAACGCGCGACATGCGTTCCCTCAGAATCGCCTTCGGCCACCCATCCGTTTGAGAAAATCACCCACCGCGCTGGGATCGAACAACGCGACGATTTGCTTTTCCAACGCCTCCTCAATTTCACGCCGCAATATGTCCGGTTCCAATTCCATGAGTGGGATGGTCCGAGTTCCGACCAGGCGGAGGTCGTCGCCTTCATACGTGCCGAAGTTCAGTCCCCCGCTCGATTTGATCGAGACGAACCACGCAACGGGTGCGAGTTGCAAATTTACTGCATCCAGCCCGTCTCCACGCACGACATGCGCCGCTTGCTGGTAGGAAATGAAGAGCGTCACGAGTTCTTCCCAAGTCATGTGAGTTGCAGGTTCTACGAGGTTGCTATTTTTTTGGCGGTTTCCCCTTCTTTGGCTTCTTGCCTCTCGGAATCGGTGCCCGCTTTCGTTCCATCCGTCTCTCCAAAAAGTCGTTGATCTTCTCCACCGGATTGACGTTCGGGAGAAGGTCGTTGTAGGTCACTTTGAAGACGCGAACAAAATAGAGTTGCTGGAAATCGCTGACGTGAACCAGGCGGCATTCGATCTTCGAGAGCTGGCTGCGATCAATGTCCCAACCGGCAAGCTGCAACCTGATCGCCAGGTCGGATTGGCTCCAACCGAGGCGGTCCCGCCGTTTCCTGATTTCCGTGCCGATGAGGTTCTTATACTGCATGCCGCTGCGCGCGGCGTGAGCAGTATCGGCAGCGGTTTCGGCATGTGCGCCCGTTTGGGCGCAAAATGAAACGCACCGGGGGCTTCTCGTTTCTTTTTCCTTGTCCTCCGCCTTCTATGGACGTGCCACAAAGGTTCGCGCCTTTGGTGAAAGGCTACCCTACGCAAACCACTCAGTTCGTGGACGGGGCGGAGTTGCGACATCCAGATCGAAATCCCGAATTTCCGCAGACATCCAAGCTCCGTGCGAACCGTTTCTAAAAAGTAGCCGCCCTCCATCGCTCCAGTGTGATTTCAGTCCAAGTCCTTGACCAAATCCCGCCACTTGCAGCGAAGCGCGGTTTGGAAGCGCCCGAGGTAATCGACGGTCATGTTCCAAGAACCGGCTTCGATCCGCTGCAGCGAGCGCAGATCGACATCTGCAAGTTCCGCGAGTTCTTCTTGCGTCAGTTTCGCACGCAGCCGGAGACGGTGAATGTTGCGAGCGATGAAGTTGTGTGGTTTTAGCGGATCCGCCACCCGGCATTACATGCCGCAGGAAGCGGATCCGCCACCCGGCATTACATGCCGCAGGACGCCGCTTTTGAGAGCGGTAGTATATGCCTCATTCTGCATTTGCGTCGAAATCGACGGGCCGATCCCATCGGTCGGGAACGGCAGAAATTCACGATGCTCGACGCTCCGGGATTGTTTCCGGCGGCTTGAATAACTCGCAGACGAGTTCTTCACCACCGGCGCGGCTAGAGCCGGACACCTTTCTGGGGGTGTCCTCGCCACGCCGGTCGCCGCCGCCAGAACAAGCCCGGAGACGATTCTGAATTTGCGGAGATTTTGCCGAAATTCTGCGCCGAATTGAGCGCACAGGAATGGTGAAGTGGCCATACTTTCGTCGCAACATGAAGACTCTCACTCATCGCAATATTGTCGGGCCTGCCATCACCCGCCTGCGCCTCAAGCGAGGATGGTCCCAGACTGACTTTGCCATTCACCTTCAACTCGCCGGATGGAATATCAGCCGCGGCGGTATCGCCAAAATGGAAGCGCAGCTTTTGGAAGTTGGCGACCGCGAGGTTTGCTATCTGCGCCAAGTGTTGCGGGTGGACGTGAAGGAATTGTTTCCGCCACTCAATCCGCACAAGACCATTCGCGAAGGACTCGCCGAGTTGCTGAACAAAGAACCGGCAGGTGAAATGGCCGCGACGTGAGCGACGGCGCGAAAACGCAGGCTGCAATTCTTTGAATCGTATAGCCACGAGATCGTCATGCTCCGCGTCGAAATTCCAGATGACTTGCTGATCCGGGCTGTGAGTGATGCGGTCGAGCGACAGCTTTCGCGCATCAATGAATTCACCGGCTACGTCGATCTAAAAGGAGGCTGCAAATATCTATCTGTGGGCGAATCGCAATTCAAAGAGTGGGTGCGGCTCGGCTACATTCACCCGCGCAAGGTCAGCTCGCACCTGGTTCGCTACCGTCTCAAAGAGCTGGAGGTATTTATGGAGGAGTTCTTGATTAAATCGCGAACCTAATCGGCTTGCGGCGACTTCTTCGTTCGCCGGTTGTTCCGAGGCGGATTTCTTTTCGGCAGCACGGCGAACCATTCCGCCGCCTGCTTCTCCGTTACCAGTTCGCGGTAGTTGCGGAAAAGCATTGTCGGCGAATTTCCCATCTCCAACGCGACGCGGGCAGCGTCCTTGATGTCGGCCAGTCGGTAACTCGCATAGCTGTGCCGCAATGCGTTCGGTTTCCAAATGAACTCAATGGCTTCATCACCCGATTTGATGTCATCCTTGCAAAACCGCATCCGCGCCTTGGAGAGCGTATTGTTTCGCGTGTAGCCGACGACGTGGCCGGATTTTTTTCGCAGCGGCAGCAACCATGCCGCGAGCGACGGCAGCAGTGGCACGAGCCTACGTGAGGCGGTCTTCGCCTTTTCCGCCGCAACCTCGATGAAGCCCTGCTCGAAACGAAGATCGCTCCAGTCGAGCCGCATGATTTCCTGACTGCGCAAACCCGCCAGCGCGCCGATGGCAAAGAACGGCAGCAGCCTTGCCGGGGCATTGGAGAGCAGCAATCGCAATTCTTGCGGCGTGTAAATTTCAATGGCCCCCTCTCCGGCGTTGGCCGCTGCCACATCCTCGACGGCGGTCGGCTCGTTTCGGGGCAGATGCCGCTTGCCGCGTGCGTAGCGGAAAAGCTGAAGGACGGCGTTGCGGTAGTTGTTGCGCGTGCGCCCGCTGACTTCGAGGCCGTTCAGCCAGACCTCGATTTCGTGCGTGCCGATTTGATCAATGCGGCCGGGGAACGCGGCAGCGAATTTGTTCATCCGGTATTTCCGATCCTCCAAATGGAAAAAGCCCACACCCTCGACTCGCTTCGACGTAAGGAATTCATCGACTACTTCTGAAACCTTCTTGGGGATCACACTCGATGTCTTCCCGCGCCCGGCAATCCACTCCTCGACCGCGGTGAGCAGCGACACGTTGAACGACACGAGCTTATTTTTGGCGAGGCGGTAGTCCTCCACTTCCGCGAGCGTCATCACTTCCTCATGCGCGCGACCCGATGCAATTTGGGCGATGAGTTTGCGCGCTTCGATTTTCGCCGCGTCAAGCGACGCGCGAGTAATCCTCTTCCGGTTTTCGCCGAGCATCATATCGACGCAAAAGCGCCCGTCGGAAAACTCGTAAATCGGAACTGAGATGTTCCCCTCTTTGACTTCGATGCGTTTCGTTTTCACAGGGGAAAATCTGCCGATTTGTCACGTTTTTGTCACGCCAAATCCCGAATCGCCCGAAACCCCTGATAGATACAAGTAGCGCTAACGGGATTCGAACCCGTGTCCCCGCCTTGAGAGGGCAGTGTCCTAGGCCCCTAGACGATAGCGCCGTTTTGAGGTGGGCGGGATATTAGCCGGGTTCCCAGTGCGGACAAATGGTTTTTCCGCACTCCTCCGGCGAACGCCGCTCAGCGCTTGGCGCGCGAGCCGGCGGCGGTGGCCGGCGGTTGCGTTGGGGCGATCCGGTTTTGGTCGAGACGAGCGAGAGAGTCTTGGAGTTGAAGGGCGACGGGGGCCTTGAGCGAAGGGTCGATCCGGGTCATACGGGCGGAAAGCAGCCGGTAGTAGCTCTTCAGGACCTCGCGCTTTTCGTAGTCGGTATTCACTTCCGTCGAACGCGTCCATTCGGCCATCACCGCCGGGTCGCGCAGAGCCTTGGTCTTCGCTTCGCGCAGGCGGATGCGCTGCTTGACCTCATCCGCCGCGGCAGCGGTGGCGGAGTCGCGGGTCTTGATCGGGCTCTCGACGCTGCGCGTGCGCGGACGCTCCTGCGGAAGCGGCACTTCGGGGATCAGCGGGAGATCAATCGGCGGCGGGAGAAGCTGGGCGGGCTTCGAGGGCATGAGTTCGAGGCGGTCCTTGTCCTTTTCCGAAGGGGCGAGCGGCGGCGGCGCGGCATTCGCGCCGGGCTCGGCGGCCGCCGGAGCAGCGGGTTCGGGTGCCTTTTCGGGCCCTTTGTCCTCGGCGAAAAGCGGGAGCGCAGGGAGAAGCGTGGCGGCGAGCAGGGCGGGCAGTCGTTTCATGGCGAGGTCGGCGACGATACCCGAAAGAATTCGTTTGAAAAGCCCCCGCTCCTCGCGCAAGGCGAGGCCCGTGCCACGACTCCTCCATGCCCCTCGACCGCTCGCCCTCGACCTCACTCCCGCCGAGGTCGCGGCGCGCGCGCGGCATCTGCCGGGGCTGGTTTTTTTCGACACCGCGCTGGAGGGTGGGGAAACCGCCCGGCTTTCGCTCGTCGCGGCAGCTCCGGTGGAAATGGTTCGGGGAAATACCGCGGCGGACTGGGCGCACTTTCGCGCCCGGCTTGCCGCCCGCCAGACGGACTCCATGGATGACGGGCTGCCCGCGGGCTTCGCCGCAGGTTTCGTGGAATACGACGGCGCGTTCGCCTTTGGCTTCTACGAGGACGCACTGATCTTTTCCCACGCCGATTCCCGTTGGCATGAAGTCGGCAACCTCTGGTCAAAGCTCGCGAGCGGGGTGACCGCCGCGCCGCTCGGCGGGCCGCTGCACTTTGCCCCGGAGATCACGCCTGCGCAGTACTGCGCGATGGTCATGCGGGCGCAGGAATACATCGCCGCCGGCGACATCTATCAGGTGAATCTCGCCCACCGCTTCACCGCGCCGTGGCAGGGCGACGCCTTCGCCTTTTACGAAGCCCTGCGCCACTACTCCCCCGCTCCACACGCCGCGTATCTCGCCCTCGGCGGACCCGCCATTCTCTCCACGTCGCCCGAGCTTTTTCTGAAAATGTCCGGCCGCGCCATCCGCACGCGCCCGATCAAAGGCACGCGCCCGCGCCGTGCCGAACCGCACGCCGATACCCTCTCCGCTTACGAGCTGTGTACGTCGCCGAAGGAAGCCGCCGAGTTGGTCATGATCACCGACCTAGCGCGCAACGACCTCGGCATGATCTGCGATTTCGGCAGCGTGGCTGTGCGTGAATTGCTGAAACTCGAAAGCTTCGAGCAGGTCTTTCATCTCGTCTCGACCGTCGAGGGTCGCCTCCGGGCGGACGTGGATCACGCCACCGCACTCCATGCCTGCTTCCCCGGCGGTTCCATCACCGGCGCCCCGAAGAAACGCGCACGGGAAATCATTGCCGCTCTCGAACCCACCCCGCGCGGACTCTACACCGGCGCGCTTGGCTGGTTCGGGTTCAACGGCGAGAGCCAGTTCAGCATCGCCATCCGCACAGTCGTCGTGGAAGGCGAGCACGCCCATTTTCACGTCGGCGCGGGCATCGTGGCTGACTCCATTCCGGCCAGGGAATGGCAGGAGACCCTCGACAAAGCGGCGGGCATCCTCCTCGCCGCCGAGCGTTTCGGTCGCAGCGCCGGGTAAGACTACACGATCCAGCCCTTTCGCCGCATCGTGCCAAAGACGACCTGCTCGATAGTCTCGGCGGCGTTGACCGAAAGGAATTTTCCCGACCGTTGCTGGCAGAGGCCGCTGAGCTGCGCTTCGTGGGCGAGGCGGTATTCGTGATAGAGGCCCAGGAGGTCGCCGGCGCTGGAGATGTCGAGGTGGCCGAGCGTTTCGCAATCAACGAAACGCAGGTCGCCCGCGAGTTCGGGCGCGAGTTCGCTGGGGCCGAGGATTTGCACGGCGAAGACTTCGAGGCCGGCGCTGTGAAGCTGGTTGAAGGCGCGGCGCAGGTCGCCGCCGGAGAGGAAATCGCTGAGCACCACGGCCACGCCGCGGCCGCGATGCTGGCGGAGAAACATCTCGATGCCCTGCTCGATCGGCGTCTCGCCGCCGGGCGCGAGGTTTTCCAAAAAGCCGAACAGCTTGACCATCGACATCCGCCCCGTGCAGGGCCGCAGCCGCTGCGCCGCGCCGCCGAGCGCACCCGCGCTCACCTTTTCCTGCGCCCGCAACCCGAGCACGCCGAGCGCCGCGGCGAGCCGGCACGCGAGGTCGAACTTGCCCTCGAACAGCATCGAGTTCGACGCATCCACGAGCACCGCGACGTGCATCTCCTCCTCCTGGTGGAACTGCTTCACGTAGGCGCGCTCGATACGCGCAAAGATGTTCCAGTCCACGAAGCGCACATCGTCGCCCGGCGAGTAGTCGCGGAAGTCGCAAAATTCCGTGCTCGTGCCGCCCTTCGCCGCGAGATGCTCGCCGCGCGACCGGTTGGTGAAACGCCGCGCCGCATTCAGCCGCAGCCGCGCGAGCCGGTCGAGGTCGCGGTTGCTGAGCAGCGAGGTGAGTTGGGGGGCTGAGGTCATGCGGCGTTCACGTCACGAGTCATGAAATGACGCAGCGGCTTGAACTTCAAGCCCATCGACGGTGGACGGAGCGCTTGGCCGCCGCGCGCGTTTAGGCGGCGCGGTTGGGGCGCCTGCGCGCAACCCATCCAAACAGACCGAGGCCAAGGAGCGAAAGCGCGCCCGGCTCAGGGACAGCAAGCGAGGGGTTCTGATAGAGGAAAGTGACATTCGCATCCGTAAGCACCTGGTTGTAAACCTGCACTTCGTCAACCAGACCGGTGTAGCGCGATTCGGGATTGTTCGTGCCGGCGACCTCCCGGACGCCGCCGATCAAAAACGGTGCCCCGAGATCCGTAACCGTTTGGCTGCTCGTGGCTGCTTCCAGCGGCGCTCCATCGACATAAATCGAATGCATGCCCCCTGCGGTATAAACTCCGACAAGCTGGTGCCACAGCCCGTCGTTCACGCTCGTCGTGGAGGTCGGCGACTGAGAAACAAACTCCGAGACGTAGAACGACGCTTTGTTGGCGAGACCTCCTCCACCCGTCGGGTTGATATTAAAAAAGTAACCGTTGTTCATCCCTGCCTTATGTCTGGAAAGCGCGAGGGTATCTCCGGCGGTCGTCGTGGTATTGACCCACATCACGATGGAAAAATCGCCGCTGGTGAATGCGGGAAAAGAGGTGCCCATGTTCACGAAGCCCCCCAACGCCTGGGTGAGACTGATGGCATTACCCGAGATTCCTCCGGGAAGAAACGTGGCTCCGAGCGGCGATAGCGTGCCATTGAACGATCCGGCGCTGTCAAAAGCGGTGGGGCCCGCGATCTCGTCGAAGTGATATTGCGCGAGGAGGTCCGCGTGAGTGACGGTGGGAAACGTGATCGCGACGGCAAAAGCGGAAGGGATTAGTGCTTTGATGAGGTGGTGAGTAATCATTTTTCGGGGGCTGTTTAGGTTGATGACAAGGCGGTGGCCTACCTCGATCAGGAGGATAAAATACTGCGCTCGGCACTAGCGATGCAAGCCCTCATGTGGCCTCCTCGGCGACCACCTTGGCGAGTTCATCGACCAGCACCGGCACCCCGATGTTTTCGGCGAGGCCGTCGTAGTTCAGCAGCACGCGATGCGCGAGCACCTCGGGCGCGAAATGGCGCACGTCCTCGAAAGCGACGTGCGCGCGGCCCTCGGCGAGCGCGCGGACGCGGGCGGCGCGGATGAGTCCTTGAACGGCGCGTGGGCTCGCGCCCCATTTCACAAAGCGGCGCACGGGATCGCCGGCGAACTCGCTTTCCGGATGCGTGGCGAGAACGAGCCGCACGGCGAAATCGCGAATCGGATCGGCGACGACGACTTTTTCCAGCACGCCTCGCAGTTCGAGAATGCGCGGGCCGTCCATGATCTTCGCGACTTCCGAGCCGCCGCCGAGCGTGGTGCGGCGGACGACTTCGTTCAGCTCCGCCCGGTTGAGAAACGGCACGTTGAGCTTGAACATGAAGCGGTCGAGCTGCGCCTCGGGCAGCGGGTAGGTGCCTTCCTGCTCGATCGGATTTTGCGTCGCGAGGACGAAGAACGGCTGCGTCAAAATGTGCGTCGTCCCGGCGGCGGTGACGCTGCCTTCCTGCATTGTCTCGAGCAGCGCGGACTGCGTCTTCGGCGTAGCGCGGTTGATTTCGTCGGCGAGCAGCAGCTGGGTGAAAATCGGCCCCCGGCGGAACTCGAAGTTGTAGCGTCCGTCGGGGCCGCTGGTCATCACGTTGGTGCCCACGATGTCCGCGGGCATGAGATCGGGCGTGAACTGAATGCGCCGGAAATCCAGCGCCAGCGCCCGCGCGAGCGTTTTCACCAACTCCGTTTTGCCGAGCCCCGGCACGCCTTCGAGCAGCACATTGCCGCCCGCGATGATCGCCGTCAGCACACCCTCGACGACGCGCTGCTGCCCGACAATGACCGCGCCGACCGCGGCGCGCAGGGCTTGGAAATCGTCGCGAAAGCGCTGGGCTTCGGCCTGGAGTTGGGTGGGATCGCTCATGGTGGGTGTGGGTTATTTGTAAGTGAGAGTGACGAGGCCGGCGAGGATGAGTGCGCCGCCGAGCGCGATCTTCGGCGTGAAAGGTTCCTTCAGCAGCCAGAACGAAAGCAGGAGCGTGACGATGATGCTGCCTTTGTCCACAAGCGAGACGAAGGAGACCGTGCCGGTCTTCATCGCGCGGTAATAGAAGATCCACGAGAGCGAGGTTGTGAGCCCAGACAGCGCGAGCAGCGCGAGGTCACGGGGACGCGCGGCTTCGAGAGCGGCGAGCGGGCGGGCGTTGGTCCAGACGAGGGCGTTCACCATGACGAGGGTGAAGACGACGCAGGTGCGCAGCGCGAGGCTCACGTCGGGGCCGAGGTTTTTCATGCCGGCTTTTGCGAGCACGGAGGTGAGGCCGGCGAAGAGCGCGGCGAGGATGGCTTGGATTTTCCAGGGTTCCATGGCGGGACTAGTGGCGGTTCAAATTGAAAAGCAATCCGTCATCCTGAACGGAGCCTTTGGAGGCTTTGCGACGAAGGCGGAGTGAGCCGAGTCTGCGAGACCGCCGAGTGGGCGGAGTCGGGGAGGCAACGATCGCTGACTGCAACGCGGGCGGAGGCGGTGGGCGTTGCGTGTGCTTTCTCTCCCAGCGCCTCCGCCCATTTACTTTCAGCGATGCTTCGCTGCGTTCTGGTCGCAAAGCCTCCCGGAACTCCGCTCAGCATGACAGCAGGTTTTTGGATGGGAATCATCTCAGTGTTTTTCATCGTCCTGGCGCTTGCGTTTGCGGGCGAGGAGGCGCTCGGTGGTTGATTGCGGGTCGTCCGACAATGCTGATTCGGCGGGCTTCGCGGGCGGTTGCGGCGAAGAAATGGGCGGTGTTTTTTGCGCGGGGCGCGACGGGAGAATGACGGGCGCGGGGCGCTCCGCTCGTTCGGTCTGAAGCGTCGTCTGGACTTGCTGTTTGCGCTGGAGGAGCGCGCCCATGGTTTCGCCGCTGGTGGCGGTTTTGCGGCGGAAGAGGAAATCGCGAATGACGGTCCAGTCGAGCTGGATGCGGCGGATACCGACATCGAGCGGGATGAGGCAGGCGAGGAGGAAAAGGAAAAGATCAGCGACCGGACGCGAACTTTCGCGCGAGGTGCGGGCGGGGTGGTAAAGATCGAGGTCGCTGGCTTTGAGCACGCGGCCGCCGGTGCGCTCGGCGATTTGTTTGAGTAGAATCGGATCGCTGCGGAAGCGGAGATACTCGGGTGAATACGGCACGGCAAATCCGCCAACGGCCTGTTCGGGGCGCTCCTCGGAGCCAGCGCTCGCGGCAGCAGCAATGACCTGGTAGCGCCCTTTGCCCCAGAGCGGAAACTGCCCCTGGTAGCGCCGCGGCCCGATCTGCCGCAGCGGCACGCTGACGCTCTCGCCGCGCGGCCCGGAGACGCGCGCCTCCATTTCGAGGAAGCGCTCGGCTCCGCCGAAATCTTCCACCGCGATGATGCCGCTGCTCCCTGCCGGAAAGGCGCGCAGCCGCAGGTCGGTCTTTTGCTCGACGCGCGAAATCTCGGTGACGAGCTGCCGCACGAACGCGCGGAACTTGTCCCACTCCAGCCAGTCCTGCGCCCACGAAGGGCCGAGGTCGCTGGTCCACGCGGCGCTGGTGCCGAGGCCGAAGCGCCACATCGCGAGCAGCGGATCGGCTTCGCCCGGCTCTTCCTTCGTTGGTGGCACGCGGAGCAGCGTGGCGGCGCGCGGCTTGATCGTGGTCAGCACGTAGCCGCGCAGCGCGGGCAGCGCGTCGATGCCTTTGAGCACGGGCGATGGAAACCCGGCCTCGGGCGTGAAGACTTTGTTTTGCAGCATCGAGCGCTTCAGCGTCTTCGCTTCCTTGATGAAAATGCTCGGCAGTTCGTTCGGGTTTTGCGGGAAGTAATAGCGCCCGCCGGTGGTCGTCGCGATCGACTGCATGATCGAAATGTCCTGCCCGCCGTGCGGGTTGATCGCGATCATCGAGACGCTAATTTTCGAATCCACAAACTGCTGCACCGTCGCGGGCAGCGGTGGTGAGGGATCGCCGTCGCTGATGACGATGAGATGTTTCGCCGCGGCGTCGCTTTTCTGCAAAGCGGCGAGGCCCATCTGCATCGGCGTGTTGAAATCTCCCATATCGCCGGGCTCGGCTTTGTTGATGAGCTGGACAAGCCGGTCGTACTCGCTCGCGGGCGTGAGCGGAAAGATCCAGCTATAGCCGTTGCCGCCGCCGTTGCCTCCCCACGCGTAGGCGATGAGCCCGATTTCATCCTGCGCGCCGAGCACGCGCATCGCCTCCTTCGCCATGCGCTTCGCCCACGTATTGCCCTCAGCGAATTCGCAGGTGTGCAGGACGATGGCGAGCGCGCCTTTCGGCAGCACTTTTTTTTGCTTCACGTCCATCTCCACGGGCAGCGCCTCCTCGATCGCGCTGCGGTGAAAGCCGCCCGGCCCGTAGCAGTTCGGCCCGCCGAGCATGAGAAAGCCGGTGCCATTGTTATAGACCGAATCGCGCAGCGCCTGCATCTGCACGGGGTCGAAGGAATCGGCCGGCGCGTTCGCGAAAACGATGAGGTCGTAAGGCAGCAGCGAGAGCGCGTCGCGCGGAAACTCGTAGGCCATGCGGACCTGGACGATGCGCTCGCTTTCCTTCATCGCCTTGACGATCGGCTCCCAGTCGCGCGCGTCGCCCCGCGCATCGGTGACGACAAGCACCTTCCCCTCGCCGCGCAAAAACAGATCGCCGATGGCCACGTTATTCTCCGCCCAACCGTCCTCGCCTTTCGGCACCGAGATGCTCGCCGCGTATTCATAGTAACCCGGCTCGCGCAGATAGAGCGGGAGCGAAAAGCGGTTCTTGCCGGCCTCAAACTCGACCTCCTTTTCAAAGATCGTCTTCCCATTTTCCGCGAGCGTCAGTTTGCCCGTTCCTTTTTGCAGTGCGGAAAGGAGCACGCTCGCCTCGTAGGTCTCACCAGCTTTGACCACGCGCGGGAGATCGAGGCGTTCGAGCCACACTTCCTTGTCGTAGGCAAAGGCGATGGGCAGCACATCGACGGCGATGCCGCGCGCCTTCAGTTCGTCGAGCTGCGCGTTCACACTGCCCTCAGTTTCGTTGCCGTCGGTGATGAGCACCACGCGCCCCTGATTCTGCTCCGGCAGCATCGCCGCCGCGAGGCTGAGCGACTTCGCGACGTTCGTGCCGTCCTTCGCGACGCGGGAGTTCATGGCCTCGAAAGGGAATGTCGCCCGCGGCGGCAGCTCCACCGCCGCATCGCGCCCGAAAACCACCAGCCCGGCTTCATCCTTCGGCGGCTTTTGCGCGACCGTCTGCATGACCCACGCGAGCGCCTGATCGCTGACCTTCTCGCCCATCGAATCCGACACATCGAGCGCATAGACGACCGACAGCACATCCGACCGTCGCACCGCCCGCGGCTCCGCCAGCAGTATGATGAACGCGCACGCAATCGCCAGCCGCGTGAGCAGCGCCGCCAGCGCCCGCCACTTCGCCAACCCCGAAAAGCCCGCGACGTGCATCCACCAAATCCACGGCAGCGCCAGCGTCAGCCAAAACGCCGGGCGATAGGCGAAACGCAAAATCCCCCGCGTTTCGACAAACGCACACCCGCCGAGAAACAGCGCTAGCACCAGCACGAGCGGCAGCGCCGTGCGCCAAGTCATCGGCTGGCGCGCGGGCGGGAAGATCGAGCGGATGAAGCGCGGGGTCTTCATAGCTTCAACGTAACGATGCGCCGGTTTTTCGTGTCGGCGACGCGGATGCGCATTTG
>JBBQCM010000077.1:0-32170 GCA_038318725.1 Chthoniobacterales bacterium
GAGATCCGTGTTCGTCACGGCCTGCCCAAAGGTGACGGTGTAGGTATTGTTGAGGGTGAAATTGGCGATGTCCGCCAAGCTCGGCGCTGTCGCGTTGCCCGCCCCGCCATCGGTCGCCGACCAGTTGATATTCGCCACGCCCGGCGCGCCGAAGAAGCCGCCCGTGGGCGTGATCCAGAAACGGTCGGCAGAGTGGAGTGAAGCCTGCGCGAGCAGCAGCGCGGCGATGGTGGTGGTGAGGATGCGTTGCGTTTTCATACGGGTTGAGTGTTGAGAGATTCGGAAGGCGCGCGGCGTCCCATCCAAACAAGCTGTCATTTCGACCGAAGCGGAGGCGGGCCAGTGGACGGTAGTCCGCGACTTTAGTCGGCAAAACCGTCCGCACTCGCAGGCAGTGTTTCTGTTCAGCACGGGCCATCCTCCACTCAGCACGCCTCTCTGCGCTCGCACGTCGGGCCGACTAAAGTCGCGGACTACTTTTCCCGAGCGCCTGCGCCGCAGGCCGAGCAGCGCGAGCGCGCTTGCGAGGAGTGCGCCGATGCCGGGCTCGGGCACGGCGCGGAGCGCGCCGGTGGATTGAAGTTGCGCGTCTTCCCACGTCAGTCCGTCACCGCGGTCGGGCAGCATGATCCCGTCGAAACTGCCCGCGACATTTCCCGCGTCGAAGACATCGAACCCATCGAGCATATCCGCTCCTTCGCGCGGGTGCTGGCCGCCGTCGTATAGCGCGAGGCTTCCGAGTTTTGCAATGAGATCACCGCCCGAATCAGCCGGCGCAGCGGGAACGGCGGACGACAACCTGACGATTGCTCCTCCACCGATCGTGAGCGCGGCGAGCGTCTGGCTCGCCCGCACTTCCGCGCTGGCGAGCACGTTGATGACCGAAGAGCCGATGCCCAGTGCAGTGCCGACGATAACGGTGCCGTCGTTCACGTTCAGCGTCGCGTAATCTTGCAGCGCGTCGATGGTCAGCGTGCCGGTCCCGACTTTGGTCAAAGTGCCGCCTGCGCCGTAGATGGAGCCGGAGACGGTCGTGTCCGTGTTGAGGCTGCCGACGGTCAGCGTTTTCGCGCCGAGCGAATACATGCCGCTGCCGGAGATCGAGCCCGCGGTCGTGCCGGCGCTCGCGAGGAAGCTGATGTCGAAAAGCCCGTTGCCTTCGGTGATGAAAACCGCGCTGCCGCCGCTGGAACTATTGTAGATGCGCGTGTAGCCGCCGCTGCCTCCGGCATCGCTGCCGAGCGTGACGATGGTGGCGCTGCCAGCAGTCGAGGTGTTATTGAAACGCAGCGAGCTGCCTTGCGCCCCGGCCACTTCGCCGCCGAGGACGTTGATGGTGCTGTTGCCCGCAGTTGAGCTGCTGAAAAATCCAATGTCGCCGCCCTGTCCGCCGGCGATCCCGCCGCCGCGATTGATGAACGTCGCGTTGCCCGCGGTCGCGGTGTTGGAGAAGCCGGTGAAGCCGCCGTTCGCGGAGGTCGCGGTCGCGGGGAGGTTCGTCAGCGTCGCGGTGCCGGCGGTGGATAGATTGTAGAAAATCACGCTGCCCGTTGCGCCAAAGTAGGCGTTGAAATTCTTCGCGCCTTCCGTGGTGAAGCTCGCACTGCCCGCAGTGCTCGTGTCGTAGAACTCGACCAACCCGCCGCTCGTTCCCGCGTCGATTGTGGGAGCGAGCGCCGAGAATGTCCCACTTTCCGCCGAGGCATCGTTATGGAACTTGACCGCCCCGCCCGCGCCTCCACCGGCCGTTCCAGCTTCGAGCGTAAAGGTCGCGGTGCCCGCGCGCGAGGTGTCGTTGAAGGTCACGAGCCCGCCCGGCGTACTCGCTGCGAACATGTTGTGCATCCCGCCGCCCTTCGCGATCACCATCGCGCTGCCGGCTGTGGATTCATTGAAAAACTTCAGCTCGCCCGGATTGAGGTTCGGGCCGCTCGCGCCAAAGGACGTAATCGTCGCGGCTCCCGCAGTCGCGTTATCAAAGAATTGCGTGTAGCCCGCGAGCGCGCCGACTACCGTCGCGTCGCGATTCTCGATCTGCGCATTTGCCGCGGTCGATGTGCTGCGGAAGCTCGTGCGTCCGCCCGGCGCGCCCGAGACGGTGCCGGGCAAATTGGCAAAGGTCGCGCTGCCTGCCGACGCGGTATCAAAGATCGACACGCCGCCGCTCGATCCGCCGCTCGCGGTCCCGCCATTATTCAAAAAGGTCGCGTTTTCCGCGTTCGCGCGTTCGCCGATGAAGACGGTGCCGCCATTGCCGAGCCCGCGCGAATCGACGGTGCTCGTGCCCTTGTTGATGAAGTGCGCCGTGCCGCCGCGCGAGTCGCGCTGCATCGTCACGAAGCCGCTCGCCGCGCCAGCCACCGCGCCCCCTTCGTTCGTGAAGGTCGCATTGCCCGCGCTCGAAAACCCGAGGAAAAACACCGCGCCCCCGTGCGCGCTGCCGCCGGCCTGTCCGCCTTGGTTGGTGAAGGTCGCATCGCCCGCAGTCGAGTTGTCGTCGAAATAAGTTTCGGCCTCGGTGTACACCGATGGAAACGTGGTTCCGTTTTGATAGACGCTGAGTGAGCCGGCGGAGGCCGTGTCGCGAAACGAAATCTTTCCGCCGTACTGATTCGCCGCGCTCGCGGCGGTATTGATCACCGTATGGCTGCCGCCGCGCCCGCTCTCCGTGTATTCGAGAGTCCCGCCGGGAGCCACATACGTCCAACTGTTGCTGAGCCCCTGACCGGTGGCTTCGTTCACACGCAGCGTGCCTGCGCTGACGGACGTGGCACCGGTGTAGGTGTTCGGACCCGAAATGGTGAGCGTGCCTGTGCCCACTTTGCCAAGCCCGCCACCAGTCCCGCCGCCGTAGCCGCCGTCGCGCAGCAAACCGCTGAAGGTCGTGTCGAGATTGTTGCCCCCGACGGTTAGATATTTCGAGCCGAGGCTCACGACGCCCTCACCTTCGATCGAGCCGAGGCCCATGCCGCCGCTCGTGAGTTGGCTGATGTCCAGCCCGCCCGCATCGACGCCAGTGCCGGCGAGAATTACCCGCGCGGTCCCGCCATCGCTCGTCCCGGAGAATTGCACCTCCCCACCCGCGCCGATACCGGCGTCAATGGATATCGTCGCGCTGCCCGCGTTCGAGTTGCCGCCGAAGAGCGTCGCGCCGCGTCCGCCGCCCGCGACGGCCGCGCCCTGGTTGTCAATCGTCGCGCTGCCCGCGTTCGCCGTGTCCGCGAAGCTAGTGTAGCCCGAGCCGCCCCCATTCACCGCGCCCCATCCGTTGCTGATCACCACGCCGCCGGCGTTGGAAATGTTCGCCATCGCCGCGGTCGATGCGCCAGCAAAGGACGTGTGGCCGCCGCCGGCATTCGATGCCGTCGCAGCCGCGTTCGTGATCGTCGCATTCCCCGCGTTCGTGGTGCCCGAGAAGCTCAGTTTTCCGGCTGCATCCACCGACGACCACACGCCTGGGTCCACGACGCCACCGCTGTTGGAAATGGCTGCGTCCCCCGCCGTCGAGGCCGATGAAAAGGACGTCGCGCCGCCGCTGGTCGTTCCGGTGGTCGCCGCGGCATTGGTGATCGTCGCGTTGCCCGCGCTGCTCGTGTTGTCGAAACGCGCGGAGCCGCCAGCGGTGTTCGTGGCGTTGGTGAAAGCGCTGCCTTCATTGAGGATCGTGGCCGTGCCCGCCGTCGCGCTGTTGAGAAAATACGCGATGCCACCGCTGAACGCGTTCGCGACCGTTGCGCCGTGGTTGGTGATGATCGAGGTCGCCGCGTTCGACGTGTCCTGAAAGAACACTTCGCCCGCGAAACCGTTCGTCACTTTGGAGCCTTCATTGTCGAAGATCGCGCTGCCCGCGTTCGAGGAGTTGAGGAAGATCGGGCGCCCGCCAAACGTGCCGGCGGTGAGGCTCGCGCCGTTGAAGAACGTCGCGTTCTCCGCACTCGACGTATCGCGAAATTCCGTGAAGCCATAGGTGCCGTTTTGTGATCCTTCATTGGTGATCGTGGCGGTGCCCGCGACGCTCGTTTGCATGAACGTCGTCTTCCCGCCGTCGCCGCCCGCTGCGCCGCTGCGCGCATTCAGAATCGTGCTCGCGCCCGCGCTGGCGACGCCTTGAAAAACGGTCGTGCCGGCGTGCGCGCCGCTCACGGTCGCGCCGAGATTTTCCACGACCGCGCTGCCGAGGCTCGGCAGGCCGCCGAAGAAACCCTGCACTTCGAAATCACCGCCGAGCGCGCCGGAGACGGTCCCTGGGAATTGCCGGAATGTCGCGCCGGCACCATCACCATCATAAAAATAAACGACGCCGCCTTTGCCGCCGTTCACGGTCGCGCCTTGATTGAGGAATGTCGCTGTGCCCGCGGTCAGGCCGGCAAATTCCACGCCACCATTCGTCGCCGCGCCCGCGATCGTCGCCCCGCGGCTCGTGATCGTCGCGTTGCCCGCGCTCGATCCAAGATAGAATTCCGTGAGCCCGCCGCCGCCTGCCGCAGTCGTCGCAGCGTTGTTGAAAATCTGCGCGTTCTCCGCCGTCGCGGCATCGAAAAACGAAGTGTTGCCGACCGAGCGACGCGCCGAGCTGTAGGGCGACGCGCCATTGATGATCGTCGCCAATCCCGCCGTGGCATTGCCTTGAAAAACCGTCGCCCCGCCATCGTTGGAAAACACGGTCGTGCCGAGATTGGTGATCGTCGCGCTCTCCGCATTCGAGCTGTCGGCAAAGACCGTGGAGCCGACGGCAAAGGCCGCGAAGGGAGTCGCGTTGTTCGTGATCACCGCCGTTCCCGCGAACGCGGTGTCGAAGAACTTCACGCGTCCGCTGTTGGTCAGATGCTGCGCGTGCGCGCTCGTGCTGTCGTAGAGCCGAAACTCCGCGCCGAAGGCAGGCGTAATCGTGATGGCATTCGCGAGATCGCCCGCGGCGCGCAGCTCCACTGCGCCCGCGTTCACATTCAGCGGCCCCGTAAATGTGCTGCCGACATCCAGCGTCGTCGTGCCGATGCCGAGCTTGTTCACGAATCCCGCGCCGGTGATCGGCACGCTGAAAATCGTGTTGTCGGTGTGATTGAACTCGAGCTTCGAGAAGGTGCGGACGAGCGAAACTCCGCCCGCCGCGAGCGTGCCTGCGCCCGCGCCGGTGCCGATCCGCAGCGTGCTCGTGCTCGCCGAGCTCGCGGAGCCGATCGTCACCGTGCCGGTCCCGTTCACGACATTCACCAAACCGCCTTCGGTGATCGCCAGCGCGCCGCTTCCAAACAGGCCGAGCTGGATGCCGGACGTGTCGGCATATTGCGAACCCGCGCCGGTCACTGTGAGCAAGCCGGTGCCGCCGCTCGCGGTGCCGATCCCGGTCGCGGCGGCGAGCACGTAACCGCCGCTGAAAACGGTCATCGTGCCATTGCCCGTGCCGCCGATCGTGATGAAGAAATCGCTCGTCAGCGCCGAGCCCGCGCCGGCGACATTCACCACGCCGACCGAACCCGTTTGCCAGCCGACCCGCGTCGCTCCGCTGGTCGCGGATGGAGCGCCGGTCGCACCGACATTCACGAACCCGCCATCGGCGACGGTGAGCGTCCCGCTGCCGCCCGCCGCGGTCGTGCTGTCCGAGCGACCGCCGACCGTGAGCATCCCGGACACATTGAATAGCGAGCCCGCGCCGGTGACGGTCGCATTGCCGATCGCGCCGGGGTTGTAGCCAATCGTCACGCTCGGACCCGCCGTCGCGCTCGCGCCATTTTGGATGTTCATCGTGCCGCGGCCGTTCGTGCCGATCGAGATGCTGCCCAGGTTATTCCACGTCGAACCTGCATCGGTGACCGTCACGGTGCCATTGCCGCTCGCCAAGTCGCCGAGCGAGACGCTGTAGGTGCCGGTGAGCCGCGAGATCGCCACGCCGCCATTGCGGATCGTGAGCGAGCCGACGCCCGACACGCCGACCTGGAAAAAGTTGCTGTCCCAAACCGAGCCCGCGCCATCGACGATCGCCGCGCCATTTGAGCCGCCGATGTAGCCGACGTAGCCGCCCGCGGTATTCACGACCGAGCCCGCATTCTCGATGTTCAACGTGCCCGCGCCGCGGTTGCCGACATCGAGAAAACCGGTGATCGACCAAAGCGAATTCGGACCGCTAACGTGAGCCGTCGCCGAGGCCAGCACGGTGTTCTGCGCGAGCCAGCCGTTGCCGCTCGTGACCACGCCGCCGTCGAGAATCTCGAGCAGGCCCGTGCCTTGATCCGCAATGCGCAGCTCGCCATTGGTCGTCGCTGTGGAGCCTGCGCCGGTGACGGTGAGCGTGCCGTTTCCGCTGCCGAAGCGGCTCAAGAGCAGCGCCGTTCCCGCTTGCAGCAAACCGCCATCCTGCACTGTCGCCACGCCCGTGCCGGTGTCGCCGATGTAAGTCGTCGCCGTGTTCGTCCACTGCGAGCCCGCGCCGGTGATGAGCAGGTTTCCGCTCGCGACCGCCGAGTCGAAGGCGTTGTTGATTTGCCCGCCGCCGCTCAGTTCGAGCGTGCCGCCGGTCACCGTCACGGCGCGGGTGAAAGTGCTGACGCCGGTAAGATTCGCCGTGCCCGTGCCAAACTTGCTCAACGACCCGACGCCGGTGATCGGGATCGCGAAATCAACTGTGCCAGTGTGATTGAAATTCACCACACCCGAGCCATTGCCCATCTGCACCGCGCTCGCATTCAGCACGCCTGCCGCGCCGCCGTTGCCGATGTTCAGCGTCCCGCTGCCACCCGCCGTGCCTGCTACAATCAGCGTTCCCGCGCCGCCCGCGACATTCAGCACGCCATCCGCGAGCAAATTCAGCGAGCCCGAGCCGAGCACACCGACTTTGAACGAAGTGCCCGCATTGAAGACGGAGTCAGCGCCGGTGATCGTCACCGACGACACGCTTCCGCTCGCGCTCGCAATCTCCGTCGCCTCCGCGCTCACCGCACCGCCCGCCGAAACCGTGAGCGTGCCGTTGCCCGCATTGCCGATCCGCAAAAGCGGACCATTCACCGTGAGCGTCGAACCCGCGCCAGTCACCGTCACGTTGCTCGTCGGCGCACCGCTGGCATTCGCGACGAGGAAATTGTTCCCCACGGTCACCGCGCCGCCGGTGTTCACCGACAGCGCACCCGATCCGCCTTCGCCGACCAGAAAATCGAGCGACGTGCTCCAAGTCGAACCCGCGCCAGTCACCGTCGCGATTCCCGAGCCGCCGGCGAACCGCCCGAGGCGCGTGTATTGCGAAGCGATCGTTCCGCCGCTTCCCACGGTCACGATGCCCTGTCCGCTCTCACCGAGATGCAGGTTCTCCGTCACGTTTAGCGAGCCCGTTCCCAACACCTGCAACCCGCCGCTCTGCACATTCGTCGCCCCGAGCGTGATCCGCCGCACCGCCGCGCCCGCCGCGGAAATCTGCGCGATCCCGCCGTTGTCGATCCGCGCATCGAAGCTCACCCCGCTCGCCGGATTCGGCACGCCCGCGGACCAGTTCCCAGGCGTAAACCAACTGCCGACCCCGTCCGTCCAAAAGGTCTGAGCGAATGCGCCGCTCGTGAGAACGAGGCTCGCGAGGAGCGAAGGCAAAAGGTGAGGAAGGCTCGCTTTCATGGTCGTGGTATTCTGATTCCAAATTTCGTGTTTCTGGTGGGGCGGGTGCGCAATCCGAAAAGCGCGGTGCCGGCCAACATCAAGAAGGCGGCAGATGGCTCGGGCACGGCGCGGAGCGCGCCGGTGGATTGAAGTTGCGAGTCATCCCACGTCAGACCGGCCGCGAGTTCGGGCAAAGTGATTACATCGAAACTGCCCGCGACATTTCCCGCATCGAAGAGATCGAACGTGTCGCCGAACTGCGGCGTGAAGCCGTCGGAGAGCACGACATCGAGCGCGCCGCCGGCGGTGAAAGTGCCGCCGACATTCATGTGATCGTATTGCGAACCCAGCGCCAGTCCGCCGATTTCGAGTGTCAGCGAAGCACCGCCGCCGAAAACGAGATCGCCCTCGTAGAGCACCGACGCTGGAGAATTTCCCGGACGCAGATCGCCTTCAAAATAAACCGTCCCCGTGCCCGTGTACGGCCCCGCGCCGCTCACCGCGCCAAAGAAGACAGACTCGCTCCCCGCGCTCGTGCGAATCTCCGTGCCGTTATGCACCACGTCGTCGAAGAACGTCGTCGTCCCCGTGCCGCTCGTGACGATGCGCCCGCCCGCGACGTTGGTCACATCGCCGTGGATGTCAGTGGTGCCGCCGGAGAAGGCCATCTGGCCGCTGTTGGTGATGCCTGCTGCGTAGAGCGCGCCGCGGCCGGCGATGAAGCCGGTGGCACCGTTTGTGATCGCGCCGGTGAAGTCGAGCGTGCCGCCCTGAAGCTGCAACTCGCCCGCATTCGCCGAAAAAGCGCCGGTGAAAAAGAGCGTCTTGCCCGCATCGACGCGGATTTTGCCGGTCGCGTTGTTCGTCGTCGGGTTGGTGATCGTGCCGTCGCCGAGGATCAGCCCGTTGTTTTGCACCGCACCCGCGCCGGCCAGCCGTCCGGTGCCGCCTGCGAGTTCGAGTCGCGCGCCGCTGTTGTTGGTCAGCGTGCCGCCGAGGGAAAGCGTTCGCTCCAGGAAAAGCAGCGCGCTCGCGCGGTTCGTCGTCGTCCCGGCGACGCTTGCCGAGCCGGAGCGGACTTCGAGCGTGGAATTGTTCACGAGCGCGCCGGGGCTCAGCGTCCCGCCATCCACGACGACCGGCGTATCCAGCGTCACCGTCGCCCCGCCCGCCGAGGTGAGCACTTGCCCGGCACGGACGGTCCCGTTCAGGCCGAGGAGCTTCGGCACATTCGTGTTCGAGAGCGAAATGTCCGCATCGAACCGGAGGGTGCCGGCCGTCCAGTCAAACTGCCCGTCGAGCACCAGCGGTGAATTCAGGGCGAGCGTCCCGTTGTTGAGATGGATCGTCCCGTCCGCGTAAAGTCGCAGCGCGGAGGTCGAGACCGTGCCGCCGCTGATGTTCAGCGTCCCGGTGCCGCGGGCCGCGGCCCCGCCGCCGACTCCGAGACTGCCCGTCGTGCTGAGAGACGCACCGCTTTGCACGCTGATGATCCCTTCGCCGCCCACCGACGCACCGAGGGTGATGGAGTTGCTCCCGACGGAGAGCGATCGGCCCTGGCGCAGCAGCAGTTGCCCGCGGTGGTCGTCGCCGACGGCGATGGTGGTGACGTTCGTCGTCGTGCCGGAGCCGATGAGATCCAGCGTGGGCAGGTCGCCGCCATCGGTGCCGTTGATCGTCAGGCTTGCCACCGCCGCGTTTGGCTGAAAGTTGCCTTTCACCTGGAGCAGTCCGTTGGTGAAGTTGAAGACGCCGTTGTTGGTGAAGTCGCCGGTGACGAAGATCGAGCCGCCGTCGAGATCGAGCGTGCCGCTCGGCGTGCCGGCGGGGTTGAACACCGTGAGATTCGTCCCCACAGTGACCTCGGCGCCACTGGCGACACGAAGGGTTGCGTCGCCCGTGAAAGCGACGCTCACGGCGCCAGTGGTCGTCAGTTTCGAGCCGGTCCCGGTGACGGTCACCACGCCGCTGCCGGTCGGGGCGGCGGCGAGGGTCACAGATTGCGCGGACACCGCGCCTCCGGCGGAAATCGTCAAGTCCGCCGTGCCTGCGCTGCCCACGAGAATCAAACCGCCCGCTGTCCACTGCGAACCGGCGCCGGTCACGGTGACACGGCCTTCGCTGCCCCCATTCGAGCCGAGCGTGGCCCCGGCGCTGGAGACGATCTGGCCGCCGCTGGAGACCGTCACGATCCCCAGGCCGGATGAGCCGATGAACTGCGTGCCCGACAGATTCCAGCGGGAGTTCGCGCCCGTCACCGTCGCCGTGCCGAAGCCCGTGGCAGCGGAGCCCAGCGTCACCGTGCTGGCCGAGGAAACCAGCCCGCCGGAAGAGATCGCGAGCGTGCCGTCGCCCGCATTCCCGATGGTGCAGGTCGAAGCCATTGCCCACGACGAACTGAAGCCGCTGATCGTCGCTGCGCCATCGGCTCCGAAAGTAGTGCCCAGCGTGACAGTCGATGCGCTGGTGAGCGTGCCGCCACTGGTCACATTCATCGTGCTCGCGCCGGAATCCCCGAGCTTCATGGCGCCGCTGACATTCGCCACGGCATTCAGGCCGCTGATCGTCACCGTGCCGGTAGAGCCAATGATGTCTCCGGTGGTGAAAGCGGCGACGTCGATCCGTCCATTGTCATTGACGGTGAGCGTTCCCGACCCTCCGGCCCCCACCAGGAGGTCCGGTCGAATCGTGCCGTCGCCGAGGCGTCCGCCGGAGGCGACGGTCAGAAACCCCGAACTGCCGGCCACGTTACCCACCCTCACATCATCGCCGTTCGTGTCGGTGCCGAGCGTGCCGTCCGTGATGATCAGGCGGCCCGTCTGGCCAGAGACGCCACCGATCTCGATGGCCCCCAGCGATGTCACCAGGTAAGTTCGCGCATTCAAATCAAAGGTAACCGTGCCGTTGGTCACATTGAGCTCCAAGTTCGTCACGTCCGAACTAAACGTCACGGTGTAGGTGCTATTCTGCGTGAAGTACGCAATGTCCGTTGTCGTCGGTACCGAGACGCCGCCCACATTGTTGTCGAACGGAGACCAGTTCGTAGAATTGTCCCCCGGAATGCCAAAATCGTCGCCGTTCGTGTCGACCCAAAAGCGATTAGCGGCATGGAGCAGCGAGGGTGAGAGCGTGGCGAGCGTCATGGCGACGGCCAGGCGGAGGGAGGGACGGGAGCGGTGTGGTGTTTTCATGAATCTTGAGCGGTTGGTGTTTGGAGTTTAGTTTTCGGAGAATGCAGAGCTTCGGGATCTCCTCGGTCTGCGAGTCAGCACGACCGCGCCGAGAAGCGACAGGATCGCGGCAGTCGGCTCAGGCACGACACGGATTTGGCCGGCGGATTGAAGCTGCGAGTCGTCCCAGGCGAGGCCGCCGCCGAGTTCCGGCAAAGTGATCGCATCGAAAATGCCCGCGACACTTCCCGCGTCGAAGAGATCGAACATGTCGCCGAAGTGCGGCGCGAAGCCGTTGTAGAGCACCACGTCGAGCGCGCCGTCAGCGGTGAAGGCGCCGCCGATATTGAGATGGTCGTATTGCGTGCCGAGCAAGAGCCCGCCTAGCTCCAGCGTCAGCGTCGCGCTTCCGCCGAGTACGAGATCGCCTTCGTACAAAACCGACGCGGGCGAATTTCCCGGCCGCAGATCGCCTTCAAAATAGACCGTGCCCGAGCCGCTGCTCTCCAGCGTGCCGAATCGGGCCTTTGCCGGCGTGAAGGGCGCGCTGTCGGCAACGATCAAGGTGTCGCCGATGTTCAACGCTCCGCTCACCACCATGTTTCCCTGCAGGATCATCGTGCCGCGAATGTCCAGTGAAGTAAGCACGGCCATGTCTCCGCGCACGATCAGCGTCCCGCCCGCGTTCACATTCAGATCGCCCGTCGCGTTCACGGTTGTGAGGCCAGTGCCAGTGGTGAAGGTGCCGCCGCTCTCGATGTTCACCGTGGCGGTGCTGCCGCTCGCCGCGCCGAGCGTCGTCGTGCCGCTGATCGTCAGCGTCGAGCCCGCGCCGAGGATGCTGATGGAGCCGGTGCCAGCGACCGCATTGCTCGCGACGCTCAGGCTCGTCGCGCTGACGCTCGCGCCGCTCTGGATGGAGAGCATGCCGGTGGTCCCGGCGAGGCCGGACACGTCCACGGCGAGGCTGGTGAAATTGCCGGTGCTGCCGCCGCTGAACATCACGTTCGCGGTGTGCCCGTTCTGCCCGAGCGCGGTCGCGCCGCCGCTGAAACTCGAACCCGCGCCGTCGATGGTCACGATCCCATTTCCGCCAAACGTGCCGATATTCACAAAACCCGCGCCGCCCGCAATGCTGCCACCCGCGAGGATGTTCGTGGTGCTGCCGCTTCCGAGCGAAAGTCCCGCGGTCGTGGAGAGCGTCGAGCCTGCGCCGTTGACGGCGATGAACGAGGCCGTGGTGTTTGAGTAGGTGCCGGTGAAAATCGCGTCGCCGCCATTTTGCACGGTCAGCGTTTTTCCCGACGCGAGCGCGAAGGTGCCCGCGGCATCGCGCGTGAGTTGGCCGCCGATCAGTGTCAGGTTTCCGTTCGCGTTGAACGTCCCGCCGGTGATCGCGACGGTGCCGGTCGCGTTCACGGTCGTGAGGCCGGTGCCGCCGGTGAAGGTGCCGCTGCTTTGCACATTCAGCGTGCCGATGCTGCGACTCGCCGCGCCGATGACCGCCGTCGCCGCGCCGCTGAGCGTGAGTGCGGAATTCGCGCCCGTGATGGTGACGGTGCCGGTGTTGGTCGCGGCCACATTCGCCAGCCCGAGCGCGGTCGCTGTCACCGTCGCGCCGCTCTGAATTTGCAGCAGCCCGCTCGTGCCCGTGTTCGCGGAGCTATCGACATTGATCGCACCGAGCGCGCCCGTGCTGGTGTTGCTAAAAGTGATGCTGCCCGCGTTGCCATTGTTCCCCACGTTCAGCGTGCCGCCGCTGAGGCTCGAATTCAGATTCGTCACCGACACGAAGCCACCGCCCGACGTGCCCACATTGATCGCGCTCCCGCCCGTGGACACGTCGCTGCTGACGGCCACGATCAAGGAACTGCCGCCATTGATCGAAAGCGCGCCGGTCGTGGTGAGCGTCGAGCCGCCGCCGGTAAGGTGAATGGTCGAGGCGGTGTTGTTTGAAAAAGCGCCGGTGATCGTCGCGTCGGCGGCACCCTGGATGGTGAAGGTGGTGCCCGCCGCGAGATTGAGCACGCCGGCGGCATCGCGCGTGAGCTGGTTGGCGATGAGCGTGAGATCGCCGTTGGAATTGTAAGTGCCGCCGGTGATGAAAATCCCGCCCGTCGCATTCACCGTCGTCAGCCCGGTGCCGCTGTTGAACGTTCCGCCGCTCGCGACATTCAACGCGCCGCTGCTGGCGCTCGTGGAGCCGATGGTCGCTGTGGCCGCGCCCGTCAGCGTCAGCGTCGAGCCCGCGCCGGAGACGCTGACCGTGCCCGTGTTCGCGCCGGTGCCCGTGGCGATCGACAGTCCCGTGCCGGTCACGGTCGCGCCGCTTTGAATGCCCAAGGTTCCACCGGTTCCCGCGAAGGATGAGACATCCACATTGATCCCCGCAAACATCCCCGTGCTCGCGCTCGAAAAAGTCAGCGAGCCGTCGTGCCCGCTCGCGCCCAAAAAAAGACTGCCCGCGCTCAGGCTCGATCCGCTGCCGGAAACCGTCGCCGTGCCATCGCCCGTGGTGCCGATGTTGACGCCGCTGGCGGCAACCGTGCCGCCCGCGAGCACGTTCAGCGTGCTGCCGGACGGTCCGGCGAACGTGAGCGTCGAGTTGCCGGTGAAGCTCGAGCCCGCGCCCGTCACCGTGATCGTCGAAGCGGTCGAGTGCGTGAACGCGCCGGTGATGGCCACGTCGCCGCCGTTCTGCACCGTCAGCGTTTTCCCCGCCGGAAGATTCAGCGTGGCGCCCGTAGCCCGCGTGAGGGTCGCGCCATCGAGAGTGAGGCCCCCTTCCATGTTCAAAGTGCTCGTCCCATTCACCGCAATGGCCACGCCCGGATGGACGAGAGGCAACAGCGTGGCCACCCAGAAGTTCAACGTGCCGGCCCCGACGCTGAGATCGATCGTGACATCCAGGGGATCGCCGACGAACCCTTCCTTGCTCAACTTCATCTCTCCCGAACCGGTCTTGTTCACCACGCCCGTGCCCGAGATGTCTGCATAGAACTCCGTGTTGGCCGAGCCCGTCACCGTCAGCGTCCCGGTCGGCAGCGTGATGTTGTTTAAGAAATACAATAGCCCGCTCGCGGCGTTGATGGTCGAAGTCGCGACGCCGCCGAAATCGACGGAGTTGGAAAACTGCGCCCTGTGGGAGTCGTTGTTCAAGATTCCGCCCGTGCCGAGATGGAGCTTTTGCCCGCCGATGCTGAACCCGAGAGCGGCACCGGAAACGACATTGTCGAAAATGAAGCTGTGGGCGCTGAAGATCCCGATCACATTCGGCGTCAGCCGCGTGCCGCCCGAGAAGATCAGATCGGTGTTCGCGAGATCGCTCGCCGGCGCGGTGTCATCGACCCAATTGAGCGCGGTGCTGAGATTGTCGTTCGCGCCTCCGCCGTCCCAGAAGTCGATGGCGGCGAAGAGCGGTGAAGTGAGAAGGAGCGCTGCGACGGTTGCGGCGAGGAGGCATGGAGTTTTCATGGTCGTTCATGGTCATTTTGTTTTTGGAAAAATCTGTTGCATGCGCCGCCGTCCGAGCACTGCGAGCGCGCTGGCGAGCAGCATTCCGACGCCCGGCTCGGGGACGACACGCAGGGTGCCGCTGGTGGAAAGTTGCGAGTCGTCCCACGTCAAATCGCCGGTGAGATCGGGAAGATTCACGTCATCGAAGCTGCCGATGATCGCGCCCGTATCAAAGAGATCGAACGTGTCGCCGAAGTGCGGCGCGAAGCCATCGTAGAGCAAGACTTCGAGCGCGCCGTCGGCGAAGAGCGTGCCGCCGACATTCAGATGATCGTATTGAGAGCCGAGCGCATTGCCGCCGAGTTCCAGCGTCAGCGTGGATGCGCCGCCGAAGACGAGATCGCCTTCGTACAAAACCGACGCGGGTGAATTTCCCGGACGCAAATCGCCCTCGAAATAAACCGTCCCCGTTCCCGTGAATGGCCCCGCGCCGCTGACCGCACCAAAGAACACACTCGCCCCGCCCGCGCTCGTGCGGATCTCCGTGCCGTTGTGGATCACGTCGTCGAAGAACGTCGTGGTCGAGCCGCCGCTGGTGATGATGCGCGCGCCGGCGGCGTTGGTCACGTCGCCGTAAAAGCGCGCGTCGCCGCTGAGGCCGATGTTGCCTTGATTCGTGAGCAACGCGGAGCGCAGCGCGCCGAAGCCGGTGATGGTGCCGGTCGCGCTGTTCGTGATCGCGTCCGTAAAGTCCAGCGTGCCGCCTTCGAGCGAATACGTGCCGGCGTTCGGGGCGACGGTGCCGGTGAGCGTCAGCGTTTTGCCCGCCTCTGCGCGGAGCTGCCCGCTGGCGCTGTTTGTCACGGCTTTGCCGATCGTGCCGTCGCCGGTGATGCTGCCGGTGTTCGTGATCGTGCCCGCGCCGCCGAGCAGGCCGATGCCGTTTTGCAGCGTAATGGTGCCCGCGTTGGAGACGTTGCCGAGCGACGAGGAAAGGCCGCCGACAAATAGCCGCGAGCCCGCGGCGTTGTTCAGCGTGCCGGTGAAATCGAGGGTGCCGTCGCGATGGTCGATGGTGCCGTTGTTGGTGATGCTGCCGCCGGAAAAGCTGCCGCCATTCACCCGCAGCAGCGCGCCGCTCGCGATGGTCGCCGTGTTCGTCACCTGCAAATTCGCGCCCGTGCCGAGGGTCACATTCGAGCCGAGCGCGCCGGTGCCGATGTTCAATCCGCCCGCGCCGGTGATCGCGAGTGTGCCGTTGGTGAAGGCGAGCGTGCCGTTGTTCACGAGTGCGCCTGTGGTGAAAGTGCCGCCGTTTAACGTGAGCGCGCGGAATTGTTCGATGGTCGTGGTGCCGCCGATGAGCAGCCGCTGCGCCCCGGTCAGCGTCACGTTCTGGCCGAGCAGGCCGCTGTTGCCGACGGTCAGATTTACGCCGGGATTTGTGAAGAGCAGCGCGCCGCTCGTGAAGTTCACCACGCCGCCGTTGTTCGTCAGGATGCCGTTAAACATCGCGGTGCCGCCGCCCACGTTGAGCGTCGCGGTCGGATTAAAAGTGAACGTGCCCGTGCCGCTCGTGAACGCGCCGCCGTTGTTCACGCTCATCGTCGCCGTGGTCGCAAACGCCGCGCCGAGCGTGAGCGTCGATGCGCCCGTCTGCGTCACCGCGCTGCCCGTCCCCTCGACGGTCAGTTCGCCCGTGGCCGTGGCGATCTGCGTGGCGATGGCCAGATTCGCGAGCGAAACGGTCGAGCCGCTTTGCACGGTCAGCGAGGCGGAGCTGCTCGATCCAAAATTCTGATCCGCGAGCCGCACCCCGCCGAGTGTCGCGCTCCCGCCGTTCACGAGGAGCACGCCGGCCTGCCATTCGCTCGTGAAAAATGGCGACGCGATCACTTGCGAACCCACGCCGTTGACCGTCATCGCGACCGCGGTGTTATTGCGCCCAAGGTGCAGCGAGCCTCCGCTGCTCAGCAAGCCGCCGCTTTGCACGCTCACGAGCGTCAGCGTGTTGTTCCCGCCTTCCCACTGGAAATCGCCCGTCGTCGTGAACGTCGAACCCGCGCCGGTCACGTTTAGGTTCGCGCGATTGAGCTGCTGAAAAAGCCCGGTGATCACCGCGTCGCCGCCGGCCTGCACCGTCAGCGTTTTATCCTGCGCGAGCGTGAGCGTGCCCGCGCCGTTGCGCGTGAGCTGGCCGCCGTTCAGCGTCAGATTTCCGTTCGCGTTGTAGGTGCCGCCGTTGATCGCGAGGGTGCCCGTCGAGTTCACCGTCGCGGTGCCGGTGCCGGCGTTAATCGTGCCGCCGTTTTGCAAAGTCAGCGTGCCCGGTCCGGTGAACGACGAGCCAAGTGTGAACGTGCTCGCCCCGCCCAGCGTCATCGCCGAAGTCGCGCCGTCGATCGTCAGCGATCCGCTGCTGCCGCCACCCGCCGACGCCACGCTCAGCGAGCCCGATGAGACTGTGGCACCCGAGAGGATGCTCACCGTGGCCGCGGTGCCGCCGAGGGAAGATGCCGCGATCAAAAGGCTGCCGATAAAACTGCCGGTCGCCGCGTTGGAAAAAGTCACGGTCGCGGTGCTGCCGGAGCCCCAGGTGCTGCTGGCGAGCGCATTGGCGGAGGAGCCCGCGCCATCGACCGTGAGCGAGCCCGCACCGCTCGTCCCGACGTTCACCGCGTTTACCGAGAAGAGGCTGCCGCCGTTGACGACATTCATCGTCGAGCCGCCAGCCACGCTCAACTGCCCCGTCGTTTGGAAAGTCGAGCCCGCGCCCGTGACGAGAAAATCTCCGCCCGCCACCGACGTGGAGCCGGTCGCGTAGGCGCCCGTGAAAAGGGCATCGCCGCTGTTTTGCATGGTGAGCGTTTTCCCCACCGGCAGCGTGAAAGTGCCCGCCGCATCGCGCGTCAAAGATCCGTTCAAGATGATATTCCCGTTCGCATTCACGGTGCCGCCCGCGATGGCCAGCGTGCCGGTCGTATTCACGAGCAAATCCGCTGCGCCGGTATTGTAAGTGCCGCCGCTTTGCACATTCACCGTCCCCGAGCTCCCCGCGCTCGAACCGATCGAACTCGTGCTCGTTCCTGAGATGGTGAGCGCCGAGCCCGCGCCGTTGATCGTGATCGTGCCCGACACCGCATTCGTACTCGTCGCCACGGAGAGCGTGGGCGCGGTGAAAGTCGCGCCGCTTTGGATGTTGAGCGTCCCGGTGGTCCCCACGCTCGAGCCGCCGCCGACGATGAGATTCGTCGCGAGCGTGCCAAGAGCGCCGAGGGAAAAAGTCGCCGTGCCCGTCGCGCCGTTCTGCGCGACGACGAACGTGGAAGTCCCGAAGGTCGAGCCCGCGCCGCTCACGAGCAGCGTCCCGCTGCCCGTACTGCCGACCACTGTCGAAGCAGGGGCAATCGAGAGTGAACCGCCGGCCAGCACATTGGTCGTGCTGCCGCCGTGGAGAAAGGTGGTCGAAGTCGCCGAGAACGTGGAGCCCGCGCCCGTCACGGTGATCGTCGAAGCCGTCGTATTGCTAAATCCGCCCGTGATGATCGCGTCTCCGCCGCTCTGCACCGTCAGCGTCTTCCCCGCCGCCAGCCCCAGCACCGCCCCGCTCGCCCGCGTGAGCTGCGCGCCGTCCAGCGTCGCGCTTTCATTCAAGATCAGGCTCGCCGTGTTATTGATCGCGAGCACGCTCGCGCTCGTAAAAACCTGCGTCGTCCCGCTCGCCACGAGCGTCGTCGTGCCGGCGTTGAGATTGAAATCCGCGCCGATGGGCGTGGCCGTGGCGTCGAAGTTGAACGCGCCGGCACCGGTCTTCGTGATCGCGCCCGTGCCGGTGATGGTGCTACCGAAGATGATCGCGTTCGCGCCATCGAGCGTGAGCGTAGTCGGCGCCAGCGTCACCGGACCATTGAGATTGAGCGCACCGCTGGCTGCGTTGATCGTCGAGGTGGTGACGGCGAGGCCGAAGCTCACCGGATTGTTGAAGGTCTGGAGCGTCGTGTCGTTGTTCACGAGCCCGCCGCCTTTGATGCTCAGCGTCGAGGCGCCGCCGAAGACGAACGCGCCGGCGGTGTTGTTGAAAATCAGACTGTTCACCTGAAATGCGCCCGAGACATTGGGAGTCAGCCGCACCACCCCGCCGAAGATGACATCAGCCGTGACTCCCGGGACACCGTCCGGATTCCAATTGGCGGCGGTGCCGAGGTTGTCATTGGCCCCGCCGCCATCCCACGTCTGCGCGTGGACGGTGGCGGTGAGGATAAACGTGGCGATGCTGCCGGCAAGGATGCGGGGAGTTTTCATGGAGGTGATGCTAAGTGCGGCCATGCGCTCTGCCCGCCATCGGACCTCGGCGCTGTTCTCGTGGGTTTGTGGAAAGAATTCCTCGCGAGGACAGGGCTCACGCTGAGAACGTCGGTGGCGTTTAGCGAGGCCAAAAACTGCGGCATCTGTAGGGTACGCTGCAGCTTCCCGCGCTGCTCAACGGGGATCGGAGGAACCCAACGGGTTCCCCTACAGCCTCACGTCCCTGCAGGACGAACGATCGTAGCCGTGGGCTTCAGCCCACGGGGGGCGAGTGGAAACGCCGTGTCGCGTAGCGTCTGATGGCCCGTTTCAACCGGCGCTGCGCGACGACACCACTTTCGCTCACCGTCCGTGGGCTAAAGCCCACGGCTATTCTCGGAGCGTCCCGCTGGGACGCGGTGCGCGACTTATTTCACCCTCGCTCAGCGGGCCGGCGGCGCCGCGCTGCCGCGCAGCACGGCTTCCGGGCGATAGAGGTCGGCGTTACTGCCCTCGAATTCCGCCTTCAATTTCACGCGCAGGCTGGCGAGATCGAGGAGTTCCCACTTTGTAAAATGGACGACGCCCTGCGCGTCGCGCTCGTGCTCAAAGCCGGCCAGAAGATGATGCGCGTCGTCGTTGACCTTGTTGGTCTCCCGCTTGGGCTCGAAATAAAAGCTCCGCAGCGCGCTGGCTTTGGTGCCTTTGGCAAAGAGCTTTGGGTCGAGGTAAAAAACGCGGCCCGTCGCCTCATCCACGATTCGCAAATCGGGATAACCGGAGCGCTGGCGCACCCCGGCGGCAGTCGGCGGAATGCCGCATGTGAGACCGGGCACGACTTGTAATCGGGCGCGGATGGCGTCCTCGAATTTCGCGCTCATCTCATTCACGCGTTTGCTCGCGCGGGTCGGGCTGTCGGGCGCGTTCATCGCCGCGAGCACCGCGTCGAGCGCCGTGCTGATCTGCGCGAGCACGCGCTGCGCAGCGGCGTCCTGCGGATCGATGGGGATGACCTTTTTGCCCGACGTGGCAGCGATGACATCGGCGAAGCGGATGCCGCGGAGCGCCCCGTTCTCCTCCAGCAGCCACGGGATGAGCCGGTTCACCGCTTCAGTCTTGTCGTCGGCGAAAGCAGGGAGCGCAGCGAGGAGCAGGAGGGGAAGCAGGAGCCGGCACATGAACAGGCGATAGCCGATGCCCGGCGGAATGTCAGCGCCCGCATCTCACCCTGCACGACGTGGCTTGTTTGAAAACGCAGAGACGCAGAGGTCGCAGAGGATTTCGCCAGCGGTGTTGTGTCCCGCATCAGTGCCCAAAACTCCGCAACCTCTGCGCCTCTCCGTCTCTGCGTTAAAAACCCCATCGGCCACAGCGGTGGGTTGCTTCCCCAGCCTGCGGGCCGACATTTCCGGCATGAAACCGCTCCCGATGTTTCTCAACGGCGTGTGGCTCGAGGCCGGCGACGGTGCGACGCGCGAAATCCGCAATCCCGCAAACAACGAAGTCCTCGCCGTCGTGACCGACGGCGGCACGCTCGAAGCCGAGTTTGCCATCGCCCACGCCCGCCGCGCATTTGACGCAGGCCCGTGGCCGCCGATGCGTGCGCCGGAGCGGGCTGGCTATCTTTTCAAACTCGCCGACCTCATCGAGAAAAACGCCGAAACGCTGGCCACGCTGGAGACGCAGAACAACGGCAAGCCGCTGCGCGAGGCAAAGTACGACGTGGCGGATGCGGCGGCCTGCTTCCGCTATTACGCCGGGCTCATCACCAAGCCGCTCGGGCAGACCTACGAAGTCGGCGACCCGGCGATCCAGGGGATGGTCGTGCGCGAACCGGTGGGCGTGTGCGGGCAGATCATCCCGTGGAATTACCCGCTACTCATGGCCGCGTGGAAACTCGCGCCCGGCCTCGCCGCGGGGAACTGCTGCATCCTCAAGCCCGCGGAGACCACGCCGCTCACGGCCATCGAGCTGTACAAACTCATCGCCGAAGCCGGCTTCCCGCCCGGCGTCGCCCAGCTCCTCCTCGGCCCCGGCCCCACCGCCGGCCACGAGCTCGCGGCCAGCATGCAGGTGGACAAGATCGCCTTCACCGGCGGCACCGTCACGGGGCGGAAGATCATGGCGGCGGCGACGGGGAACATCAAAAAGGTCACGCTCGAACTCGGCGGCAAATCGCCGTGCATCGTCTTTGCGGATGCGGATTTCGAGGTCGCGCTGGAATACGCGATGTTCGCCATCTTCGCCGGCCAGGGCGAGGTGTGCAGCGCTGGCTCGCGGCTGATCCTCGACAAGAAGATCGCGGACAAATTTCTCCCACGCCTCGCCGAGGCCAGCACGCGGATCGTCGTGGGCGACGGGCTCGATCCCAACACGGAGATGGGTCCGCTGATCACGCCGGAGCACATGGAAAAGGTGCTCGGCTACATCGCCGCGGGCCGGGCCGAAGGCGCGGAGACGATCTGCGGCGGCCACCGCCTGACCGACGGCCCGCTCAGCCGCGGAAACTTTGTCGCGCCCACCGTCTTTGTGAAAACCCGCCCGGACATGAAGATCGTCCGCGAGGAAATCTTCGGCCCCGTTCTCGCGGTCCAACTTTTCGACACCGAGGAGGAAGCCGTGCGCCTCGCCAATGAGACCCTCTACGGCCTCGCCGGCGGCGTTTTCACTGGCGACCAGGCCAAGGGCCTGCGCGTGCTCAAAAAACTCCGCGCCGGCATCACCTGGCTGAACACTTATCACCCGACCTTTTGCGAAGCCCCGTGGGGCGGCTACAAGCAGAGCGGCATCGGTCGCGAACTCGGCACCTTCGGCCTCGACGCCTACCTCGAGACGAAGCAGATCAACATCAACCTTTCGCCCGCGAAGCTCGGTTGGTTCGGCAGCGCGGGGTGAAGGCTGAATGGCAGGCCGTTGCCCGGCGAAGCGCGCTCTCAGAAACTGTGAAAAAGTTCGGGCGCGGAAGCGCCCCGTGATCGCGCAAGAGCGCTTGGCTCCGAAGGCCGTTTCTGGAATTGCGCAATGCCGCGCTCCCGCTCCTACTCGGTGCATGCCACGCGGCCCGGACAGCAAAGAACTTTACCAGCATCTCCGCACGCTCCCGTGGCGGCGGCTCTGGACGGAGGAAGTGCCCCGCTTTGACCGAGCGACGCCGCGCGAGCGCTTCGACCGCGTGGCGGTCATTCGCGCGGTGGGCGTGGTCTTCGCCGAATCGGGTCCCGCGGCGCAGCGCGACGAGGTGGGCGCGTGGCTGCGCGGGCTGCTCGGCGATCCGCAGGAAAAGCTCCGCCGCTACGCCATGGCCGCGCTGCCGAAGATCGGCGCGGGCGCGGGCGATGAAGCCGCGCTGCTCGCCCTGCGCGCCACCGCCACGGCGCGCGAGGAAAAATTTCTCGCCCGGACGCTCGATAAAATCGGCGGCGCGGCCACGCTCGCGGTCATCGAAAACGCGGGCGCTTTCACCCCGCACACCGCCCAGAAAGTGCGCGCCAGCGTGGCCCGCAACGAGCGCCCGAGCACCGTGCGGCTGGATCGTGTGCTCACCGGTTTCGCCCGGCTGCGCCTCCATCTGCGCGGGCGCAAGGGGCTGGAGGGGATCGTGCGCGAGGAGGTGGAGGAGCACATCCGCGCGCACGGAAAGTTTCGCGTGCTCGCGGTGGAGAGCGGCCTGGTCGCGCTCACGCCGCTGGCACCGTTCGCGCTCGCGGATCTTTTTGCGCTGCGCTGTTTCGGCACGCTCGGGCTGGTGCTCGGGCTGGTGAAAACAGAGTCCGCCGGCAAACCGGTGGAAGCGCTCGCCGCGGCCATCGCCTCGCCGCTCGCGCGCCGCCTGCTCGCCGCTTTCACGGACGGACCGCTGCGCTACCGGCTCGAGTTCATCGGCCGGGGCCACCAGCGCGCCGCCGTCCGCCGCGTGGCGGAACGCGCCTACGCGCTCTGCCCCGAGATTCTGAACGACGCGCGCGAAGCGCCGTGGGCGGTGGACATCCACCGCACCCGGCACGGCGATTCCGTCGAGTTGCGCCCGCGGCTATCACCCGATCCGCGCTACGCCTACCGCGTGGATGACGTGCCCGCGGCTTCGCATCCGCCGCTCGCCGCCTGCCTAGCGCGCGCCGCCGGTTTGGCGGAAGATGAAATCGTGTGGGATCCATTTTGCGGCTCGGGCCTGGAACTGATCGAGCGCACCCGGCGCGGCGGGGTGCGCCAGATCCACGGGACCGACCGCAGCGCCGAGGCCGTCGGCAGCGCGGAGAAAAACTTCGCCGCCGCACAACTCGGGAGCGTGCCGGCGAGATTCACCTGCTGCGATTTCCGCGCGGCCGCGTTCGAGCCGCAAAGCGTGAGCCTTATCCTGACCAACCCCCCGCTTGGCCGCCGCGTCCGCATCCCCGATCTGCGCGGACTTTTCAACGACCTCTTCGCCACCGCCGCCCGCGTTCTCCGGCCCGGCGGCCGGCTCGTCTTCACCAATCCCTTTCGCTTGGAAAGCCCGCAACCGGCGCTGAAGCTCCAGTCGCGGCAGGTCGTGGACTTGGGCGGCTTCGACTGCCGCCTCGAAGTTTACCGGAAGCTGGAGCGGGGTAGAAAAACACCGTCCTTCTAAGCGGAGTTCCCCGCGGCGCGGGTTCAGAATGACAGAAAGGCCAAGTTTTCGGCGCATTCGGCGGTTGTGCTTTCCGTTCATCCTCTCCGCGCCATGAAACATCCGCTTCGTCTTCGCGCCTTCACGCTGCTCGAACTGCTCACCGTCATCGCCATCATCGCCATCGTCGCGGCCCTCGCGCTGCCGGTGTTTGCAGCCGTCCAGCGACGCGGCCAGCAGACCGCCGGCCTGAGCAATATCCGCCAGGTCGGCGCGGCCTTTCTGCTCTACGCCGGGGAGCATGAGTTCGAGTTGCCGGGCCGCTCGGCGGTCGTCAACAAAACCGACCGCTGGCCGAAACTGCTCGCCCAATATATCCAGGACATCCGCGTTTATGCCGCGCCCGGCGATCCGCAGAATTACCTGATCCGCAAAGCCGACCCGGTGAGCAACAGCCGCAACAACACCAGCTTCATTCTCAATGGCTTCAATGACCTCGGCACCTTCGAGAATCCGTCGTCCATCATCCGCATCAACCGCGCCGAGCTTCCCAGCCAGACCCTCCTGCTCGGCACGCCGAAGCCGGGGAGTATCCACTTCTTCATGGATTTCCTCGAACCGCCGCACGGCAACATCAAGGACCATCTCGATCTGAAACTCTACGGCGACGGATCGGACTATCTTTTCCTCGATGGCTCGGCGCGCTTCATCGCCGCGAAGGACTACCGCGACACCCTCTGGCTGGCGGACAAGGACTACGTGATTCCCGAGCTTTAGAAGCCTGGGAGATAGGGTGGCCCAGCACCCTTCGAGAAACACTCAGCGCGGTCCACGCACGGGAAACGCGCGCGTTCACGCGAGCAAATCGAGCAGGTCGTGGTCATTCAGGCCTTCGAGCAGCGGCTGTTCATGGTCGAGCGTTGCGTCGATGACGTCGCGCTTTCGCTGCTGCAGGGCCAAAATCTTTTCCTCAACCGTGCCGCGGGCGATCAATTTGTAGGAAGTCACGACATTCGTCTGACCAATTCGATGGGCGCGATCCGTCGCCTGGTTCTCGACCGCGGGGTTCCACCATGGATCAAAATGAATCACCGTATCGGCGGCTGTGAGATTCAAGCCGGCACCTCCGGCTTTGAGGCTGATGAGAAACACCGAAGCGGTGCCGGCCTGAAACCGATCGACTTCGAGGTGCCGGTCTTTGGTTTGACCATCAAGATAGCAGAAGGAGATTTTCGAGTCAGTCAGGGTTTGGCGAATGATGCCCAGCATGGAGGTGAACTGGCTGAACAAAAGCACCCGGTGTCCGCCATCGATTGCTTCCAGCAAAATCTCTTCCAGAAGTTGCATCTTGCCCGACGGCTCGCGCAGATCGGCATCCTCTTTGAGCTTCAACAAGCGCAGGTCGCAACTGGCCTGCCGCAATCGCAAAAGCGCGGTGAGCATCAACATGCGGACCTTGCCCTGATCCTTTTCGGCGGACCATTCTGACATCATCCGGCGGGTGTTGGTGGTGAGTGCCGTGTAAACAGCACTCTGCTCCTTAGTGAGTTCGCAATAAGCGATTTGCTCGATTTTATCCGGGAGTTCCTTGGCGACATTTCGCTTCAAGCGACGCAAAATGAAGGGCTTCATGCGTTTGATTAGTCGTCGATGAACCGCGCCCTTTGGGTCTCGGACGATCTCGTTTTCAAAACGCTCGCGAAATTCCTTCCGCGATCCCAAATACCCAGGCATGAGGAAATTCATCAGCGACCAAATATCGGTCAGTGAGTTTTCCAATGGGGTTCCGGTCAACGCGAGTCGGAAGCCTGCTTTCAAGGAAAATGAAGACTGGGCGTTCTGGCTGTCGGGATTTTTGATGTGCTGCGCTTCATCGAGGACGACGACCGCGAACTCCATGGCGTGATAGCGTTCGATATCGCGGCGCAGGAGCGCATAGCTGGTGATCACCAAGTCCGCTTTCTTCATGCGCTCAGCGAAGAGTGTATGGCGATCCGCGCCCTGTATTGTCAGGACTTGGAGATCGGGCGTGAAGCGCTGAGCCTCGCGTTGCCAGTTGAAGACGAGCGACGACGGGCAAATGACGAGCGCCTTGCCTCTGACACCCCGCAGAAAGGCCAGCGTCTGGACCGTTTTTCCCAAACCCATCTCATCCGCAAGCAGTCCACTTGCCCCGTGGATGTTTAAATTCTTGAGCCACGATACTCCCTCCTTTTGATAAGGCCTGAGAACCTCTGCCAAGGCCCCGAGATCTTCCACCGGAGGCCGGGCCTGGCTTTCCGTCATCCTGCTCCAATCGCGCCAGGCGGCGTCGCTTTCCACCGCGACTCCCTGCTCCAGGGCGACCTCACCAAGGAACGGAGCGTGGCAACGAGCAATGCGGTAAAGACCGGGCTGTTTTTGCTGGGGATTACAGTCGGTCAGGGATTCTTGGAATTCGTTGATCAAACTGGCATCGAAGACCGCACGCTTGCCGTTTTTGCCACGGGTGGTGTTTTGGCCGGATTGCAGAAGGCGCTGGATCTCTCCGGCGGAATAGCGGTCGCCACTCGCGGTGGTGAGTTCGATCTGGAGATCGAACCAGTTCTCGCCGGACGTGCGGATCTCGAAGCGCGGCTGGATGCGCTCGATGTCGCGAGTGACGTAGGTGAAGCGCTCCCCGATGGTCACGGACCATTCCTTTTCGAGTTTCGGCAGATCGCGGGCGAAAAAGCCCAGGATGGCGGGCTCTCCCTTCAGGACGAGCTGCCCGCTGCGGTCGGGACCAGTGAAGCCCGGCTGACGCAGCCTTTCGAGAGCCCCGCGCTCTGCAGCGTGGTGGCGGGCAAACGCCGTGGAGCGCGGGGCCGCTTCGACCGTGAAGGTGTGGCCGCCAGCATCATAGACGGCGTCGAGGCGCGCGGTGAGGTGGTTGAGAGAGCCTTCGAGGGCGAGGGCAAAGCAAGGTGGCGCGATCTCAGCGGCGGTGGGAGCAGCGGGTGCGGGCTCCAGGGCGAGCGGGTGAAAGGCCGCGCCGTCCAGCAGCCAGACGCACGCGCCGGTGGCGAGGAGGGGCACTTTGGGTGGAAGGTCGGGATTGGGGCGAAAGGCGGTGGCGTGGATGATCGCTGGGGTCGTCTTGGCAAAGGTGGTGCGGGGGTGGCCGGCGAGGGTCGGAAGCAGGTCGAGGAAGGCGGTGCGGTCGAGGGTGACGACGCCGGGGAGTTCCCCGCCGGCGAGCTCGCGGAGTTTCTCCAAAATGGGCAGGTCGGCGTCGGGACAGCGGTAGCGCCGCGCCGGGTCGAGAACGGAGACGAGCGCGCGCCGGCCAGGGAGCGCCGCCTCCGCTCCCACGGTGATGTGCCCGCGCTCCCAAGCCGCGGCGAAGTTGCCCGGCAGTACCACATGCAGTTCCATCACCTCCCCTTCCTCCGTCCCGAAAAGCGGCCCCGCTTCCTTCTCCGCCGGAGCCACCGGCACCGGTAGCGCCCGCGGTTTCAACCACTCCAAGCCGACCGCCAGCGCATGCGCGCAGATCATCCCGTCGCGCCGCGCCACCCGGCACCCGCACAGATTCTCCACCTTCGACGCCGAAATAATCCGCAGCCCCGTGCGCAGTTCGCCTTCTCCCTCACGCACCCTTCCTTCCAGCAGCGGCGGCGCATAATTTGCCGCCAGCACCCGCCCCGACGCCTGCATCCCCCGCGCCTCCTTCAGCGCCTGCCAGCCACCTGCTTCACTCAGGAAGCGCTCAGTAATCGGGATCATCGCGTCGGACATATTTTTGCGCCCCACCGATGCCACGCTTTCCCGGATTCGGGGAGCAGTTTCCTTTTTTAAAAAACCCGCCGCCCTCGCTCGAAGGCCATTCCTTGCTCGTCAAACATCGCCGTCTCCTTACATTCCACGCCCCTATGAAAATCATCGCGGTCGCCAATCAGAAGGGCGGCGTCGGAAAAACCACCACCTCCGTCAGCCTTGCCGCCGGCCTCGCCGCCCGCGGCGTCCGCGTCCTCCTCATCGACCTCGATCCCCAAGCCAACGCCACCAGCGCCCTCGGATTCCCCACCGTCGAAGGCCTTTCCATTTACGGCCCCCTGCTCGGAGAGTCCCTGATCGCGGATAAAGTCATCCCCACTCGCTGGGAGCATCTCTGGATCATCCCCAGCGACCTCGACCTCGCCGGCGCCGAGATCGAAGTCGCCCGCGTTGACGACCATCTCACCCGCCTCCGCACCGCCCTCCAGCCCCTGCGCGACGACGCCCCCTTCGATTTCATCCTCCTCGATTGCCCTCCCTCCCTCGGCATCCTCATGACCAACGCCCTCGCCGCCGCCGACGAACTCCTCGTCCCCCTTCAGTGTGAATACTTCGCCCTCGAGGGCCTGAGCAAAATCGATCACGTCGTCAGCCAGATTCGTGACTGCGGCGCCAACCCCGACCTCACCATCGGCGGCATTCTCATGACCATGTTCATGCGCAACAACCTCGCCACTCAGGTGATCGCCGAAGTCCAGAGCCACTTTGGCGACATCATCTTCAAAACCGTCATCCCCCGCACCGTCCGCCTCGGCGAAGCCCCCAGCCACGGCAAACCCATCAATGAATACGAGCCCCACGGCCTCGGCGCCACCGCCTACCGCGCCCTCACCACCGAATTCCTCCAGCGCCATCCCGTCCCCGGCCTCCGGCAGTCTTGAATGAAACCTCGCCCCCCCAAGAAACCGAGTTGGTGGATGGCGTCGTTGTGGCTTACCGCGGCGTCGCCGCCGGTTTGCCAAACCAGACCTGAAACTTCCGGCTGCCGGTGGCGTGGTCGGCGTCGGTGGTGGGGTTGAGCCGGCATTCGCTCAGGCCGGGCTGGGCCGCCACAAGAGTCTGGAGGCGGTTGGCCTCGGTTTTATCCTGCGGCTCGCGAAAGTAGCGGATCTCCGTACCGTCGATTTTGCGTCCGGGATTCTTGGCGACGGCGGCGTCGAAACCGGCGCTTTCCAAAATGGGCACGAGCGCTTTGGCGGCGTCGCGCTGGGCGTCGTCGGAGACAAACAGATAGACACGCGCTTTCTGCTCCGCAGCGGGCAGGCCCTTGTCAAACTCCTGCTCGATCCGCCCGAGGATGCGGCCGAGCGCGGTGCGAATTTCGGTGAGCTCGGATTCCACCGCTTCGCTCGCCATGAGCTTCGAGGCTTTCGCTTTCACGGAGCTGACATCGGTGAGGAGCGGGGCGAGACCGCCGATTTCCTCGCGCGCTTTGACGAGGCGTTGCTGCATGTCGTCGGCGCGGACCTTGGCCGCTTTTTCCTGCACTTGGGCGGCTTTGGCGGCCGCTTCGGCGGCAGTCCGTTTGGCGTCGGCGTCAGCGACTTGCTGGCGGGCTTCGTTTTCGCGCTGCTGGGTGCCGGCTTCGCGCTCGGCGATTTCCCGCGCCCTGGTCTGCCAAGTCGTGACTTCGTAGAGGGAGTAGAGCAGCCACAGCGCCCCGACGGCGGCGGGGATGAGGACGGTGAGCATGAAGCGCTGGCGGAGCCGTTTTTCCTTGAGGTTCGCTTTGAAAAGCGACTGTTCGAGATCGGCGTTGGGTGTGTTCTGTGCGGCCATAGTTTCCGGGTTGGTATTTTATCCGACGATTTCCTCCGCCCGGCGCACCAGCGGTTCGCGCTGGCGGGTGGGGAGAGTTTCATCCGCGAGGCCGCTGCGGGTGTAGCGCATGCCGATCAGCCCCTGTCCGAGAAAGTCGATCCGTGACCGCACGAGCAGGGCCTCGCAGGCAACGAACGCGGCAAAGCCCGCGAGCAGCAGAAAGTGCGTGAGCCCGAGCAGCGCTGCCGGGAGCGCCAGCAGCCCGATGCCCATGGCGGCCAGGATCATCCAGCGGGCCAGCCGGCGAAGATCGAGGATGCTTTCGTGGCGCGTCCGGATCGCGGCGTCGAGCGTGTGCAAAGCGGCCGGCACCGCCGCCGGTGCCGGTGCCGGTGCGGTCGCGGGCCGGCCAAACTGCTGCGCGACATGGCGGGCGATGCCGGCCAGCTCGGCGTCGCGCTTTTCCAGGCCGAGTCCGTCGAGCGCGGCGTTGACGTTGTGGGCGGCGTCCGCGGGGTCGAAACCGGCGAGTTCGAAAAGGCAGTGGTTCGCGAGCACCCAGCAGACTTTCAGGCCCTGCTCGCGTTCGCTCTCGAGCAGTGCCGGGAGTTTCGCGCGCCCCACAAAATCCGAGGAGAGGAAGATGTCACTCACCATCAGCAGCGCCACCTTGCGGCTCGCGAGGACTTCGGATAGCTCAGCCTTCCAAGTGCCGCCGCCGCTCAGCCGGCGTTCGTCCCACACGACGATGCCTTCCTTCCCAACCACCGGTTTGAGCACCGCGTGGACGCGATCGAACCATTTTTTTTCGGGGAAGCAGTAGGCGACGAAAATTCCAGTGCGGGCGGACATGGGTGTGAGCGCGACACCGTGCCATTGACCGGCAGCGGACATCAACCCTTGGATTCAACGATCGCGTCGAAGTTCCCGCTCCGAGCTTGCGAAATGCGCGGCGGCAAGATGGAACCTTGCCGCACACTTCCATGAAAACCACCTTCACCACCGCTGACCTCCACGCTTCCGTCATCGCCGTCCCCCCGCTCTGCCGCGATGCGGGCTTGAAAGCCGACGCCGCGGAAAATGCGAAGCTCATCCGGCACATCGAAGCCGGCGGCGTCTCCACGCTGCTCTATGGGGGCAACGCCAACTTCTACAACATCGCCCTCTCGGAATACGCCACCGTGCTCGACCAGCTCGCCGCCGCCGCCGCACCCGAGACGTGGATCGTACCAGGCGTCGGCCCGTATTTCGGCACGATGATGGATCAGGCCGCGCTCCTCGCCACGCGGAAGTTTCCCACCGCCATGGTCCTCCCCACCCTCGCGGTCAGCTCGCCCGAGGGCGTGCGCGCGGCGGTGATGCAGTTCACCGAGCGCGCCGGCATCCCCGCGGTACTCTACGTGAAGGACGAAAAATACGTGACCGTGGAAGTGGTCAAAGCGCTCGTCGCCGCCGGCGTCATTGCGTGGATCAAATACGCCGTCGTCCGCGAAAATCCCGCCGCCGATCCCCTGCTCCGGGCTCTCGTGGACAGCGTCGATCCCGCGCTCATCGTCAGCGGCATCGGCGAGCAACCGGCCATCACCCACTGGCGGGAGTTCGGCATCCGCGCCTTCACCTCCGGCTGCGTCTGCGTGGCCCCGCGGCGCTCGCAGGAAATGCTCGGCGCACTTCAGGCCGGCGACTTCCCCCGCGCCGAGGAAATCCGCGCGCGTTTCCACTCTTTGGAAACGCTGCGCAACGCGCACGGGCCGATTCCGGTGCTGCATCACGCCGTCGCGCTCGCCGGCATCGCCGCCACCGGCCCGGCGCTCCCGCTCATGGCCGATCTCGGCGAACCCTTGCGCCACCTCATCCGCCCCCCCGCCGCCGGGCTGCTCGAGTGGAATGCCGGGTAGCCGGCCCGCGCTCAGCCCGCCGTGGCCGTGCCCGGGTCGCTTTCGCCTGCGGCGATGGCGTAGCCGGCGAAGAGCATCGCCGAGTCGCTGGCGTTGGACCCGCCGATTCCCTTCGGCAGCGCGGAAGCACGAACCGCCGGTCCCAACCCACCTGCGTCTCCTCCGTCTTGAGCGAGTCGTGCTTCAGCCCGGATGGCCTTGCGCCACGGATCTTTGTTCTACGTTCATATTTGACACGAGAATACGGCGCGCCCGCGTCTCATAGCCGACATTCTTGTTGCCCATCACCACCCCGCGCGCCTAAATCCACACCCGGCCCCTCCCCTCCCCGTTGAAAACCAACAAATCTGTCGCCCATAACGCTGTTCACAAACCAACAGATCTGTTGATGATCCACATGTTAGATTCTTTCCGGCGAAAACTGCGAGAATGGCTCTGAGAAACTAAGTGAACAGATGAGCGACTCAGGCGGCGAGAAGGTCCAGGAGTTCGTCGATGGCTTCATCAACTTTGTGATAAGCGCGCTCGATGGGAACGTTCGGGGTGTGTGCCCGGTCGGGCCGATGTTTCAGGCTGCCGGCGGCCAGCGGGCCGTAGATGCGCTGGCGCAGTTGCAGCATCAGGATGGCTTGCTTGTATCCGGCGACGCTCACCCGGTAACTATAACTGTGGGCCACGCGCTCGATCAGACCGTGGGCGCGCAACTTTCTCAGGTCGTAACGCAATTGGTTGAGCGTGTAACTGCCGGCCTTGAGGGCAAAGGCTTCCAGCACCTGCCCGTGCAGCTCGGCGGCCGTCCAGCGCCGCAGATGGCCGCCCAGCCCGCGCACCAGCACTTCGAGCAGGCGCAGCACCCGCGGCTGGTCGAGCCGCACTCCGGCCACGCGAGTCCGGCCCACCGTGACGGGCCGGGCCAGGGCGGCGAGCAGGTCGAAGTGGCCGTGGACATTCAAGTTCTCGGCCTGCACCGCGGCGAAGCGATCAACGATCCCGGACAGCCGCTCCCGCATGGGTTGCCAGTAAGGCAGGCTCTTGTTGAGCTTGAAGTCCTTTTGCAGTTCGTTGCAGACCACCTCCAGGCGCAGGAAGCGGCTGGCTTTCTCGTATTGTTTGACAAAGCTATGCCGCCAGTAACTGCGCATCACATGGCGCGCCGCGTCCAGACGCTGCACGACCGTCGAGAACTTGCCCGCCATTTGCCGCAACTTAAGCTGCCCGAAGACGTGCGCCAGCCGGTCCATGGTCAGCGTGCCCAGGGAGAGTTCACAGCAACGCCGGAAGATCTCCCGAATGGGAAAGGCGCGGGCGAAGATGAAGTTGAGGCAGTATTCCACCTGGCTGACACTCCAGAGCCGGTGCAGCTTGCAGGCGGCGCGCTCCTTCTCCGAGAACTTCGGCCCGACGATCAGCGTCCAGTAATCGAGGCGCTGGGCGATGGTGGCCCCGTCGAGGCCATCGGCCGCGGCCTGCAAAGCCTGTGGGTCGCTCACCTGCAGAAAGGCATTGTCTTCCTTGCGATAACTCACCCCTGCGCGGATCAGTTGCCGCTCGATGAAGCTGTGCCCGTTGATATAAGCCGTGGCCGTGAAGGGCAGGAAGGAGCCGATCCGGAGCACCATGGGTCCGGCCACCTCGTCGAG